>NZ_JABMIV010000003.1:0-564254 GCF_013332445.1 Brevibacillus sp. HB1.1 | reverse complement strand
TTTTTCCTCATCGCCCAGAGGCGACTTTCTTAATTTACCACATAACCACTTGTGAAATCAAGTGTTTTTTTAAACTTTTTTCTCGGCCGCTCTGCGTTAGCGCAGCAGCAACGTTTGTTAATATAGCATGGATCACAAATAGAAGTCAACACTAATTGAAAAATTTTTATCCCATTAAAATAAAACCTGTTTCTCTGTCGCCATTTCCCCCTTCTTTGCATACGATCTCTTGGATCAACAAGCGCTGAAGCATCTTATCTATCACGAGAGGAATCTCAATCTCTGCCTCTTGAATCATCGGGTGGTTCATCAACTCTTCCAAACGCCAAGGCCCTGATTTCGTCTCCATAAGCTCAACCAGGTATCGAACAGATTCCTTTGTTCTGGATGCGATCCAAAATTCAATTGCCAGTACAAGTAGTTCAATTCGCTTCTCCAATGCTTCTGCATTAAAAGATAGCTCCTCATACAACTTATAAATAGAAGGATCTATCTGTTTGACTTGCGTCCATAATGCTGGCTGAGGATGATCTCCCGCTTCATATACAATGAGACGAGCCAAATAGTGAATCGTTTGAATGGCAGAGTGATGCGCATCCAGCATCATGCCTTGCTGCAAAAACTCTTTTGTCTCGTGGAAAAAACGAAGGATTTGGGAATACTCCTTACAGATATGTTTTTTCTGAAGAGAAGATGACAAACTAGCCAGGCGCAGCTTCATTTGTTTCATATAATGCTCTTTGTCCCAAACGATTTCTGCCCTTCGAAGCATCTCGGCAAGTCGTTCATCCAAACCACAGATGGCTCCCTTCTCCAGCTGCCACGTGCTGATTTGCTGCTCGATGATTACTTGTTCCTGAAAAAGCATGCGACGGATTTTACCATCAGCTTGGGGCTCATTTACTACGACGAAATAAAAGATTCCCTCGCGAAAGGGGACTAGCATATCCGAATCATTCAAAACAAGCACCGCTTGCACATCCAAACGCTGCTGGAGATTTTTCAGATACGTCTGCCTTACAGTCATGCCTTGTTCCTCCCTGCCCCCTGGGTTGAACTTATGGATTCTACAAGTCTTGTCCGTTTCCTGCTTGTCAACAGACAAATCCTTTGTATGCTATACTATAGGGTAGGAGGAATGATCATGAAAAATACAGAACGCCTGAGCAAGATCAAACGCATGCGCACATGGGGCAACTGGAGCATGGTAATCGGCATTTTGCTGATGTATACAGGGTACGCATTTTTTGCAGGTTATTTGGACTTTATTCCTTTACTTGGAAGCCTCTTAAAAGGCTCTTACATTTTTATGACGCTGCTTTTGATCATCGGGTTCATTCTGACAATGGGCAGTACAGTCTTGTTTATGATTTCCGGGATGGTCTCCACTTCGGCTCCACAGGTGCAATGCCCTTCATGCCAAAAAGTCACGAAGATGTTGGGTAAAGAAGACGCCTGTATGTTTTGTGGACAACCTTTACGCATTGAAGACGGACATCCTCAACAAAACCAGACATAATATGATTCCTTTCATCTATACGTAAAAAGCCACCTGCTTTTTCCCGAGCATTCGGGGTGCAGGTGGCTTTCTTTCGTGAAAGCTGTCTGTCTTTTATTTCAGAGTCTCGTCAATTGCTTGCCATATCTCCGGCACCTCAAAACCACGGCGCCAAGAAGCTGCACCCGCCAAGTCGTACTTATTGACGATCTCCATACGCTTCTTCATAGAAGTTACATCTTCTATCCACATTTTATAGACGTTGCCATCCTTCGGGTCTTTGTACTCCACGTAATGTTGACCGGAAGCTTCATCCATAACTGGCGTCAGCTTGCGTTCGTTGATCCATTCCTGGGCTTTCGTCATGGAATAAGCTTTGGAGCTAACCTTCACAGTGCCATCAGCCTGCTTGGCTTCTGTCCACAAGCGTGTGTAAAAAGGTACACCCAGCAGCAGTTTTTCGTTAGGGACCTCTTCCAACACTCCTTGCAAGCCTCGCTCCACCCATGGCAACGATGCGACAGAACCAGCTTTTGGACTCGCTGCCCAATGCTCATCATACGTCATCACCGCAACATAATCGACGACTTCGGCCAAAGCTTTCCGATCCAGGAACATGGACCATTGCTTAGCGTTTGACTTGATCGTCACATCTATGGAAACGGTCAGTCCTTGCTGATGGAGATACGGCGTCAGCTCCCGAACAAACTGAACGAGTTCTTCTTTCTCTTCTAAATACACGTTCTCAAAATCGATGTTGATACCATCGAGATCGTATAGATGAGCGTAGTACAAGAGTTGGGCAATTAACTTATCTCGCTTGTCATAGCTGCTGAGAACGGACTTCGTCCAATCAGGATTAAAGCCGTTTGTAACTAAACCCCAAACCTTGTAGCCCCTCTTATGGGCCCATTTGACGTACGCAGGATCGGCTCTGTTCAACAGATTTCCATCTGCATCCTTCATTTCAAACCAAGTAGGAGAAACTACATTTACCCCTGGTAGTGCACCAATTTTTGAAACATCCGGATTTTTATTGACGACGTGCTCCCATACGAGGTTGATCTTGCCCTCAGGCTTCCAAGTAGCGTGTTGTTGTCCGGTAGCAGTCGAATGCTCCAGCTGGACTTTGCGCACATCCGTCATCTCAATACTTTTCTCTGAAATGAATCCTCCTACTCCCGAGGCGTTTAAAACGCGATACCAGTTTTCCTTTTTGCCAAGAACGTCGACAACCTCACCCGCAGACAGCTCTGCTACAATCGGGGTTCGGTGAGAAGCACCGGTACGGACTGCTTGTTTTTCCTCGGCAGCGATCACTTTCGCTTGCTGGATTTCGTAGCCCTCTTTTTCGACGACCAGGACACCCGTATCTGCTTTTCGCTCAAAAGAATAAGGATACAGCTTTTCCAAAGGATCCAACGGGACATAGCGTGTGCCGTCGACCTCTTTCACCGGAACGAGTAAATCCACAGGTTTTTTGTTCAGATAGGCGACAACTTCTCCGCTCTCCATCCGAAGCACCTTATCCTTCGTCGTGACGATAACGGAACGTGTGGGCTCATCCCAAAAAATCGCTGGATCAATGTTCTCTTTAATGAAATCAAAGGGCAGCAATATTTGCTCTGATTCCAATATATACGAGGACTCTTTCCGCGAGCCTTCGTATACAATCACATTTTTATCTCCATCATACGGCTGCACATGCTCAGTTGAGGCACGGAGCACAAAAAACCAGTAAATGCTGCCGAAGATGGCCAACAAGAGAAAACTTAACAAAAACATCGTGCGAAAAACCCTTCGTTTTCTTCGTCTTGGTCGCAGAGTTCTACCCGACTCCCTGCTCATAATCTCCACCTGCTTCCCGGTACATAAGCCTGTCTTCTGACTTGGGCTGTATGATTTGACTCATTATTTCGATCATAGCGTTGGTTCAATCCATTCACAACCTTTTGTATTCTGGTAATTCACGGACAAGCTTCCTACCAAGAAGAAGACGTATGAGAAGCCAAAAGGTTACAGATATCGACAGAAAGGGTTATGTCCCCCAAAAGCAAACACCCCCTGCATCACCGGGATTATCCGATTCAAGCAGGAGGTGCTCATCCATCCAATACATTCTTAGTGGGGATTCTTTTGACAGGAATCACAAACGCCATAAACTTCCATACGATGCCCGGTTACTTTGAAGCCGATGTCTTTGGAAGCAGCTACTTCTGCATCCCGCAAATACGGAAAGTGGAAGTCTCTGATTGCACCACAGGTGGAACAGATTGCGTGATAATGATCTTCTTCCACATTGGCATCGAATCGGCTGGACGCATCCCCGTAAGTGAGCTCTGTAACCAATCCAGCATCTTTAAAGACTCGCAGATTGTTGTAAATCGTTGCAACGCTCATATTCGGGAATTTGCCTTCAAGGGCTTTATATATTTCGTCAGCCGTCGGGTGAGTCATCGTTTCCAGCAAATAGGTCAAAATTGCATGGCGCTGTGGTGTCATGCGAACCCCGGTATTCTTCAGGATTTCAACAGCTTTCTCCACACGTTGTACCATCTTGTTACACCCCACAGTCTTTCGCAAGACAAAAGAACAAGCTTCTCTAATGTCATTGATTAGAATTACTATAAATAAGTGTACGTCTAGTCGGCGAAAACTGTCAATATCCATTCATCCGATTTGAAAAGAAAGAAGTGGAAAATCAAGTTTTTCACTTTGCTTTTGCAGGCTTTTTGGTTGCAGGTTTTTTGGATTTTTTGGCTTCCGCTTGTGCAAACTTACACATGGATTGGATTGTACAGCTGCCGCACTGTGGATTGCGCGACGAACATACACGTCTGCCGTGCCAGATTAACCAATGATGCGCATCCGTCCACTTCTCTTTTGGAATGCGTTTCATGAGCTGACGCTCCACTTCGTCCACATTGTCGCTATTCGCAAGGCCTAACCGGTTTCCGACGCGGAATACATGCGTATCCACCGCAATCGCAGGAATTCCGAATGCATTAGACAAAACGACATTTGCAGTCTTTCTCCCTACCCCTGGCAATGCTTCGAGCTCGGCATGCGTTTGCGGAACTACACTATTGTATTTTTCGTACAAGATTCTACAGGTCTCTAAAATGTTTTTACTCTTATTCTTATACAACCCGAGACCTTTTATATGCTCTTCCATTTCTTCCTGTGTCAAATGAAGGTAATGCTCCGGCTGGTTTAGCTGCTGGAACATGGGTGCCGTAATCTCATTCACCCGTTTATCTGTACATTGGGCAGAAAGAATGGTCGCAATGAGAAGTTCAAACGGGGTTGTATAATTCAATTCACAGTGCGCATCCGGATAAAGCTGCTGCAAATTATCCAAAATGTCGGCCACAGGTACTTTGCGTTGTGCCATAAATATATCCCCCTTTTCCCTACATTATACCGCCTTGGTCAACACAGCGATCGATAGCACCACAAGCTGCACCTGTTGTACAATAAGTCTGGAAGGATTTAACGGGAGGAGGTTTTCCATGAAAGTATTCCTGACTGGTGCCACAGGGTTTGTTGGAAGGGGTATACTCGAGCGCTTGCAGGCAGAAGGATATGAGACGGTTTGCCTCACCAGAGCTGGTTCAACAGCTAAGCTTTCCTACAACGAAACCGCCAATGCGCATATAACGGAAGCAACTGGCGATCTATTTAATAAAGAATCACTGATGAGAGCGATGCAAGGCTGCGATGCTGTCATTCACCTCGTCGGAATTATTCGCGAACAACCGGGGAAAGGCATTCTCTTTTCGCGTATCCATGTAGAAGGCACAAAAAATGTACTGGAGGCCGCCAAGCAAGCTGGAATCAAACGTTTTGTCCATATGAGTGCTCTGGGTGCACGTGAAAACGCCACGAGCGCCTATCACCGAACCAAATACGAAGCGGAGCAGCTTGTTCAAGCAAGCGGTATTCCGTACGTCATTTTCCGTCCATCTGTCATTTTTGGTCCTGGGGATGAATTCGTGAACATGCTCGCCGATCTGGTTCGGTTACCTATCACACCGGTCATTGGCGATGGCTCCTACCCTTTGCAACCAGTTGCTCGCAAGACGGTGGCCGATGTATTCGTCCAAGCCTTGAGCAGACCCGAATCAACCAATCAAACCTACGAAACAGGTGGGCCCGAACCACTCTCCTACGAGCAAATCCTCGATACGATTGGCGAGGCCATCGGTAAGCGGAAGGTCAATAAATTTCACATTCCCCTTGCTTTCATGAAGCCTGTGGTAAATATGATGGAGAGATTCCCCTTTTTCCCGATTACCAACACGCAGCTCACCATGCTGCTAGAAGGAAACGCATGTAAGGACGGAAAGCTTCTCTACGATACTTTTCACACAGAGAAAATCGACTTTCTCCCGGGAATCACCACTTACCTGCGGACCAAATAAAAAAGGGAAGCCCCCTGCTTGATCACAGGGGGCTTTTGCCTATTCGTGCAGCGTTTTCTCAACTGCATCTGTTTCTTTATTAATATGACGAGCCACAACGAACAGATAATCAGACAAGCGGTTGAGGTATTTGACCACGGACGGGTTTACCTGCTCCTGCTGTGCCACATGGACTGCTTTGCGCTCTGCACGTCTGACGACCGTACGCGAAACATGGAAGGCTGCCGCAGCCGGATGTCCGCCAGGCAATATAAAATTGGTGAGCGGAGGCAACTTTGCATCTAGCATGTCAATTTGCTCTTCCAGAAAAGTAACGTCTTCTTCTGCAATTGGCCAGCCTACCTTTTTGCCTTCTGGCGTCGCCAGCTCAGCCCCTACATGGAACAGCTTTGTCTGAATGACATGGAAGACATCCTGCAATTCCTTCCATTCTTCTGTCGCAGGCAACAGAGCCAGTGCCAATCCAATCTGCGAGTTGGCTTCATCGCACGTACCGTATGCCTCTACACGGTCCGCAAACTTAGGCACGCGGACACCTGCAACCAGTGACGTCTCGCCCTTATCCCCTGACTTTGTATAAATCTTCATTCCGAATCCCCTCCACAGGTTCCGTTTACAAAGCTTCTGCGACCAGAATCAACTCTGAGCTATTCGCATCAAAAGGTGTCTTTGCAAAAGAACCGTATCGTTGTGTGACCTTCAAGCCGTTTAAACGAAGCAGATGATGGAGCTCCGCGGGGAAAATATAGCGGAGAGTAAATCGGCCCCTCACCCGTTCCGTTATAACTCCCTGTGCATCCGTACGCTCGTATATGCGTGTCACTTCGGACAGTTGCTGAAAATGGTCATAACGAGTGTAATCCCACATCGCAACCTCTTCCCCCGACGGGAGTGGATACGTGCCACGCAAGGACATTTTTTCATTTTCCTCGTAAAAATGATGAATCTTGGGGACAAACACGTTCATGATGAACTTCCCGCCTGGAGCCAGATGCTTGCGAATGCACGTCAATGCCTTCATTTGCTCTTGAACATGCAACAGGTGCAAAAACGATCGAAAAGGAATCATAATCAGCGAAAATGACGCCTGCAGATCAAAGGTGCGCATATCCCCCTGCAATAGCTTCAAGCCGGATGTTACACCTTGTTCCTCTGCTTTTACCTGAGCCCTTGCCAGCATATCTTGGGATAGGTCAATTCCGGTAACGTCGATGCCAGCCTGCGCCATCGGAATGCTGATTCTTCCGGTGCCGCAAGCGAGATCTAGCACGTTTCCCCCTGCCAGCTTGGCTTGTTCCAGATAGAACTCAACATCACCCGGAACACCGCGTTGAGTGAGATCATAGTAGTCAGCCCATTGATACATATTGCTCATCTGGCCCTCCTATGCTTGCATTTCTTCTGATTGAAGGTAGGCCATAACGAGCTTTGCCGTGTTATCGAGTGCTTCTTTATGTGTACGTTCATGGGAGTGGGATGCATCTACTCCCGGTCCGATCAAGCCATGGACAACGTCATATCCGGCTCTCAGTGCAGCACTCGCGTCAGAACCATAGTAAGGATAAATGTCCACTTGGTAGTTCAGACCGTTCGCTTGTGCGAGCTTGGTCAGATGGCTGCGCAATCCGTAGTGGTACGGTCCAGTGGAATCCTTCGCACAAATGGACACACAATACTCATCTGTCGTCTGTCCATCCCCAATCGCGCCCATGTCGACAGCCAGATACTCCACCACGTTGGCAGGGATGCTGGAGTTGCCGCCGTAGCCGATCTCTTCATTATTGCTGATAAAAAAGTGCGTAGTGTAAGGCAGCTTCACACCGGATTCACTCAGTTCTTTTAGAACCCCCAGCAGCACAGCTACGCTTGCTTTGTCGTCGATATGGCGGGACTTGATGAAGCCGCTATCCGTTACCGTCACGCGCGGATCAAAGGAGACGAAATCTCCGACGGAAATCCCAAGCGCAAGTACTTGCTCTTTGTTTGTGACCTTTTCATCCAGCCGAACTTCCATGTTCGCCTCATTGCGCTCAGCTTTCCCCGCTTCTGAGCTGTATACATGCACGGAAGCTTTGGTAGACAAAATCGTACCAGTTACAAGACGACCGCTACTAGTCTCTACAACGCAGTGCTCCCCTTCAATCGCATTGAATGCAAATCCACCGATCAAGGTCAGCTTCAAACGTCCGTTGCTCTTTATTTCTTTTACCATCGCGCCCAGCGTATCGACGTGAGCGGTCAAGAGTCTTGCTTTGTCGTTATTGGCCCCCGCTACGGTTGCAACGATTGCCCCTTTATTTGTCTGTTTATAGGAAACGCCAAGATTTTCTAACTCTTGTGCAACCCAGGCCATTACTTTTTCCGTATTGCCAGACGGACTTGGGATGTTGGCCAATTGGCAAAAGCTTTGTACAACATATTCTGTGGATACACTCATTTGTATGTTCCTCCATTCGCCCGTTGCGAAATAAACGTTAGGATTGAAGCTCTTCCTTAATAAATTGAAGCACTTCCTGTACATGCCCTTTGACCTTTACTTTTGCCCATACTTTTGCAATGTTGCCTTCTTTGTCGATGACGAACGTCGTGCGTTCTATGCCCATATACTCTCGTCCGTACATTTTTTTCAATACCCACACACCATAAGCCTCTGCCACTTGGTGATCCGGATCTGCCAAAAGTGGAAAAGGCAATTCGTGCTTCGCGATAAATTTGTCATGCGATTTCACAGAATCCGGACTGATTCCGAGAACAACTGAATTCAGCTCAGCAAAGCCCGAATGGAAGTCACGAAAGTCGCATGCTTCTGTGGTACATGTCGGCGTTTGGTCCTTCGGATAAAAATAAAGCACTATATTTTGTCCATAAAATTGGGAAAGTGAGAGGGTCTGATTGTCGCTCGCCTGCAAAGTAAATGCAGGTGCAGCTTGTCCTACTGCCGTCAAACTTTTCCCTCCTCTCGATAATATCCTGTTTTCGCTGGTCCCATTTTACCACAATCTAGTAGTCACTTCATCCGCATACAAGTTGCGCTTTGATTCAGAAAAGGATAGAATAAAAAAAAATAAAATTTGGCCTAGTCAGTTGGATGGTGAATTCGCATGAAAGAGTTTTTTGAAGTAACAGATCCAGAAGCGCTAAAATCGCTTGCTATAGCGGAACGGGTTAAAATTTTGGAACTCTTTGAAGATTTGGAGCCCAGAACGGCCAAACAAATCGCTACAGAACTAGGCGAAAATGCTGCACGGCTACATTACCATGTGAAGGAGCTCGTGCGTGTTGGGCTGCTCGAGCAAGTGGATACCCGGGTAAAAGGCTCTATTGTGGAGAAATATTATGAGCCTGTTGCCAAGGTCATTCAGGTCAAGCTCCAATTGATGATTGAAGAAAACGCTCAACAATTAAGTGATGTCATGTTTACTCCGTTTCGTACTACGGAAAAGGATCTCATGCGAACTCTCAATCGCTTCGTCGCAAGTGACCAAGATGTTCGGAAAGAATACCAAAATACGTTCGCTTTTAATTTGACTGAATTTTATTTGAGTCAAGATGAACGCAATCAATTTGTGGAAGACATCTCTGAGCTGTTGCAAAAGTACAAAGGGTTCAAATCGGAACCTGGCCGTCGAAAATTCAAGTTTTTCGACATCCTGTTCCCATTGACTCCAGCTGACCCAACAGATGATTCAGATGACCCTTTTGATGATTCAGATGAGTAAGTCACCAAGAAAACCATCAGATACGATGGTTTTCTTTCATTTTCTAATCAAAGGAGGACTCCAATGCGGACGATCTTGTTTGATTTCGACGGCACAGTTGCCGATACCCTCCCCTTGATCTTCACCGCTTTTCGCTCTACCTTTCAGCAGTTTTTGCAGGAGCATTATACCGACGAGCAGATTGTAGCTCTCTTTGGCCCCACGGAGATAGGCATTTTGCAAAACGAGCTTCCCCCACATGCGCATGACAACGCCCTCGCTCATTTTTATCGTGTATACACAGATGAACACTCCCGCGTACAAAACCCGGAAAATATCCGAAGCATGCTCGACGAACTTCACTCAGCAGGTATCCAAATGGGAATCGTAACAGGAAAAGGACGAAAAAGCGCTGACATCTCCCTTCGAGAATGGGGATTAGATTCGTATTTTTCCGTCGTGATCACAGGGGATGAGGTCACACATCCAAAGCCTCATCCAGAAGGTATTTTTACCGCTATGAAACAGCTAGGCGCTACGCCTGCGGAAACCATTTTCGTAGGCGACAGTGATGCTGACGTGTTGGCTGGTCGAGCCGCTGGTTTGCGAACAGTCGGTGTGGATTGGCTTTTGGTTACACAAAAGTCGGGAAAATTCGATCCCGAGCCTGACTACCACTTTACGGATGTGCACGCTTTTACCGATTGGATACTCAGACGCTAGATGAAAAAAGGGTGTGCCCTGCCGCCGAAGCGTGGACACACCCTTTTTTTGATTAATACGCCCGTCCGAACCAGACGCTATGCTGTGAGTCTTTACCGCAGCAAATGCAGGCTTTCTTTCGTACAAGAGGCTCAAACGGGATGTTGCGAGAGGTGAACTTGGTTTCCTCTTTGATCTTCGATTCACAAGCATCATCCCCACACCAGCCAGCTAACACCCATCCACTCAGCTTGTTTTCGCTCTCGCTTTTGGCAATATGAGCGGACAGTTGCTCCAGTGTATCGATCCCCAAATGTGAGTTCTCATCACGGAAGGCTAGTGCTTTTTGGAACATATTTTGCTGAATCTCTTCCAACAGTTGTACAACTGTTTGCGCGATACCTTCAAGTGAAACCGTCACCTTCTCCCCTGTATCACGTCGAGCCAGAATGACTTGACCATTTTCCACGTCGCGTGGGCCGAGCTCCAGACGCAGAGGAACCCCGCGCATTTCCCACTCATTGAACTTCCAGCCTGGTGTTTCTTCACGAAGATCAGCACGGACACGCACTCCTGCGGCCTTGATCTCGTCAAAGAGTGGATCAAACGCCTCCATGACTTTCTCGCGCTGCTTCATCGGACCGACTGGGATCATAATAACCTGTGTCGGAGCCATGCGAGGCGGCAACACTAGACCACGGTCATCGCCATGCACCATGATCATCGAACCAATCAGTCGCGTAGAGGTTCCCCATGATGTGGTGTGAACGTACTTGAACTGATTGTCACGATCCAAAAACTTGATTTCAAAGCCGCGCGCGAATTTATCGCCCAAATAGTGCGAGGTACCCGCTTGCACTGCTTTGCCATCCTTCATCATCGCTTCAATGGAATACGTGTCGACAGCACCAGCAAAGCGTTCACTTGGTGTTTTTTGTCCCTTCCAAACTGGAATGGCCAGCTCCTGCTCGACGACCTCTCGGTAAATCTCCAGCATTTGCATCGTTTCCTGACGAGCTTCCTCCTCTGTCGCATGTGCCGTGTGGCCTTCCTGCCAGAGAAATTCCGATGTCCGCAAGAACGGCATCGTCCGCTTTTCCCAACGAAAAACGTTTGCCCATTGGTTGATTAATACAGGCAGGTCGCGGTAGCTCTGAATCCATTGGCTGTACATATGTCCGATGATCGTTTCGGAGGTTGGACGTAGCGCGAGCTTTTCCTCTAGCGGCTCGCCCCCAGCCTCTGTTACCCAAGGCAACTCTGGATTGAAGCCCTCGATATGCTCTTTTTCTTTTTGAAAGAAGGACTCGGGGATCAGCATCGGGAAATAGGCATTGCGATGTCCTGTCTCTTTGAAGCGCTTATTCATCGCCTCTTGAATTCGCTCCCAGAGCTCAAAGCCATCCGGCTTGAACACGATGCAGCCGCGTACCGGTGTGTAGTCCATCAAATCCGCCTTTTTAATGGCATCGATGTACCAACGCGAAAAATCCTCCGATTGCGGTGTAATTTCTTTTACAAACGCTTTGTCCTCTTTCATCCGTCTACGCTCCTTTTTGATCTTACGTAAAATGCAAAAAATCCCCCATCCCAAAAAGGGACGGAGGATCAACTTCCGCGGTACCACCCTGATTGACTACAGCATAGCCATAGTCCTCTCGATAACCCGATAACGGTGGGCATCCGGCTAAGCTCTTCACCAGCGGCTTCAGGATGGGGTGCAGTTATCCTTTACGTATCAGCCTTCCAGACTAGGGCCGACTCTCTGTCACGGGGAATAGCTGCGGGTCCTTTCATAGCCTTTTGTGACTATCTATTAACTAAACATATTAGCGAGTCACATCGTGGTTGTCAATTGTTGGTACGCGCAGCGATTCTGGAGCCGAGCTTCACGTAGATCGGATACGCGACCACTGAAATCATAACACCTTTGAAGAGATTGAATGGTACGATTCCGTACAGAACCAAAGACCAGATACTTGTCGCATTGAACATGGTCAAGAGCTGTTCAATCGGCATTTGATAAAGCACAGCGTACGCAGGCAACAGCACATATGCATTTGCCACAGCCATGACAATCGTCATCAACAGCGTTCCCAGAGCAAGACCAGTCAGGAAGCCTTTTTTGCCTTGGCCGAGACGCTGCATGTAGACAGCCGCAAAAATAAAGCTTGATCCTGCTACGACGTTTGCGAGCTCACCGATCAACAGACCGTCTGTATTTTTGAAGAGCATGTGCAATGTATTTTTTAGTACCTCGATAATAACGCCAGCTACAGGTCCGTACATGAGTCCCCCGATCAATGCTGGGAGTGTACTGAAGTCCAGCTTCAAAAAGCTTGGCATCAGCGGAACAGGAACCTCGAGATACTGCAGAATAAATGCAACGGCCGCCAGCATGGGAATCGTCACCAGCTTTTGGGTTGCACGTGTGCGCGAAGAATGCAGCGCTGTTTCTTTCATGTTTACCATCTCCTCATTTTTCTACTCCTTCTTGAGGAATGGCAACAGTCGTTGTAGGCTCACACGTCTTGTTACACAAACAGAATAAACCCTGTGGCTATAAGTTCCACAGGGCATTTGCAAGCGTATGACAAAACCGTGCGCAAATAAAAGGTACAAGAAACAAGAGGGCTTGCCTCTACGTTCTCGTCCCGTTTGCACAGGCAAACAAGCACGTGTGATAAACGTACTGTCGTCATCCTTCTCCCATCCAGACTGTACTGTCGGCTCTGGAATCACACCAGATCCTGCACTCCGTCGCTATTTGCAGCTCGGGAGGCTCGCGGGCTTAACATGCACAAAGCATGATCACCGCCGGTCGGGAATTTCACCCTGCCCCGAAGGAATGTGTAGTTGTATACAGCATATTATACTGCTGTTTTTTGATTTGACAATAGAGGAAACTGCCAGCTCGACACTTTTTGTTTATTTTTCCGATGAGTTTAGTTTGAATAACGAATAAAAAAAGACACTTGCTAACTAGAGAGCACTTCATGCTATCATTCGCTTGTACAATAGAATCGGCTCCTCAAGGGTGGTCGCGGCTCATCCCCATTTGAAAGGGGGTGAGGCCTGTGGTAACGAATGATCGGACTGCTTTTCCAGTTTGGGTTGTTCCTGGTCGCTTTAATCGGCTTGGTTGTTACCTTGACCAAAAAGAAATAGACCGCCCTTGAGTTGACAGCTCTGCGGTCTATTTCACAACATAGTATTGAGCCGCACCCCTTTAGGGGAAGCGCCTTTTGTACCGACCGTTCCGGTTGCCGCCGGGACGGTCTTTTTTTACCTTATGCTTTTCGATCTCGTTACATCCAATATTACCACAACGACTTCAGATTATAAATCATCAAGAACCTGCTCCCCGATACTTCGTGACACCCCAGTTCCAAACGAGTAGCCCAATCCCAAAGAAAATAATAGCCACTACTGGCGTCATTGCCGCATAGGTGTACCAAACTTCCTTGCGCAAAAAGTAAGCCGCCGGATAAACACCCACGAAGGCAAACGGCAGCACGTAGGTAAGCACAAAGCGTATGGCCTTGTTGTACACGTCTACCGGATAGCGCCCATACTGCTGGATGTTGTAAATCATCGGGGCAATCCCTGTCCGCGAGTCAGAAAAGAAGCTAACCGCAGCAATCGCGGTGTACACGCCACCGTAAATCAGTGCCCCGCTGATCGAGAGCCCGATAAAGATGAACACGTCGTACCAGTAAAACGACAAATCGAGTTGAATGGCAGCATACCCCATGATGATGATCCCGGTTATGACTCCAAAAATGCGGTCTGGCGCAATCGACTCGAGGCATACCTGTGCCAGATTGTGAATCGGTCTCGTCAGGATACGATCCATCTCGCCCCGAATGATATACCGTTCGTTGAAGTCCCAAAAGCCAAAGAACATCGAGAACAACGCGTATGGAACCAAAAAGAAACCATAGATAAAGATGATCTCATCACGCGTCCAATCCCCCATCAAAGGAACATGCGTGAACACGACAATAATAAAGACGAGATTGATCAACTCTGAAACCAGATTAGACACAAAATCCCCGAGAAAATCCGTTCGATAGGCAAGTCTCGTCTTGAAGTACTGGCTCAGGTAGTCGGCAAAAATACTGAAAATATGTCTCATGTTTTGCATGCTCTACCCTCCTTGCACAACCAGCTTGTTGCGGGCAAGACGCCACATCACCAAGATGGGAACCAGTATGACAAACATCCAGATGACCTGAAAACCGATCAATTCCCAGGAACGTTCCGTTGTAATTGCTCCTGTGAAAATCAGGCTCGGATAGTAGTTAACCGCCTGAAATGGAAGGTAACCCATTACCGTTTGCGCCCAGCCCGGGAAAAAGCTGATCGGAAGCACGAGACCAGACAACAGATCCACTACGACCCGCTTGGCTCGCATCATACCATCGTTTCGGAATAGGAAGAAAGTCAGTAAGCCTGTCACCAGATTGATTTGTGTATTGATCAAAAACGCACACATCAAGCTGATCAAATACAGTCCCCATCCTGTCCCTGTCGCCGGGAAGCTAAACGGAATAATCAGGCTGATAAGGAAGATCCCCGGACCCGCAAAAAAGAGAAAGCGAAAGATCCCTTCCCCAAACGCCTGCGCCGTTTTCACGGACAAATAATTATAAGGGCGTATCATTTCGATCGCGACCTTGCCTTCTCGGACATCCTGGGCTATTTCTGTATCGATGTTGTTAAAATAAAACGCCCGCGACATCCAAGCAATCGCAACGTAGGAAGTCATCTGTTCCACTGTAAGCCCGCCCAGCTGCTGCTGGCCTCCGTAGATCGCTCCCCACAAAAAGTAGTACGCACCGATGTTGATCGCGTAGATAATGATCCCGCTGTAATAGTTCACACGATAGGCAAGCATCGTCAAAAACCTCATGCGGATGAGTTCCATATAAAGCTTACGCATGGCTGGCTACCTCTTGGTCGGAGGAATAAATGTTGCGAACGATATCCTCTGTGCTCGTCTCTTCGATTTTCACGTCGCTGACTTCAAACGATGACATGACTGTCGACAAAACAAAGGGCAGCATTTCCTGACTCCGCGCTACTTTTACACTGAGGGTAAAATCATTGATTTGCTCGATCTCACAAGGCATCTCTCCCAATGCCTGACGGAGTGCGGCTGTTGAAGTGCGCTTTTTCATTTGGAAGGACACCTCTGTGCCATTGCCCCATTTTTCTTTGAGGTCATTCAGCAAGCCATCGAAGATCAGCTTCCCTTTGTCCATGACAAGCACGCGTTTACAGAGTGCTTCGATGTCTGACACATCGTGAGTCGTCAACAAGATCGTCATATTTTCCGTCTCATTCAGATTGCGGAGAAACTCCCGGATTTTTTGCTTAACGAGCACATCGAGTCCAACTGTCGGTTCATCGAGAAATAGCAGGCGTGGCTTATGAATCAAGGAAGCAGCCACTTCACAGCGCATCCGTTGTCCGAGACTTAGCTTGCGTACTGGCTGACTGACGAACGGAGAAATATCCAGCTCCTCAATCAAACGCTCCAGCCACTTTTCTCCTTCTGCCTCGTCTACCTTATAAACACTTTTCAACAGACGGAAGGACTCTAGCGGAGATAAGTCCCACCAAAGCTGAGAGCGCTGCCCGAAAACAACTCCGATGGATCGAACGTAGTCTTCCCGCTGCTTGAAAGGCACATAGCCGTTAATGACGATTTCGCCGTCGCTCGGGGTCAAGATTCCGGTCAGCATCTTGATCGTGGTCGATTTTCCGGCACCATTTTCCCCTATCAGTGCGAACATTTCCCCTTCCTCTACTGTAAAGGAAAGGTCATCCACCGCATTTACCGTCTTGTACTCCCGACTGAACAAATCACGAAAAGCACCACCAAGACCCGGTCTGGATTGATGGATGCGGAAATCCTTTTGTAAATGATTTACCTGAATCATGGAATACCGTCCTTTTTTCTTCGCTTAAATACCATTTGTAGTGTATATGAGCCAATCGAATTGTGCAAAAGGCAAACTGCACCAAACTGTTAATGAAGAGAAAGGATCATTCCCGTTTTGTCGTCTGACTTTTTGAAGCGGATATAGCGGATGCACTCGGGATCGTTGTTTTCCAGAGAGATGAGCTCGTCTGTATAACGTTGCAGCCCTTTATGTACGATCGGCAGCACCGTCTCTTCCCACTTCGGCTGTGCTCCACCTAAAGCTCTCGGCATGAAAAGACCATCCGTTGCCAGCACCAATGCCTTCACGCCAACTCGATTCATGCGGCCATACTCTATAAAATCCCGACAGGCAGCATCACCATTCAACACTCCGTAGCCTCCTGGTCCATTCGCCTGATAGCGGTTATGGATCAGGATGTCCATACATCGTTCGTACAGCTCTGTTCGCGTACACAATCCTTCTTTGATTCCTTCTTCCCACTTCGCCAAGGCTGCCTGTTCCAAATGGCTGACTTGCGTATGCGTCAGGGGTCGTACCGTGTCATCATCATAAACGGCAAATATCATGCAATCTCCCAACTGCGCGTACTCGATATGGGCATCTCCTACACGGACGACTGCACAGGCCGCTCCCCACAATGCTTCCTTTTTCTCAAGATCAATGCCGCTTTGCCGCATCTGCTCCTGAAGGGCTACGTTTATCGTCTCCAAATAATCGTGCAAAGCTGCATCCTCAGGCATTGCTTCCAGTTGCTTTTTTACGAGCTCAGCCGCGATAGCTCCGCCTGTCTGTCCTGCTGCGTTCTCATACGGAATCAGCGACGTAATGCCGTCGATAACCGCATACACATGCTTGACCTGCTGAATCACATAGGCGTCCTCATTGCTTTTGCCGCTTCCTTTCATGGAGATGCTCTCAAGTTTCATGATGACCCCGCCTTTACCCATGGAGTGATTTGCTTGAAAATTGTATCATTTTTCCTTTCCTTCATCTATAGCTCTCCGTTCATATCCAGTTGTTGAACAGCTGTGGTAAGATAATGAAGGACTTTTTACAAAAGAGGTAGTTTCAAAAGAAAAGAGGGAATATGCATGAAACGTGAACGATCCGCGCAACTGCACGAGGAAGCACTCGACGTCATTCTAGGCGGGGTAAACAGCCCTTCCCGCTCTTTCAAGGCTGTAGGCGGGGGAGCACCCGTAACGATGGAACGTGCCCAGGGCGCGTATTTCTGGGACGTGGACGGCAATCGATATATTGACTACTTAGCAGCATATGGCCCCATCATTACTGGCCATGCACATCCACATGTGACCGAAGCGATTTGCGAAGCAGCTGCCAACGGAACCCTGTACGGTACTCCTACTCCATGGGAAATTACTTTCGCAAACATGATCCGCGAAGCAATCCCTTCGATGGAGCGCATTCGTTTTAACAACTCCGGTACAGAAGCAGTCATGACCTGCATTCGTGTAGCACGTGCCTATACCGGACGTGTCAAAATCATCAAATTCGCAGGCTGCTACCACGGTCACTCTGATTTGGTGCTGGTTGCAGCTGGCTCCGGACCATCAACCTTGGGGATTCCAGACAGTGCGGGTATTCCACAAAGCATCGCCAGCGAAGTCATTACGGTACCTTTTAATAATGTCGAAGCATTTGCAGAAGCTATGAACAAATGGGGCAGCGAAACGGCTTGCGTCCTCGTGGAGCCGATTGTCGGCAACTTCGGTATCGTGGCACCTGAGCCTGGCTTCTTGGAAGAGGTTAACCGCATTACGCATGAAGCAGGCGCACTTGTCGTCTACGATGAAGTGATTACGGCCTTCCGCTTCTGCTACGGCGGAGCACAAAACCTCCTCGGAGTCGAGCCTGATCTGACTGCATTGGGCAAAATTATCGGTGGCGGTCTGCCAATCGGTGCTTATGGCGGTCGTCGGGAAATCATGGAACAAGTCGCCCCACTCGGACCTGCGTATCAAGCAGGAACAATGGCTGGTAATCCTGCTTCCATCCGTGCGGGAATCGCCTGCCTGGAAGTATTGAAGCAGCCGGGCGTGTACGATGAATTCGAACGACTGGGCTCCATGCTTGCGAACGGAATCACCGAGGCAGCCAACAAACACGGCGTAACCATCCAGCTCAATCGTGTAAAAGGGGCATTGGCTGTTTACTTTGCGGACGAGCCTGTTCATGATTATGATGCAGCTCAGAAAGCGAATGGAGAAATTTTTGCCCGCTTCTTCCAGCTGATGCTGAATGAAGGTGTATGCCTGGCACCATCTAAATATGAAGCTTGGTTCGTGACCACAGCTCATACAGAAGAAGACATTCAATTCACCATCGCAGCTGTAGACCGCGCCTTTTCTCAGCTGTAAACCATTCCCACGTCCTTTCGCATCCGTCCAAGGAAATAATAAGCGTGTTCGCGATTATGTTTTCGAGGAGGATATTTCGGTGTCCAAAGGTGAAAAATCATATCCGCAGGCTCCTGAAAAGACGTTGGATTCCAAAATGAGCAGTAAAATGCTCGAAGTGACCGGCTTTCAAAACCCGCGAAAAACCGAGCACCACAAAACTCAAAATCACGACAGATAATCAAGAAAACAGACACATTCCTAATCATGATGACGAGGAATGTGTCTTGTTTTTTCGCATGTGGCAACATTGTCAATAATGGTCAGAGATTGTACAATAAAATAGTGAAACTGTCATAGGACTTATTCGTATACATGAATATGGGACAGAATGAAGTAGTAAGGTTACATGTATGGCTTAGCAACATTTCGTTTTCATAGATTACAACGAGGAGTGAGTGTGGAATGTTTTTCCATCCTATGGATTTCCTGATTCTGATTGCATTCGGACTGTCGCTCTGGGCACAGTTTCGTGTGAAAGGAACTTTTAACAAATTCGCCGAAGTTCCTACCTCCTCCGGTCTTACCGGTGCAGAGGCCGCCCGCCGCATGCTCGATGCGAACGGCTTGACGAACGTTCCTGTTCAACATATCCCAGGTACATTGACTGACCACTACGACCCGACTGATCGTGTCGTACGCCTGTCTGATCCTGTATACTTCGGCAACTCGATTGCCTCTCTGTCCGTTGCTTGTCACGAGGTCGGCCATGCGATTCAGCACAAGGTCTCGTACCCGATGCTGGTAGCACGCCATCGCATTTTCCCGGTAGTCAACCTGGTGTCCGGTGTAGCGCCATTGCTGCTGTTGGCTGGTTTCTTCTTTAAAATGGCTGGACTTTTGCTCATCGGGATTATCTTCTTCTCCGGAGCGGTTGCCTTCCAGCTCGTCACACTGCCTGTCGAGTTTAACGCAAGTAGCCGTGCGAAAGATCTGATGCTCAAAATGGGCTTCATTCGCAATGAAGAAGAGCGTGGCGCAAGCAAAGTACTGGGCGCAGCCGCTCTGACGTACGTAGCTGCTGCTCTGATCTCTGTTCTGGAGTTGGCGAAATACATCATGATTTTCCGTAGCTCTGACGACTAATCCGTTTAATGAAACGGCAAAGGTACAGCTCTCTCACAGGGGGGCTGTACCTTTTTTCATAAGGCTACGTTACAATTAGGCGGGGGGTTTTGCACATGCGAATTGGAATCATTGGATTAGGCAGTATGGGACAAATGCTGGTGAAATCGCTCTGTAAAAGCGGTGTGATCCAGCCCGAGCATATCACCGTCTTCAATCGAACAAGAGAAAAGGCTGAACATCTGCAGGCATCACATGGTATTCTCATAGCCGAAAGTGCGCAAGAGGTGTGCAACCAGACAAATCTGGTCTTTCTCTGCACAAAGCCACTGGATATCCTGCCTGTACTGCGAGAGTTGTCTATCCCTGAAAGTGTACATATCGTTTCTGTGGCAGCAGGTGTTAGCATCGATGATTTGGAAACCGTCCATGCTGGTGCCGTAAGCAAGGTAATTCCTACCGTCACTTCGCAAGAGCTGCATGGTGTATCTCTATTTACATGCAGCAGTCGAACAAGTGCAGAGGATCGAGATGAGCTTCTCACTCTCCTGTCTTCCATTAGTCAATCACAGGAAGTATCCGAGGTCGAGATTGAAACAGCGACGATCCTCACCAGCAGCGCACCTGGACTGATCGCAGGGATTCTTGATTCGTTCGCGCAGGCAGCCGTTCGCAAAACACCAGAGCTAGACCTGGATACGGCGAGAAGCATGCTGGTGGAAACGATGCTGGGAACCGCTCTTTTGCTCAAAAACGAACAGCTTAGCTTCGACCAACTGATCGAACGTGTGGCTACCAAAGGTGGCATTACCGAGGAAGGCTTGCGTGTTCTTGACAAGACGCTTCCTTCTGGGTTTGACGAGTTGTTTGCGATGACAGAATCCAAGCACGCTGCTTTGAAGATACTTGTCCAACAACAAATAAAAGCATAAATCGCGGATAGGAGAACAAGACGATGATCATCGGTTGGATTGGTTTGGGAAACATGGGCATACCAATGGCTAGCAATCTGCTGGCTGCTGGCTACGACGTACGTGTCTGGAATCGTACGCCAGGAAAAGCTGCACCATTGGTGGCATTGGGTGCGAAAGAGACAGCCGCTCTGTCAGATTTGGTAGCACAATGCGATGTACTGTTCACGATGGTAAGCGATGATGATGCAGTAAAAGCAATCTATACTGGCACAGACGGTCTCTTGAGCCTGTCCATTCAAGGCAAGCTTGCAGTAGATATGAGCACGATTTCACCGGATACATCCCGTTATATCGCAGAGCAAGCCCAGGAAGCTGGACTGCGCTTTCTCGATGCACCTGTGTCCGGTAGCGTAGGGCCTGCCAAAGAAGGCAAGCTCGTCATCATGGTAGGCGGAGAGCAGGCTGATTTTAAGGTAGCCAAGCCTATGCTGGACAAGCTGGGCAAAGCCGCGTTTTATTTGGGACCAAACGGAGCGGGTACATCTGCGAAGCTGGCGATCAACCTGCTGCTCGGCATTACAGTACAAGGTGTGTCTGAAACATTACTATTCGCACGATCCCTCGGCATTGGTACGGAGCAAATGCTGGACATCATTTCCGAGAGCGCCGTAGGAACACCACTCATTCGCGGAAAAGCGGCTTCCATCCTCGCTGACAACTATCCGGCTGCCTTTGCCCTAAAGCATATGGCCAAGGACCTTCGACTTGCGAATGAAGCAGGCGTCTCTACCCCATTGGCTGAATCCGTAAATGCGACCTATCGTCATGCATTGGAAGAAGGCTTGGGCGAGCTGGATTTGATGGCGATCCTGCGTCATCTCGAGGGAAAATGATACTCCCGCCACTTACCTACCGGTTGGGGTGGGGGGTTCTTATGTGTCGTCGTTACTGGACTATGTACGTACAGTGTTGCAATTATTTTTGAAATCACCGCAAGAAAGCGAAGCTAACAAAAAAACAGGTCAATCATGGTTGTATCTGACCATAATCGACCTGTTTTTTGTATCGGAATAGCACTTTTTAGGGTATAAAACTAAAACATTGATGTGCGTACAAATAAAATGAAAAAGTCTTTATTCGAATACAACTTGAGTTAAGTCTACTTAGATTCATCTGCCCTACTCATTCGGCACTGGGTGGGGTCTACTCATCAACAAACCGCAATAGGATAAAAAACCACAATACGGGTGGCTATCTCGTATTATGGCTATGTTGGGTGTATTGTACGATCTTGTTGTTGAGGTCGTAAATAGGCTTACAAAAAAATCTTGATTCTACCCATTATTCTTCAATGCTATATTTCTCTTTAATTCTTAATAAATATTCGTTAATTTCATCTTTTTTATCTTCGTTCTTTTCAATATAGAAATTACATGCTACCTGTAAGTAATCAAATAGTTCTTTATAACTGACAATATCATAAGTATCATCTACACCATAATAAAACAAAATGCAATTCTCACCAAAATACCCTTCATCCCCTACATCGTATTCATCAGAATATATAACTCCTATATAATCTCGTCTCTCAACATACTCGTTAAAAAAACCTTCTAATACCTTAACAAAGTCATATTCCAATACAAAATCACCAAGAACATCAATGACTGAGCCTTTTTCAAGTCCTTTTTCTTCGTACATGAGAATCAACTTATTCTTATCGTCGTAAACAGTGGTCATTATGTTATCTCCTTAATTTTCTTCAAATTTCAATACCGGATAAAAGTTTTCGATTTCTCCAGTATCAGTATTTTTTATTCCTTCAAACTTCAACCCATTACTTGAAACTCCTTGGATTTTTTGCTTATTTGTTTGACTTTTTAATTGATTGACTCTTTGCGATTTTATTCCTTCTTCCATTGCCTCTTTTCCTAATCGAACAATATCGTCATTGGAAATTACATTAGGGTCATATATGGTTTTCTTAAGAGGTGGCTTATCTTCTTTTGGTACAACTTTATATTCCCCTGTTCCTTTTCCTTGGTAGTTCTTTACTTCAACCTTTAATCTATATTCAATATCATATATTCCCTGGATATCCGGATGTTCTTTTCTTCCTATTTCTTCATATCCATATTTCCCATTTGTGTCAAAGAATTTCTTAAATTCCTCATAATTATGCCCACCACTAACACCTTTCCAGTCCGTACATTTTGTAACTTCTCCGGTTAAATGTTCAACATAGTAACCTTCTTTATACTTAAGATTACCCGTCCCCTCATTATCTCGCTTATTATTTCTATTATTCCCATGATTATTGTTATGCCCGCCACCACCATTCCCGTCCACCGAAAAGAACATCGGCCTACCTGTATTAGGAACCAGATTGGAAAATCCTTGCATAGCAGCTAAAAAACTATTAACCATCTCTTGCATTTCTTTCAACGCATCTTCAACAGTCTTCGCCTTTGTTTTGAACTTCCCATCCAGCGTTTCCATATCTTTTTTAATAGAGTCAAAAAGTCCGAATAATGGAGTTTCATTTCCGTCGCTTCTATTGCTTCCGTTGCTTCCGTTGCTTCCATCGCTGCCGTTACCGTCTGGCGTACGATCCCTTTTTGGTCCATCTGGCGTCAGTTTGGCTGCTGTAGTCACTGTCTTCATAGCGGCTCCACCCATTCCACCTGACAGTCCACTCACGATTACCTCAGCACCTATGACATTTACTCTTCCCGTATTCCTACCTCGTTGGTAGCTTTCCTCCAGTGTTCTTTTTAGCTTTGCTTCTTTACCTCCATGCTTGTCTTCGAACTGGTGTAGCCAATTCATCCCGACCGGAATAACGTAGTCCTGCATGACGCTCTCACCGACTTTTTCACCAGCCGCTTGTATATCTTGACCGATTTCAACGAACGACTTCTCGCCCTGAAACACATCTCCTACATATTTTGCCGCACTTGTAGCTTTTTGTTCTGTTTCTTTTGCTAAGTTGTTCCCCTCGGTTAACGACTTAACCTCCGTTCCCCTGATGTTGGTGACCGTCTCACCCTCATCACTCGCTAACAATTGTACTCCCGTGTAGGCAACATCGGCAACATCTACGGCAAAGTTCCATAGCGACGACAGGGTCTCTTCAACGACTTCCCCTTCCCCTTTGGATTCCGCCGCATCGTGATCTGCGAGTCGTTTATCTACCGCGCCCTGCCAGCCTAGACTCTTCATATCTTTTTCAAACGGACTCAAGATAGGATCAAACGTCTGGCTCTTCTCCGCATCCAGAAGAATCTGGTCGCTACTCGTGCCGTTCTCTTCTACTAATGCGATCGTATCCGTAGCTGTATCGAGATACATCCCTTCCGAACCCACCATGTAGACAGCGGCACCATTTACATTCAGTTCTCCTGACGCGTGAATGTTTACATTCGTGGTACTGTTCAGACTCACACCCCAGAGGCTACTCAGCGAGATTTCCAACGCACCTTCTTTGGCGGTCATCCTCAGTTCTGTGTCTCCCATGGTGAATTCTTTTCCTTGTGGGTTGCCAAACGATTTGACTCCCGGGTCCACCATTCGCTTATCGTTCTTCTCGACAAAGCTTCCCTGTGGCGCATGACGGACGGAGTTGATAACCATCGCATCGTCCTCATCGGCACCTGGGAAATACAATTTTACTTTAGAGCCGATCTCCGGCATGAGGTATAGGATTTGGTTGCCTTCCGCCCCATACGGGAACCACTGTGCCTTGCTCTTATCTTGCGTTTTATCGATAGTGAGATGGATTTTGACTTGGTTTCGTCCGATTTGAATGATTTTCCCGTCGATAGCGGCACCGATGATGGCTTTGTTATAGATCTTCTTTTGTTTCACACTTTTGCGAGTTGCGCAAACATACGTCCATCTGAATAGACCATCTACCATGCTTGCTATTCGCTTGGTAATAGCGAAGGTCTGCCCCTCTCGCAACACTTCATCCCCAAGCTCTAAAACATCGTCGTGTTCAAACGTGTAGGTTCTATATGGTGCGATGGACTGGTTAACCTCGTATGGCCTGTCTTTCAGCTTGATCTGCTTTCTTCCCTCTGGTAGACCGACCCAGAAGCGCACCTTATTCGCACTCACATCTGGTACGAGGACAGCCCCTACGTGAGAGGCAATTCGTTTTAAAAACACCCAGTCCGTCTCTTCGTATTGCATGATGTATTTGCCCTGTTTGAGATCATCGAAGGCGTTATCGATCATATCTCCACCAGGATACTTCGACACGAGCTCATCTACAATACTTGAGTACAATCGGCTCTCGTCTTGAAATGAACACATTTTCACGCTCATATCCATGGCATAGGTATGCGATACAGCTTCCACCGTCAAATAGTGGACATCACGGACAACCTTGATCTCCACATGATGTAGCCGTCCGATAAATATCGACTTCTTCTGCTTTCCTACCTTCTGACACAGCTCAATTACGTCCTGGCTGCTTGCTCTATGTATAATCTCATCTTCTTTTTCTTCGGGAACAATACCTGTAAAGCGTAATTTTGCGTGTTCGCCAGTTTGATGGACAAATTCCAACCGATCAAGTCGGATCGTTCCATAGGACCAGACAATCTGTATATCCTGATAGGTCATGACTCCATCAGTTACCTGCATAAACTTCTCTCCTTCAATCACATCAATCCTGCCCATCCTTTTCAATCGTAATAATCCCTTTGACAGTACAAATCAGCTCCGACTTACTGAGCAATGCTGGCTCGTTTTTTACGAGTACATCGTGCTTTCCATCCGTCCACTTGTTAGCTATCATTGGTTTACATACGGTTCCTGTGTCCCTGCAAATACCAAAACATCCAATATTGGCATCGACAACGTTATCCGCAATATTCATGACCGGTTTACCACGTGCGTATACTCCGTGGCATTGCGGTAAATTTAAAAAGCTGGTGTCTGTTCCCTCACTGCATTTTACGGTTGCCCCACGTACGACATAGGAATACTCACCGTGTGCCTTCGGAGCCAGAAGTTGAAGCAAAGGCAAAAGCATCTCCCTACTCCCCTTTCGTTACATAACATTGCAATAACTCATACCAGTCGCATCGTTCGAATCAAGGCTCTAGCTAATGGCTGCCATACAATCACTTCGTCAGCTGCGAAATGGAAGCTACCGAGCAGCATTCTCTCCTTTAGTGCAGTAACAAACAAGATTTGATAATACTTCCCGTTCTTTAGCGGTATGACGAATTCGCTACTCGCCACCTTCACTTCACTGAGCTCAATCACTTCGTTATGTACGACTTGCAAGCCCGCTTGCTTTTTTTTCAACTGAATCGTCATTGTACTCAAAAATTGCTCTACATCGTCCATCTGTATGAGGTGCGTCATATGTGTCAGACCAAACATGACTGTGCCTTTTTCATTTTTGTAAGTCATCTGATCATGCTGGTGAGTTGTATTTCCTTTTGATTCGATCCCTCTAGGAATCAGCCACATAGACGTGGGGAGATGAATCGCCATCTGCTCGTCGAAAAATAGCTTCTCTTCACAATAAATCGTTTGCCCTTCGTACTCAATGACACCAAGCTGCACTCCTGCCAGCCATTCTTCAGGTGACATTTGTGCCATCTTCTCTTCTACTTCCTTGATTTCACGTCGTTTCTGGATGTCATTCCAGGCATCCAAGATCTTCTCATCCCAGTAGACGGTCATGACTCCCTCCGTTACGCCTGCTCTACTTTTTGTAAAACGAAGCCCGTATAGCTTCTACGCAGTAAGCTTTCTGCTGCATCGAGACTCACCACGATATACGGCTCCAAAATTCCTTCAATGGCAAAAAAATGATGCGCCTTGACCTTTTCGCGGTCTAACACAAGTCTCTTTACGGTTCCATTTAGATAAAACTCGCTATCCTGTGAAAGACAATCCAAGGTAGGTATTTGCATGACCCAGTACACGTTTTGTGAGCCAGATCGCTTGTCTATCAAATGGACACATTTCCACTGAATTCTCGGATTGTATTTCTCGATAATCGACTTCATCTGTTGTGACATCATAGGCACAGGCTTTTCCAGCCAGTCTGTGTACTCATTGAAGCTATGTTCAGCGACATCTAAAATCGAGACAAGCGGGAGCTGTGCGAAGCTGTCTTCATTTCGTAGACCCTGCGGTTTCACCTTTTGAGCGATTCGACTGTCATCCATGAGTTGGTAGTAATCTCTCATGTCATCCCGCCCCCTTGATTTGATCTCGTGTGGAACCATCATCGATATGCACATCTTCGCTAAAGTCTTTAAACTCCCCGACTCTGATGCGCAAACATTTCGCCTTATTTATCTCCGAATACTCTGGGAGTTTTATGGCTTCTTGGATCGCTATCCGGATCAGATCCGTCACCATTTGACTAAAACAGTCCAAACGCTTCCATACCATATGCTCCACATCCGCTGTGTGTAGAACACCGATGTACTTTTTACGCTGCTCATCTAGAAGACGAATCAACGATGAAATCTCTTGAAAAGCCCAATTGGCGTCGTATCTGGCATAGCATTCGACAGGTTCCCAATACCACTGATCTGTATAAGCCTCGATGAGGTAGGTATATGTACCTTCCAGAATAGATGTCCTCAGCATGGAGTAATGAATAAATCCAACTGGTGCTAGCTCCTCACGATCCTGCATGACTTTGATCCGACTTGCGATCTGTCGAAACGACTCCACAAACTCATCGACGAGCTGGGCTTGATGTTGATGGAAAAATAGCTGGACTGCCGCCACTCGTTCTGCCAAAGCAGGTAAAAACACCTGGTCGTGCAGATGCTGGAGTGCTTCTTCTTTCATCATGACCGTGTGTTCCTCCCATTAGTTCATTTTTATCTCTGATCCCTTGATCTCGATCTTTTCATTTAATGAAATGGTGTTTCCTTTTCCAATCAGCTCGATCTTATCGGCTTTGACGCGTAGCGTTTGCCCGATCAGATACGCCTCTTTACTAGCACTAATGCTCACATTTTTATCACTCACGATCTCGATTCCGGTATCATCGCTGATTGTGATAGACATACCGCCTGCTGATATCACGATCTTATCTGGCGCCAGCATGATCTCCTTGCCGTATTTCGTGCGGAAGGTCTTCACAGCCGGATCTTTCATCCGATCGGGACCCGCGCCCGCGCTCGGTCTTGAGCTACTTGGAGCGGAGGACTTTTGGGGAGCCGGAGATTTGGCATCTGGGTTATCTCGGAGCACCGAGCTGATGGCAATACCGTCCTCTTCCTTTTTACTCGGGAAGTAGATTCGTATCTGGTCGCCTATTTCCGGCATGACATACCAACCTGTATTGTTCTCGGACGTATAGATCGTCGAATAAGGGAACCAGTAAGCGGTACTCTCATCCTGTTGATCATCCATGTCTAGTTTGGCTCTGATATTATCTTTTTGAATCTGAAGAACGCTCCCTTGGATAGAGGCACCGATGATCGCGTTGTTATACATTTTCTTGCGCGAGAGTCCCTTATGTGGAAAGAGCTTGTAGATATGCGTCAGTATTCCTTCCTTCATTTCAGTGACGGCTTCTCCGACGACAAGCTTCTTGGACTTGAAGCTCACTTCATCACCGACTTCGAGGATCTGCGGGCTTTCCACTTCATATACCGTAAAATCTTGATCATCAATTCCTGGCACTCGGTTTTCCGCAGCGCTCTGATATTCCCCCACCCTCTTTTGTACCGTATAATGCGCGACCTCTAGCTTGCCTTTATCCTTCCCTTTGGGCAGACCGAAATAAAATTTGGGTAGATCAAAAGCCGTTGCAGGCACCAAGCCTGTATAGAATCGCGAAGCCATCCGCTTGAGAAACTGCCAGTCGGTTTCTTCATATTGCATCACAAACGTATTGATTGCCTTGCCGTTCGTGACCGAATCAATAAAATCGGCTTTCCCATATGAGGACAGCACCATTTTGACTAGCGCCGCATAAGTCATCCCTGGATTTTGGAATGAGCGTTTTCTCGGTTTGACATCCAATAAGTAGCTATGTGAAACAGCCTTCACTGTTAGGTAATAAATGCCCCTGACAGATTGGATGTTTACATTCGTCACGATGCCTTGAAACCATGGCTTCGGCTGCCCCTTCTCGTCCGTCAAAGCTATTTTGATATGCGTTTGTTCATTTGTTAGATTCACATAGCTGTCTTTCAGCTCATCTGGAATAATGCCCGTGATCGTTACCTTCGCGTGTTCGTTCATCTTTTTAACCACTTTTAGTGATTGCAAATGCGTGAATTTGTAAGGTGTCACTTGAATATTTCCATAGGTTAAAACCCGATTACTCACGTAGACTCATCCCTCCGTAGATATATCCAATGTTCTATCTCCTATACCAAAATAGACCATTCTTGATAGATAAATTAATGGTAGTAGTTGTTTCGATTACCATAAATAAGCATAAAGTCCTTTTTTTATTTTCAACCTAGTGCTTTTTACCCTGTTTTTGGAAATGTCTAATTGCCCTACCTACTTGTTGACCATATCCTGTAACTACTAACACATAGGTAGCTGGGCTACAAGAAGAAGCACAAAACGCACCGACTATATGGACAACCTTTGGGGTGTTTTATAATGGAGAATTCATTACGCACGAAATATTGAGCTCAAACAAATTTGACAAATTACTAACAGAGCTTTTATTAGATGAAAAAAAAGAAAGACCGGAATTCTCTCCGGTCTTTCAGGCTATTGCTTGGCCTTCAGCCACGCATTAAAAATCTTTGCTTCCTCTACTGCCCGTTGATCTGACCATACATCACCGGGTTTGTTGCCTTCCCCGATCATATAGCCTGCAAATGGCATTCCGACGAAAGAAAAAACATAATGAAACTGCTGGATTAGTGGCAGCCCCTTTAATCTGGGCTGGTCTCCACCAGTCGTAATGACATATGCCTGCTTTTGTCCGAGAGATTCTTTGAAGGAATAACGCTTGTCACGCAAGCTCTGCGACCAGCGATCCACATAGTTTTTCATATGCCCTGACATGCCGTACCAATAGATGGGCGTAGAGAAAATCAGAAAATCATGGGCGAGTACCGCTTCTGTCACTTCATCGTAATCATCCGCGACTGCATCGAAGCCTCCCTCGTCATGCCTTTGGTCGTGAATCGGGCGAATGTTTTTTTCTCGCAGACGAATACTGGTGTGCGGTACGCCGTCCAATGCCAAATTAGTCAATTGCTCCGTGTTTCCTGCATCTCTTGAGCTTCCATGCAATACGAGAATGTTCATGTGCTCACCCATCCTTACATCTTTGTTTGCTCCTTTTATTGTATGGGGAAAGAAGGGCTTTCTCAAACCTTAAAGGGCCTAACCGATTCTTTAAACTGTCGGACGACCACCTCCAAACAAAAAAGGCTGCCTTCCCAGTAGAAAAGTCTACGGAAAGACAGCCTGTTCTGTTTTAATTTACGGAAACCCCACTCGAATGCTCCGTCTGCTTTTTTTGCAAGCGCAACGCAAAAAGGAAAGCAACGAGTAACAATCCAGCAGATACATAATAAACAGCCCGGACTCCCTGCCATTCAGCGATAGCCCCCATCACCAAGGCAGAAGCGCCAAAGACAAGTAAATCAATCGTCCCCTTCGCTGACATGACATAGGGCAGTGCTGATTCCTCAGTCTCTTGCTGCAAAAGTGTCTGCTTGCTTACATGCACCATTTCCAAAAATGGGCCCAGTGCAAAGGAAAACAGCAGTGCCACAAGAGCGTTCGTACTGCTGCCAAAACAAAAGGTAAAGAATCCGACGCCAATCGTACCGCAAATGATCCAGCGAAATAAATGGCGACGCATCCGCTCCGCATACATCAATAGCAGCGTCCCACCTGCAATGGCTCCAAGCATGTAACCGGCATTGATGTAGCCCCACCATTCTTCGCCTTGTCCAAGCACATCGAGGACAAATGGCAGCATAATCGCAGCGATCCACACACCCCCCGACAAGCCGATCACGATATCCATTGCGACCAGCAGTCGCAGTACAGGTACATCGCGAATTGTCTTCCATCCAGTGAGCCAATTTATTGTCGCCTTAGCTGCCTGTTCTTCACGCGGCTTTTCGCTTGCGGGTACAATACCTGTCATCGCGATCGTTGCCACAACATAGGCACCAACCGTTCCCCACAGAACAACACCTGCTCCCAGCCAAGAAACGAGTAATCCCCCTGCGGCCCAGCCAGCAAAATGAACGGTTTGATCCGAGGTGGCAAGCAACCCATTCGCTCGCATGAGGTCTTCTCGTCCGACCAACTGCGGTACCATGGCATTACGCGCAGGGTTTGCCCAGCCATCCATAAAGGCGATGGTTGACCCCAATCCGAACAACAGCCAGATCCACTCTCCCTGCTCTCCTACACCGCTGCTGACAGCTAATGAAGCTGCAGCCAAAAGTATCGTCTTCAAGCCTTGCGACAGCACGAGCATGCCCGTCAACGACAATCGCTGAAACACCAACGGAGCCAACAAGCTGCTCACAGACTGCGACGCTACGATGACAACCGGAATAAACGCCGTGTACATGACAGAGCCAGTTGCAGCGTAGATGATCGAAATAAACGCGACAATATAAAATACATCCCCAAGGTTGGCCAATGTCTGACCCGCCCAGAGGCAAATAAAGCGTCGATGCCACATAAAGCACACCCTCCTGTCGGTTCAGGACCAGCCTATACGTCCTGATGGAATATGAAGTTATTCACACCGACTCGCCATCACAATGGAGGTGCACCTCTTTTCGCGAAAATTACCTTTTATTCTATTCCAGAATCAGAATGCTGTACAGATTTGTTTCGGAAAAAGCTGTAGTACACCCAGCCTGCGTTAATAAACAAGAAAGCACTCGTCATGTAAAAGACTCCGCTAATACTCACATAGCCTGCCAAAAAGCCACCAATCATCGGTCCAAGCATGCTGCCGATACTGACGAAGCTGTTGTTATAGCCGTAGACACGACTGACCATATGTACAGGTGTTGCTCGTCGCAGCAAAGCATTGACGGATGGAAGCAATCCTCCCAGCGATAATCCTAACAAAAACCTGAGCGCGACCAATTGCCATACCGTATGTACCAGACCTTGTGGAATGAAGATGATTGCGGCAGCCAAAAGCGAGAACAAGAGCACCTTTTGCGAACCAAACCGATCTCCTAAACGCCCCAGCTGTGGAGAGGCAAAGACGTTTGCTACCCCCATGCATGCCTGGACAATACCGGCCCACAGTGCTACCTTTGCCCCTTCTGATCCAACCAATTGCGAAATGTAGATCGGCAACACAGGGATAATGCTAAACAACGCAAACTGGATCATTACGGTTACAAAAAAGAGCGCCGGGAGTTCTTTGGAAGAGAAGATCATCTGAAAATCTTCCCGTAGACTCGACCGTTCCTTTTTTTCAGGTGGAACAAAATTCTCTTTCACCATAAACGTAATGACCAAGGTCGCCAGTAATAATACGCAACCGGTAATCACAAAAATCATCCGAAAGCCGATCTTCTCCGCGAGAACACCGCCAAACAGCGGTCCCATAATGGTTCCAGCCGTAATAAACGACTGAAGCAACCCTGTTGCATAGCCAATTCGTTCTTTTGGTACAGAGGATGCTACCAATGCGGTACTGGCAGGGATGATTCCCCCTACAAGTCCATTGAGTAGACGAAGGGCCAAAAGCTGCCACAGACTTCCCGCAAAACCAGTCAGTGCCATGGTAATGGACATGAAAAATCCCGAGCGCAAAATCATGATCTTGCGCCCGTGCTTATCGGCCAAATTTCCCCAAATAGGTGAGACGAGGCCCGCCGTCAAAAAGTTGGCTCCAAAAATAATCCCCGCCCAAGCCGTTACTTGATGAGGGTCTTCAATTCCGAAATCCTGCTGAATGTAAAGCGGTAAAAAAGGCATGATCATGCTCATCGCCACCATGACGAAAAACAAGGATCCGCAGAGTACATATAAATTACGGCGCCATATCTCCATCGGATTTCCTCCAATCCCATCTGCTTATCCCAGTTGCGGGTCGGATGTACTTCCTAAATCTTGCACACTCCACAGGCCATAATATACTCCCTTTCTCGCAAGCAATTGCTCATGCGTGCCTTCCTCAACGATTTGTCCCTCTTTCATGACAATGATTTTGTCCGCATGGGTAATCGTCGAAAGTCGATGGGCCACGATGAGCGTGGTTCTTCCTTTTGCCAACCTAGACAAAGACTCCTGAATCGTGTGCTCTGATTCCAAGTCGAGTGCAGACGTCGCTTCATCCAGGATCAGAATACCCGGGTCACGCAGGAAAACACGCGCAATCGCGATTCGCTGCTTTTGTCCGCCCGAGAGCTTCACGCCACGCTCTCCCAGCTCCGTATGGTACCCATTCGGTAATTCGCTAATAAAGTCATGGGCATTTGCCGCCTTCGCAGCTTCTTGCACAGCATTGTCATCCGCATCAGGATTGCCCATTAAAATATTCACTTTTGCTGATTCACTAAACAAAATATTATCTTGCTGCACCATCCCGATGTGGTGACGCAAATTTTGCTGCTTCACATCGCGGATATCGATGCCATCAATCGTAATTTTCCCTTCTGTCACGTCCCAAAAACGCGGGAGCAAGCTAATCAGAGAAGATTTTCCGCCGCCTGACATCCCGACAATTGCAACCGTTTCGCCAGAAGAGATGTTCAGATTCACATTGTTCAAGACGAGAGGGCCTTCCTCCCGATAGCGGAAGGACACGTTCTCGAAGCGGATTTCCCCGTGAATGCGTTTGGTTGCAGGGTCGACAGGCAGCTCCCCCGCGTTTGGCTTGTCGACGATATCGTACGATTCATCGATAAACTCGAACATCCGATCCATCGAGGCAATTGCCTGTGTCAGCACCGTACTGGAATTGACCAAGCGTCGCAGCGGCGTGTACAAGCGATCCAAATAAACATAAAACGCAACCAACGTCCCTACGCTCATGCTCCCGCCAATAACTTGATAGCCAGCATAAGCAATGACCAGGAGCGGTGCGATATCCGTCACCGTATTAATTACAGCAAAAGTTCGAGCATTCCAGCGTGTTTGCGCCAGTGCCTTATCCAAAAACTGATTGTTTTCCTTTGCGAATTCCTTGCTTTCCTGCTTCTCCAAGGCAAAGCTGCGGATGAGCGCCATCCCATTGACGCGTTCGTACAAATATCCTTGCAAACGCGCCAGTGCCGCAGAACGATCCTTGGTTAATTGACGCAAGCGCTTGTAGAAAAATTTGACTGAAATACTGTACAAAGGGAAAACGACAATCGCCACAAGTGTCAGTTCCACATCCATGTAGAGCATGATCGCCAGTGTCAGGATGATCGTAATCAGGTCCAACCAGAGATTCATCAATCCCGTTTCCACGAAGCTTTTGGTTGATTCCACGTCGTTAATGACGCGAGAGATGACCTCACCCGTTTTTGTATTGTTGTAGTAGCGCATCGACAGTCGTTGTAAATGAGAAAACAATTGATTGCGGATGTCAAACAAGATACGACTGGATACCCACTGTGCATAGTATTGCCGGATGTACTCAACAGGGGCGCGAACGACGGTAAATAACAAAAAGGCCCCGAGCATCAGCCAAAATAACTGTTTCAGCTTTTCCTCTTGAGGAAGCGGACTTGGCAGCAGGTCATCAATGACGTATTTGATAAGAAGCGGCAGAGCAAGTGGGATCGCAAACTTTATAATACCAATGAATATGGTGCCCAATATTTGTTTCCAATAGGGCAGGACATAAGCCAAATAGCGGCGTATGCTCAACCATCATACCTCCTTTGCAAACAAGGAAATCCCTCCCCCGGTCATTCGGGAAAGGGATTATTCCTCATCATCTCGCACTAAAAGATAACGTTCGTACCAACGTTGGACGAAACCGTTTTGAAAAGGGCCACGTCGCGCGCTTACCCAATCCAGCACCTCTCGCAATGCTGTCTGCACTCTTTCCACAACAAATGGAGGATAGTTCATCTGTTTGCTGTGCAAAAGAAACTCCTCTTCGTCGAGAATCGAGTACGTCATATCGGGAAACACTTTTACGTCGAGATCATAGTCTATGTAGCTAAGCAATTGTCCCTTCATGCTGAAGGGCGAACCAATGTTGCAATAATAATAAATACCGTCATCACGAATCATGGCAATGGTATTGAACCACTGGCCTCTACCAAATGTACAAATGGCCGGTTCACGCGTACGCCATTCCCGCCCGTCTGCTTCTGTCACCTTGACCCGATCATTTCCCCCAATCACCACCGCATCACTGGTATGAATCAACGTAGATTTGTCCCATATGCGGTGCAACGAATGGTCATGTTTATAACTTTCTATGCGGATATTGGAGCCCGGAGTTGGTGACATGACTCTCCCCTTTCTTCTCTTCTCTATTTGAATGGGGACAAGCCTCCTTTAAGAAGAGAGCTTTTTGGAAAGTGTAACATATTTTTGTACTTCATAGCCAAGTGAAAGGTAAAACGGAAGGACTTCCGGATTTGATTGATTGACCATGATCAAGACGTTATTGACACCTCGTTGCTTGAAACGCTTTTCAATTGCTTCAACGAGTTCGCGACCAATACCTGAGCCTTGCATCTCTGGAAGTACAGCCAATCGGTAGAAATAGGCACGTGCACCGTCGATCGTGCCAACCACGACCCCTACAACTCTGCCTTCCATTTCTGCAACCATTACCAGATCGCTGTCCCAAGCCAAATGCTGGGCCAAATCGTTCAATGACTCTTTGTCCGATTGGTCCAACCCCGTCTCCTGCCAAATACGTGTGATAGCCGAATAGTCACCGAGTCGAAACGGACGAATCAGCATGTGTTGCCTCCTTCGTAACCTTCTTCCTCTATTGTACAACACATGGACAACTTTGTCTTGTGTCGCAACACCACAAAGTCTCCAACTCCATACTCCAGCTTCAATAAATCATTATGTCAAAAGAGAAATACCGCCGTCTACAATCAATGTTTGTCCGCGAACCATCCACGCTTTGTCAGAGAGCAAGAATATCACCGCATTAGCCAAATCTTCCGGCTCCACAATACGTCCTGCTGGCGTACGCTCTGCTGAGCTACCGAGCAATTCTTCGCGATTCGGGAAATGTTTGAGTGCATCCGTATCCACCGCTCCGCCAGAAACAGCGTTTACTACAATATTATGCGGCGCGAGCTCGACTGCCAAATAACGAGTAATCGCTTCTACAGCTGCCTTCGATACGCCAACCGCTGTATAGTTGTCGAGAACGCGAATGGACCCAAGGCTGGACAAGCTCACGATTTTTCCGCCGTTGCCGCCCTTGATCATTAGTTTTGCCGCTTCTTGCGCACAGAACAATAGCGCCTTGCTGTTAATTTCCATGGTCCAGTCCCAATGGCTTTCTTCCAGCTCCATCAGCGGACGCAGTACACCCGATGCCGCATTGTTCACAAATACATCCAAGCGACCGAATTCCTGGTCAATTTCTGCGAACAACTCTTTGATTTTTGCTACATCCCCTACATTGGCTTTGATCAGATGGACACGAGCGCCCTTTGCTTCGAGCTCTGCTGCTGCTTCTCTTGCCGCAGTGCGGTTACGCAAATAGTTCAGCACCAGGTCATAGCCCTGTTCCGCCAATTGAAGCGCAATCGCTTTTCCGATTCCTCGCGTTCCGCCAGTAACCAGTGCTACTTTTTTCGTTGTATTCATAAAAAGATTACCTCCCGATCTGACCAACTATTAATAGCAGGTACTAATAAATAAAAATCACTCATTCATTATACAACTCCACCTGCGCTTTTTCTACCTGCGGAAAAAATCCCGGCATGACTTGATCCTCTCGACTATAGCCATACTAAGCTCGCAGTATCAGGCAAACCACTACCACATAAGGAGGAATGGCAGGGTGTACATAGGTCGGGAATTGTCTGAATTAACCATGGTGCCACTGGCTGATTGGGAAATGAATGAGCTGCTTTATTACCATCACAGCTTTTCACAACTGGCAGCTTATCTCAGTACAGAAGGAGCCTCTCTTCACGTCAAAGTCATCCATGAGCTTGAATCCCGTGGGCCAGTGAATGGAGACAGTGGGGGATGGGATCATTCCTCGTCACCTATTTACGATTAAGTAAAAAACCCGGCTGCTCGTGTATGTAAACACGGCGCCGGGCTTATTTTTATATACGGAATTTGCCGAGCTGGTTTTGCAATTCCTCCGCGAGGTGTTCGAGAGAAACGGCTGAGGAAGCGATCTCTTCCATAGAGGCTAGCTGCTCCTGGGCAGCTGCGGATACACTTTGTGTACCATCAGATGCTTGCAGTGTCACTTCGGAAATATGGCCAATGATCTCAACCACTTGCTGTGCCCTTGTGGAGAAATCACGCGTCGCTTCAGATACCTGACCGATTTTCTCTGCCACTTCATTGACGGCTGATTGAATTTGTCCGAAGGACTGGCCAGCTTCGTTCACTTTTTCAATACCTTCCGTTACTTCATGCTTACTCTGATCCATAACGATCACAGCATGGTTTGTCTCCGCTTGAATCGCTTTGATCAGTTGACTAATTTGTTGTGCTGAGCTTGCGGATTGCTCTGCCAGCTTGCGTACCTCATCAGCCACCACAGCAAAGCCTCGTCCATACTCCCCTGCTCGAGCCGCTTCGATTGCTGCATTTAATGCGAGCAGGTTGGTTTGATTAGCGATGGCAGTAATCACATCCACGATGTTTCCAATTTCTTGGGAACGCGTCCCCAGATTATCCACAACTTTTGCCAGACCGTGAATCGATTCGCTAGATGCGTTCATTTGCATCACAGCCGATTGAATGGCTTTGTTACCGGCGACTGACAATTCTGATGATTCCTGAGCTGCGCTGAATACATTTTGAGTATGCTCTACAATCTGACCGATTCTTGCCGACATTTGTTCGACTGCTGCATTCCCCTCCTGCGTATGGTAGACTTGCTGCTCGGTTCCCTCCGCCATTTCTTGCATGGTCTCTGCGATCTGTTCTGTCGCTTTGCTTGTCTGATCCGCACTGGCCGCGAGCTGCTCTGCCGAAGAAGCCAGTTGCTGAACAGAATCATTCACAGAAAGGAGCAAGGAACGAAGAGATTCCGCCATATGATTGAAGGCTTTGCCCAACGTACCCAACTCATCGTCACTTCGTATAGCTACTTGTTGTGTCACATCGCCTTGGCTCATTTTTTCCGCTGCTTCTGTCAACATACGCAAAGGACGGAGTAAAGAGCGCAAAATCACGTAAATGGCTCCGCCAGCTACCACCAGTGCAGCAATGATAATCACGAGCATCGTGTAAAAAATCGGACTTGCTGCTTCTGCTGCTTCACTTTCATACATCACGCCTATAAGCTTCCAGCCCGTATTTTCGTTCGTAGTAAACACGGCTTGGACGGGATTTCCTTCGTGCTGAAATTGTAAACGACCTGACTCTTCTGCATATACTGTATCCGTCCAAGACGCTGCAACCTCAACGCCAGACTCTCGATTTGGATTGACCAGCATTTTTCGGTTTTTATCCAAAATCGCCATATATCCTTGGGTACCGATTTTCGCTTGCTTGACCGTCGCGTCCAGCGCTGTCAGTTGAATATCAATTCCAAGTACACCAGATTTATCAGGCAAGGACATCGCGATTCCCAACACAACTTTTCCGGTTATGGCATCAATGTATGGGTCCACAATGACGCTCTTTCCTGGTTGCTTCATGGCGGCTATGTACCAATCCCTCTTTCTTGGGTCGAATCCGTCGGGAAGCTTGGAATCAGTCGCAGTCAACATGCCACCATTCTCATCCCCGATATACGCTTCACTCACTTCTGGGTTCATCGCGAGAAAACGCTGCAATTGCTTTTTCGTTTCCATTTTGGTCTCTTCCAAGATGTCATGGCGTACAATATCAGAAGCAATCCATTCCACATTCCTCGATTGCTCCAGCAGTGTGTGGTTCAAAAGCGCATCTATCAACCGAACGTTTTCAGAGGCAGTCGTAAGCAATTCATCAGACAACTCTGCCTTGGCACTCTGATAAGAGAGCAACCCGAGCAAAAGCATGGGGATCACTAAAATTGTGGAAAATGTAGCGATCAGCTTGGATTTTACAGTGAGTCTGGGGGTTTTCATTCGCTAGCATCACCTTTCTGCGTGTCATGATTGTCCTATATTGATACCCGCTATATGCCTAATGGTAAACCTTCATTTGCCCACTAAACTGCACATTCGTTTATTATTTATTATTTTTTATTATATTCAGAATATACTTTCTTCTAGAAATAGGTAAAAAATCGCTTTACAACAAGAAAAAAATGCCATATTCTAAGAGTACGTTCCACACACTACTACTACTACCACTACTACTACGGAAAGAAAGGAGGCAGCACCATGATGATGATAGCAATGAATCCAAATCCAGCTCTTATTGATCGTCTTGTGGATGTTTTAACTGAATATAGCAGCGCCTCCTGGGTCGACGAATTCCAGTAGTATTCGTACTCTTCAACATTTCCATTTCGTCTATTACCGACCACAGGCGTTGTTGCTTGTGGTCTTTCTATGCCCTTCAAAACGGCATGTCCGTTTGTTGATGCCAGAAGACCGCAGGCTTTCGCCCGTGGTCTTTTTCTTTCTCTTCAATTAACATTTTCCACCTTGAAAGGGGGTGATTGGTAATGGTACTGAACTTTTTGCTTTTCACAGTCAAGATTGAACGCAATAAGGAACAAGCGGAGACACTTTTCGCAGAATCTGCTCGCTGTCGTTATCTCGAAGAACGCGCCGAAGAACATGCTTTTCAAGCAGCACAATTTGTGAGCCGTATTTAATGGACGAAACACGATTACTTGACTACAGGAGGGATTTTAGTATGAAAAACAAACAACGGCGTCAGATGATGAGGTTTACGGGAGTCAAAGCGATAGATGGTAGCTGACTGCACCAAACTAACGGGATGGGAGGGATACACTCATGTACATTCCAATGATTTTCTTCACAATCATAATTGAGAAACGGAAATTGACACCGAAGCAAATTGAAGCAAAATACATGCAACAGCAAGCGCTGAAACGCATCGAAGAACAAAAGCATCAGATCGTCACACAATTTCCAGAGTTTTTGATTCGATAAAAAGAAACGGTTTTACAAAGATCATGTCTGCGGGGGCATGATCTTTTTATTTTCCACTGCTCTTCCCCTCTCTCGAAGCTTTATAATGGATTCAAAAGAGAAAAGTGGGGAGTGAAATCATGGAGTATCAAATCGTCTTTATAGACATTGATGGAACACTCGTCAATGAAGAGAAAATCATACCACCGGATACACTCGAAGCGATTCAAGAGCTACAAAGAAACAAGATCGAGGTCGTCTTAGCAACAGGCAGAGCTCATTATTATTTTGACGAGCTTGCCCAGCAGTGCGGCATCGATTCGTATATCAGTTGCAATGGCGCATATGTCGTCTATCAAGGAAAAACCATTTATGATCGCCCCATCCCGACCACAACACTCGATCAATTGCAGCAGATCGCAGACCAGCACGACCATCCCATCGTGTTTCAAGGCAGTACGGCGGGCTTTTCTACTCATAAGCAGCATCCTTATTTGGATTGGACCTTTCAGCAATTGAAGCTTGATTCCCCTGATCACAATGCAAACTTCGCCCATTCTGAAAATATTTATCAGGCGCTGTTGTTTACACCAGAAGCGCACGAACAACAGTACAGAGAAGCGATTCCGGCTCTCTCGTTTATACGCTGGCATGAGTATTGTATGGATGTTTTTGCGAAAGGCGGTTCAAAAGCCCTCGGTATTGAAGCCCTCCTCTCGCATATCGGGCTTGCGCCAAGTAAGGCGGTTGCTTTTGGAGACGGTCTGAATGACAAAGAAATGCTGTCTTATGTCGGGATGGGAATCGCGATGGGCAATGCGCATGAAGCTTTGTTGCCGCATGCCAATTACGTAACACGGCACGTCGATGATGGCGGGATATCTCACGGCTTGCGTCACATCGGTCTGATGAAATAAAAGCTGCCGAGAAATGCTCGACAGCTTTGCCTAATCGTTATTTTTGTCCCAACAGCTCGCGAATTTTTTGATGCGCCATCGGGATGGTGTAAGCATCTAATTCCTCCCAAGCTGCGTATCTTGCATGAGCGGGGAGCTCTTCCCCTTCGATCCAGTCACAGGACCATACTTGCATGTTCCACTGCAAATGGGAGAAGACGTGCTGAACCGTACCGAGTGGCTGCATGACTTCTACATCAATTCCGAATCGTTCACGCAAACCAACTGCAAGTGCCTCCTGCTTGGCAGCATCATTTTCCTGTTCGGTTTCAACAGTAGGGAATTCCCACATGCCGGCGAGAAGCCCCTGATCGGGACGCTTGTTCATCAATACTTTGCCGTCGCGAATGATAATGCCTACTTGCAGGTCAACAGGACGTGGAGGTTTGGCTTTGCCTTTGACCGGCAGCTCTTCTGCCACTCCCTCCTGACGGGCCATACAGTAGTCAAACACCGGACAGGTCAAGCATTGCGGAGTGCGCGGCACACAGACCATCGCTCCCAGCTCCATTAAAGCCTGATTGAAATCACCAGCTCTCCCCGCTGGAATGACCTGGCGTACGAGATGCTCGATTTTGATTCTCGTGGCAGGCTTGGCGATGTCGTCCGTTAAATACAGCAGACGTGAAAAGACACGCATAACATTTCCATCCACAGCCGGCTCCGCCTTTTCATAGGCAATGCTAAGAATGGCACCTGCTGTATACGGACCGACACCTTTTAGTGTAGCGATCTCTTCTGGTGTATCCGGCACAACTCCTCCATAGCGAACCGTTACCTCGCGGGCTGCGGCTTGAAGATTGCGCGCGCGGGAATAATAACCGAGCCCTTCCCACGCTTTTAAGACATCATCCTCGGGCGCTTTCGCTAAATCACTCACCGTCGGAAATTTCTCCATGAAATTCGCATAATAAGGTTTAACGGTCTCTACGCGTGTTTGCTGAAGCATGATCTCCGATACCCAGATTCGATATGGGTCTTTGTTGATCCGCCAAGGCAAATCCCGCTTTTGTGAGTCGTACCAGGCCAGCAAATCTTGGGCAAAGCCAAACACATGAAATTGTTCAGGAAGGGTATATTTCAAGCTTTCTTTTTTTCTTGCCATTTGCGTTTATTCTACTCCTTTTCATCCCAGTTCCGCGGGACGAAACGCCCACACATGCAGTTTCGCAGCTCCGCCGGAAATACAGTCGCAAAAGTCTTGGTCTGCCAAACGGTTTGCCTTGATTTCTTCGTATACGTGAACAGTCTCGACCTCAAACGTTTCAACAAACAGACCGGGCTGATCCAAGCCCTCCATTGAGCGATACTGACGTGCACCCATCGCTTCCATTCGCTCAGACATCGAGGAGAGCAATCGCAGAGCGTGACTCCGTTTTTCAGTATCCAACTTGTATTCAATGAAAACCGTTAGCATGCGACATGTTCCTCCTTTAACGATTCAACGCTTTCATCATACCCTTCCCACCCGGTGCGAACAAGCACACAAATATTTTCAGAACGGGCGGGAATTAAGCTTAGGCAAACGCTATAATAAACAATAAAAGTGGAAGGAAGGGAGGAAGACAACGATTCCATGGATACAGCCACACATTTTGCCATGGGCTTTGGATTGGCCGGGCTCGCCTATCTTGATCCTGTCGTAGCTTCTACTCCGTCACTTGCAGTGGCCGTCATGATCGGTACGGTCATTGGCTCGCAGGCACCTGATTTGGATGGCTTAGTCCGCCTTCGTGGTACCGCTGCCTACATTCGCAACCACCGAGGTGTTTCTCACTCGGTTCCGGCTTTATTTCTCTGGACGGGAGCCATTTTCGTTCTCATCCAGGCCATGATGCCACAGCCCCATTGGCTGCATTTGCTCGGCTGGATATTCCTAGCCGTCTGTTTACACGTCTTCGTTGACTTGTTCAATTCCTATGGCACAAAGGGCCTGTACCCGTTTCGCGACAAATGGGTGGCTCTCAACGCCATTTTCATTTTCGATCCGTTCATTTTCGCTGCTCATCTCGTCGGCTTTATGCTATGGGCAGCAGGTGCGCATCCAGGACACGTCTTTTTATGGATATACGTGATCATTGCCGGATACTATTACTGGCGTTGTCAGGCGCAAAGACGAACGACCGAGTTGGTTCGTCAGCGAATCGGCAAAGCTGGTACCTTCACCATCATCCCTACGCTTTCCTGGACGTATTGGACCTTCGTCGCCAAGACAGACCAGCATTGGTATGTAGGTGAAGTCATTTCAGGCGACGTCGTCATCCTGGACACCTTCTCCATCAAACCGGAAAATGAGCGGATTGCGGCAGCCAAGAAAAGCTACAAAGTCCAGTCCTTCCTCGCTTTTACCCATCATGTGCATGTAGAAACAAAGGAGCGCTCCTTTGGCTATGAGGTCAAATGGATTGATCTGCGCTACCGCTCCCGTTTTCAAGGGAAAAGTCACTACATGTTCGTCGCCGTGGTCTACCTCAATTTTGATCTGACCATCCGCGATTCCTTCGTCGGTTGGATCCACCACGGAGAAGAACAGCTTACCAAAAAATTGGATTCAAAACGCTCGTAATCGACGAGACTGCCGCCCCTGCCAGTAGAGGGCGGTTATTTTTTTGTCATCTGACCCGTTCATTTTTACCAAAATTGCACCTGTTCTCCTAGTCAAATACCCATTACGATCAAAATAACAACGACAGACTGGGGGACTCGACATGATACCAATTCGTTATTCCAAGCGTACCATTACTGATCAGGAGCAAATTGACCAGTTTTTGCAAGTGGCTAAGGTCGGCCATCTCGGCTTGTCCAATGAAATCGAGCCGTACATCCTCCCTTTGAATTTTGCATGGTGGAATGGCTGTATTTATTTTCACGGCGCAGATTCTGGCAGAAAAATCGAGATGATGAATGGCAACAACCGTGTATGTTTCAGTGTTTGCGAGGAGTACGGCACAATCGCCTCACCTGTGCCTGCCCATATCGATACGGCTTACATGAGTGTATTTATCGCTGGGACAATTGAGCGTGTTTCTGAACCTGAGGAGATGCGCGATGCGATGCAATCCATGATCGACAAGTACGTACCCGGCTACTATTCAGAAGCGTTGCCTTTGCAGCATGTCCTCAAGTATCGTTCTTCGATGGGCAGTACGACCGCCATCTTCCGGATTACGCCTACCGTGCTGACCGCCAAAGGTAATCCACTTTCCGAAGAGAAACAGTTCTATCCAGGCAGAAAAGTCGAGATGGATGTATAGCAACGAAAAAAGACACGCTCCCTTTTCCTAAGAGCGTGTCTTTTTCTTGACTGATCTTTACTTATTATACGGAGCACTCATTCCTGTCGAAATCGCGATTCGGTTCCAGCTGTTGATCGTATTGATCGCCATAATCAAGGCAACGTACTGATTCTCGTCAAAATGCTCGCGGACCTGCTGATAGAGCTCTTCCGAAACGCCGTTAGCCGTAATGACAGTGACAGCTTCTGTCAGAGCAAGGACGGCCCGCTCTGCCTCTGTGTAAACCGCAGATTCTCTCCATAGGCTGAGTAAATAAATGCGTTGCTCTGTTTCACCGAGTTTGCGTGCATCCTGTGTATGCTTATCCATGCAAAAAGCGCAGCCGTTGATTTGGGAAGCACGAATTTTGATCAGCTCAATCAGTTTTTTGTCCAAGCCGCTCTCATTCACGAAATTTTCCAGCTTGAGCATGGTTTGTAACGCCTCAGGATTTGCTGCACGATGATTGAATCTAGCTTGCATCATTCATCTTTCCTCTCCACTCGAATTTGCTTTCAATCTCAAAGACGAGTGAAGCGTCCTTCTTGTGACGAATCATCCATTTTCTTTTTGCAAATGGGCAAGCTTATCTGGATTGACCATCATGTACAAGCGTGCAATGCGATCTTCTTCTTCATTCATTGTGATCTGGATGATCATTTTCAGCTGACCTTCGGAGTAGACGGCAATCCCATCTTGACCATTGATCGAGCGAATCTGCATCGTAGCATGAGAAGCCCACCTCGGCCATACACCCATCCAGAAGGCAGTAATCCGCTCGTCTGAAAAGATGGGATGAATAGCCGCACGGACTTTCCCTCCACCATCGCTGACAAACACAGCATCTTTTGTCAAAAGTCCGATCAACGACTTCGCATCTGATTGGGAGATGGCCTGCATCAGCTGTTCTACCAAGCTCGAAGTCCGATTCGACTGAGGGACGATCGCCTGATATCCTGCTTCAGCCAGCTTTTTTCTCGCAAGGCTAAACTTCTTACGACAGTTTACTTCGGTCATTTCGAGCATCGCTGCAATTTCGCTGTATTCGTAGTCGAGTGCCGTTCGGAGCACAAAAACGGCACGTAGCGTCGACGGTAGATTCTCTAAGAGAACAAGCAAGCCATACGAGACTGTTTCTTCGGCAATCACTGTTTGCAAGGGATCATTGGTTTCCGAAGCGTCCAGCATCGGCTCCGGCAGCCATTCCCCTACATACTGCTCCCGCTTCCAACGGGCTGATTTTAATAAGTCCAGACAACGATTGGTCACCGCTTTGCACAGATAGCTTTTTACATGGTGAATGTCTTGGATGTCGGTACCTGCCAGCGCAAGAAACGTATCCTGTACAATGTCCTCCGCCTCCGTTACCGAGCCAGTCATCCGGTACGCAAGGGAAAACAGTAATGATTTATACTCCCGATAAACATCCCCCATGTGCACTGTCATTATTTCGTATCACCAAACTGCCAAATGGTGTGACTGAGACTTCCATAACGGATGCTCATATGCAGGCGCTTCGCTGTACGTTCATCGTCTGCAGCTCCCATGACGTACACAAGCGGAACAAAATGCTCGGTTCCATACGCGGGAACAGCTTTTTCGGCATGTGGAGCAAGCTCACGGTAGTTGGCGAGATCCTCGACATTCCAGTCAGTCAATGTTGTTTGCAGCCAGTCTTCGAACTGCTCCGCCCACTCAAAGGTAGCACTATCGGACTCTCTCAGGTTCATATAGGAAAAATTATGGACGGTTCCGCCACTGCCGAGGATCAGAACGTCTTTTTCGCGGAGCGGACTGAGTGCTTTGCCGATCTGATATTGCTCTGTCACGGTCAGGTTCGGATTAACCGATAAGGCAACAACAGGAATATCTGCATCCGGATACATATGGCGCAGAATGACCCAATGTCCATGATCAAGTCCGCGTGTCGTGTTGAGAGCAACTGGTACGCCCGCTTCCTGAAGAAGGCGGACTGTTTCCTCCGCTATTTCTCGCTCTCCTTTTGCTGGATACTCAATCTCATACAACTCCTGCGGGAATCCGCCAAAATCGTGAATAGTCGGGAAGATATCCATCGTTCCCACCGTTTGCTCAAAAGCTTCCCAGTGAGCCGAAAACATGACGATTGCTCGCGGCTTGCGTGGGAGCAGGCTAGGCAATTGGTTCAGTGCTTCTGTATAGGCATTGTTTTCTATGGCAAGTAACGGGGCACCATGTGCAATGAAAAAAGACGGCATCATTTGCGTACACTCTCCTCTATACTTTTTAAACTTAGTTACTTTTAGTAAGTATTATATCTCATAATCACTACGGTTACAAGTGTATCCTAAATTGATGCCGTTTCTTTTCTCTGAACAAAAAAAGGCTTGCCGCTCTTAAAGAACGACAAGCCTTATGACAGGTAAAGTTACAATTACTTCGCTGCTGCGAAACGCTTGCTAACTTCATCCCAGTTTACAACATTCCAGAACGCGCCGATGTAATCAGGGCGTTTGTTTTGGTAGTTCAGGTAGTAAGCATGCTCCCAAACGTCCAGACCAAGGATAGGTGTTTTACCTTCCATGATTGGGCTGTCTTGGTTAGGAGTAGAGCTAATTGCTACTTTTCCGCCTTCTGCAGTCAGCCAAGCCCATCCGGAACCGAAACGAGTAGTAGCTGCTTTTGCGAATTCTGCTTTGAAGTTGTCAAAGCTTCCGAAAGCCGCGTTGATTGCGTCAGCCAGTTCACCAGTTGGTGCGCCGCCGCCATTCGGGCTCATGATTTCCCAGAACAGTGTGTGGTTAGCATGGCCTCCACCGTTGTTGCGAACAGCAGTGCGGATGGACTCAGGCAGAGCATCCAGATTGCTGATCAGCTCTTCAATGCTTTTACCTTGCAGGTCAGCGTGTGCTTCCAGAGCTGCATTCAGGTTGTTAACATAAGTAGCATGGTGACGTCCGTGATGGATCTCCATGGTTTGAGCGTCGATATGTGGTTCCAAAGCGTTGTGTGCATAAGGCAATGCAGGAAGTTGATGTGCCATTGTAACATTCCTCCTCAAATTATGTAGGTCAAGCTTACGCCTTCATTATACTGTAAGCCAAACAGTTTTTCAACAAATCGGTATGCAAAGTATATTAATCTATTTATTATTTCAAAGATTTCTATCTTGAAAACAAAACCGAGCGTGCTAGACTTGGATTATTACAAACGAAGAGAATCAGGTGATATTTAGTGGAAATGGACTTATCAACGATCGTACTTCTCGCTGTCTTTGGATTCATTGCAGCATTCATCGACAGTACTGTTGGTGGAGGCGGACTCATCTCCCTCCCCGCTCTGCTCGGTCTAGGAATGCCACCGTACCTTGCTCTTGGCACGAACAAATTGGCTGGTACGATTTCATCAGCCACCAGTTCTTACACCTTTATCAAGAACGGTAAATTTGACAAGAAGCTCATGCTGATCTTATTTCCCGTCTCCCTGATCGGCGCCTATTTCGGAGCGAAAACAGTTCTGTTCGTTCCCCAGGAGTTTTTGAAGATCCTTGTCGTTATCATGATGGCACTCATTTTCGTTTACACCCTTTTCAACAAACGTTTCGGTCAAGATTCCAACTACAAAGGGCTGACCAAATTTACGCTAGGCATCGGGATTCCTTTTACCTTTTTAATCGGATTTTACGATGGATTTTTCGGGCCTGGAACCGGTTCGTTCTTTGTTTTTCTAATGGTGCTTTTGTTTGGCTATGATTTTGTGATTGCGGCCGGCAATGGCCGAATTTTGAATCTGGCCAGTAACATTTCAGCGCTTTTTGTCTTCACAATGGAGGGCAAGGTTGTCTTCATGACTGGTCTTATCATGGGGATCGCGATGCTGTTGGGCGCTAACCTTGGTGCCAAAATGGCCATCAAAACGGGGGTACGTTATGTTCGTCCATTGTTCTTGGTCGTATCCATTACCTTAATTGTGAAGATGGTGTATGAGTTGATTTTTACTGGTTGATATAAAAAGACCTTCTTGCACGTTACTGTAGTGGTGGGGAGGAAACAGGAGAAAACGCTCAGCTTCTAAGGCGACCCGCTGTGGGATTGACTGCCCGACTCCATGCAAAAAGCGAAACCGCGTCCAAAGTAGTCCATTCAGGAAGTTTTTCAGAGGTGGACGCTTGAGAGCGTGTTTCGCTTTTTCCATTCCGTCTCGGTCGGTGTCCCTAAGATCTTCGCTTATTTCTCCTGTTTCCTCTACGAGCTTTCCATGCTTAAACGGGTTTTAGAAGACTTTAAATCTTCAGCAACGACAGAGAAGAATATTTCCAGACGTAGCGACTTGTGGAGTCCTACCGAGCGGAGAAGGGATTCGCGGGCAAAAGAAACGCAACGTGCCCGCGCTACGAAGTGGCTACCACTTTTGCGTTTCCCCGCGAATCCCTTCGGAGCGGGCAGTCTTATCCCCCAGCAGGACGGAGCCTGGAGCCTAGACTGGAAATATTCTTCTCCCCACTACAGCCATAAGCACGTGATGAGTCAGCCTGTAACCATCTACAGGCTGACTTTTTATGTTTGGCTCTTAGTTTGGCTCTTAGTTTGGCTCTTAGTTAGCCCCGGCTGCAACAACTTTGGCCTGATGATCACGCACCGCCTGATTGCTCGCCGCCATAAACGCCTGCGCGACCGCCATCAGTACATCTCGATGCTCGGCAACTCCTTTAAAATGACTTCCGTTAGCGCTGACCGTCACGATCGCTTCGCCTGTCGCATGTTCTCCCGACGACAACGAATACAGCTCCATGTCCGTAAACTCTACGTCGAACGGCAGTGCCTGCTTGATGCCTGCCACCAATGCCTCGACAGGTCCTTCTCCGGTGCCCGAGTATGCTTGTTCTTCTCCTGTCACATTGTTCGTAATGGTGCAGGAAGCCATACGACTTCCGGATGTGCCGGTGAGCACTTGCGCATTGACCAGTGTGAACGGCTCCAGTACCGCGTTCACGGTATGTCCTACCAGCTCAAGCAACTGATGATCCTGAACAACTTTTTGCTTGTCAGCCAGCTCTTTAAATTGGACGTACAGTGTCTCCATCTGTTCGTCGGTCATCTGTATCCCGAATTCGTTTACACGGTGCTTGATGGCATGACGACCGGAGTGCTTTCCGAGAATGATCATGTTACGAGGTACGCCCAAGCTCTCCGGGTCCATGATTTCGTATGTGCTGCGCTCTTTCAAGAGGCCGTCCTGATGAATTCCCGCTTCGTGCTGAAAGGCATTGCGACCGACAATTGGTTTGTTGAAAGCAATCGGGAAGCTCATGGCACGGCTCACCTTTTGTGAAGTGGTGTAAATGTGCTCTGGTCTGATGCCAGTCTCAGCATCCAGTGCTTCTTTGCGCGTCTCAATTGCCATTACCAGTTCTTCCAAGGAGCAGTTCCCTGCTCGCTCACCGACCCCGTTGACCGTTACTTCGACTTGGGTGACCCCAGCACGAATTGCAGCCAAACTGTTTGCAACCGCGAGTCCCAGGTCATTGTGGCAGTGTGCACTGAACTCTACCTTGTCGCTGCCACGGACATTTTTCATGACACGAGTGAACATGGCTCCGTACTCTTCCGGTAGCGCATATCCGACCGTATCGGGGATGTTGATAATGGTTGCTCCTTCTTCGATCGCTGCCTCGATCATCTCAAACAGGAACTCATCTCCAGTACGGGTCGCATCCATCGGTGAAAATTCGATCCGGTCTACAAACTGTTTGCCGTACGCAATCATCTCGCGGGCGATTTTAATCACCTGCTCTCTCGACTTACGCAGTTGGAAGTCCAGATGAATGCTGGAGGATGACAGGAACATGTGGAGTCTGCGACGCTCTGCCGCTTGTGTAGCTCGAACGGCTGCATCGATGTCCTCTTTCACCGCACGAGCAAAGCCACAGATCTCCACGCCGTGCACCTCTTGCGAAATACGTTGCACCGCCATGAAGTCACCAGGACTGGAGATCGGGAAGCCCGGTTCAATGACATCCACGCCGAGGTCTGCCAAATGCTTCGCTATCACGATTTTTTGCTCCGGAGAAAGAGACGCTCCTGGTGCTTGCTCTCCGTCACGCAGTGTCGTATCGAAAATATGAATTCTTTTTGCCATGGGTATTGCCTCCTCATTTTTCGTTATTTTCTCAATAAAAAAAGCCCGACGTCTCCATATACAAGAGACGACAGGCTTTTGGCTGCCGCGGTACCACTCTCGTTGATCCCCTCTTTTTTCAAAAGAGAATCCACCTCGCTATCCCGATGACGTGGGACGATCCGTCAAGGTCTACTGTCTATGTTCAACCTTGCCGCTCCCGGGTGAGATTCGAGCATTTCCTGACTGCGTCGCACCTACCCGCAGCTCTCTGGACAAGAAATTCGCTTTACTAGCTCCCGTTCTTCGCGTTTGCTCTATGTCGTTGTGAAAATCAAAAAGGCCTGCCGTCTCTATCGAAGAGACGACAGACCTTGTCTATCGCGGTACCACTCTCGTTGACCCCAGCTACTCGCCAGAAGTCCACCTCATGTACTGATCCTAGTCGATCAGCACAACCCAATCACGGAGGTTAACCGTCAGAACTTACTGCTCGATGCAGCGCTACATCTTGTTCAGTCCTGCCGCTCCCGGGCGAGCTTCACTGGCTTCTCTGACTGCGTTGCACCATCCCGCAGCTCTCTAAACAGATCAGACCACTTACTGTTCCCGTTCTTCGCGTTATTGTTATTATTGTTTGAAATTTTATTCGGTTTATATCTGGTTGTCAATGGAGTCTAGCGATAAAAATATTTTTATTAACCCAATCAATGGAGTTCTCTCACCGAGCTGCGGCCGAACTGTCTGTAATAAAGGAAGGCGAGACCCAGTATCACGAGTACTAAAGCGGAGTAAATATTGCTATAGACGGACGCTCCAGGATAGCTATTGAGCAGATTCCAGCTCACAGCAGCTCCTCCATCAATCGATTTGCCGAACAAGGTAGCTGCAAGTGCACCTGCAATAAAGTTCAGCATTGCCAACAGTCCCATACCGACGCCGATCTGTTCCTTTGGTAGAGTCTGCGAGATTGCGTTTGACATCGAAATCATCATAAACGATAGTCCGACATTGCCAAAAATCAGAAAAACGGCAATGAGAAACGGAGATACTCCCGCAAAGGAAGAGAAGAGCACAAAGCTGCTCAAAAGCAACCCAGACGCTGTGTAAAATAAATACGAATTCCCTTTCTTATCTGCAAGAATCCCGGCCTTTTTCCCCAAGAACGCGGTCACAATTGCTCCCGGTACCATGACAAAGCCGATGAGTCCTGTTGCCAGGTGATTCACATTGGCCAACAACTGTGGACTAAGGAAAGCGAACGAATAGCCACTCCCTATCATCAAAAAGGCAATGAACAGCCCGAGTGAATAGCGTTTGCTCCGGAATAAGCCAGGGCGAACAAAAGGTTCTGCGGTCGTCCGAATTCTTACCAAGAACAGAACGAATGAGAGGATGCACCCCAGTGCGAGCAGCAAGCTCTGATTCGTAATAGCCAACAGAAGCAACGCAATCGTGATTGCGAGAAGCCCACCGCCGATCCAATCCATTTTGACGGCTTGCTGCTCCTCCTCCTCCAAATACTTACAGAAAAAAGGCACGGCAAAAAGCGTGAACAACGGCATGCAGAACAGCCATCTCCAATCGAGCAGACTGACCAGCAAAGAGGAAAGAACGGGACCTAATGCGCTACCGATTGCCATCCCGGTCATTGAGATCCCTAGAGCTCGCCCCCTACTCTCCGGGGGAAAATAGCGCACCGGAATAATGGAAGACGTCGCCGGAACAACCGCAGCTCCTGCTGCCTGCACAATTCTCCCGAAAAGCACCATGCCATAATTATGAGCGAAAAATCCGATAAGGGAGCCGATAGCAAACAGAATTAATCCGAATGTAAGCAAATGTTTGAGCTTGTAGGAATCGGCTAGCTTTCCGTACATCACGGTTCCAACCGCATAGATTAACAAAAAGGCAGACGTCACCCAGCTTACTTGGCTAAAAGATAAATGAAATTCTGTCCTGATTTGCGGTAACACGATATTGAACATCGTAGCACTCATCACTGTAATCATGAGGGTAAACACGAGTACGCGAAGTACTTTTTCAGCAGATTGTTGTTGTGGTTCGCTTTGCATATTGGAAAGACACCTCTCGTTATCACCGATTTCTTCCCGGGAAGGTGATTGTTTGCCTTGCTAGATGTAGTTTATAATGATTTTAAAATAAACGAAAATATATCTTTTGATATGCAGTTGATATACCTGAGTATATGGAGTTGAATCGAATGGAATTGTTGCAATTGCACTATTTCCGGACAGTGGCCAAGTGGCAGCATATGACGAAAGCCGCCCAAGAGCTGCGGATTGCTCAGCCTGCTCTCAGCAAAACCATTGCTCGGTTGGAAGAGGATGTCGGGGTTCCGTTATTCGACCGCGAGCGAGGACGTATTCGGCTGAATACATTTGGGAAGGCGTATCTGGAGCGTGTAGATAAAGCACTGAACTTGTTGGAGGAAGGTCAAAAAGTCGTATCGGATCTGGCCGGAATGGAACATGGTCGTATTCATCTGGCAACGTCAACCTTGGATTTGTTATCAGAACCGTTGGGGAAGTTTCTCGCCCTCCATCCCGATGTACACTTCCAGATCACGCAAGCCAGCATCGAAGAAATGGCAACCCTCCTGGAGTCAGGCGAAGTGGATATTTGCTTCACGCATTTGCCGATCAGAGTGCCGGATGTTTTGACTACGCCCGTATTGAAAGAAGATATTCATGTAGCTGTCCCCCGCACACATCACTTAGCCAAACAAAACAGTATTCGTCTAAGTCAGCTGGCTGAAGAGTCATTTATCGGCTACAGGGAGGACTTTCCCATCCAAATGCTGTACGATCAGTTCTTTCAAAAAGCAGGGATTACCCCCAAATTCGCTTGTCGGGTAGATGATCCAGGCTCTATACAAAAGCTGGTCCGCGCAGGTCTTGGCATCGCCCTCTATGGCTGTATCAGTCGAGAAGAAGACCCTCACCTTGTCATGGTTCCGATCGAACACCCGATCTGCCAGCGACATTTTCAAATGATTCGTCACGAAAAAAGATATCTCTCCCTGGCAGCACGCAAATTCTGTGATTTTATCGTCCAGTATTTTGCTGATTCTCTTGAAAAATAAGCCCCTTCCCAAAAGAAAAAAAGCCTGGCATCATTCGCCAGGCTCTTCCCCTACTCTTGTTTTCTTTTTTTCATACGTAAAATAATGCCGTCAATGAGCAGTCCAATCCCCGCTCCGTAAAAAGGGGCCGCAAACCGAGTTCCTTCAGCAAGCGGCAGGTCTTTCAAATACACGATAAACACCCCGATTATAAAACCGATCATCGTGTAGCGCAGCCGGGTCGCCCCCATCAAACGACACTCCCTTTCACGCTACTTCCCGAATTTATTTGGCATTTTCATGTTTTTCATCGTACGGCTCATTTGTTTAAGCTGCTTTTGGTTGAGATTCATCCCCATTGAACGGGCCATGGCTTGAAGCTGCTTGTCGTCCATTTGCATGTTGGACATTTGTTTTTTCAATAAATAAGTCCCTCCATAAAATCCACCAGCGAGACCGATTAACAATGTAACAATTGGAATTACCCAGTTGTACCAAGCCATCAATACATTACCATCCTCTATACGTAATTATGAACTCTTTTATTGTACCATAGTTGAGCTATCTTCTGTAAATTGTGATTAGAAAACTTGGAAAATGAGAACACTGCCCTCAACAATATCTTTGTCTCAAGCATATTCTAATAGCAAGAGGTGAAGCAACTATGGCTCCAATTGTGATTCTGGACGCTGGACACGGTGGCAGCGATCCAGGTGGAGGAAACAACACGCAGTTTACCGAGAAAGATATGAATTTGCAAATATCGCTCTATCAATATAATCGCTTTTTGGCTCTAAATATTCCTGTCGCTATCACACGGACAACCGATGTGACTCTGACAAGTGAAGCTCGGACTGCTCTGGTTCGCAACAGCGGTGCTCGCTACTGTATAGCGAACCACATTAACTCAGGTGGCGGTCGAGGCTCCGAGGTCATTTACTCGATTTACGGGTCCCCAACCTTTCCCCAATTGATCCAGGATGCCCTGGCAGCGGAAGGGATGCCAAATCGACGCATTTTTACGCGGACACTGCCAGATAATCCGCGGCTCGATTACTACTTCATGCACCGGGAGACTGGCAGCGTAGAGACGGTTATCGTCGAGTACGGCTTTGCTGACAATGCTTTGGACGCAAATAAACTGCAACAGGATTGGCGAGATCTCGCGGAAGGGGTAGTCCGAGCATTTTGCACGTACGCCAAACTTCCCTACCAGCCCCCTACGTCTCCTACTTCTACTCCAAAACCTACTGCAGCACCGACTCTTGCTCCCACCACTTCTCCTGGAAACGGGACGGTCCCTGACTGGAAGCAGGAAGCTGTCAACTGGCTGTATGATCAAGGCTTATTAACCGACGAACAATGGCGTAAGCAGCCTGACCAGCCTCTGCCGCTCTGGGCACAGGCTGTCATCCTAAAACGTTTATTCGAAAAGCTCAAAACGTAACGTAACGTCTCCGTTTAATCGTCGGTCTTAAAACGGGTCAGCGGCGTATCCATTAAGCCCGAATAATTTCTCTTTGCTGGCACACTCACCAATTCGTCCTCTGGGTAGCGGTAGGCGGTTAACATTCCGCCGAACACACATCCTTGGTCGATGTTGATGGTGCCATTTTTTCGTTTTGGTTCTGGATGCGGATCATGTCCCCATACGATGATGGGCGAGGTCACTTTTCTCTCTTTTGCCCATTCTCTGCGGATCGGGCGTCCATCTGGTCCCGTCCCTGCCACATCGCCATATCGGCAAAACGTGTAGACCGCAGGTGAATCCATCCCTATGTAATCATCACGAATCCCCGCATGAACGGCGACTGCTACTATTTTTTCATTCCGTTTGATGATCATGTGCGAAGGAGAAGAAAATAGCAATCTGCGACTCTGCTCTCGTAGCAAGGAGGCCTTCTTCGGCCCGTATTCTTGCTGATACAGCCGAATCTCCTCTTCTACCTTTTCATCTCCATGTGCCAATGTCACTGGTCTGCCATCCAACCAGCGGGCTACTTTCCACCCATGATTACTATCCACCATCTCAGCCAGGCCTGCCGTGACATGATGGTGAAAAAATTGCAGCATTTTGATTGAGTAAGGTCCACGACTCGTGATATCACCGAGGGAAAGGAGCTTTCGGCCGTGGGGATGGCGATAGGTCCCGTCTGGGGTTTGTTCATATCCCAAGCGTTTGAGCAATTCTATAAATTCGTCGTAACAACCGTGAACATCTCCAACGATATCCACACCATCGTCAGCCGAAAGCACCTTGGAGCGTGTTTGAGGTTTGTGCCTCATAACCCGTCCCTCCTTTCCGTAATCTCTCATTCGTTACTTACTATCTTTACCACATCTACGAAAAAAACTCACGGTTTGTATACAAGAAAACTGTTTAAACAAGTAAACGCGCGAAAGAGCCCCTGTTTACCGAGGAGCTTTTTGGCGCGTTTACTTATACATGATGCTATGTGATTAGCCTAAGCTATGCGTATGCACGTAAATGGCCGCTTGCGTGCGATCCTCCACATTCAGCTTGGCAAGAATGTTGCTCACATGAGTCTTGACCGTTTTGATCCCGATAATCAGCTCATCTGCAATCTCCTGGTTGGACTTGCCCTGACCGATCAGCTTCAAAACCTCCAACTCACGCGGCGTCAGTTGCTCATGGGGATGGGACTCTTGACCGTGACGGAAACGGGCCATGATTTTTCCTGCTACCCTCGATTCCAAAACTGGCTCACCCGCCGCAGCAGAGCGGATTGCCTTTGCAATCTCGGCTGCACGCGAAGTCTTCAGCAAGTAGCTGAATGCCCCCGCTTCAATGACCGGATATACCTTTTCGTCATCAATAAAGCTGGTCAAGACGATAACCTTACTGGATGGACAGCTTTCACGAATACGCCGAGTCGCTTCCACACCGCCGATGCCTTCCATAACTAAATCCATCAAAACGACATCCGGGCGCAGTTCTTGCGTCATCCGCACCCCTTCTTCTCCACTGCCTGCCTCTGCTACGACTTCAATATCGTCCTCTGTAGACAAATAAGCAGCCAGACCCATCCGAACCATTTCGTGATCATCTACCAGTAGTACCCGAATCACCTAGCCTTCACCCTTCCCGTTCCGTCTGTGACATTAGAGGAATACGGACCTCAATTTGCGTCCCCTTCCCAATTGCCGAGTAAATCTCCATAGAGCCTCCGACCTCTGCTACGCGCTCTTGCATGCTGCGCAAACCGTAGGACGTCATTTTCTCCCCATCCGGATCAAAACCAACACCGTCATCCGATACTCGCAGGCGAACCTGCTCTTGCAGCGTAAACAGCTTCACTGTAATCTGGGTAGCTCTGGCATGCCGCAATGTATTGGACAAGGACTCCTGCAAAATACGGAACAAATGATCCTCAATTCCACTCGGCAAGCCTTCGACGTCTTCGATCTCCCAAGACAGCTGCATGGTATTTTTACGCGTCAGCTCATCTAAAAGTTCCAGAATGGCTTCCTTCAATGACTTGTTTTGTAACGTAGCCGGGCGAAGATGCAAGAGCAATGCCCTCATCTCCGCTTGTGCTGCTGCTGCCATCTCTTCGACCAATTCAATCTGTTGTGCTGCACGTTGCGGATTTTTTTCTACAAGCCGTTTCATCGCCGCAGTCGTCATCGCGATGGCGAACAGCTGCTGACTGACTGCATCATGCAGTTCTCTCGCCAATCTCTGTCGCTCCTCTGTTACCGCTGCATGCTTCAATTGCTCTGCGAGAGCCGCATTGTGGTTCGACAGCCGCTGCAAAGATGCCACTTGCTCTTCCCATTGTGAAGCCAAGCGATTGATCTGCCATCCTAATTCGCCGACTTCATCGACGCCCAATTCTGGAACCCGATACGACAGCATCCCGCGCCCAAGCTTCATGGCAGCTTCCCACAATACACTGAGTCTCTTTTTCAACAAATTGCCAATGATATAGGAAATGATCAATGCCACTAAGACACCTGCAGGCAAAGAGACAACAAAAGCAGCAAGCTGAATCAAGCCCTCTGGATCGGCAGGCAGATTGATGCCTATATATTCTTGAAGCCACCACATGAAGTTGCGGTCGCTAATCATTTCGTTGTACCACCGATGAATCCCGGGGTGGTCTCTCCATAAAAAGTATAGCCAAAAGAAACAAATAAACGCGGCAGTAATTGCACTGACGGCCAGTAACATGCCATAGCGCACGTATTGCCACTGAATACTTGCCAATCGCTGTCGACGCATCCGCCAGTACCTCCTAGATGTACTTGACTTTTATATCGCCGACAAGCAGCGAGATATGCAAGTTTACTTTTTGCAATGCTTCATCATACTGATCTGAACGAATCTTAACACTGCGATTGATACCTCCCTGACGGTGGCTTAGCACCTCCAGGTCACCAATACTCAACCCTGCTGTTACCGATACAGGAAGATCCACAGGGACATAAATCGTCACATCGCCTATCCAGCCCTCTACGACAAGAACTGCCTCATCCCGCATCAGCACTGCCCGGGAAAGATCAATCACAACATCCCCGATTCCATGCCAGACATGCAAGTGATTCAGTTCAAAACGCCCCGAGGTCAGGTGATAATCTCCAATCAGAGAACTGCGGGAATCTTTTGGCAACGTGTCGTCAGGTGATGAAGACATTCTTTCGTGATGTGGAATTTTGCCACCAACATGCTTCCATTTGTTCCAGCTGTCTAGCCAAGGGCGCTCCTCTGTGGAAACCTTCACGTCACTCGGAACACTCGCATCACTTGTCACAATCGTCTCCGCAGCAGATGAGGTCCCCGTATCACCCAATGGTTGATTCACACGGTGATCTCGTCTGCTGTTCTTGCCCCGAATCAACTGAAACCCGAAATAAATAAACACGATTGGCACTGCAATCTGGAACAAATCATCAACCCCGACACCAAACCACATATCCATCGCGATGATGGTCCCCAGGGAGAATAGAATCCCTCCGCCAATCCGATTTTTCTGCCCCCACAAACGAAGGCCGAAATAAATAAGCACCATCGGCCACAAATCAAACAGACCGAACGAAATGATACCCAAACTGTCTAATAAAAGGCCGATTCCCGTAAAAATAATCAGGATACCAGCCAACATTTTGTGCAAACGGGACAGTTTCACAAAAGTCTCCTCTCTCACGCCCCATGCTGATCGTTTTCACTTTGACCATTACGACATGTATAGATGAATGCAGGCGGAATGTTCAACAGGGTAAAGTCGATCTTGACCCAGGGAAAACGACCCTGCAACTCAGCTTGGAGTTGTAGCGAATATTGGAATGTAATAAACAGGCCCCCTGGCTTCAGTACAGATTGAACTTCGTCCAGAATTGCTGCCCGCAGCTCTTGTGGAAAATTGGCGAATGGCAGACCTGAGATAATAACATCTGCACCTGCAAGGTTCTGCTCCTCCAAGTAAGACCTAAGTTTAGTCGCTTCCTCCCTGATAGGAAGATCGGGAAAACGTGATTGAAGCATAGAGCGAAAATGGGGATCTCGTTCCACAAGCACGTAATGTGTGCCGGGACGCAAGCGCTGATAGATCGTTTGGGTAAATGCCCCTGTACCAGGTCCCAGCTCCAGGATCACATCGGTTGAAGCCCAATCGACGTTTTTCAACATTTGCTCACATAAAAAACGAGAGCTGGGGATTATACTACCGACGCGTCCAGGCTCAGCGATAAACCGCCGCAAAAAGACCAAGAAGTCCTGCAAGAATCGTACCTCCTAGGGGAAAAGCAGCCTGATGTACACAGGCTGCCGAATTGACACAATCTATTCTACACCTAGTCCCCCAGTTCCTGTCGAATTAGGATTGTACTGGTTTGGCTACCGGTGTTTTTACTTCATTAATGGATGCTTTGATGCTGGCAAGTTCTGCATCGAGATCATCCTTTTCCAGTTCAGACAAAGCGTTCTCCCAAGCGCGGTTCGTTTGGCTCCATTGTCCACTCATTTGCGCTTCTGCTTCCATGCGCATCACTTTTTCTTCCATGCGGGCGAAGCCACGGCCTGCGGACTGATTGCCGATACCGACAACTGCTTGATTGACTTGCTTTTGTGTACGAGCTACTTGTGCACGTGCCATCAGTGTGAACCTTTTCGCACGCATTTTATAGAACTCTTCCTTCAGCTCAGCCAGCTTCTCACGCATTTGCGAAGCTGCCTCGGATGCTGACAGGTAAAGACCTTCGTATTCCGCTGCACGGCCTTCGTACTGCTTCTTGTCAGCGAGTGCTCGACGAGCCAACTCGTCTTCTCCCTCAGTCAAGGCGAGCTTGACTTGACGATCGCGTTTTTCAATCAGAGCATTGGCTTCATCCAATTGCTGGCGGAATTTCTTTTCCAGTGCAACCTGACGGGCAACCGCTACTTCAACTTGTCCGATTTCTACTTCCATGTCACGCATATATTGATTCAGCATTACTACCGGATCTTCCATCGAATCCAATGCATCATTCACCGAAGCTACTGTCAGGTCACGCAAACGTTTAAAGATACTCATTATTTTTTCCTCCTCATCATATCACATCATATTGTTCATCCAAAAGACTCTTGCGACGTAGCGTTATTGTTGTCTTCGTGTTACATGTTTCTCCCAAGTGTCTAGCGTATCTTCCTTTAATACTTTTTGGGCCCATTCACGCTCCCAAGTAGGTGGAGCTTGCTTTGGTTCTTGACTGGGACGCAGTAAGCGATATCCCAGATAAATTACCCCAATGGCCAGAAGCGCGTGAAACAGTAGGTCAAGCTTGCCAATCAGCATCAGGAACCCGAATAGAAAGACGAGGATTCCCCAAAAGCGTGAACCGGTTTGTCCCATAATCTTTTTGGCACCGTATATCATGATCACACCGGGAATGATGAACCCGAGCAAGTCTCCGATATCGATACCCACCAGATCTAGAAGAACCAACCCACCGACTAGCAGCAGAACCAGCCCGAGTAGAACTTTGCCAGACCGTTCGCTCATTACTCGCTTACCTCCATTCGTTTTGCATGTGGTGCTTGTGGAACGTTATGCCCTTATTGTAGCCCTCGGTATAGGCTTCCCATAACGGGCGTGCGGTTGGTTTTTCCCTCCGCCCTTGGACGGAGACAATTTCCTGCCCTAATCGGACGAGCTGTCGCGCAAGGCAGAACAAGCCTGCGTCGAAAGGCGGCTTGCTCTGTCGAGCGAAAACGTTACAGCATTTGACGGTAATTTTGTGACGAATATGTGAACTAACGGATGAAAAAGAAGGAAAAAAAGGACTGGCGTAGAATCTTCGTAAGAGTGCGTGTAAAAAAACATCGAAAAATAGCCGAATTCCGCTTGGCGGAAACGGGGGAACCACGTTTTTGGGGTGAATGGTTGCTACTCCTAGCAGCCTAGGGCGTCCTTTCGACCGAACCCTTCAGCTAACCTCGTAGGCTCACGAAGGGAGCAGTTTCTTTTGCGCAAGGTGGTTTTATCTTTATTTATGGCTGGAATGCTTGCTATGGGGGCAGGCGCTGCACAGGCTGCTGAGGAGAATTCTCTCAATGAAGTAGTCAGCGACTTGTACGGTACCCCTTACAAATCTTCCGGCTCGTCCAAAAAGGGCTTTGACTGCTCCGGTTTCACGCGCTACGTATTTGATGCGTTAGGTGTAGACCTGCCTCACAATTCTGCTTCCCAGTACGAATTAGGTACAGAGGTAGCCAGAAAAGATTTGCAGCCAGGCGATCTCGTGTTCTTTAATACGAACGGTCGCAGCATTTCTCACGTGGGTATCTACATTGGAGACGGCACATTCGTGCACTCGGAATCTGGTCGTGGAGTCGTCAACACCAAGTTGAACGATCCATACTACTGGAGCAAACGTTATGTAGGCGCTAAGCGTCTCAGTGCTCCTGTTCTAGCGAAAGCAGAAACTCCGAAAAAGGTAAAAGCGGTGCAAGCTGCATCGTTGCCGGAAAAACCAGCTCAAAAATAGTCGTTCGGCAAAATAATAAAAAGCCAGGGACACAATGTCTCTGGCTTTTTCTGACGAAATTTAGTACCTGGTCTAAAGAGGTACCCTTACATATTAGAACAACTTAATAACTTACGGGGTTTCTTCCCCTGATGAGGTCAAAGCATGTTATGATAGACAAGACCCATTCTTTGAATGGTATTCCTTATTAATAGAAGTAACTGGGGGTTGTTCCGGTGAAAGATCACATTTTAATTGTCGATGACAATCTGGAGATTATTGAACTGCTAGAAGACATTTTGGAGAACGAGGGCTTCACCGTTTCCTCCGCAGAGAGTGGAGAAGATGCTCTCTCCCTGCTCAGCCAAGGAGAGCGACCTAACCTGATCCTTTTGGATATTATGATGCCCAACATGAGTGGCTACGAGCTCTGCTCTCAGATTCGCCGTGAGTGGGATTTGCCTATACTGTTTCTCAGTGCAAAAGGAAAAGCGGTAGATAAGGTAGTCGGCTTCGAAATCGGCGCAGACGATTACATCACGAAGCCTTTTGATACAGAAGAACTGCTCGCTCGCATTCGTGCCCACCTGCGTCGCTATGAGCGCATTCGCAAGCATACGGAAGAGCAGCCTGAGAAGGAAACAGCCTCTTCTCCGATTACCGTTTTGAAATTCAAGGACCTAGAAATTCATAAAGAAACGTATTCCGTTTATGTATGTAATCAAAAGATTGAGCTCTCTACAAAAGAATTTCAACTGCTCACATTCCTCGCAGAAAATGCGGGCATCGTCTTTACAAGAGAGCAAATCTATGACCGTGTCTGGGGATATGGTTATGGCTCGCTCAATACAGTGACCGTCCATATCAAAAACCTCCGGGAAAAGCTGGAAACAGAGCGTCAGTTTATTAAAACACAATGGGGGACAGGCTACGTATTTATCGGGGAGAAGCTTTAAATGAGCTTACGTAATAAAATTTTTCTCTCCTTCATTGCCTTGATCACACTCAACATCTTGTTGTTTAAATTTGTTTTTCAAGACATTATTGTCGCTCAACTCAAAAATGATCGGCATAATCAGTATCAGGCTGAGAAGGAAGCCGCAGAGAAGGTCATGCTCAATCAACTGCTTCTCGTCAGTAATTTCAAGGACCCAATCGAACGTTTGGAGCTTGAGAAGCAGTTGCCAGACGACGTGATGTACCGCATGCTCGTGAAGGATGCCAATGGAAACACCATCTACAGCAAAACATCGCGCGCCTATAATTTGAAAATGCCTTCTCCCTCCTCATCAAACCGTGGCGATTCTTCCAAGCAAAATGACCTCAAAGTGGTAGCTGAGTACCACTTTCAGCAGGAGCCACCGCGTACAGGGGAGATCGTTGTTTATTTCTACACAGATGATTACGACATGATGGCTACGACAGGGGTTTCCATGATGCTCTGGTTTATTTACGGAAGCATTAGTCTGGTGGGATTGGTTCTGCTCGCTTTGTTCGTTCGCTGGATACTACGGCCTGTGAACGAATTATCGCGCGTCACCCAAGAAATCCAGGAAGGGAAACGGTTAGTGACATTTACGTATCGCTCGCATGATGAATTTGGGCAACTCTTTCGATATTTCGGGGATATGGTTGATGAGCTTCGCTTAGCGGAAGAAAGACAGGCCGAAATGATTGCGTCGATCGCCCACGACTTCCGCACACCTCTCACCACGATCAAAGGGTATGCGTCATATATCGGCTCCGGTCGTGTGACGGATATGACCAAAATACAGAAACAGATGAGCAAAATCGAGCTAAAAACGACGGACTTGGAAAAGCTGCTCGATGAATTGCAGGACTTCACCGCCCAAAGCTCCGAAGTCCGACTCAACATTAATCGTATTCATGTCAAAAGCTTCTTGAGAGGAATCATTGAGGACTATTTGCCGAGGATTAAAGAGGCAGGCCTCACCTTTCACTGGAAGCTGCGTATCTCTAATGAACTACACATCGAAGCGGATGAGACCAAGCTGCGACGTGTCATGGAAAACCTGTTGAACAACGCCATTCACTACAACAAACCAGATGGCTCCATTTACCTTACATGTGATCAGCGAGAAGGACATGTCCTTTTTACTGTGATCGACAAAGGAGAAGGAATCGCCTCTGAAGACTTGCCGAAGATTTTTACCAAGTTTTATCGGGCGGAAAAATCACGAAATCGCAACAGTGGCGGTACGGGCTTAGGCTTGACGATTTGCAAAAGTATCGTCCGGCTTCACGGCGGAGATTTGATGGTAAACAGTGAACTGGGAATGGGAAGCAGTTTCTCCTTCACCATCCCCTTCTTCCACGGGTAGCTTTCACAAGCTACCCTTACTTTATATAGATTTATTCTCAGTTAATTATTTCTTTATATTTTACTAGTAAAATAATTTTTGTAAGCATGTTGCTTTCAGTGATAAATAACCCCCAGTTCGGTATCTGACACAATCGGCGAAACCGTAGTGACAAGATGCCTCTTTTTTTGCCCTCTATTTCCATTTTTTTCTATCTCTTCTCCAAACGCATCGGCAATCCGTTCTTTGGACGCAAGGTGACCAACGGCTCGGGTTCCACTTCCTGATTTGGTTCAGCCAGTCGTAGTCGATATCGCTGCGCGATGGTTGCCAATAGCAAAGCTGCCTCCATCAAAGCAAAGTTGTTCCCGATACAAACACGCGGCCCACCGCCAAACGGGAAATAAGCATAAGCTGGATTTCTTTTTAAAAGGTCGCTGTCAAAACGCTCTGGAATGAATTGTTCAGGCTGCTCATAATAGCGTGGGTTACGGTGCATGACATATTGGCTCATCATCAGTGTTTCACCTGGCTTGTACGTTTGACCGCCGATCTCCACCTCTTCTACCACTTCCCGGTTGATCGTCCAGGCTGCTGGATAGAGCCTCAGCGTTTCCTGTACAATGAGATTCGTATACTTCAGCTGGGGTAGGTCCTCTACTGTCGGCAGCTTTTCACACAGCACGGTTGACAGCTCGTCATGCAGTTTTTTCTCCACCTCGGGATAGGTAGCCAGCAAATAAAAAATCCACGACATGGTATTCGCAGTCGTCTCATGACCAGCTACAAAAATGGTCATGACCTCGTCGCGCACCTGCTCATCTGTCATTCCTTCCCCATCATCTTCATCACGCGCAGCCAAAAGCATCCCCAACAAGTCCTTGTGCTCTTCTCCTTCGCTATTACGACGAGCTTCGATCAAGGAGTAGATCGTTTTGTCCAGCAGCTCACTCGACTCCAGGAACTCCCGATTGCTTTTAGTAGGTACGGACAAAGGAATGTCGATAAAAGAGGAGCCTTTATTAGCCACGTATTTCAAACCGACATCGATGGCATGCCCAATCTGATCGGCACCTTCCTTGACGGTTTTGCCAAACATAGTCTCCGTAATGATCGCAAGGGTTACTTTCATCATGTCCGAGTGAATATCGCGCAGCTCCCCGGTTTTCCAATCCGACATAAGATCAACTGCTTGCCGGACCATCACCTCTCCGTAGCTGGCGATACGTTCTCGATGAAAAGCTGGCTGCATAAGCCGTCGTTGTCGTAGATGCTTTTTTCCTTCACTGGTGAGAATTCCATCCCCTACGACAGGTCGTGCGGACTGCAATGCTTTTCCTTTTCGAAAATGCGCCTGCTTGCTGACCAAAACCTCTTTGATATGATCCGGATTCGTTAACAGGTAAACATGGCGAGAAGGACCAAAGCGAAAATGGACGACTTCTCCATGCTCTTCTACAGCGTCGCGGATGAACTGAAGCGGCGATCGGCGAAATGCCATCAAGTTCCCTGAGATCGGAAGGCCTTTTGGGCCGGTGATCGTGATATTCATGTGTCTCCTCCTTTTTACATGCAAAATCCTACCGATAGTATCCGGCACGATAAGGAGATTATGCGAAAAAAAGCCACCCGAACTTCGGATGGCTTACGAAATCATTTTGTTTATCGTGTAACAGGTTGATCTGTACGCAACAGACGAGAAGCAATCAGTCGCTCGCGGACCTTGATGCCAATCAGAGAAGCCAGAACTGCTTTGACAACGCCTACAATGAGGAAAGGTGTTGCACCAAATGCGACAGCTTTATCCCATGGAATGTCCATGACATATTTGAGTTGTACTGTACCAAAAGCGAGTGTGACAAACATGCCAATGATATTGGCGATAATGGCGTTTTTCAGGTTGAATCTTGTTTTCTCCAGGTAGAGTCCGGTCACATAAGCGGTTGCAATAAACCCAAATATGTACCCGCCTGATTTACCGACCAATATTTGCAATCCACCTTTTGCCTCGCTGAATACAGGCAATCCGACTGCACCGAGTAAAACGTAAATAACCAAAGCCAGTGTCCCGTATCGTCTTCCCAAAATGGTCGCCGTCAGCCCTACTGCTAACGTCTGCGCGGTAATCGGAATCAACGGCAAGGGAATAGTCACCTGCGACAATACCGCTGTCATTGCGGCAAAGATGGCAGAGAGCAACAGCCATCTCAAGCGTTCGTTTCTCATGCGTACTAGCCTCCGTTTTGTTAACTGAAAATGTTATAAGGTTAACAAAATAATAATACGCATCTGCCCTTTTGTAAATCCCCGTTCTGTCCGCTTACCTTTTTGCTTGTTGATCCATGTATAGTTGCAGCTTTTGAAGGGACTGAACCGTATAATCGATTAATTCGTTCAGGTCATCGATATTGCCTTCATCAATTTTTCGATGAAAGTCCAGCGTCACCTGGTTGGTTATTTGCTTCGGTGGCCAATCGATTCGATGCTCCTCTAGCTTAGCCGATACTTTCTGTGTAATATACGGACGCTGCCCCCAGATGTCATTGAGAATCGATGTGATTTCTCTCGCTTCTGCGGGCACATCTCTGTAATCTTCCATCTGCAAGTAAAAATGGATGCAAATCGTACATCCGATATGATCTGTCAACGGCTGTTCTAGCTGCTCGGCTGCAATATCAGCTAACTGAGTACGAAGCTGCATCTCAGCACGAACAGCTGCGGTATGATCATGTTGATCAGCCAGCTTGAACTGGATCTGAAACTGTCGATGGAATGTAGCCATATCCATGACATCCGAACGGTTCGTAATCGTAATTGCCCCTTCGAAGTCCCGGTCGTATACCGCACCTTCCAACACAACCCTGATATTGTCAAAAACAAGCGGATGAAACATCTCGCGCCCTCCTTATCCCAAGCAATCGGGCCCTTTCTATTTACAGTATATAGCATGCCTGCTTTCTACTTGTTTTGCAAGCAGACCGACTTCCCCATGGCGGTGCCTCCAGGAGAGTGGTACCATGAGAGTGATCAACCTTTGAGGTGACAGCTATGTTTTTAATCGGAATTCTAATCGTTGTTGCAATCCTTGGTGAAATTATTCATCGTTTGAATCCATGGAAAAAGCCGGAACCTGCCTATGAGGATCTCGTCGCCCAAATCAAACAGACAGACTGGTACCAGGAGTTGTCTCGTGATCAGGCGTGTCGTTACGTTTTGGACAACGATCCTCATGTCCAAGCCTACTATGCGAGTACGTACGAAGCCAAACGTCTCCTTACACAGGAAGGCTTTCAATTGGGGCTGATTGATTACGTCAAGCAGGAAGCTGCAAAACAGGCCGAGAAACCGCGCTGACATGCGAAAAAGCCGTTGTTATGGAACAGCGGCTTTTTCTTTGAATCAAAAAAAAGGTATACCTGCCATGGCTCATGCCCTGTGGTACACCTGTTTTATCCAGTATTCATGTTCGACTTAGCGTTTTTGATGATAGTACTTGTAAGCGTCAAAGGATGCTTGCTCTTGGCATGGTGTGCATTCAGTTGCATACGATTCTGCTTGTTCGTGGATCATCTGACCGCAAGCAGCACAGCATTTTGCTTCGAGATTGCGAAAGAAAGTAGTGATCGGCGTCATGATTAAAACCCCCCGTGTGTTATTATCTGTATTGTATTACAACAGCATCTGTTTTATAAAAGTTTGTTATAATACATTACGCCGATTTATCTTTCTCTCTCGCTCATTCTCTCTTCATTGCTCCTTTTTTCGCTGTATTCATACATTTTTGCAAATTCCGCATCTGTTGTAACACAAGGACCTAAATCAACAAATTGAACAAATATGGATCATGCGTAATCTCTACATAGCGGATACCATGCTGCTTCATCCGACTGACTAACGGCTGATAGTCATCTTTGCATTTCATTTCAATGCCAACCAGCGCTGGACCATTTTCTTTGTTGTTCTTTTTCGTATACTCAAAGCGTGTGATATCATCGTGCGGCCCCAGTACTTTTTCCATAAACTCTCGCAAGGCTCCGGCACGCTGTGGGAAATTGATCACAAAATAGTGCTTCAATCCCTCATGCAGCAGGGAGCGTTCCTTGATCTCTTGCATCCGGTCAATGTCGTTGTTTCCACCGCTGATGACACACACTACGTTTTTCCCAGCGATTTGATCCCGGTAGTAATCGAGAGCCGCAATCGAAAGGGCACCTGCAGGTTCTACGACGATGGCATTGCTGTTATACAGCTCCAAAATGGTTGTGCACACCTTGCCTTCTGGCACCAGCACGATGTCATCCAGCAGCTCCTGACAAATACTCATCGTGAGCTGCCCCACTTGCTTGACGGCTGCACCATCGACAAACTTGTCAATTTCATCTAAGGTGACAACGTCGCGTTGTTCCAAAGCGGCTTGCATCGAAGCTGCTCCGGCTGGTTCCACACCAATGATCTGTGTGTTTGGGCTGATGCCTTTTACGTACGTTCCCACACCCGCTGCCAATCCACCTCCACCGATACTCATAAAGACGAAATCAGCTGGTTCTTCCATGTCATTCATAATCTCGAGTCCGACGGTTCCTTGTCCGGCTACCACCAATGGATCGTCAAACGGGTGGACAAAGGTCCGATCTTCCTGAATGCAATACTTCATCGCCTCTGCGAATGAATCATCGAAGGTGTCACCGATCAATACAACTTCTACATAGGAGCCACCAAACAGCTTGACCTGCGATATTTTTTGACGTGGGGTGGTCGCTGGCATAAAGATCGTGCCTTTGATTTGCAAATGGTTACACGAGTAGGCTACACCCTGCGCATGATTGCCCGCACTTGCACAAACGACACCACGCTCTCGCTCCATTGTCGAAAGATTCCGCATAAAATGATAAGCACCGCGAATTTTGAAGGAACGAACCACCTGCAAGTCTTCTCTTTTCAAATACACGTTGCAGCCGTAACGCTCAGACAGTACTTTGTTTTTTTGCAAGGGAGTCTTCTCCACCACATCTTTCAAAGCATGATTGGCTACTACGATGTCTTCCACTCTGACCGTATGCATATATATGTTCCTCCTAAGTACCTTCTCTTTTGTAGTAGGGACCAGACCAAATCAAAAAGCCCCCGCCCCAAACCAGCTACGCACAATTTGCGCACGGCTGGCTGAGGCAAGGGCATCGCGGTACCACTCAGCTTCTCTGTCTTCCTCACGAAAAACAGACTTAGGAAGTTCACTATGAAACTCCCGTCCGATAACGAGGACGAATTCGTTGTCCTATACTCACTGGCTAGACAAGCTGATTTTCCAGGACAATGCTCCAAGGTGATTTTCAAAACAGGCTGGCGACCATTCTTTCAGCACAGGGAACGGCTCTCTGCACGCTGCTTACTGTTTCTACTCTTCCTTTTCAACGCTCATACATACGAACTATTCGAATTAGTTAAACATTCTACGCCGAAACCCACAAGTTGTCAATCTTCTTGTTATTTGGCAGGAAAGCCATGACAAAAAAACGGGTTACCTTTCGAGCTATTTCACTCAAAACGGTACCCGTTTTTCTATTCGCTACATCCTATACTGCTTCGTAAATCGCTTCGTAACGCTTGCCGATTTCTTCATCAGTCAAACCAGCTTCACGCAGACGGCCGATCAGTGCATTTGCCCAAATCTCAGTGCGCTGCGCCATTTTTGCGTATTTTTTCGCTTCCTTGGTTTTGCGCTTGGAACGATCTTCACCGTTCGACTTGAGGTTGTCGAGGATGAACAGCATGAGCATGGTATCTTCCTCGTTCAACGTCTCCCAGCTATCGTTTAGAAACGCGGTTACCTTTTTGTAGTAGCCATCAAACTCGTCAAAAGAAATCTCAGTATCCATGTTGAGATATTCTTTCATTTTTTCAAATAGATCTTGCATCTAGCGTCACAACTCCCTCATTATTCTCCGCACTATTATAACAAAAACAAAGCTGGACAGGAAGTTACCATTATCTGTGAGGCTTTGTGAGGCACTCTAGACCTTCTCGCATACATGCAACCTCTCTCGTAATGCTCTATAATAGGGAAATACTGAATTGCTTGAGGAGAACGGAACAGATGACAATGCATAAAAAAGAACAAGACGCCAGCATCCGTGTCGGCCAGCAAATGACGCTCACGATCAAGAGCTTGGGCATTAATGGCGAAGGGATCGGCTATTTTAAAAGAAAAATCGTTTTCGTAGAGGGTGCTCTCCCTGGTGAGGTCGTCCATGCAGAGGTGACCGAGGCAAGAGAAAAATACGCGACCGCGCGTCTTTTACGCGTCGTTGAAAAATCAGCCTCTCGCACGAAGCCTCTCTGTCCAGTCTATGCGGAGTGTGGCGGATGCAGCTTACAGCACATGGATTATGCCGCACAGCTCGCGAGCAAGCAGGAAATCGTCATCGAGTCACTGCGCAAGTACGCTCGAATGAATCAGCCACCAGTCTCCCCTACGATTGGTATGGATAACCCGTGGTCGTATCGAAATAAAGCACAGTTTCAGGTGGGCAAGGAAAATGGCAAGCTCATCGCTGGACTGTATCAAACAGGTAGCCACAAGCTCGTCAATTTGGAAGGCTGTCAGGTGCAGCATGAAGCGACAACGAAAATCGTCCAAACCGCGAAACAAATCATCGAAGAGCTCGGGATTCCGATCTACGACGAGAAAAAACGGACGGGCGTCATCCGCACGATCGTCGCTCGTGTCGCTTTTGCCACGGGTGAAACGCAATTAACGCTTGTAACGGCTACCCCAGAAATCCCACGAGTGAAGGAGCTACTTTTGGAGCTCCGTACGAGACTGCCTGAGCTGGTAGGAATCGCGCAAAACGTAAACACGCAAAAAACATCGCTTGTTTTCGGTGACAAGACATTATCCTTATGGGGCAGGGCTTCCATTGCTGAAAAGCTGGGTGAGCTATCCTTCGACTTGTCTGCTCGTGCCTTCTTCCAATTGAATCCCGAGCAGACGCAAAAGCTGTACAATCAGGTGAAAACGGCTGCTGGACTGACCGGAAAAGAGCTCGTGCTCGATTTGTATTGTGGTACAGGGACGATTGGCTTGTGGCTCGCTCCTTATGCCCGTGAGGTTCGCGGGATCGAGCTGATTCCTGAGGCTGTAGAGGATGCCAATCGCAATGCACAGCGTAACCAAGCGGCGAATGCCAGCTTTCACGTGGGTCGTGCGGAGGTCTTGATGCCGAAATGGGCCAAGCAAGGGACTCGACCGGATGTCGTCGTAGTCGACCCGCCGCGGACTGGGCTGGATGATGCGCTGATTCGTTCCTTGTTGGATGTGCAGCCGAAGAAGATTGTGTATGTGTCTTGTAATCCTTCTACGCTGGCGAAGGATGTTGGGAAGCTGATGCAGCGGTATGAGTTGAAGAGCGTGCAACCGGTGGATATGTTCCCGCATACGGCGCATGTGGAGTCGGTTTCACTACTCGTAAGGAAAGATAAATAAAAAATGTAGCAGTGAGAAAAGCCCCCTTTTCCTAATGAAGGGGGCTAAATTTTAGGGTAATCGAAAAATAGTGTGGAATTGTTTTCTGATAACTTTTTTTCAACAATAGCGCCTATTAAAAGAAGATCATATAACAGTATGAAGAACCTTCTGCAATATCTATGATCAATTACAACCAAATACATTTCAGAAACTTTCTTCATCTATGCGTCCTTTAAGTTAGTATGGAAAGGTATCTTCTATTATTGTTTTGGTATTGTTCTCCCAGTCTTCTCTTATCATTGCATACCCAACAGAATCAAATAATTGTCCGCTTTGTCTCCATGATCTACGATTATAAGATTCTTTTACAAATCCGCTATTAAAGAACGTTTTTCTCATCGCAAAATTATCATATCTAGTATGACCTTCGATTCTAATAATATGAGTGTATTTATTGAATATATAAGTACTCAACCAATTAAGGACATCCTTTGCTATTCCTTTGCCTCTAAACTTTTCTTTCAATCGCAAATCGAATAAACATATGGGATCTTCTAAATCAAAAACTCTTATTAAACCAATTTTTGTATGATTATCCATGATCCAAAATGTTTGGTTCCCATTTTCGTTATAATTTCCGTTGGCTAAATTTTCTCTTATAGACTCCTCAGTAGGATTCTCCTGTCCATGAAAACTCCATGTTTCTGATGTTAAAAATTCTACTAATTCATCAACCATTTTATTTTCAAACTCTAAATATATGTACATCGTTCTCCCCCTTGAATACCTACCTTCAATTAATGAAATCCACATACATGAAATTCTTTCACCTGTTAATAGTTAACTAAATGTTTTTTTCGATGAACGTAAGACTATAATTAAAAAGCTTAGCTAGTAACATTAACTTTGTCGATTGGGAAAATGGTGATGAAGATAAAGGAAGTGAAGATTACCCAGATTATATAGTCCAAGTTCAATTTATAAAGACATCCAATAGAGCTGATAGCATAGACACATATGAAGACAACATAAACTTTCAAGTGAGCAGCGAGGTTTGCGGTGGTATGTTACTTTGTGCTACTTACGGAACAATCTATGCCAATAATGAGCTAGAAGTTACGCATAATTGTTAATAAAAGAGTAACTGCCGCAAATACTCGTAGAAGGCCTTGAGAACTTAGGAGGATACATGTCCTGGAGCAAAGTGAAGAAACAACTGGAGAGCTTTCTCTGTCCTGCATTAGATGGAAGGGTCGAATACCGTGCAACCGGTTACCGTTATTTACCTGATAAATCCGGAATTTGTTATATTGCCGTAGATAAAAAGAACGTACTTAATATGAGTGATACAACTAGCTCAATCAAATGGTATCAGACGGAGCAGGAAATTAAGAATGATTCAGATATCCAAATTCCTATCACCAATGAAGAAATTGAAGCGGTCAGAAAAGATACCAAGGGAATCGTTCCAGAGGATCGTCTAAAAGTAATTGCAAGAAGTAGAAAAATATCAGAATATGCAAAGGAGCTTGTGTCAGCACAGGCATCATTAAGTAAATCAAATTTTATCGTTGTGGCTAATAGGTTTTTATCTATTTCTATAGAGGAAAGCATAGAGAGCAATGATATCTTATTAAATATTCTAGCCTTGGTGGACAGAAGAGTTGGAAAAAAGAGGATTTTAAATATGTCCGAGAAGATGAAGTTAAAGCATCCAATTGTGCAGTATTTTTATGAATTACGGCTTAGTACATTGTGAAAATAAATATCGTGTAAATGAGTATCTGAATAATATAGGAAAGCACCCAAGCGTGTATGCTTTGGTGCTTTCCTATCAAACCAAACTGTTAGGAGGGAAAGTAGCCCTTTTTAAATAATTCGTACCATTGATTCAATTCATCGCCTTCTAATACACCCAATCTCTCCAAGATATGTCTTGAAAACTCCAATGCACCGCTTCCATTCGCAGTGATGAGATTCTCGTCACGGATTGACTGACCGTCTACATAATGTTGATCTCCTCTGTAGTTCGGAGCCCCTTCCTTCAAATAAGGTAACGTATTGCCTGTATGTCTATGATTGTCCAAAAATCCGTGATTCCCTAAAAAAGTCGTAGCGTCACAGATGGCAGCGACAGGAATATCCTTGCTCACACAATACTCAACCACTACTTTTGCTTGCTGATTCTTTTCTTCTCTCCATCCCGTTCCACCAGGTATGATTAACATGGCGATATCCAAATTCGAATCGAATTCGCTTACGCTATAATCTGGAAGGACCGTTACCCCCCCCATCGAAACTTTCGGTTCCTGATCAATGGCGATTGTCTTTACACGATATCCTGTGCCTGGCTTGTTTAGCTCAGAACTGACGTAACTTGCCTCCCAATCAGCAAAGCCATCCGTAATAAAAATGAACACTTCCTTCAAAGTGATTCCCTCCTTGTCATGTTTTTACAAATCAATTATAAAACAACTTCACTGACAGTTATGGTCAGGAAAGAAAACGGAATTACATGAACATCTTGAAGCGATCAAGATGAAAACAAAAAACGTAAAACCATCACGACAATAATGCCTACGAGTACAGTTGCCAATAAACTACGTGTTTTTATCGCAATGAAAAAGGTTGGTATAGCTGCTAAAAGTTCAACGTTATTAGTGGAAAAAGAAATTTTTTCATCATGTTTAAATATCTCTTGCGCTACTAGAGCAGCCATAACAGATATGGGGACATAGCTTAACCATCGTGTTGCCCACTCTGGTAATTGAAAACGACTCAGTACCATAAGAGGAAGGACTCTAGGGATGAATGTAACAATAGCTGTTCCTACAATCACCAAAAAAACATCCCATCTTACTTCCATTTTTCCATCACCATCCCTATCGTTGAAGCAAAAATGGTAGCAACAATAACTCCCATACTGCCAGACAACACTGAACTGGCTCCCACAGCAATAACAACTGCGATTATCGCAACAACCACATCACGTTTCATTTTCCTTCGACTTAACATCGAAAGTACCAAAAGTCCAATAAACATCGCTGTCAAAGCAAAATCCAAACCAAATTTTTCAGGATTTGAAATCCATTGTCCGAAGAATGCTCCGGCTATATTAGCTGCGCACCAGTTTAGATAAGCCGTTATATTTAGACCGTGCATCCATTTTTCACTAATGTAATTCTTTTTTGCAGCTTCGTTGATAGCAACACCAAATGACTCATCGGTAAGTAGAGACCCTACTAGCATGTTCCTAAGCGGAGAAAGATGCCGAAAATATGGTGCTAGGGCTGCACTAAGTAAAAGATGCCGAAGATTAACAAAGAAAATCGTAATAATAATGGTGGTAATCGAACTGCTTGCTGCCATCATACCAGCAGCGATAAATTGGGCTGAACCAGCATAAAGAATTAAACACATCAGAGCTATCTCAGCTATACTAAGACCCGCTGTCCTTTCTATAACACCAGCAGCAAAACCAATACTTAAATACCCCAACAACGTAGGGACACAATCTTTTATACCTTGGCGAAAAGTATCCTTATCTCTTACATCTGCCACCGTTTCGATTCGGTCATTCGCTAAACCCATTTTATCCCTCCTTAATCTCACTCACATTGCAGGAGTTATCATCATAACTACTATGAAAAAGTGAAAGAAAATACGGTTCAAATTACTTGAACCGTTTTCCTGTGACCACATGGAACAGGTCAGGATGGTTAATCCAGACAGCTTCGGCTTTCTCGGGGCCAATTTCCTTCACTAATTGTGCAAACATGATGTCGTGCCTGATGTACTCCATTGCTACTAATACTAATGCTGGATCTTGTGTTTTTATAGCCCATGCAGCGGTATTTGGAGCGAAATTGGCTATTAATACTTCTTCATTGTCCCGGGAAACAATGGTTAAACGACCACTCATACGTTCCTCTGCTACTTTAGGAGACATGTAATCATGATGAGTGGTTGCACCTATCTCGGTATCGGGGGCTCCAAACAAAATAGAAAATACAGGGAGCCCCTCTTTTACCCGCTTATCTGCATCCTGTTTAATAAAAGAAACCTGTGGTTGCCAAATTGATAACCATAGTTCTTCTCTGGCTTTATTTATCATGTCAACCATTTCTGTGATAACCAGTTCATCACTACTAATGCGTCGAACCACGTCTACTTGCTGTTCACTTTCTAATGCAGATAGATTTTTTTCAAGATAATCAAATGATTGCTCGAAAGAATTACGCAATCGCGTGATTAATTCTTTAGCTGGCAAAGGCGAGTAGGTCAGAGGTTCAGAAGGTACCGTATAAACTGCTCCTTTATCTAACAATTTCCCTAATACTTCATAAATCATGGAACGAGGTACACCTGATCTTTTACTAATCTCATATCCCGTTATAGGAGACTGCTTTAAAAGTCCGATATATGCTTTGCATTCATATTGTGAGAATCCCAATTTCTGAAGTTCTTTATAAATTTCATCCAAAGAAAACCACCACCTTGCACACTTATCTTTAGTGATTATTGCAATAACCTCTAAGTTCTATGGTGGTTATTATAATAATCACTAATAATATAGTCAATAGGTGACATGAGTCATGGATTGGATGGTTATAATCTTAAGGGAACACCCGCCAATGAAAGAAGTGATATACGATGGATTTAGAAACGATCATGCAAGAGCTGGAAGCTCTCGGCAAGGAACGAACCAAGAAAATTTATCTATCCAATGGTGCTCACGAACCACTTTTTGGCGTGGCTACAGGCGCTATGAAGCCCATGGCGAGAAAAATCAAGATCAATCAACCCTTGGCTGAACAGCTTTACGCTACCGGGAACTACGACGCCATGTACTTTGCCGGAGTGATCGCAGACCCAAAAGCAATGACCAAGGCAGACTTTGATCGGTGGATGGATTCAGCTTATTTTTATATGCTGTCCGATTATGTGGTTGCCGTAACCTTATCTGAAGCAGATATTGCCCAAGAAGTTGCCGATCACTGGATCACAAGCGGCGAAGAGCTCAGAATGTCTGCGGGCTGGAGTTGTTACTGCTGGCTTTTGGGTAATCGCCCAGATCGTGAATTTTCCGAAAGCAAAATTGCCAATATGCTAGATACTGTGAAAAATACGATCCACGCTTCTCCCGAACGAACAAAATACGCGATGAATAATTTCATTTACACGGTGGGGACTTCCTATTTACCACTCCACGATAAGGCGATCGAAATCGCAAAGGCAGTAGGTCCTGTAGAAGTCCAAAAAGACAAAGCAAAAAGCAAGTTCCTAAACGCTTTCGATAATATTCAAAAGGCAGTAAGTAAAGGTCAGCTTGGCTTCAAACGGAAACATGTGAGGTGTTAATATCGTTGGTTTAGTCATGATTCAAACGGAGTAGCCCTTTAGAGGGTGCTCCGTTTTTTTGCGAGCAAGTCGAAGCGCTCTATTTGTAATAGTAGGCGAATGTAAAGGCGATACTGGTCGTATAGAGGCTTTTTTCTTACAAGCGAGATCAAACTCCTTCTCGAGACCGAGGTCAAAATACATCGACTGTGGGATGTAACTACTTCCTGTAGGGATATTATGGTATATAAGTCTCAAAAATACGGTACGAGGAGATGTAATCAGTGAAGGCATTAATCGAATTCAAAAAAGTAACGAAAGAATACAAAATCGGAGAAGTGCCAATCAAGGCGCTTAATGGTGTTGATTTTTCCATAGCAGAAGGAGAATTCGTCGTTATTTTGGGTGCAAGTGGCGCTGGTAAAAGTACGATTTTGAATTTGCTTGGCGGAATGGATATGGCTACCTCAGGTCAAGTATTTGTTGGCGATCAAGAAATCACCAGATTCAACGAAAAAAAATTAACGCAATACCGCGGTGAAAAAGTCGGCTTTGTCTTTCAGTTCTATAACTTAATTCCGAATTTAAACGCTCTCGAAAATGTTGAGTTTGCTACGGAAGTATGTAAAAACCATCTGGATGCGAAAGAGATTTTACATAAAGTTGGATTACAAAATCGTATGAAAAACTTCCCTTCCCAGCTCTCTGGTGGCGAACAACAAAGAGTTGCAATCGCGAGAGCTGTTGCCAAAAATCCATTGCTTCTACTTTGTGACGAGCCAACCGGAGCATTGGATTATGTGACAGGTAAGTCGGTCTTAAAGCTTCTCCAGGATTTGAACAAAGAAACGAAAAAGTGCGTCGTATTGGTCACACATAATTCCGCCATTGCTCCTATGGCTGACAAAATTATTAAGGTAAAAAGCGGAATGATTGAAAGCGTTACCATGAATCATGAAAAGCAAAGTGTGGAAGGGATTGAGTGGTGATAATGAAATTATTTTTAAAATTAGTAAGGGATATCAAACAATCGATCGGGCAATTTATCGCCTTTGTTTTGGTTATCGCAGTAGGAGCCTTTTTCTACGGGGGACTAGTAACTTATAGCAATAATCTTAGTGCTTATACAGAAGGTTATTTTAAAGAACATAACATAAGCGACCTACATGTATTTTACAAGCAAATTTCCAAAAATGATGTCGCTGCTTTAAGTGAAATAGAAGGCATTAAAAAAATAGAAGGACGTTATACCTTTGATGCCACGCAAGCCTTTGATGGTGATAAAGCTTTTTTAAAAATTCATTCCATCCCTGTCAAAAACGAAATCAACACGCTTGCTATGATTGAGGGCAGAATCCCGTCAAGAAAGAATGAGATAGTAGTCGATTCTCGTTATGCGAAAGAACATCTTTTTCAAGTCGGTGATGAAATCAGTATTCGTGCGAATGAAAGAAATCTTACATTTACCATTAGCGGCTTCGGTGAGAATGTCGAACATGCAAAAAAGAACGAAATACAAGACCATAAAACCTACGGAGTCGCTTATATTGCCGAAGAAACAATCTCTGAAATCTTAGGTGGCACCTCCTATAATGAAATCATGATCGATGCTACAGAAGGTTACGATATGGACAAATTAGGTCAATCCATTGAAGCACAATCCAAAAGCCTTACTTATGTAAACCAAGTAAGTAAAGAACGGACTTTCAGCTATTCAAAAATAAAGGAAACGATCCATAATAATAAATTGATGAGTATGGTTATCCCTTTCGTTCTCTTTTTGATAGTAGCCATTATCCTGTTTCTTACCATGTCGAGAATGATTGACTCTCAAAGAAACCAAGTAGGGATTATGAAGGCTTTAGGTGTCAAAAACAGAACCATCATGCTTCATTATATGGGTTACCCTGTGCTGGCAGGTATCATAGGCTCAATCATTGGGTGTGCTATTGCCGCTCTCGTATTTGTTCCATTCGTAACGGCATCAAGTGCAAGAGCCTACTCTCTGCCTGGCATTACCTACTCCCTTTCTTTTTATTCTTTCATCCCTCCCATTATTTTCTCCAGTGCTTTTGGAATCCTAGCGTGTTACTTAAGTGGTAGAACCCTATTAAAAGAACGTGCGGCTCAAGCTATGCGTCCTAAACCGCCAAAGCAGATGAAAACGCTATTGATTGAAAGAATTCCGGGTATTTGGAGTCATCTTTCCTATAGCTACAAACTCATTTTGAGAAATATTTTCCTAAATAAACCAAAAGCTATAGCGAGCTCAATTGGCGTTGTTGTAAGCACGGTCTTATTGATAACTGCTTTTGGCACTCAATCTGCCTTGCAACAAGTAGCTAGCCAAATCGAAGATGTTTATACGTATGATTTACGAGTAGATTATACGATCGGAACATCTGCGGATACGGTAAAGCTCCCCTCCGGTATGAAAAATCGTTATTCTCTATCCACCTTTCCTGTTGAATTCATAAAAGGTGATGAAAAAGATAATGCCACTCTCGTTGTTACGGAAAGAGAAAACTCTCTCATTCATTTCTTTGACGAAAATGATAATCGGATCACCTTAGAAAATAATGGTGTGCTGGTACCAAAATCCTATGCAGACAAATATCATATTTCAGCAGGAGATATCATCCATATAACGTTCAAGGCACCAGAGCTTACAAATAAATCTGTAGATATGAAGGTTTTACATATATCTACGCAGTATTCGAATCCTTCGTTTTATATCACACCAGACTATTTAAAGAGCTTTGGCATAGACTACAGACCAACCTCGCTTTTAGTTGAAGCAAATAGCTCTGTAGATCTTAATAGCGTTCGTACCTTCTTTGAACAAGATCCTCAAGTAGAAACCATCGCTGATAGAGATGATTTAAAGAAAACCGCTGAATATATTTTGAAACAAAACAGCTTTGTATTTATCATGTTTATCGTATGCGCCGTCATCCTCTCCTTTGGCGCCATCTATACGATCTCTTCCATCAACATTTATGAAAGGAATCGTGAGCTTGCAACCCTTAAAGTATTAGGCTACCAAAAACATAAAATAAACAGACTTATCTTTTTTGAAAACATCCTACTCACTACATTTGCGGTCATTGTCGCTTTACCGATAAGTGGCTATGTTTATGCCATGATTGTCAAAGCACTGTCTAGCACCCACCAACAGATCCCGGATCAGTTACATATTTCTATCCTATTGGTTTCTGTTATTCTTGCCTACTTGCTTACGATTCTCTCTAACTTGCTACTTCGTCGAAAAGTAACCAACATCAATATGATTGAGTCTTTAAAAAGTGTAGAATGAGCTGAGCTGTTTCATCCCCATCCCCCAGCAGAATAGGTCATCATCCGTTTCCATCCTATCCCTGTCTTCATACGATAAACAAAAACAGGGAGGAAACGAGGAATGCCCAAAAAAGTCTCGCTTTGTGAGCAGTTCTCCAGAATTATCAGGGGGCAATCCGGTTTTGCCGGCGGAAAATGCGTCGCGACCATCAATCGAAATCAAATAAAAGCGACCATTTTGGGGAAAAGATTTCGCGTTACGTCTTCTTTTTCATTCGAATCCTTCAATCAAAAAACGGGCAAAGCCCTCTGTTTAGGCAGAGCGGCATTCCTACAGAAAGAGGTCAATCCGTTCATTGCAGCCATTCGGAATCAAGGCATAAAAGTCTCGTCTATCCATAATGAATGGTTATTCGATCGTCCCCGCCTGATATATGTAAATGTGGAAGCGGTTGATAAACCTCTTGCTTTCGCAAGAAAAGTAAGGCGAGCATTAGATGCCATTCCTTCATGAGAATAGAAAGAAGCGAGTCCTCTCTGTCACCGCAGGGAGGATTTTTTCGTCTCTAGAACATAACAACTCGATACGCTATAATGAAAAACAACCAAAAATAGGAATTATAGTGAAAATTAGTTCTTACTCACACCTCTTACTAGAAAGGATTGATTCTCTTGGATACACAGATCATCGATATAGGCGTAAACCTGATGCACCGTTCCTTTCAGCAAGATCGCGATGAGGTCGTTACCAGAGCTGAGAAGCAAGGAATTTACCCATTAATTTTGACAGGGACAAGCTTGAGAAACAGTATGGATGCCTCCCGATATGCAAGTCGCTCCAAAGGAAAGCTGTACACTACGGCAGGTATTCATCCTCACGATGCAAAAAGCTGTGATGAATCGACGATCAAAAAATTAAGAGAACTGGCATCGCTTCCCCATGTGGTAGCGATTGGAGAGTGCGGGTTAGATTATAACCGTGACTTCTCGCCGCGTGATATTCAAAGAAAGTGGTTCATTGAACAAATTTCCCTGGCCACAGAGCTTCAACTGCCGTTGTTTTTGCATGAACGCGATGCTCATCTTGATTTTATCTCGATTCTGAAAGAGCATCGTCAAAATATCAATCGTGCGGTTGTGCACTGTTTTACCGGAACCTCCAAGGAAATGGATACGTATTTAGAAATGGACTTTCATATCGGGATTACGGGATGGATTTGTGATGAAAGACGTGGGAAACATCTTCGGGAGCTTGTCCAAAAGATTCCCTTGAATCGTTTGATGATTGAAACGGACGCGCCATTTTTAACCCCTCGTGATTTGAAAGAAAAGCCTGTGGATGGTCGGAATGAGCCAATGTATTTGAGACATATCTTACACGCGGTCGCACAATGTATGGGGTTGAGCCCTGAGGAAGTGGCCAGCGCAACTACCAAGACTGCGAAAGAATTTTTTAACGTATAGGTAGTTTTCGCAGGAGGGCCTCGCGCCCTCTTTTCATTTTGTGACAAGACAGTAAAAATAGAATTGCAGAACCAACGCTTTCGAAATCGTCCGAACTAAATATTTCATCCCATGCCTCACTAAAACAATCCCTATCAGCGAGCTCTTCTTATGGAGCGAAAATGTGGATCAAGAACAATCAACTGGTCCCACAAGGCTGGGTTGTTACCGATCGCTTTAACACGCAAATTCAAATCACTTTTATGGGCTAAAGACCGCTACTAGAGTGGGACGCGACTAATCTGCGTCCCGCTTTTTCATTGCGGCTGTTTTTTGACTCATCTATTTTTTTACAACTCGATTACATCCCCATGCTATGCTTTACGGGAGGTGATCCAAAGTGGCAACCATCCTAATTGTCGAGGATGAGATTCCAATCAATGAGCTCATCAAAAGAAACCTACAAGCAGTGGGACATAGATGTATTTCGGTAATGGACGGAAAAGCGGCACTGGAGGAGATGGACAAGCACGAGGTGGATCTCGTTGTGCTGGACATTATGCTGCCGGAGTTTGATGGATATGAGGTTTTCCGCCAAATTCGTGGGACGCCCACTATTTTTTTGACAGCGAAAAGTAGCCTGTCGGACAAGGTAAAGGGACTGACTCTCGGCGCAGATGACTACTTGGTGAAGCCTTTCGAGATGCTGGAACTGCTGGCGCGCGTAGATGCGGTGTTGCGACGAACGAAGAAAACGAGCAAGACGTTTGAACTCGATGGGGTCCGAATCGAATTTGAGAGCAGACAACTATTTCTCCATGATCATCCGGTAGATTTCACCCCCAAGGAATTCGAATTGCTGGAAGTCCTGGTGAACAATCGGAATATTGCCCTTTCCCGTGAAAAGCTGCTGGAGCTCGCATGGGGCTATGACTATGTTGGGGATACAAGAACAGTGGACGTTCATATTCAAAAGCTGCGAAAAAAGCTGGACATGGAATCCCGAATTAAGACAGTCTATAAAATGGGGTATCGTCTTGAGGTCTAGATTAACGAAAAACTATTACAACTCCCTAACAACTCCATGACGATTCGATAATTCCTCCCTCTTATACTTCTAACTGTGATCACAACCAAATAATGAAGGAGAGGTTCATATGAAAGTCAAACAAACCATTTTGGCAGTCACCGCAATTATTGGCACCAGCACATTGCTGTTTCAAGGATTCGTACAGGTCGTAACGGCTTCGGATTTCAACAAAACGAATACGATCCCTACCAGCTATGCGAATTATGCAGTTGCTTCCTCCCAAACGCCACAAAACAGTTTGCCGCCCGGATACAAAAAAGCGAATTATACCGTGAAAGCCATGAACAACCAAATGCCAACGAGTAAAGACCTTACAAAAGAAGCGGCGGCGGAAATCGGAGCGAAAGCTATTTGGCGGATGTATGACCAGAGCCTGGAAGGAAAGGTGGTAGAAATGACATACCAACCCCCACGTGAAGACCTTCCTCGCGCACACTGGTGGGGTGAAGTAAAATTCAATGACAAGCTCAATTATTATTTCTCGATCGACGCTGTTACCGGAGAATATTTCAGCATGTTCCGTGAGAGAACGTTCACAGAAAAAGCGACCTACGATGAGGAGCTTGCGAAAAATCCGCAGGAGTATGTGGACCTAGCCAAAAAGGCAGCAGAAAAGTTCAATATTGTCAACGGTCCAGTCAAGTCCGCTGTATACGAATTCCAAAGCATGGTCGAGAACAATGACCCCCTCCTATCGGCGAAGATCACAGGCGAGAACGGTGAAATCGCCACTGTGTATATAGCGCGCAAAGATAAAGAGTTCATCGGCGCCACCTATCATGCTAAAGAAAAGTACAAGGACCACCCCAACCAAATAATATCCTATCCTGAGATCGCCGAGCCAAAAAAATAAGGAAGCCTTTTCAGCCGCCACACCGTGCTGGCGGCTTTTTCCCATGAGTTGCGAGCTCTCTCATGAAACCAGAGGTGAAACGAAAGGAAATCTATGAAATACCGGACCTTTTTAACAACCCTTGCCCTTTTTTTATTTACATTCAACCTAGGGATCGTCATTATATCGATCACGACCTTCAAAGACACAATCCATCGTGCACAAGAAAGAAGCTTGGATGAGCATTATTTCATCACCTCTGCGCTCCTCCAAGATTTTTATGCGGTAGGAGGACGCGGAACGGATATCGACAACTCCATCCCGTCTCTGCTCCAGCCTTACAGCTATCTTGCCGGGGATCAAAACGTGACATTGGTACTTTTTAAAGACAAGGAACTGGTCTATTCAAATTCGTCTGTCTTATCGGTCCCAAACGGGTTTCCTGAGCTGCCAGGTGACGGCAGCAGACTCGTTTCTGTGCAAGAATCAGACGGGAACACCTCAGTCCTCGTTTCAGGAAAGCTGCCTGCTCCCTATGATGTATATACAATGGTGTACCTATACGACATAACAGATGAGATTGCTGCCTGGAGGCAAATGAAAAACATGCTGTTTTTCGCAGGCTTGATGGTTTCTGCTTTGTTTGCTTTTGGTCTTCATATATTGCTGTCTAAACTATTTAGACCACTCTCGCAAATTTCACAAACGTCCCGTCAAATCGCGGCTGGTGCGTATGATACCCGTCTTCCCGTGTCTGGACAAGACGAGCTGACTGAAATGGCGCAAAGCTTTAATCACATGGCAAAGGAAATTCAGAGTCAAATCCAGCAGTTAGCGACAGCCGCTCAGCAGAAGCAGCAGTTTATCGACAACTTTGCACATGAGCTTCGCACACCGCTCACGACTATTTACGGCTATGCAGAATACATACAAAAGGTGGCTCGCACAGAAGACGACAAGCTGTTTGCCACAACCTATATCATGTCTGAGAGCCGCAGACTTCAACAGATTGCGTATCGTTTGCTTGAATTGGCAACCCTTCGTGAAAACAAGATCGAGCCAACGACTGTACAAATAAAGCAGCTGTTTCTTGGCGTCGAGCAAGCTCTGTCTCTTATGGCAGCAGATCAAAGCGTTCGGATTACTTCGGAATGTCACTTTGATTCGTTGGAGTGTGATCCTGATTTCATGCATATATTGCTCGTCAATTTCGTAGATAACGCGTTGAAGGCTTGTGGTACTGGTGGACAAATCAAGATGGCTGCTTTTCTAGATCATGGACAAAAAGGAATAATGGTCGAAGATAATGGAAAAGGAATGTCAGCAGAACATCTCCTCCACATAACAGAGGCATTCTATCGCGTAGATCCCTCCCGCACTCGCAATGGCGGCGGGGCGGGATTAGGCTTGACGCTTTGCAAACAGATTGCTGATTGCCATGGGGCAGAACTGAGCTTTTCCTCTGAACCGGGGAAAGGGACAATAGCCAAACTGATCTTCCCCGCCAACTAGATCTATGCGAGAGAACAAAGACACCTGACTGATCATCTGAGGTGTCTCATTTTTTTATTTTGAAAGTGAAAGATTGTCAGCAGCTTTTCCGTCTATACAGTGACAAGGAGGTGTAACACCAGTGGAGGATCATACTGGCGCACGAATCGAGCAATGGTTTCACTCATACAGCCAGGATGTATATCGATTTCTCGTCTATTACACGGGACGAACCGATATCGACGATCTTGTTCAAGAGACCTTTATTCGTGCCCTGAAAGCCATACACGACACAGAGGTTGAGAATCCCAAAACGTGGCTGTTTGCCATAGCACGAAACGTAGCCATCGATGAAAGGCGCAAGACAAAACTGATTAGCTGGTTGCCAGATATCTTCTTGCAGCATCTCGTTTCGCACGACAAAACACCGGAAGAGTCGCTGGAGTTAAGTGAAAACAAGCGTCTGCTTTATGAAATGATCAATCAGTTAAAGTCTTCTTATCGGGACGTGTTGATACTCAGAGGGATCAAGGGATTATCGAGCAAGGAGACTGCGGAGGTTTTGGGATGGACGGAAGCCAAGGTCAATCTCACAATGCATCGAGCGATAAAGTCGATTCAAAACAAACGAAATGTTTCGATTGCGGAGGTGATGAACGATGCCGTCACGTGATGAACAGATTGTTCTGGAAGAATTGAATCAATTCCCGGAGCAACTCCTTTCACGGGAACGAAGCCAAGCAATATTAGAGGGTGTGCGAAAAGAAGGAGGTAGACTTCAAAAAGTGAACAAACGAAGAGTGTACTACGGATGGATGGCAAAAGGATTGATCACCTGCGGCCTGTTGCTCGGTTTTTTCTGGATGAAACCATTTTCTGTACCAGCAGAGTCAACGAGCAGTGCAGCTTTAACTCCCGAAGAGCAAAAGTATTTTACGGCTGCCCAGCAGGCAATCACTACGGCGAGTGGCATTGAGAAGAACTTTCCTTTTGAAGAGATCGAGAAAAACGAAGAGTCCTTTGTTGTACAGACAAAGGATGACGCAACCTGGGTGCTTTTTAAGCCTGATACGACAGAGGTGATTGCCGTCAAAGCAACTTTTGCCATCCAAGAATTGACGGAACCTTATCAAAAATATGTAGAGACTGCACGTGAAGCCTATAGGGTTACGAAACAACCGGTTAACTTCGAAACAACAGAATTTTATAAAAGAAAAGACATAGCTATTCTAAGCTTTGACTTGGATCAAGATCAGGATGTTGATGTTGATTTATCTACAAACAAAGTCATTGATTATACCTTGAATTACAACCCTAAGGATGCAGATCAAAAGTCTCTGGACATCGCGCAAAAAGCTTTGACGCGCTTCACCAATAAAAATGATCTCTCCTTCACCCTAGCCGTAAAATCATCAGATGAGAAAGAGGATAGGTGGACGTTTCACAACGAGCAAGAAAGATATGAGGTGGAAGTCGGAGCAAAAACAGGCCAAGTATATGATGTGCAGCATGTAACGGAACACAAGCATATTATCATCAAATCAATCGATGAAGCGATTCCCGTCACGAAGCCGCTTATTCAAGATATTTTTGGCATAGACACTACTGGGTACAAGGCTTATGGCGGCAAGGATTGGGGCGGCTATATATTGAGAAGTGACACTCCTGGGAAACCACGTTTATCCATAAAGCTTTTTGATAGGGATGTTGGAACGATTTATGGGATCGGTATAGAAAGAGACTGACTTTGAGTTCGGAGGTCACAGCAAAGGAGCAACGGGTTCTATATCGTATATGGAACCCGTTTTGTTACACGCTCATGCTTTCATATATTTTTACTTGCACGTATTTCTTCGATTCGGATTCAAAATTAGCGCATCATCTTCCAGCTCAAACAATTTATCCAACAGCGCATCCAAGCCATGCTCCAATTTATATTCCATCTCTTCTTTATACAAAGGAATCAAGAAATAGGCATGAACCTTGTTCCCATCCTTGGTGGGAATGACGCTGATCTCTTCGGATAGCTGAAACAGAACGACTCCATTTAAGCCAGTGCCATCCGCATACGGTACATAGTCCTCATAATTTGGTATCGTATGTCCGTATCCCAACCACGTATTGTACTGGTGAGGAAAACGAGCCATTTGCTTCATCAGCCTGATCGGCCAGTAGTTGTTTTCATCCTGTAGTGATTCTTGTGTCAGCTCCCAGGAAGCCGGCAAAAATATCATCACTTCTGCTCGATCGAAATTCTCTTCCATCTGCTCCTGTATTTCATCCGGGATCGTCATCGGTAAATCACTCATCCCAGTCGTATACAGAACCCAAAATGGTTCTTCTTCTGTAGGACTCATTACATTCACATCAATATGTATCATATCGGAAATAATTTCGTGAAAAACACTGCTTTCTCTTCCCGCAAATACCGTCTCAAAGTGGGCAACAATTTCTTCTACATATTCCATGGGAGCTGGAGGTTCATAATCAGCTTGTTCGTTATATGTGTAAATCGCAGTGCCGTCCCCTGACTTTTCTCCGTTGTTCGTACCGCCGAATAGCTTCTTGAAAAAATTCATCGCAAATCCTCACCTTCTCATATTTAGACGCTAGGTCCTCTCTATTGTATCGGCATGAGATACACCCAACATTTACCTTATCTTTGTAATTCTTGCAAGGGAATTTCGAATCAACTTGCACAAAAAAGAGGGGCGCCACTCTAGCGCTCCTCCCATTTCCTTCTTATTTCAGCACCATATAGTACCTGATCTCCTCTTTATCTACCTCGAATCCAACCGATTTGTATAGAGACAAAGCAGTTTCATTCGTCGTTTCCACCATGAGATACGCGGATTTCAGTTCATGCGATTTTAGATATCCCAATGCTTGTGTCAGTAAAAACTTCGCAAGCCCACGCTTTCTCCAAGGTTCCTGTACGAAAACATCCTCGACTACTCCTTCTTTTTCCTCCTGCCATGCCATCAAGCTGGCAGCAATCGTGTCGTTTTGACGAATCACCATGGATGTCCAGAGCGCCTTGTTCTTGTATTCAGAAAGTCTTTCAAACCCTAAAGGAGCGTCCGGCCAAATCGTGGCTTCCAGATCCAAGTAATCTTTTTCTTCCTGTGCGCTCTCCATTTTCCAATACGAAAAGTGAAAGTTTTCATTCAGCGTTAACGCGGGGATAGGTTCTAGTAAATCACGCTTCATCTGAAACAAGCTATTCCAATGGGTATAGCCCTTTTGGATAAAAAAGCGGTTGTTTTCTAGTTCGGATGAATCGTTACCGACACACAGCATCGTTTGATATTCACTTGGCAACGTTTCTTTTACTTGCAAGGCTCTTAGAAATAGGTGCTGATACACGTTTTCTAGCAAATCGAAGTCATTGTCTCTTTCCGGTAGCGTCTTCAGATTCAGGTAGATCGAATGCTTATTTGCTGCTGAACGTCCAGGAGGGATAATCGTAATAATACTGACTTGACCCTTCGCCACCATCTTTCCATTTTCAAATGCACAATAGACATTACTCCAGTTTGCTTCTTCACCGACCCACCAAAACGTGGCGTTCTCTTTTGAGGTAACGGCTTGATATAGCTCGCCAAGTAACGAGAAGTCTTACTTTTGAAAATTACGAATATTCATGTCAGTTGATAATTGACTCACAATAATCCCCCTTTCATCCTCGGGGAATATCGCGGGTTTGCGGGCTACTTACGCGAGTTCCCCATCAAAAATTTGCCCTTTGTTAGCATGTACCCAATCACAATAAACGCCTCCTTTAACAATTGTTACCATCTGAATTATCATACCGTGTCCCTTCTTGGCTATCAAACCATTTTTCTATCAGGTTAGAATTCATCTTGCGAGAAAATTAAAAACCAAGTAAACTTTATCTCATTTACTGGTGGTATGAAAATTATGGAAGTGATCAATTTCACAGGCGACTTCGAAAAAATTGGGGAGAAGGAGTTTCCTTATGGACACGAGAATCCCAGAAAGTGTTAGACCATTCTTACATGACTATACGCAGCGACTCATGGCAGAACTGCCTGATGTCATCTACGGTGTGTATTTGTATGGCTCTATTGCGCTGTCAGGCTTCGAGGAAGATAACAGCGATATTGATTTTGTAACGATTTTGCATAGTGGGTTAACGAATACAGAATTAAAAACGCTCAAGAACATTCATTATGCTCTCCAAAACGCTAACCCACTCGCTAAAAGAATGGACGGCATGTATATCAAGCTGGATGACATCGGAAAAACCAATCCATCCTTGGAGCCTTATCCTTACGTTGACAATGGGACATTCAAATCATCCGGCCACTATGATGTTAATCATGTGACGTGGTGGATCCTCAAGCAACAGGGCATTACCGTTATGGGGAAAAGTATTGAAGCATTACACATCCCGACCCAGTGGTTTGATGTCGGGGAAACGATGAAATACAATGTCCATGATTATTGGTCACCGAAAGGAAAAAGCATGCGGAAATTCTTGCTCGATGGTTGGGTAGACTTCGCCGTTTTCACCTTATGCCGAATCTATTACGCGCTCATCCATGAGGACATTATTCCGAAGAGAAAAGCGGTAGAACAGGCTCTGCAAGAACTCCCAAATGAATGGCATCTTTTACTGAAAGAATCCTTGCGAATACGCTACCAACCAAACGAACCATCTTTATTTTCGAACAGATTCAAGCGGGCAAAGGAAACCCAGCGCTTTATACACTATATCTGCGAGCTGTCGCCTAGTAAGAGGGAATAACACCCCACAAAGCATGGCGCACAGATCATCCCAAGACTCCACCTTGGACCAAAGAAAGCGTACAGCGAGCTGAAGCTCTCCGGAAAAGCCGCTTTACATAAGGAAGGAGATTTGCTTGTGAAGATCATGGAGCATTTGCACCTTGAGCATTTTAGACAGATGGAACAACTCGAGCTTCAATACTATGATGCTGAATTTATTACACCGTACCAAGAGAGCTACAATTGGTATTTGTTTCGTCCCGATTCGGTCGTTGCGATCGAAGAGAATGGGCGCATCATCGCTTTTATGAACCTACTTCCCGTCAAGCCGCATATCTACCTGCAAATTGCACAAGGGACGTTTAAAGACAGCCTGATGACGACAGCGGATATCGAAGATTTAACTACTTCTCCCGAGCAAGTCTATTATTTTCTGTCCTGTGTCGTTGTCGATCAATCTTATCGGAAAAGCCCTGCCTTGCGCATGATGCTGCATCATTATCTCGATGTACTGGCTCATGTCGAACAGAGTGGCTGCCGCATCCAATCGATCATCATGGACAATATCACCAAAGCAGGCAATCGGTTCGCTCAGCGCCTGTGCATGAAACATGTCTGCATAAGCGACCACGACTCTCATATACATGCCTCGGACTATGAAGGCTTCAAACAGCATGTGCATGCGAGTTATCCCATGCTTTCTCGCTAAAGGCTTCGCATCGACTTGGTGCGAAGCCTTTTGGCGTATGCTACTTATAGAGTGCCATCCTTTCTCGCAGCCTCTCTTTTGCAAAAGTTCTTAATTCCGCTGGCTCCACTACCTCCATATGTCCGATCATATCCAAAATATCGCGACATGCTCTTTCATAACTGTACAAATTAACCGTCAATTGCTCGTAATCTCCCTGCTGCACAGCGAAAATCACCTCCAGCCTCTCTCGCACGGCCAGCTTTTCAGCATGCAATCTGATCACTACAGGAAAATATTCGACTTCACGACAAGCCTGCTTGAACGCCGCCTCCTGATTCGTCCAATAACCTGCCAACGAAAAGCTTTCCGGAATCTCGCATGCCTCCTCCAGTACATGAACAGAAGGAATCCGCTCGCACTTGAATGTTCGAATCTCCTGGGCGTTTTCACAGTAAGCAACGAGATACCACTCCGTTTTTTTCACGACGAGACCGTAGGGACATACGGTACGTGACGAGCTGCTCCCATCCATTTTGCGGTAGGCAATGACGACTTTGCTTGATCGCCAAACCGCTGCCCGCAAAACCTCCAGATGCGGTATGACTACTCTCTCTTCCCACCACGGCGTCTCATCGAAATAGAAACGCTTCTTCGCTTTCTCGATATCCGGCCGATAAGTCTGCGGCAATGTCTTTTCCAATTTGAGCAAAGCAGACGTTAATTTGTGTCCAGTCTCGGTATCCTGTCCAACATGAATCCCCATCCCGGTCAAATACAAGTGCACGACATCATCGACGTACAGCTGTTTCAGATTGACCGTATATCCTTCCATCAAATAAATTCCACCGCTAGGTCCCGAAGTTGCCGCGATCGGAATCCCTGCCTGGGACAGTGCGTCAATATCCCGATAAATCGAGCGAACAGACGTCTCCAGTGCTATAGCGAGTTCTTTTGCTTTCATTTTTCCTCTTGATTCAATCAGCAGCAAGATCGCAATCAATCGATGCAGTCTCATCCCCAGCCTCCATGACAAAACGACCACTCTATTTTTCAACCCGGTCAAATTGATGACACAATGCTGTCAACAATACAAAGATATCATAGAGCTATCATTATGGGAGGGATGCAAGATGAACATTGCGGTATTAGGAACTGGCTTTGGTGCGTATCATGCGCATCTACTGAAAAAAATGAATGGTGTAGATAGATTAGTAGTTTTCGGTCGGAATGAATCGAAGCTGCAAAAGTTGAAGGAAGAGCTGCATGTGGAAATTACGAAGCATATGGACGAGATCATGTGCGATCCTACGATCGATGTCGTGGATATATGCTTGCCTTCGCAGCTGCATCGGCAATTCGCAGTAGAAGCACTCGAAAACGGAAAGCATGTATTCTGTGAAACACCGGTTTGCTATACGCTAGACGATGCATTAGCCATGAAGCATGCAAGGGACCGGTCGGGGAAAAAGCTGTTGGTAAATCAGTTTATCAAATTTGATCCGGCGTACGCCTACCTTCGCAGCGCTCAGACAGAAAACAAGTACGGACAGCTCCTCTCCCTCTCGCTCAAAAGAGAAACAGCTCCTTTATGGGGGGATCTAGGCTTGTCCTCCATTACAACCAATCTGATGATCCACGAGCTGGACTTCGTAACATGGCTGTTCGGTCGCAATGCCAATATGAGCGCATGGGGGACAGAGTCATCGGATAAAAAACAGTCCATCGTCCACTCGCACTTTCATTACCCTGATGCGCATGCTGAAATAGTCGCCTCCTCGCAGATGCCGACCTCGTACCCATTCACTGTCGGTTACGAGGCGTACTTTGAGAAGGCAAAGCTCGTCTTTCAGGAAGCTGACAGCCATGGTCAGACCGAAACTTTTTTATGGGAATACACGTCCTCAGGCAAGAATGAGCTCGTTCTAGAACCTGTCAATCCGTATGAAGAGAGCTTGCGTCATGCCATTCAATGCTTTGCGGACCATACACAATCGATCATCGATGTTGATCATGCAGTCGAGTCTTTGGAGCTCGCGCTTGCACTACAGAAACAGCTTGCGCGCCAGTAAAGAATCAAAACCTCCATGAAGCGTCTTTTCATGAAAGTTCGTTGCGTGCTCTTTAATTAATGACCTTGCCTGTCGTGGCTTCTATTGCCCATGGCTGTTCTGAATCCCGTCGGATTTGAAAAGCAAGTGCTGGCTCCGCCCCTTTTTCCGCTAGTAAGTATACGAGTTCCAGTGGAGCATGCTGTACAAATAGAACAAGTGCCTCTTCCTTGGAGAGCGTTTTTGCTGTCTGATCCGTATGTATCCAAGATAAATCCGAAAAGTTGCCCGTAAGCTCGGTATTAAAATCCATATAATACCAGATAATGAATCACATGGAAATAGGCGTGTTATGCCGACAACTTTGGGCAGCCAGGGCATATGATGACCAGTAGAAACAAGGCACAAGGCTACTACGGGAGGTAACTAACTTGAATCTGACATTAAATCGACTCAGTCTGACGAATGTGGATGACGCTGCTGGTGTGTGGCAATATGAAGGTGGTAAAGTGTATGATGGAAATAACCATGTAGCCTATTACGCGAGTACGAAGCGCACCGTGCATCAGGGAACTGAAGCGCAGAATACGGCAATGCTCACATTGACAATATTCTTTTATGGTCTCGAGAATATTACGCTCCAAGGAAGTCATGACTACAGCTCTGGCAGGCAAATTGGAAGCGTTAGCGCTGCTTCATCTCAATTTGCTTCTTCTATTGGTAAACAGTTCACAGTATCAGGAACTAATCTCGTTATTCAGTGATTTTAGGCGATCTCAAAACAACTTTTCATGAGAAAAGCCGATTCCCCATCATTTCAGGAGGATCGGCTTTTGAGATTTTACTGGTCAGGGGTAGCACCAACAAAATGCGCAATTTACAACATTAAGGCTCTAACATTGAGTTATTCGTTTTGTGTCGCTTATATTTTGCAGGAGCCATCCGCGCAATTGTCGCCGGATTGCTCGTCTTTTTTCTCGTCGTTCTGTACGAATTTCAGAGCAGGAGCGGCGCTTTCTTCTTCCCATACCTGGTTCAATGCACCTAAAAAGACTTCTCCTGGCTGCGCGCCAGAGACTGCATATTTGTTATTAATGACAAAGAACGGTACACCTGTGACACCCAAATCGTTGCCTCTTTGTTTGTCCTCTTGTACTTGCTCTCTGTATTCGTCTCCTGCCAGCATGGCGAGCGTCGCTTCCTTGTCCAAGCCTACCTCAGAAGCAAGCTGTGCCAGCACCTCATGGTCACCGAGATGGAGCGATTCCGTAAAGTACGCCTTCAGCATTCGCTCCTTCATTTCCTTCATTTTTCCATGGGCATGAGCATAGTGCGTCAAGCGATGCGCATCGAATGTATTGGTCGGAATCATCGTGTCAAAATGATAGTCGAGACCGACGCCTTTTGCCATTTGGGTTACTTGGTCATTCATGCCCTTCGCCTGTGCGAGCGGAATGCTATACTTGGCTGCCAGTACTTCATGCATGTCCATATCAGTATCGCGTTCCATCTGCGGGTCGAGCTGGAAGCTGCGATATACCACCTCTACTTGATCCTTATGCGGAAATTGAGACAGCGCTCCTTCCAGACGGCGCTTTCCGATATAGCAAAACGGGCAGGCAAAATCAGACCAGATTTCAATTTTCATGTTCCATCCTCCTCTATTTGAACGGTGCTGACCAAAAGACAGCAGACCGCACACTACAAAATTCGTCGTATGCACATTATACAACAACGTACGGTACGACTATGCACTTTGGAGGCTGAAAGCTGCACTTTGCCCTTAGCGAGTCATTCGAATGATGCGATCACATATTGTTTCCGCATCTGCTTTGTCATGCGTGACCAGGATCGACGTCATCTTGGCAGCTCGGAGCATTCGCTTCAAGTCATCGCGTATTTTCGTTTTCAGCTCGGCATCCAGATTACTGAACGGCTCATCCATCAACAAGATAGCCGGTCTAGGTGCCAGTGCACGCGCAAATGCGACACGCTGCTGCTGTCCCCCGCTCAGTTCATGTGGATATCGCTTGCCATATCCTTCGAGCTGTACGAGCGCCAACATCTCTTTCAAACGAACCAGACGCTCTGCTTTGGATAAGCGATGCAGACCGAACAAGATGTTTTGCTCGACAGTTAAATGGGGGAACAGCGCATAATCCTGAAAAATCATACCGATCCCTCGCTGCTCTGGCTCCACAAACTGCCCCTGATCGACCAACACCTTCCCATCGATCTGGATGCGTCCGCTCTTGGGTGACTCCAGTCCGGCTATCAATCGAAGCAATGTACTTTTTCCGCAACCGCTATTCCCGAGCAGCCCGACAACTTCCCCCTGCTCCATCTGCAAAGAAAAATCCCGGATGACGCTGCCGTTCCCGCTTGCATAACCAAACGTCAGGTTTTTCACTTCAAAAAAAGTCATTTTGCCTGTCTCTCTCCTAACCAGTGATAGAAAATAACGGAGACGATCCCCACCGCAATAATACAGAGCGACGGAATCGCGGCCTGATGAATTTGTTCATCGCTTGCATATTGATACGCCTTTGTTGCCAGCGTCTCGAAGTTATAGGGACGAAGGAGCAAGGTAAGCGGCAATTCCTTCACAATTTCCATGAACACCAAGATAAAACCAGTGAGCACAGCCCCTTTGATTAATGGTAAATCCACCTTAAAAAAAGTCCGTGTCATGCTCATCCCGAGCATACGTGCCGCTTCTGAATAGCGGTTTCCCGTCTTCTCAAATCCTGCCTCGACTGCATTGAATCCAACTGCAAGAAAGCGGATGATGTAGGCAAACGTCAGCATGAACAAGGACATGCTGAGTACCAGCTTATTGGCGCCCAAACCCAGCCAGCTATAGAAGGAACTCAGTTCTTTATCTACGGACATCACCACCGCCATCACACCGATGGACAAGACTGCGCCCGGAATAGAATAGCCCATGGAAATCAAGCGCGTCAGTGCCACTGCGAATATCGAGCCTCGGGAGAATCGGATGACATTCGCTACGATTACCGCAAGCAGCATCAAGATGGTGATGGAGATACAGGAAATGAATAGCGTATTGCTCAAGAGCTTCCAGAAGGTCTCGTTCAACACTTCCCCATACGTCCACGTCGCCCAGACACTCAACTGCGCAACAGGGATTACAAACGAAAACGAAACAATAACCAATCCGAAGATGACGGCAGCGTACATCGGGATTCCGCGCAATTTTCTGCGTGTGAGCGGCGTGCTCCTGTTCGTAGGCGAGCTGTATTTTTTCCGTTTACGCACGAGACGTTCGACGATAAAGATCCCGATGATCAACGTCATGAGCCAGGCGGACAAACGGATGGCCGATTCTACGTCATACATGCCAAACCACGTCTTGAAAATCGCCGCTGTAAAAGACTGAATCCCAAAATGCTTCGTCACTCCAAAATCATTGAGCACTTCAAAGGCCACAAGACTAGCCCCACCGACGATGGCTGCCTGCGACATAGGCAGGACGATGCGAAAAAAGATATGCGTTTGGTTTTTTCCGAGCAATCTGGCATTTTCAATGAACACAGCACTCTGCTTTTCGAGAAAGGTTTTCGTAATCAAATAAATGTACGGGAACAAAAACAGAGTAAAAATAAAAATAGCGCCCTTCATCGACATAATGTCAAAGTAGCGTTGATCGAGCGTCAGCCCGAATGTATCACGCAAAATCGTCTGAACGCTCCCCGTGTAGCTGAGCATGGAACCGTATGTGTATGCCGCGATATACGGAGGAATCGCCAGCGGCAGTACAAAAGCAAATGAAAAAAAGCGACGCAATGGAAAATCGTAGGCAGCGACCAGCCAAGCTAGCGTCACACCTACGATGATCGTACAGGCTCCAGTACCGAGCACGAGCCATAACGATTGCAACGCGTAATCCAACAGCATGTACTCTTGGATATGCTGCCAGTTTTCATTCTGTTTTTGAAAGAGTCCGAAAAAAATATAAAGAGACGGGAGAAGGGCCAAAAAGGCCCCTATCACGCTCAGCGTTACCCACCCGTTCAGTTTTCGTCTCAGGCTTCTACGCAAAAGTGCTCCCGTCATGCTTATTTCCAACCTGCTTGATTCAGCAGTTCTACCGCTTTTTTGTTATACTCGCCGAGCTTAGCAAAGTCGAGCTTTTGCGTTTTAAATTCTCCCCACTCTTTCAAAAGAGCAGGCTTGTCAGCCTCTGCATTGACAGGGAACTCGTAGCTTCCGCTTGTCAGCATCGTTTGAGCCTCTTTCCCTGTAACGAACTCAATCAATTTCACGGCATTGTCCTTGTTTTTCGCGTGCTTAGTCAAACCAATACCGCTGATGTTCAAGTGTGTGCCTGTCGTTTCTTGGTTCGGGAAGAAAACGCCGATGTTTTGCGCGACTTTTACTTCCTCTGCATCTTTAGAGTTCAGCATTTGTCCAACATAGTAGGTGTTCATGATCGCAACGTCACCGACTTTGGCAACGACAGCTTTTGCCTGATCACGGTCTCCACCTTCAGGCTTTCGCGCGAAATTGTTTACAAGACCCTTTGCCCAATCCAATGCAGCCTGCTCGCCATTCAGCTCAATAAAAGAAGCAACGAGTGACTGGTTGTACAGGTTGGAAGAAGAGCGTACCAATACTTTGCCTTTCCATTTATCTGTAGCCAAATCTTCATACGTAGACAGCTGCTCTGGCTTCACGCGATCCTTCGCATACACGATTACACGTGCACGGGTAGCCATACCGATCCATTGGTTGTCAGGATCACGCAGTTCTTTCGGTACGTTTTTCTCTACTTCGGCAGATTGAATCGGTTGCAGAACGCCATTTTGCTTCGCGTAGTTCAGAACACCACCGTCAACCGTGATGAACAAATCTGCTTCGGAGCTCTCTCCTTCACGCTTCAAGCGCTCAACCAGCTCTTCTGCTGTACCCTTCACTTCATTTACCTTGATGCCTGTTTGCTTCGTGAATTCTGCGAACAGTTTACTATCAATATCGTAATGACGCGCAGTAAATACGTTAACGACTTGCTCTGTGGCAGCCGGCTCCTGTGCCTTTGGTGCTTCTGTTTGTGGCTGGGCAGTATTCGCACCGTTTCCGCATGCAGCAAGCAAAGGCAGTGTCAGCATCGTACTCAGCATGACCGCCAGCATCGATTTTTTTCTCATTTTGATTCTCCCTCTCTATCGCACTGATTATTGATAATGAATATCATTGCCAATTGACAAGGCTTATTGTAACGAACAAAAATGAGAAAATGCTGTGAAAATAAAAAAACACCCCTAATTATTTTTTGTGATAGGTGGATCGGGTGAAACTCACTGACGAAGCGGTACAAAAACAGTCACAGTCGTCCCTTTCTGTTCCACACTTTGAATCGTTATGCTGCCGTTGTAACGCGCAAGCAATCGTTTGGCAATCGCCAGTCCGAGTCCGTGCCCGCTTTCCCCGCTATTTCTCGCTTTGTCTACCCGATACAATCGGTCCAAGACATACGGCAAATCCTGCTCGGGTATGCCGATTCCTTCATCTATGATTTCCATACAGACTACATTTTCTTGCACCTTGGCCCTCACGCAGATTCTTCTGCTCTCCCCGGAATACTTGACCGCATTATCCAAAAGGATCAGTAACACTTGCTCCAGGTGTTCTTCTGATATGGCAAGGATTTCTCCAGCCAAAGGTGCAAGTTCTTGCTCAATCGTAAATGTCGGCTGAATCATGGCGAATTTCTTGATCATGTGACAGACAGCCCGATCCGGATCACGGAGCGCGACATCCTCTTCTATCTCCACATGCTCCGCTCTCGTCAAAGCGAGCAGTTCCTGCACCAGTCCTTTTAGTCTGGCGAGCTCTTGAATCGATGTCTGCAAGGATTCCTCCAAAACAGCTGGATCATTTTTGCCCCAACGCCGTAGCATTCCCAGATGCCCTTCGATAATCGCAATCGGCGTGCGCAGCTCATGTGAGGCATCTTCGACGAATTGTCTCTGTTTCAAAAAGGACCGCTCCACCTGATCCATCATTTTATTGAACATTTTCATCAAGGTCGCAACCTCATCCTGATTATCGTGAAACTGCACACGTTCATGGAATCCTTTTTGCCGGACGTTGCTCATCGTTTCATTCATCGATTGCAGGGGCCTAAGCAACTGTCGCGCGAGCAATCTGCCCCCCAAACCACTTATGATCACAGCGGTCAAGCACCCAATTGCCATGACCTGAAAAAGCGCACCACTCAACTGCTCAAACTCTTTCATATTCTTCAGAATCATGACTGTCCCGTTAAATTGAAAGATCGTAAGCGGACTGCTCATGATCAACAGGTCATCACGCACTTCTTGGGTTTGAGTGCGAATCGACTGAACAGGCGGAAGCGCTGGCAGTGGGATATCTTGAAAGTTTTCCGAGACCACGACAATCGGATTACCCTCTTCGTCCAGAATGCGAATCATCTGGTTTCGTTGATTGATTTTCTCCAGGAAGCTGCGCAACTCTGCGAGGTCCTCTCCCTCAAAAGATTGCTCTTTTTCCAGCGCGTAGTTCAGGAACTCTCGCATCGTCTCTTGCACAACCTGCTGCTCATTATTAAACATCCACTTCTCTACAAAAAAATATTGGAAGCTATTATAGCCAATGAATACGAGAAAAAGCAGAAGTGACGACCAAAGTGTCAGCTTCCATTTAATCGGGAGCTTTAAGAATCTCGATGGTCCTCTCATTTTCTCATTACGTAGCCAATCCCGCGTACAGTCGAGATATAGCTGTCCTCATTGGGAGAATCGATTTTATTGCGCAAATACCGAACGTACACATCGACAACATTGGTCTCGACAGCCGCCTCGAATCCCCATACGGTATCGAGTAGCACCTCGCGAGGCAGGACTCGATTGATATTTTTCATGAACGTCACGAGCAAATCGTATTCTCTTTTGGTCAACTCAACAGGTTGATTATTTTTGGTGACGATACGTCCCTCCATTTGGACCACCAGCCCTCGGTGCGCAAGCAAGGTTTGGGGGACATTCTCCTTCTCTTCCTGACGGCGAAACACAACGCGTATGCGTGCCAACAACTCCTCGATCGCGAATGGTTTCGGAATATAATCATCGGCACCACTATCCAAGCCTGAGACGCGGTCCGTAATGCTGTCTCTGGCTGTCAGCATAATAATCGGCGTTTTTTTCACGCTGCGTATTTTTTGACAAACCGCTATACCATCGAGCCCCGGAAGCATGACGTCCAATAAGATGACATCCCATTCTTCCTGTAAAGCGAGCTCGAGTCCTTTATGTCCATCATGCGCGACTGTAATCGCAAACGATTCATAGCGCAGCTCCAATTCAATAAATCGGGCCATATTGATCTCATCTTCTATCAGCAGCACTCTTTTCACGTTTTGCCCACCCTTTTGCCCATGCCGGGGAATTCCACCTGATTGTAGATGAAAATAATTATCAGCGTCAATGTTCTCCTACGCAGCCCAGTAACCATGTGCCCATCCCTTACATAAGATATGGCAAACTGGATAAATGTAAGGTGGTGTGTAACATGTACGGATATCAGCCTTATGAATACCCATATGAGCATGACTTACGAGCCGTATCCTCACAACATGGACGGAGAACAGGACAATCTTTTGCCGAAATTCAGGGTGGTCCACTGGCACCGAACCTGCACGGCTACGTTGTGTTTACCGATGTCCCCTACGGCACCGAAGTGTTCGTGGAAGTCAGCGGTCTTCCCAATTTCCAGCCTGCTTCCGGCAATCACCTGCAAATCGGGCCATTTGGTTTTCATTTACATGAGCATGGCGTCTGTACGGTAGGAAATCCGGAAGATCCCTTTACCGCAGCAGGCAGTCACTGGAACCCCACGCATCAGCCACATGGCAACCACGTAGGCGACTTCCCCGTGCTGTTTTCCAATGACGGCTATGCACGAATGACTTTTTTCACAAACAAAATCAGTGCAGCAGATGTGGTCGGCAGAAGCGTGATCATCCATCAAAGTCCCGATGACTTCCATTCGCAGCCGGCAGGTAATAGCGGAAAACGACTGGCATGTGGATTGATCTACGCTGGATAACGCTTTACTCGAACAGGAAAAGGGGGCAACTCTGCAAGCTGCCCCCTCCGATTATTGAATCAGTTATCGCCGTAATGTCGACAAATCAAATGCTGGTACAAGCCCTTCCTCGGCTGCACGACCGAGCAAAGCCTCGACTGCTGCATAACCATCGTTACCCAAATTTCTCGTAAACTCATTCACGTACAAGTTAATATGTGCTTGCGCTACCTCCAGGGACAGCTCTTGGGCATGGGACATGACATATTGTTGTGATGCGGTCGGATTCGCCCAAGCATATTCCACAGAGGAGCGCGTCCAATTGGTCAGTGCCTCGATGTCCATTGATTTTTTCGCGATGATGGCCCCCAACGGAATCGGCAAATTCGTATCAGACTCCCACCAGTTGCCCAAGTCAGTCATAAGAGACAGCCCGTAGTTTTGATACGTGAAACGCGCCTCGTGGATCACGAGTCCCGCATCGATCTTGCCGTCACGTACAGCAGGCATAATCTCATGAAACGGCATGACGACGATCTCCCCTACACCACCCGGGACATTTTGTGCAGCCCAGAGCCGGAACAGTAAATAAGCTGTGGAGCGCTCACTCGGAACTGCTACACGTTTGTTGGACAGGCGTGCTGGATCGTTCGCACTCTCGCCAGAATTTCCTTGGGTCAAAACGAGTGGCCCGCATCCTCTGCCCAGTGCACCGCCGCAAGGGAGCAACGAGTAGTTGTCCATCACCCAAGGCAATGCCGCATAGGAGATTTTCATTACTTCTGGGCCTTCCCCCTGTGCAGCAAGCGTATTCGTAATATCGATATCTGCGTACATAATATCGAGCTTTGGCGCTCCCGGAATTAAATCATGTGCCCAGGCATGAAAAACAAAAGTGTCATTCGGACATGGTGAAAACGCAATTTTCATGATAGTACCTCCCGTAGTACAGAGCTTCCCTTTTCCAGTGATTCCAACGCATCTTTTATCCGCCAAGCGGATTTATCCCGCGGTCCAATTGCATTCGATACCGTGCGAATTTCCAGAACAGGTCGTCTGGCAGCCTGGGCAGCAGTCGCAACCCCATACCCCTCCATCGCTTCAGCTAGCGCGTCTGGCATCCGCTGTGCCAAAGCAGCCGCTGTTTCCGCTGTTCCCGTCACGGTTGATAGTGTGAGTACAATGCCTTTTTTGGCGACCAAGCCTGCCACCTTCATTGCTTCCGTGACCCGTTCGACCATCTCTTGATCGACACTTACCCGAGCTGATCCAAATCCCAGCTCGTCCACACTGCAAAAGCCCTCAGGCGTTTCTGCCCCCAAATCCGCACAAATAATCTCTGTCGCGACAACCAGCGACCCAATCTCTGCTTCTCCCACGAATCCACCGCATATTCCTGCACAAATGACCAGATCGTAGTCCGCGCAAGCAAGCGCTCTGGCTGTACTCGCTGCGGCTGCCGCTGGCCCTACTCCCCCAGCGATGACTGTGAAACGCTCATCCCCTTGAATGCCGCGCATTACTGCATCCCGTTCTGCGTCAACGGAGGTCACGATCAGAATGCTTCTATATTGTTGTGACAAAATCATTTGCCCTGGCTCCTTTCAACCGCTTTCCATCTTCCACGTTATCGCTACTTTTCGTTCGTGTAAAGCCGTTTAAAGAGTTTGTCAAAAGACAGGGAAATTATTACAATGATACCTGTTGTGCATTTTCGTTAGATGAGAGGTGACCAATCATGCTTCATCCACCGAATCCAAACACCCATCCCGACTGGCTCGCCCCCCACTCTTTGGCCTGGTACACTCAGCTGGGCGAAATGACTGGTGAATACGTATACCCGTGGCGCTCTACCATTACGGAACCGAATGGCGAGTCGCTTTTTATGGAAGAAATTAGTCGCATGGTTCCGAATCAATCCGTTCTCGACATCGGCTGCGGACATGGTGCATTCACACTGCACTGGACCCGTTCTGTCAAAGAAATTGTCGGCTTAGATGTGACAGAAAACTTTGTGCAAAAGGCCCGCACGCAAACACCCGAAAATGTCTCCTTCGTTGTCACCAATACGAAATATACTCTCCCCTTCCATGACGATACGTTCGATTGCGCCTACAATCGCAAGGGACCTACCTCCGCCTATCCAGATATAGCACGCGTCGTTAAAAGAGGAGGCTCCTTCATCGGATTACATCCGGGCGATCAGTTGTCCGCCGAATTATTCGAATGGTTTCCTCATTTATTTGGTTCACGTCCAGTGGACACTCCGATCCTGCAAAATTTGCAGGAGAGACTCAGACAAGCTGCTTTTCACCGAGTGGATATTCAGACGGTGATCGCCACCGAGTATCTTCAGACCCCGCTCGATGTCATTCGCATGCGTTGCTTCGGACAAAGTCCCACTATTCTCTCGTCCGCCATCGAACAGCACATGGAGAGTGTTATGCCGATTTTTGACCACTATGCGACGTCTGATGGTCTACCAACTACGCACATGTATTACCTCGTTCGCGCGATTGTTTGATTCGTCCTAAAAAAAACCTCCAGCCGCATTTGGCCAGAGGTCTTCACTCCGCTTATCCTTTTAGCAAATAGCTGTTGCCATCTTCATCCTGAAAAGTCGCATAGGTCCCCCACTGCATCTTGTTCAGTTCTCCTTGAAAAACAACACCGTTTGTGCGCATCGTTTCGTACGTCTTTTCAATTTCTGTACATTCAAAAACGATCGAGGCTTTTTGTTCCTGCCAGTTGCTCATCATACTTTTCGGATAGAGTACCAAAGCAGTCTGTGCACCTGCTGGTCCTACCTCCAGCCAACTGCTGTTTGGTCCCATCGGGTGCTCTTGCTTGACTTCAAATCCAACCTTTTCTGACCAGAACACTTTTGCGCGTTGTTGATCTTCTACGTAAACAGCTACCGTTGCCATTTTGGTAATCATCATTTCCTCCTTACTAACTCGAACCTTATCATCCCATTCTAACCGAAAAAAAGTTTACTTATCGCTATCAGCACACCCAAATGTTGACAGCAATTTTACAAGAATTTATATTTAATTACGAAATGTAAGGAACCATGCATTGAATAAGCTTCTCCCTTTCAATGCATCATGTTAGTGTAAAAACAAGTTGCAGGAGGAATGCAGAGTGGGTAAGGATTTTATTGCAGCCGTAAAAGACAGAAGAACGTACTATGGGATCAGCAAGGAAAATGTTGTATCTGACGAGCGTATTAAAGAAATCGTGCAGGAAGCAGTAAAGTACACACCATCCTCATTCAACTCCCAAAGCGCTCGCGTTGTTGTCCTCTTGGGTGCGGAGCACGATAAGCTGTGGAACATTACCAAAGAAACACTGCGTAAAATCGTTCCCGCCGAAAATTTCGGGGCCACGGAAGAAAAAATGAACGCTTTCGGTAGCGGCTACGGCACTGTTCTTTTCTTTGAAGACCAGAGCGTCGTCGAAAACCTCATGCAGCAATTCGCAGCGTACAAAGATAATTTCCCGATTTGGTCCGAGCAATCTTCCGGTATGCTTCAATATGTTGTGTGGACTGCGCTGGAAATCGAGGGCTTCGGTGCTTCCTTGCAGCATTACAATCCACTCATCGATGAAGAAATCCAACAAACCTGGAACCTCCCTAGCGCATGGAAGCTGCGAGCACAAATGCCTTTTGGCAAACCAACCGCTCAACCAGGCGAAAAACAATTCCAGCCTTTGGATGAGAGAGTGAAGTTCTTTTCCTAAGTAACATTTTGTTCAATGTTGTAATGGACGGCTCTGATCATTTCGTATTCGGGCCGTCCTTTCATGTATTGAGCGATTGCTTTCCTCTTTCTTCTGTGATAGTATTAGCTTAAACAAAAGATTCTTATTTAAAGCGTTCACATATTGTAAAGGGTTTACACTTATGTTTGAACCTTTTACAATGTGTGAATTTTATTTTATCCATAAATAAAAGTTACATATTCATTTTATTTTGTTGGAGGTAACACCCATGCAAACAGGTACAGTTAAATGGTTCAATGCAGAAAAAGGTTATGGCTTCATCGCAGTTGAAGGCGGAAACGATGTATTCGTTCACTTCAGCGCAATCCAAGGCGACGGTTTCAAAACCCTCGAAGAAGGCCAACGCGTTGAATTCAACGTGGTTGAAGGCAACCGTGGTCCACAAGCTGAGAACGTAACAAAACTGTAAATTACACATAAAGCTGCCCTTGCGAATAACAAGGGCGGCTTTTTTTTTCAGCTTTTTTTCTTCGCAAAATTCGTTCTTTGTTCCTAAAGAGCAGTTGACATTAGCCATGCCTCCCCATATAATCACTTTATAATGCAGAGTAAAGCAACGGCGCTTTCTAGCATAAGTTTCTAAAATGACACAATAAAATAAACGTGATTTGTATTTTTTGTTTATTTTTAGCGAGCTATGAAAGCGGTTCCAGCTGGTTGTTATTGCCATTACCTGTAAACAAGTTCATACAAAAGTAAGCAAAGGCGCTTAGGGTCTATCTCATTCATTGATGAGGTCCTAAGTGCTTTTATTGTTTACATCCGCAAAAAGGTGGGATATCCATGGAGCACATTGGAAGCGTCATTATTTACATCATCATGTTATGTGCAGTGATTGGTGCCATTGCCGCGATTCGCAACGCCGATGAGGGTCTCGGTAAGGAGTTCATGGAAGGGATTCACTCAACAGGTTACATCTTCGTTCCTGCTGCCGGTATTATGGCGTCCCTACCGTACATCTCTTGGTTCGTAGAAAAAGCGGTATCACCCATCTTCAACAAAATTGGAGCAGATCCTGCGATTGCGGCAACTGCGATTCTCGCATCTGACATGGGTGGCTATCAGTTGGCAAACCTCCTGAAGACCTCCACAGAAGGATGGGTTATGGCGATGATCGTCGGTCTGATGGCCGGTGCTACGATCGTGTTCTCCATCCCAATGGGACTTGCTATGTTGGACAAGCGCGACCATAAATACATGGCGCTTGGCGTAATGTCCGGTATTTTGACTGTTCCGATTGGTGCTTTTATCTCTAGTGCCATTCTTGTTTTGACAAATGCAGAGGTTCGTGCTGAAATCTCGACGAACGCTGAATCGACTTATGCTTTTGCCATTGGCTTCGGACAGGTACTTCTGAACCTTTCACCGATTTTGTTCTTTGTACTAGCGATTGCTGCTGGTCTGCGTTTCCTGCCAGACTTGATGATTAAAGGCTTCATGATTTTCGGGAAGACAATGGATGCAGCTATCAAGCTCGTTCTCGTATTCTCGATCGTGCAACACTTTACTGGCATCTTTACAAAGATTTTCGGAGCTTGGGGCTTCGATCCAATCATCGCCGATCCAACCGATCAATACCGTGCGTTGGAGACCGCTGGTTACATCGGTATCATGCTCGCAGGTGCGTTCCCAATGGTTTACATGCTGCGTAAATATGCAGCGAAGCCACTCGAAGCATTGGGTAATAAGCTGGGCATGAGCCCTTCTGGTAGTGCAGGCTTGCTCGCAACTAGCGCGAACATCCTGGCTATGTTCCGTCTCATTCGTTCCATGCCGCCAAAAGACAAAGTTATCAACATTTCCTTCGGGGTTTGTTCCGCTTTCTTGCTGGGTGACCACTTGTCCTTCTCGGCAAACTTCCAACCGAACATTATCTTGCCGGTCATGATTGGTAAATTGGGTGCAGGTATTATCGGGATTGCTTTTGCTTACTGGCTCTCCGTTCCGAAAGCACTTGAACTAGAAAAACAAGATCGTGCTGCGGGAATTATCGGTCCAGATGAGTACTTGGATCATCATAATAGCGCTCAAGCTGAAGTTGCAGCAACCAAACAATAAAAGCAAAAGAGCGGTCCTTCGTGGGCCGCTCTTTTTTCCTTTACACAACCTTCTGGTTCATCTCCCAAATTTCCCATGCAGGTACCGGCTTTTTTGAGCACCCCTCCATCGTTAATTCACGCGCTTCTTTTGACCACAAAAAAGGATAGATCGCGAACATTTCATCCCCTTTTAGCTTGGAAACGTCCTTCTCCCAATCCTTCCAGAAAAATGTCGCATAAAACGTATGGATATCCCCCGTCATTGCCCAGTGCAAAAAGTCGGTATAGCCAATCTCAAGATCCTCCCACGCGAGACTGTCCGGAGCAAAATACCATATACCGCCTACCGAATCTGGAAACATTCCACCATTAATCGCAAAGAATCCCCCTATGACATCGTCTGCTACCAACAGCATCTGATTCATGGCACATTGCTGATTCCAAGAAGTGATGGAACGGGGTAAATTCGGATGACCTGACCCTAGAATCCGGAGCCAGCCTTGATGAATCAGAATCCCGCCTGTTTCAAAAGCAACAGCCCCTAGAGTTGACCTCGTCGTTACTTGTAAATCAACAAGCTGTTTTTCCCCTTTCTCCTGTTCAGATGGAAGAAGGGTAATCTTTCGGTCTGATGCTGACTGCCATTTTTTTATCTCTTCGATCGCTGAATCCTTTTCGCAGTACAATTCCTCGAAGCTTTTCATTGCAACCTCCACTCCAAAGTTATTGGCGCGGCGCCCATAAGATGACGCTCACTCCGATCAGGCAGATAATAGCGCCTACCCAGTCATACAAATCAGGTGTCTTTTTATCCACCAGCCATCCCCAAAAAACAGCAAGAATGATAAATACCCCTCCATAGGCGGCATATACCCGCCCGAAGGAAGGGAAGCTTTGAAGCGTAGGAATGATTCCGTACAACACCAGGATCAGCGCCCCGACGATACCGTACCAGTATGGCTTGGACTCCTTTAGCCAAAGCCATACCAAGTATCCCCCGCCGATTTCGGCCAATCCCGCTAAAATAAACAATAGTATCGATACCGTCATCCATGTTTCCTCTTTTCCTATCAAAACGAGTAAGTGCAAAGATCACGTCTATTATCTGATTGTCCCTCATAGTCTGTATATGTAATCATCACATTGGCTCGCCATGACGGACGAATCTTCAAAATCTACCCTTGATGGGCAGCCTGTGGAGAGCAGCACAGATCTCCTTTGCCCGATTCAAGTGCAGATTTCAGGCTCCCCAAAACATGAGACCAAGCCATTTCGTGCCAGCCCCGAGCCTTTTCCCACTCCTCTCCCTCTTTCCAACCGAAATGCTCGACCAATACTTGCGTTTTCCCCTCTGCTTCAGACAAGGTGACAAGCACGTAAGTCAAGGCATCCTCGTGATTCATGGTATCTGCGAATTCATCCGGTCCCTTCCATGTAAAGCCCAAACGCTCCTTCGGTTCAAAATGGGTAATGATGCACCCTTTCGTCCCCATCTGGTCGCGATTGGCTGGATGGAAGTACAATTCGTACGTTCCGCCCAGATACGGCTCAATAGTTGCATCAGGCGCAAACCACTGAACAAGTCGTTCCTTTCGTGTCCATGCCCACCAAACCAGCTCTATGGATGATGATACTTCTATCTCCGTTTTGAAGAAACCCATTAAACTTCCCCCCAACTATTTTCCTAACAGTTTGAAAATAGCAATTTCTGTATAACCAGTCAATACAAGCACTCGCTATCTCCAATTTCATGCCTGAACGAGATTTTAAGCGTATAAATGAGTCTGAACAAGTCTGAATGGAATATTTTTTACTAAAAAGTGTAATTGTGCAGTAATCGCATAAGAATGAATGCTATAATAGCTAAGTAAGTAAAAAATTTCACAATGGGGAGAGGAACGATGGAACAACCACTTGCAAAATCGACTCATCAGAAATTACCCATTGGAAAATTGCTCAAGAGGGTCTTCGGTATCCTGATTGGTGCTTCCCTGTTCTCGGTAGCACTCGAGATTTTTCTCGTACCGAACAATATTATCGACGGTGGAATCGTAGGTATCTCGATTATTACCTCGCATCTGTCTGGATTGCCTCTTGGCGTTTTCCTTTTCGTGCTTAACTTGCCCTTCTTAATCATAGGGTACAAGCAAATCGGAAAAACGTTTGCACTCTCGACCCTCTTTGGGGTTACGATCATGTCAATTGGAACGACACTCCTTCACCCTGTCCCAGGGCTAACGGATGATCCCCTGCTTGCAGCTGTATTTGGCGGCATACTTCTCGGGATTGGTGTAGGACTTGTTCTTCGCTATGGAGGCTCTCTGGATGGTACAGAGATCGTCGCTGTACTACTTAACAAGAAATCTCCGTTCTCCGTTGGTGAGATCGTTATGTTCATGAACTTATTCATTTTGAGCAGTGCCGGATTTGTATTCGGTTGGGATCGCGCGATGTACTCGCTGATTGCCTACTACATTGCATTCAAAATGATCGATCTGACCATCGAAGGCTTCCAGGAGTCGAAAGCGGTATGGATCATTAGCGACAATCACAAGGATTTGGGAGATGCGATTGTTGCTCGTCTGGGCCGTGGTGTGACCTATTTGAATGGTGAAGGCGGCTATACTGGAGACGACAAGAAAGTAATTTTCTGCATTATTACACGATTAGAAGAAGCCAAGCTGAAGCTGATCGTGGAAGAAGTTGACGAGAATGCCTTCTTGGCTGTCGGCAATATTCACGATGTGCGCGGCGGGCAGTTTAAGAAGAAAGCGATTCATTAGAGGGAAAAAAGTGTACCCTATAGAGCAGACTTTTAAAAAGTCGTTCTATAGGGTATTTTTGTAATTACGTTCTGTAAAGAAATGTCTACCATTTGTTTCCACAAGCTGATAAATAGAGTACGATATTCGTATCACTCATGGATGAAGGAGGTTTTCTCAGTGAATCAAGCATTCTCGATAGAGCGAGTTCCTTTTGAACAGAAGCACGCTCTCAAGCAACTGTTGGAGCTGTATACGTACGATTTCACTGAGTTTGAGCCTTTCGAAGTAGATGACAACGGCTTGTTTGGCTATGACTACTTTGAGAAGTATTGGGTAGAACCAGAACGCCATCCCTTTTTTATCAAGGTTAATGGTAAGCTGGCCGGGTTTGTCCTTGTCCGCATGCTCACAACCTCTGATCCAGATTTGCCATCGATCCACTCCATTGCTGAGTTTTTCATCATGAAACGCTACCGTCGGCTGGGGTTCGGAAAAGCGGTCTCCCATCAAATCTTCAAAATGTTCCCGGGTGCCTGGGAAGTCTTTCAATTGGAAAACAACATCCCTGCCATCAGCTTTTGGCGTACCAGCATCCGCGATTACACAGCCCATCACTATCAAGAGCGTCAAGAGGATGGCAAAGTCATTCAAACGTTTATTTCGAAACCGTAATACTAGAAAAAGCCAAGGGACATTGCGAATCCCTTGGCTTTCCTTATAGAAACCAGCTAGCTGGTGACCGCAGGAAACGTCATTACGACAACAGTTCCGCTACCCAGCTTGCTGTCCACCGTAATCTCTCCCCCGTGAGCCAAGACCAGCTGCTTGGCTATCGCCATGCCCAGCCCCGTTCCACTAGTATTCTCTCCTGTATGCCCACCTCGGTAGTATCTTTCGAACAGATTAGCCAGTGTCGTCTCATCCATTCCCGGACCATCGTCGGCAATTTTGACGACAAATTGATCTGCTGCAATCGACTGTACCTCTACGAGCACGTGTGTACCTGTCGGGGTATACTTGATCGCGTTTGTCAAAATGTTGACGATGATGCGGCGAAACCAGATTGGATCGACCTCGGCTGTTATCGATTGGACATTCGCCGAAAATTCGATGTCATGCAAAGAAGAGCTCGGATCGTTCACCATATCCACCACAATCCTGCGAATGGTTTCTACGATCGCGACAGGTTGTTTGACCATCGGCAAAGCTTGGTTCTTAAGTCGATAGGTCAAATTCAAATCCTCAATCAGCCCGTTCATGTAGTCTGACTTTTCCCGTATCGTTTTCCCAAATTCGCTGACTTCTTTTCTGTCCCACTCGTACTGTTCGGACTCCAAAAAGGTAGCATAACCGTAAATCGAGCTCAGCGGTGTCTTAAGATCATGGGAGAGCCCAGTAATCCATTCCTCTCGCGTCTGCTCGATCTCTCGTTGAAGCTTTTCATTGGAACGCAAGGTTTCACTCAGATGCCGGAGAGCGTCAAACACATCCTTGAACACACGAAATGATTTCTTTTCTTTCCCTCGCCAATTCCTTCCGATTGGTTTTCCTTTTTTCCCGATGGGCTCCTCATAGCGACCTTGGGCCAGTCTTTCTAGCCAATTCACCATATGCAAGAGCGGCTTACCTACCCGCCACGCATACCAGCTACCTGCGAATAAAACGACCAGGATCAAAACAATACCGATCTGAAGGAACGTTTCCTTGACCATGGCATCCTCAGACGTCTCTTGGACACCAGACTGATAGTTTGGATTCGGAATGCCTACTACGTATGTCAAATCGCTATTTTTGTCATATCTGCTAGTGATATGAACAGGAACATTTTTGGCTGTCTCACCATTCTGAAGAACTTCCGTCATGTCTAACTGGGCGGAAGCGTTCGGGTGATTCCATTGATGGATGAGTTTCCCCGCACGATCGTATACCAAGTACCATGCCTTTTCTTGGGAAAAGCTTTCGTTCAACTCGTTCCATGTCTCCTTGCTCTTTCCCGTTTTTGCTGCGATCAGGCGCTTCATCATTTCTTTTTCGGGAGCGGGTGTTCCATAAAGGATGATCATGTTCTCGTCAAATTGGTTAATGACCCAATGTGTGATGTGATAACGAGAAGCATCACGATTTTCTACATAAGCGATCCACTCCCCTGGCCCAAATTGACTGGGAACATCAGCAGGTGTCCGATAGTTGTACAGAATTTTACCGTGCTTGTCGATGATCTGCAACCAGCCTTGATGTCTCGCAACACTCTTCTCGATTTCCGGATTGACGTGAATACGCTCCCCCTCATAATCAATCTTCAACGTCAAATCAGACGCATCCAGCCTGGACAAATCGATGGACAATTGCTCGTTCATGATCCGCCAGCCTAACCCCAGCATCGCGATAATCAGAAATAGCAGCAAAACGAGGAGAAATCCGAACAGCTGCCGGACATATTGAAAGATCAGCTTGTTCCGCAAATTCATGACTGTCTTGCCGGGCTAACCAGCTTGTAGCCCAGCCCTCTCACCGTAACCAGGAGCTTTGGCTGTCCCGGATTTTCTTCTATGCGCTGACGCAGCTTGTGAATGTGCACCATGACTGTATTTTCATCAAACATCCCGTACTCGTCTTTCCATACATGATCGTATATTTGTTCTTTCGTAAATACTCGGTTTGGATTCTGGCAGAAGAAGACGAGCAAGGAAAATACTTGCGCCGGGCAGTCTACTCGCTCTCCGTTCACGAACAGCTCGGCTGCCTCCACATTTACGTGAAAACGTCCAAAATCAAAGCGTTTTTCTTCCGTCGATGGAGCAGATCCCCCCAAGGTTCTGCGCAGATGAGCCTTCATCCGGGCAACGACCTCTAACGGATGAAACGGCTTCGTAATATAATCGTCCGCTCCATAAGCAAATCCACTTAATTTATCAAAATCCGTGCCCTTTGCTGTCAGAAAAAAGATTGGTGCCTTTGTTCGCTGGCGCACTGCTCCGCACAGCTCAAAGCCATTTTTATCAGGCAGCATGACATCCAGAATCAACAAGTCGTATGTCTTCTCCTCCACGAGACGAATCGCCTCTGCTGCTGTCGTACATGTATCGATCTGGACAAAGCCTTCCTTTTTCAGCACTGTTTGGAGCATCTGCAAAATCGCTTCTTCATCATCTACCAGCAAGATTCTTGCTTCTTTCTCCATATCCGTTCCCTCCCCTGCTGTCATTCATTCTACCATGAGAAACGACACCAACAAAAAAGATAAGGAAATGGTAAGGTAGCGTTTTAGTAGGGGAAAGGTCTGGCCATTATGATGAAGGAGAAAGGAGCGGATTCACCTATGTGGGCTATTTGCCAACACGAATTTTTTCGGTTGTTTAAAAGTATCAAATCGTTAATTACCGTTGCCTTTATCGTAGGCATCTCGTACTTGGTTTCTGACCTCGTCAATCAGGCAGCAAGCTTTCTGCCACAACAGGAGCTGGCGCAGGGACATGCGCTTGGTATATTTGTACTTATCATGCTGTTTGGGCCGTTGTTTGTATTCAGCCTGTCCCATGATGTCATAAATCGTGAGCTAGCGGGCAGGACGATTCGCTTTCTCGTCACCCGGACCTCACGTAATCAGATCATTTTAGGGAAATTTCTCGGAGTGGCGTTCTTCTGGCTAACCTGCATGCTTATTACGTTTGGCGTAGTATTCGCCACCGTGCAAACGTTTGACGCCAAGACCTTTTACCTCTGCGTATCCCTGCTTATCTATTGCATCTCGCTGGCACTGCTGCTCTCGCTCGTGATACCTCGCCCCAGCTACACGATGTTTTTGGGAATTGTGATCGCACTGATTATGCCAGGTCTCGGTCTGTGGAGCACCTTCTCCAGTCACCCAGCAGCACCATGGATTAAATATTTGACACCCTTTTCATTTATGGAAAAAGGCGGCGCCTGGACCGGCTTCATATGGCTCTATGCAGCAGCTTTCCTAATCGCTTCTATGTACTTATTCCGACGGAGGGATTGTTAATGGCAATGATCGAGACCATACAGTTGAACAAGCGCTTTGGCAATCGCACGGTCGTGAATGACGTCAGTCTTACTGTGCACAGCGGGGAGATTTTCGGATTCCTCGGTCGAAACGGCGCAGGAAAATCGACCTTTATCAATATGCTGACAGGTATTCTGATTCCGACAGCAGGCACCATTCGCATGTTTGGAGAAGATGCCCATACAGAGGGATGGAAAAAACGAATTGGCGTACTGCCGGATTACTCCACCTTCTACGACCATCTCTCACCTGCGGAGCACCTGCACTATTTCGCTCAGGTAAAAGGCGTCACACTGACAAAGGAAGAATGCATGCGCCTTCTGACAGCTGTTGAGCTTGAGGAGCATGCATCCCGCAAAGCCAAAACCTTTTCCTTCGGGATGAAAAAGAAGCTGGGGATTGCCCAAGCATTAGTCGGAGACCCAGAGCTCATCTTCCTTGATGAACCTACTTCTGGCGTAGACGTCGAATCAGCCCTGCATATTCAAAATTTGCTGCGCAAGCTCCATCAACAAGGAAAAACGATCTTCATGACCTCGCACAATTTGAATGAAGTCGAGAAAATCTGTACTCGCATCGCCATCATGAAAAGCGGAAATATCAGTTCTCTCGGCACTCTCGATGAGTTGCAAGCTGCCCATCAGGCATGGCGATCTGTGCATGTGCGCCACTCGGCTTTTGCTACAGAGGATTCTGGAAACCTGCGCACCTTTATTGAGTCACTCGGGCGCAATACAATTTGGGAAGACGGGCGTCTCTCGATCCAGGTCGATGATGATCAAAAAGTGGCAACCCTCGTTCGTGCTCTTGTTCAGGGACGTGTGGATATTTATGGCGTGAACGTTGAAGTACCTTCGCTCGAACGAATCTTTATGGGGGAAGAAGCTCATGATGCTTAATCTCGTTTTTGCCCTGCTTCTATCCGGGATGCTGCTTTTCAACATCTCGATAGGAAAAAGCGTGACCACCGGAAGTATGTCAATCACGATTGGCCTGATTGTCCTCAATCTCATCTTTTTCATCACAAAGTACAGGAAGAGTCATCATGAAAAAATGAAAGATCAGGTTAGTAGAAACCATCGATAATCAGGCTCATGTAAATGGGGGGAGATTCGCATGGCCAGTAGATATCTGGAGTTTGCCGTTATCCTGACAGGGATGTTACTGTATAAAATCTTTTGGGGAAATCTTTCATCGGGAGCTATTGGGATTTTAATTGGGCTGATTATTGTTACTCTCATCCTTTTCATGAGAAAGCAGTACGCAAAACGTGAGGAACAAAAGAAGCAAGAAAATACTTAGAAAAAAGCAGCTCGATTGCCACCGAAAACAGCTATGGGGCAACGGGCTGCTTTTTTCTACAAGATTGCAAGAAGTTGATCCAGTCGTTCAATGACAGCGAGTGGCTGATGCTCGGAAGTAGGTTTCTTCCCACCTGGATTGATCCAAACCGCTGAGAAGCCTGCGTCCATCGCGCCTGCTACATCTGCCTCCCACGTATCTCCAACGAACAGCACCTGTTTGCTCTCAACACCGAGTTTTTCACGAACATGTTCATATATGCGTAGATCAGGCTTATGATGTCCGATGATTTCGGAGATAAACACCCGCTCCCGAGGAAAATACGCAGACAAACCCAACCGCTCCACTTTGATAAAAGCCATATCGACAGGGCCATTGGTGACAATCCCTAGCGTATGCTCTTCTGCCAACTTCGCAATGGTAGACTGAACAGTGACATCTGGCTGGACTGCATCCATACATGCCGCCTGATAGGCTCGTTGAAAATCGTCGACCTGCTCCACTTCAATCTGTCGGTTACAATCAGCCATGGCTCGCTGAAAACGTAACCTTCTGTATTGCGTAAAATCGTAGCGTTTGGCAATCACATCGCCCCACAAATCATCTCCGTGGCGCCGCAGACCCTCAAGGAATTTCTCTTGGTCTAGTTCTGCTGTAAGTGCATGTGCCGCGATCGTCTGCTGCATCCCTTTCTCCCAGCAAGCTGAAAAATCGAAGAGAGTGTCGTCGAGATCAAATAGGATTGTTGTAAATTTGGACATGGCTGAGTTGCGTCCCCTTCCCTTTTTCTTGCTGTTTCATTGTGCATATGACTCTGTCTTTTGTTATGATCATTGTAACGGAAAAAGGAGGTGGAAACATGTCTAACGAAAAACTGGATATTTTGATAGAGGGTATGAATGAGTTGCGTTTGGTTTCTCATGCTCTTATGGATCGGCAGGACGAATTGGATGCCAAGATGGAAGCTTTGACTATGGACGTTCACCAGTTAAAAAACGATGTTGCCGAACTAAAGCAGGATGTTGCTGAGTTAAAGGAAGGTCAAGATCGCCATGAGCGTATCTTGGAGACATTGGCGCTGCGCGCTCTCGAATGGAATAATTTCCGCCGAGATTTCATTCGCAAGTCATCCTGATGCCTTTAGCTTTTAGGCAATTCCACAAGCAGTGTCTCTTTCAACTCAACTGGCAAAGAAATAGACTGGCGTGTATTCGCATCGATCATGACCATTGTCACATCGGCGTCCGCCACTAATACCTCTGCAGCGTTGTACAGCTCCTGGCGGATGACGAAGCTTTTTTCACCCACCTTGATCACCGTAGTAAGCGCCGTTACCTCTTCACGCATCTTCAACTCTTTGCGGTAGTTAATATTTATATTGACCACTACCGGCATGATGGCCCGTCGCCTCAATTCATCCAGTGTAAATCCTTGCTCCCATATCCACTCAAAACGCGCCCACTCCATGTACTCTAAATACTTAGCATTGTTTACATGTCCGATTACATCAATATCAGTAGAACGCACAGTTAAATTATAGCGATGAGCCATCGTTCTCACTCCTTGTTTTTCTTCAGTATAACGAATTCAGCTAGCTGAGTGAACATTCATTCAAAATATTCCGAATGATCATGCTGTTCTTTCCTGATCTTTTTCCTATAATAAAAATAAACCACTAGAAAGGAAGATTGGATGTTCGAACAAGAACTATTGCCGACCTTGCAAACAGCTCGCTCTCGGTATCAGGATGCACTCGTCCATTTGAATGAAGCCGAGCTTGGCTGGAAGCTGGCTCCGGGCTCCAATTCTATCGGATTTTTGATTCATCACATCGCGGAAGTTGAATATCGATTCTGTATGATGTTTTTCGGCAGAGCAATCCCGTCCGAAATCACCCTCACTACAATTGGACCTGTAAAGGATGAAGGAAATTTTACCGACTTGTCTGCCTTGCTTGCTTTCAAAGAGGCTGCCTACCACCACTTGCTGGATTCTCTGGCTACCCTGCCAAAAGACGCGTGGGAAATCCCCTGTGAAGCACCGATTGCCACGTTGACTCCCCGTCAGGCACTTGGTCGTCTGATCTATCATATGGGCTACCACGGCGGGCAGATTGGACTTATCCGCAAGTACGGAGGACCTCAATGAGTCTCATTCTGACAGGTGAGCGGCTCATCATTCGCGAATTGCTGCGCGAGGACTTACCCGACTTACTCGCCACCTACAACAGTAATCCAAAGTACAATCAGCTTCGAAACGGCATGAGCACAGTAAGTCTTGCTGATCTGGAAGTCGAATATGACACCACCATACGCATACCTTCCGGGCATTGGCTCGCCATTACTCGTGAAGGTACGATCATCGGAGTCATCCATATCGTCCTCTCCAGTGAAAACGATCCAAAAAGCTGGATTAGTCTCTTGCTACTGCATGCCGACTATCAGCAGCAGGGCTTTGGAAAAGAGGCAGTGGCGCTCATAGAAGACTACTGCATCCAACATGGCAGTCAGCATGTTCATCACGGTGTCATTGCGCATAATGAACCCACTCTTCTTTTCTGGGGGCGGCTTGGCTATGAGCAGTATCGTCAGGTGGAGGCACCAGTCGGTCGTCTGACACAACCGGTGCTGCTGGTAGCCAAGTGGCTAACCCCTACAAAGTAAGGAGGTGAAATATATGAACCGTCGCCTTTTTGAAAATGATGTGCCCACCCTCCTCTCCTAGTCGGTGAGGAAGCGGTTCTCTTACTGCCTCCCGGCTACGGAATAACGCTCGAATGATTGATTCATTATTCCGGGAGGGACCTGTTATGTCACAATCACAATGGAAGCAAATGTTTTTGGGTGCTGTCTGCCTAACGCTCGCCGCAGCGATCTGGGGCGGTGTTTATGTAGTCAGCAAGGTCGTGTTGGAAGTGATTCCACCGTTCACGCTATTGATTTTTCGCTTTTGCATTGCTTTAGTCGTGTTGGGGGCATTTACCGTTGCTCACAAGGAGCGTGTCGCGAAAAAGGATTATCCTCTACTGATGGCCATCGCATTCGTCGGGGTCACGATCTCAATCGCCGCGCAATTTCTTGGTACCAAGCTGTCTACTGCCCACATGGGTGCATTGATTACCTCCGCATCGCCTGCCTTTATTGCCATTTTTGCGGTCTGGCTACTAAAGGAGCTCATCCATTTGAAGCAGGCAGCGGGTATTTTGTTAGCGACGATTGGTGTGATCATCGTCATCGGTGTTCCAGATCAAGCTGACGCCCAGTCTTCCCTGACAGGCAACCTGATTTTGCTCGTAGCAGCGATTAGCTGGGGATTGTATACCGTTCTCAGCAAAAAGGCAACGCAACGCTATTCGTCCCTGTTAGTCACTACCTACGTAGCATTGTTTGGCATCATCTTTACGAGTCCGCTCATGTTTTGGGAGCTGTCTGTCACGCCTGTCTCCTGGCAATTTGGTTGGGACATCTGGGCAGGCGTTCTCTATATCGGGGTGATTTCTACCGCAGGTGCTTTTTATTTGTGGAACAAAGGCTTCGAGCTGATGCCCGCAGGGAGTGGGGCTGGGTTCTTTTTTGTTCAGCCCATTGTCGGTGCATGTTTAGGCTGGCTGTTGCTACATGAACATTTGGGTGTTGGCTTTTTCGCTGGCGGCGCATTTATTTTCCTTGGTGTCGCCTTGTCCACTCTGCGAACACGTGAATCGACGAAGGAACATCCTCTCCCCCATTACAACGAGAAGCAAGGCTAAAAATCATGTATGCTTACATGCTACGAGGACTTCCCATTCGTTGGGAAGCCCTCGTTTTCTTATGCTTATGGACGAAAATATTGCCGGACGCTTCCTTTTTCGAAAGACAACTCCACTTCAGCAAAGGCGCCATTAATAAACGTGATTTGTGGCGGTATATGCCCGCAATCTACATCGTAGAGGACAGGAACTTGCAGCTCAGCAGCCAACTCCTGATAGACGTCTTCCACGGTATAGCCGTCGACCGCCTGATTCGCTGGACTGCGCCCAAACATGATCCCCGCACAATGATCGAACCATCCGGCCAGCTTCATCTGTACCAATGATCTGCGCAGATCGGTCGTAGAAAGCTCACAGTTTTCCAAATACCAGATGATCGCTTCATTCCCGATCTGTTCTTTTTGAAACGTTTGCACGTCCCCATACGGTGTGCCGATCACATGCCGAATGGTATCGATACAGCCGCCAAGTAGCCGGCCCTGCATGTTTACGTGGGGAGTAGTCTCTGTAGTTTTCCATACAGTCGGTTCTGTCAGGTGAAAGATATGCGGCGAAGGATTCGTATGCTGCCATTCCTTTTGATACATCGGGGAAGAGTACTGCAACACAGACTCGCCCTCTTTCATTGACAGAACCGTTTCCCACATGGCGGTCGTCTCATCCATATCTGCTCCACGCAAATCCACCAGATTCGTCCCATGGGCCGTAGCCATCCCCGTTTTTAATGTAATCGCGAGCAACAGCACACTCACATCTGAATAGCCTAACACCCATTTTGGTTGCATGGACTGAAAATCAAGCTTGTCTAAAATCTCAATCAGCAGCTCGCCACCCCAGGGAGGGATGATGATATCGACGTCTTCCTCTTGCATCAGGGAGTTCAATTCGGCTGCGCGTTTTGTGGCAGGAGCTGACTTGGCTTTTTCCTGAGTCCAGACTGTATCTTTGCAAACGATGGAATACCCCCTGCTCTCCATACGACTGCATGCCAGCCTGATTAGTTCATGCAAATACGCTGGTACACCAGATGATGGCGCAGTTACCCCTATAGTTGCGCCCTTTTTTAACGATGGATACATGATCATGCTGCTCCCTCCCGCTCGCTCTGTATGATTTTGGATAATCATACCACATACCACCAAAGTATCTTCCAGGCTCTCATCACTACGACTACTTTTCTTAGACAAAAAAAAGACGACCTATGGCCGTCATCAAGTTATATAAAACGGGAGGGAAGTAGAGGAGTTCAAACGAACGTGTTTCGAGTTCGTGAATGATTACTTCTTGCTGGCGTCAGTCGTTGCAGCCTGTCCAGTGGAACCGCTGTTGTCAGTTCCCGCAGCACCAGGCGATCCAGTGCTGGTACCTGCATCAGAATTGGCATCTGTCGCAGGTGCTTCCGTAGACGAACCTTTGTCCGCAGAGGCATCCGTTGTAGACTGATCTTGCGAAACCGAGCTATCGGTCGATTGTCCGCTATCAGTAGTGGAGGACCCCGGAGCGGTTTCGCTTGTCGTGCCCTCTGATTGTGTCGCCGGTTCAGGTGTTCCTGTTGTGTCAGAGCAGGCAACCAAGCTGCCAGACAGGAGTAATGCGACAGTGGCAATGGAGAACCATTTTTTGTTCATGTTCATTCCCCTTTCATTCCTTGGCTTCGTGACCTTCTCGCTGTCACACCTATATCGTAACGGACAAAGATAACCATTCTGTAAGGAAAGTGGGAAAAAACGATGATCAAAATATGAAAAAAGTATGACCATGATCATTTGGAGTGGATCATGCTTTAGTTCTCCGGCTTAATCCTTGGAAGCCATATCGTAAAAGTACTGCCTTTCCCAGGCGTGCTCTCTACTCTACATTTGCCATCATGCAGTTCTACCAGCTCTTTTACAATGGCGAGTCCAAGTCCTGTCCCTTTATTGTTCTTGGAACGTCCCCGATCCACTTTGAAAAAACGTTCCCAGATGCGATCCAGGTCATCTGCGGCAATCCCCATCCCTGTATCGATCACTTGAATCTGTACGTATTCCTCTTCCAGCGAAGCACGCATGCGAATTTCACCTGTAGTCGTAAACTTGAGCGCATTCTTCACCAGATTTTTCAGAATTTGCGCGAGCCGGTCCTTGTCAGCATAAATTCGCGGAAGCTCGTCCTCTACCTCTACTCCCATGCGAAGCCCTTTTTCCTCTGCTTCTTGATGGAAGGAAAAAGCAACCCGATTCATGACATCTGCCACATCGACAGGGAATTTGGCCAGATTTACTTCGTTGTTCTCCAGCTTCATCAAGTCCATCAGGTCATCCACCAAGCGATTCACTTGCATCGTTTCGGTGTACATCACAGCGTAATACTTCTGTCGAGCCTCTTCTTCTTCTACCAAGCCGTCTTGCAACGCCTCGAGAAAACCTTGGATCGCGGTGAGAGGCGTCCGCAATTCATGGGAGACATTCGCCAAAAAATCATTGCGCACTTGCTCCAGATGATGACGCTCCTGCTCTACCTTTTCCAGCTTCTGTGCCATTGTATTGATCGTTTGCGCCAAGTCGCTGATCTCGTCAGACGTATCGACCTGAACGCGCTCTGCATAATTCCCGCGACCAATTTCAGCCGCTGTTCTCTCAATGGTTCGCAATGGGCGGGAGATTGACCATGACAAATACGAAACCATGATCGTAGAAAGAAGCACCCCAAACAATGTCGCCCACAGAATCGACTCGCGCATTTGACCAAAGGTTTTCTCAATTCCTTCAATCGGCGCATGCAAAATAATTCCGCCATAAACGTTTTCGCCCTCGCCCCACGGGACGGAGACCGACAGCATCGGGTCATCCAGACCTTCGATTTGCAGCTCGGTTACCGCGCTTTTTCCGTGAAGCACGTTACCCGCGATGGAAACTGCCACGGACTTGCCCGTAAGCATCTCATCCTTCATCGAAGTCGCGACGATTTTTCCTTTCGAATCAAATAACCAGATGCGGGTATCAAATGACTCGTCCAGCATCGCCAGCTTGTCCAAGAGCTGTTTGTTTACTTCATTACTGTTATGGATAGCGGCATTCACTTTTTTCGCCATCCGCAAAAGCTCTTCTTCCTTGGCATTGTAGATGTACTCCTTCGTAAAAAAGGAGAGAACGATACCGGTAATCCCCAGCCCCACCAAAACGGTAGCCAAAAAGCTGACCAGCAGTCTGCGATAGATACTTTTCGACATGCCTAGCATCAGTTATCCACCCCAAACTTATAGCCGATCCCCCAAACTGTTTGAATGCATTCATAAGGGAGCTTATCTAAACGCTGTCTGATCTTTTTAATATGAACATCGATCGTTCGAACATCGCCAAAATAATCGAAGCCCCACACTTGTTCCAGCAATTGCTCCCGTGACCATACACTTCCCGGAGATTTGACAAGTTGAACTAGCAGATCAAACTCCTTCGGGCGAAAGCTCACTTTTTCCCCGGCAACGATTACTTCTCGTTTATCCAGGTCAATCGTCAATTGATCAAAAGTAAAGGTCCGAAGCACTGCCTCATCTTCTACTCTTGGCTTTGGCTGCAATCTGCGCATAATCGCGCGGATACGAGCAACGATCTCACGTGGACTAAACGGCTTCGTTACGTAATCATCCGCTCCGAGCTCCAAGCCGAGTACACGATCAAACTCCTCATCCTTTGCCGTCAGCATAATAATCGGCGTATCCCACTTCTTGCGGATTTCCCGACATGCTTCAAAGCCGTCCACTTGTGGCATCATGACATCGAGAATGACCACATCCGGCTGTTCCTTTTCCATCATCTCAAGAGCTTCTCTTCCATCTGTTGCTGAGATGAGCTCGATTTGTTGTTTTTCAAAATAAAGGCGAATAATTTCGCGTACGTTTGGATCGTCATCGGCAACCAAGACTTTCATCGTGGACATAGCCAATAACCTCCCTTCTTTCAAAACGACATAGAATGAAACATGTCGTTCAGACAATTTACGTTTTTCCATGGTAACATAGATCACCCGTATTGTGGACAGATAGAAGTCCTATGCAGCTGGTAAAAGCAGGACAAGAATTGTTTGCGACATGAAAAAAGCGAGTGGACCTAAAGCCCACCCGCTCTTTATTCTTTACTTCGTTTCTCTTACAATCGGGACACTGCGTGTGAGGCTAGCCCACAACAATCCTAGCAATGCGCCTGCAAAGGCTGGCACCAGCCAACCAATTCCTACTTTGTACAGTGGCAATTGTTCCAAGAATGGCGTCAGATAGTCGATAGACAATCCAAGCTGAGATGCTCCATCCAACAGACTGATGACAGCCGTTGCCGTGATCGCGCCTACGTATACAGCACGATGTCCATTGAACATCCGATCACAAAACGTCAGCAGCATCAGCACAATCGCCAGCGGATAAATCGCCATCAAGACAGGCACTGAGAAGGTAATCAGCTGCGTCAAGCCTACGTTTGCTACCGCAGCACTGAACGCACACAGGATCACAGCCATTTTCTTGTAGGAAATGCTAGGAATACGACTCGAGAAAAATTGACTGCACGCTGTGACGAGCCCAACAGAAGTGGTGAGGCAAGCAAGCGTAACAGCTGCTCCCAGCAGGAGTGAGCCTAATGGACCGAACAGTTGCAGCACAACCCCAGTTAAGATCTGACCGCCGTTTGCCGATTTCGCAATCGAAACACTCGTCGCTCCCAGATAGCTGAGGGCAAGGTATACGAGTCCGAGACCCGTAGCGGCGAGGATTCCGGCTTTGATCGTGGACCACATCACTTTTTTGCGATCGATGATACCTCTATCCTGAACAGCCGATGTTACTACCAGACCAAATACCATCGCAGCCAACGCATCTAGCGTCAGATAGCCTTCGATAAATCCTTTGAAAAATGCTGTATCCTGATAGGCGCCTGTCGGCTGTCCTACCTCACCCAAAGGCGAAATGAGTGATTTGACAAACATCAGACCAATAATGATCAAAAGAGCAGGTGTTAAGATTTTACCGATTCGATCCACCAGCTTGCTCGGGTTCAGACTCAACCAGAAGGTGATGGCAAAATAGACGATCGTGGTCACAAAAAGCGGTACCCAACTGCCTTTCATGGATTCAGGCAAATACGGCAACACGCCCATCTCAAAGGTTACTGTACCTGTCCGCGGAATCGCCATGAATGGACCAATCGACAGATACACAATAAAGGTGAACACAACTGCAAACATTGGATGGACTCTTGACGCCATCGTCTGCAAATTACCACCAGCCAAGCCTACCGCAATGATTCCCAGTAAAGGCAGACCTACACCAGTAATCAAAAAGCCAGCCATCGCGATCCAAACATTATCTCCTGCAGCTTGTCCTAGAGCTGGCGGAAAAATCATGTTCCCTGCTCCAAAGAATAGGGCAAACAGCATCAAACCAATTGTAATTGTTTCTTTCGTTGAAAGTTCTTTCATATGAATCCTCTCAATATTGTTTAATAAAATAAAATTTTCATTAGTATAACTTAAAATTAACTCACTATTCAACCTTTAATTTTTTAAAATTATTGAACTTTTGTTAAAAATGAAAGTTTTTACAGGTCAAATACCTCTTTTCTCTTGATCGCCCCCACTGCTTCCCATACGTACAGACAATAGATACTACGCCATGGAGCCCACTTTTCCCCTATCTTGCGAATATCGTTTTCATTTGGCTTCGAATTCATTCCATAGAGGTGAACAATTCCATTTCGCAAACCGATGTCAGCAGCCGGCAACAAGTCTGGACGCCCCATCCCAAACATGAGAAGGCACTCTACTGTCCACCGTCCAATTCCTCGCAGCGAAGTGAGGTACGTAATGATTTCCTCGTCACCCATTGTCCATAGTCTTTCCAAATCTACCGTTTCATTCACAATGGCACGGGCGAAATCGATAATATACTCTGCTTTTCGCTGACTAAATTGCAGTGTACGCAAATCCTCTACAGTCAATCTCGCTACCGCGTCAGGAGTCGGAAAAGCGATGAGGCCCTCGCCGTTTGGGTTTTCTACTGGGTCACCTGCCAGTGTCACCAGCCTTTCGGTCAAATTGGCTGCAAAGGTCAGATTGATCTGCTGCCCGATAATGGTCTTGACCATACACTGAAATAAATCTGCATCCAGCATAAGACGAAGACCACGAAACCGCTCGGTCAGAATGGCGAGTTCCTTTTCCGCCCTCATTTGCTCGTAAATAACGGATAGATCCAAATCGGCACTAAAAGTACGGCGGATCATTTTTTCTAGCAGCTGCTGGTCTGTCGTGGACAAAATCGCCTGTGTCTCGTAGTGCAATACGGGTTCTTCCAAGCTACCCACAAATTGCATATGGACCAGAACAGGCCGTAAGCCAATACGAAAGACGCGCTCTAGGCTATTTTTTTCTTTATTCACACGTATCTGCGTATCTGGATGTGTCTCAAGACGCCGAAGCAACCGGTCAAAAGAATACGGGGGAGTAAGCGGAATAATCGAACAATTCACAAGACTCTCACCTTTCCAGATAAAATAAAAACCTCCGGAGAATCCTCCGAAGGTGTCAAGTATACTTTGCAAAACTTATTTCGTAAACATCCCTTTGAGAACAAATTTTACGTTTGCCGGACTTTCTGCCAAACGGCGCATGAAATATCCGTACCAGTCGTTTCCATACGGTACATAAACACGCATTTTATAGCCTTCGCGAGCCAAGTCAATTTGGGACTGCGTACGAATGCCATACAGCATTTGAAATTCAAACTGTGTGCGCGGGATGTTGTGTTCCTTTTCCAGCTTTTTCACAAAATCAATAATGTTGTCATCATGGGTTGCTACAGCAGCATACCCGCCGTTCAACAGATGCTGCTTGATGATTTTCTTGTAGTTCTCATCTACATCTGGCTTGTTCGGGTAAGCGACTTCAGGAGACTCCTTGTAAGCTCCTTTTACGAGACGGAAGTTCACTTTTTTGTCCTTCAGGCTGTCGATATCATCCGCTGCTTTGTAGAGATACGCCTGAATAACGGTTCCTACGTTGTCGTACTCTTGCAGTAATTCGTTCAGAATCTCCATGGTCACGTGATTGTGTGCATAGTCCTCCATGTCGATACGAACGAAAATGTTTCCGTTTTTCTTAGCCGAATCCAAAATGCGTCTCATGTTGTTCATGCAGAGCTCACGACTGATGTCCAGACCAAGCGAAGTCATTTTCAACGAGAGATTGCAATCGACACCGGATTGGTGGATCGCTTCCAGCGTTTTGATGCAATAGTCAGCAGACTCGTTTGCTTCCTCTACACTGAACACGAATTCGCCCAGATGATCCAGCGTGCACACGAGACCTTGCTGATTCAGCTTACGTACGGCGCTAATTGCCTCCGCAATGGTTTGACCGGATACAAAGCGACTCGCTCCAAAGCGCAGACCCCACTTTTTCGCGGCAGAATTTAAGGTTTTGTTTTTAGATAAAAATAGAAAGAAATCCTTCATAGCTTGTTCCATCGTTGACTGTCTCCTCCTCAACGTACTCTGTCCACTTCTACTAGCATGAATCATGCCAACTTATTCTCGTAAGCGCTATCGTGATGTCTCTACGACACTTTCAACACATATGTACATTGCGTGTTTATTCTTGTACACTTTTGATTAGATGTACAACAGGGACGATCCCTTTTCCTGTTAGTTTGGATAAGAGGTGACAATTTGAAACCGTTATTTTCGTTGGACAGTACACTCTCTTTCTTTGCGATTCCGATTCCACCTGATATGGTCAAAATACGCGCAGGTGAAACCCTAGGTGAATGGGTTGATAAAGAACAAAAAGGCAGAGTCGTCATCGTTTCTCCTACAACTACGCTCGAACAATCCATCAGCCACATTCTCGCTGGCCCAGGCGTTTCCGATCTGCCTACACTCGTCATCGTGGATGAACAAGGGACTCCGACGGGAATGGTTGAGCCATACCAGCTCATGACTGCCTTTGTCGTGTTGACCCAAAACCAGTCTGCCCTGCTCAGTACCTTGATGGGTACGATGAGTGAGGCCGTCACTATCGTGGACTCCCGCAACGTTGTCCAACACTGGAATCGGGCAGCAGAAACCATTTATGAAATCGATCGCGAGCAAGTCGTCGGAACTTCTCTCGATGAGCACTTCGCCAGTGAATCGATCCGCCTGCTCGATGCCCTGCGTCAAGGGACATCTGTTCAACGTGTCTATCACATTCCTCGTCCTGATAGTCATGTACTCATTAATGCGGCACCGATTCGCCGCGAGGGTGAAATTATCGGCGCGATTTCCATTGAACAGGATATTACTGAGCTGGTTCGTCTCAATGAAGAATTAGCACATACGACGGCCCATCTCCACAATTTACAGCAAGAGATGAGTCGGTTTCAGGCAGCAGACGATCCTTTTTATGCAATCAAGGGGCATTCCGCCTCGATACAATCCGCTATTGGTTCCGCAAAAAAAGTGGCGCAGACGGATGCGACTGTACTGATTTATGGAGAAAGCGGCGTCGGGAAGGAACTGTTTGCCAAAGCGATTCATCAGGCAAGTCGCCGACATGAGAAGCCTTTTATCGCGATCAACTGCGGTGCCATTCCTGCTGCGCTGTTCGAAAGTGAGCTGTTTGGCTATCAGGGCGGTGCTTTTACTGGAGCCGAGAAAAAAGGCAAGCCTGGCAAGCTGGAGCTGGCGCATGGCGGGACGCTTTTCCTCGATGAAATTGGGGAGCTGCCGCTAGAGTTGCAGGTCAAGCTGCTTCGTGCCTTACAGGAACGGCAGTTTTACCGCGTAGGCGGAACAGAGCCGATCACCGTTAACACACGGATCGTAGCAGCGACAAACAGACAGCTGGAGCAAATGGTTGCAGACGGTCGTTTTCGCGAGGATTTGTATTATCGGCTGAACGTCTTTTCTCTGGAAATCCCGCCGCTGCGTGAACGACGCGAAGATTTGCCAGAGCTCGTGCAAATTTTCATTCATGAGTATTCCGTGGCCCATGACCACTCCGTACCACGCATCTCTCCCGAGGTCATGCAAGCGTTGTTCGAGTACAATTGGCCTGGGAACATCCGACAGCTTCGCAACGTCATCGAACGTCTGTCGATCCTGCAAGAAAACGGTGTTATATTGCCTGAGCATCTGCCGACTGTCATTCGCAGCCACGCAGAACCCACCCAAGTTTCTGTGCACACACCGATTGGGGGAACGTATGCGCCGCCGACTCCGACGCCGCCGTCAATCCTACGTCCGTCGATTGCGTACACTGCTCCACCTGTGAACGAAAAAGAGCGCATTCTGGCAGCATTGGAGCGCACGTATGGCAACAAAAAGGCAGCAGCCGAGCTGCTCGGCGTATCTCGCGGAACCCTTTACAATAAAATGAAGAAGTTCAATATAAACGAGGAGTCTTTCAAATGGGATTGATCACATGGTCGGATGATAATACGTATCAAATCCATTATGCCGGGGAAACGATTGTCCTTTTGCCGAAGGAATACGCCTTGTTTCAATTTCTGTACACGTGGAAAAATCGGTCCTTTTCAAGGAGTGATTTGCTGGATCGCGTCTGGCCGCTGGAAGAGCCTACTGACCGTACTGTCGACGATCACATTTACCGCTTGCGGAAAAAATTACAAAAGTGGTCGCATCTGCTCACGATTGATACGGTCCGAGGAGTCGGCTATCGGCTTACGCTAAAAGAGCAGAAATCACCTAGTCCAACGATATTGAACAGCAATTTCTCAGAAACCATCAATAAAATGCTGAGCACCTATCACGGTATGGGAATGGGGGCCGCGTTGCAGACCCTTTATACTCATCAGAAGGTACTGGGCATTCAGATGGACCCATTTTACGCTACCTTTTTGCGATTTGTTGTCGGTGACTTCAACTGGTTTGTAGAGGATAAAGCTACACCCATTTCCGACAAGCTGTTTTATATGTTCCATTTGTACCATATGACGGAACTTGACTCGCAAAAAACAGTAGAAATTTTACAATGGGCTCTGAAAAACGCGAAAAGTATGCCTGAAAATTATCAGGATGAGCTACAGATCACCGCAATCAGTGTCTACGCCCAAGCCAAAGAGTGGGAGCGAGCAAAAAAACAGCTGATACCTGCTAGAGAGGTTATCGACCGAGTCAATTCACCCGGCTTTCGACTCTTTTTTCAAGCAGAAGAAGCCCTCCTGTATCTACTCATGGGTGAGAGTGACGAAGCTGAGAAAGTCATTCAACGCTCTGAGGAAATCTTGCAAGAACTCCCTATGCAGCGTGAGCTCGGCAGCTTTACCATTGCGCGCGGTCTTTGTCTGTACCATCGACAGGAGATTGCCAAGGCGCGCCGATTGGTCGATGAAGGTCTGGAAGTAGTACGAAGCACCAAGTTCGTCCCCCATCTGATTTATGGCGTACAAATGATTTTGTTGTTCTTAAAAAACTTCGGCTACGATTCGGAATGGGAGCGCAAATACCAGAAAATGTGGGCGGAATTATCCGAAGAGTACCAGTTTGACTACTTGCAGAAAAAGATTCGTGCCATCATCCCATCGACTATCTGATATTCCTCTGACAAATCCCTTTTATCATCGATTTAACAGATCGATGGAGGGATTTTTTTGTTAAAGGAAAATAGAACGTTTCGCACACTGTTCATCTCTTACGGACTGTCTACGCTTGGCGATTGGTTTGATTTTATTGCGGTATCCATCCTGTTAGGGTTTGTGTGGAAGGTTGATCCGATGACCATGGCTCTCCTGCCGGTTGCCTATGCGGCTCCAAGCATTTTGCTCGGGCAGTTTGCCGGGGTGCTTGCAGACCGCGTGAACAAGGTACGTATGATCATGACCATGAATATCATTCAGGCTGCTCTCACTCTGCTCCTACTTGCCATGCCTACTCCACTCTGGTTCCTGGTGGTCATTGCCCTGCGTTCAGGTGCCTCTGTCTTCAATGATCCAGCGCAACAGACCTTGACGCGTCAAATCGTACCTGAGAATCAATTGTTACAAGCCTCTGCTTTGAATGGAGCCGTATATCAGATGGGGAAATTGATTGGTCCACTTGCCGGAGGATTGGTAGCGGCCGTTTTTGCACCTGCCATTTGTCTGATGATTAATGCTTCGACCTTCCTTCTCTCTACTGGATTTCTGTTCACGATTCGGAAAGTGGAGAATACGTTGTCTCGTACATCCGTAGAAGAGCAGCCTCTCCCTTACCGTCAAGCATGGCAAGAGGGATGGCGGATCTTTTTGCAAAACCGTGTCCTGTTGTTCAGCACGATCTTCGCAACCGTTACCTCGTTGGCGATTCAATTGGCGGATACACAGTTTCCCGTGATCTTCCGCGAGAAGCTGCCCGACAATCCGGAAATGCTCGGGTTTACAGTCAGTGTCATTGGATTAGGCGCACTTGTTACTGTCACCTGGCTACATCGTTTAAAAGAGATGCGTTCCTACGGGTGGGTGCTGGGCGGTGGCGTATTGCTCATCGGAATTAGCTTTTCGTGGATTGGATTTTTCCAGGCTGGTGCTGGCATGTATTGGCTGCTGATTCCCGCTTTATTGGCAGGAATCGGAACAGGTCTGACTTCGGTCGGCGCCAATTATCTGGTACAAAAAGAAAGCCCCCCGCAAGCACTGGGCCGTGTGAGGGGAATTATCGATTCATTGACGAGCGCTACTTTCATTATTGCTCCGTTGCTCGGTGGCGTCATTATGACCATCTGGGGTCCAAACACTGCTTTTTTATGGGTCGGAATGTTAATCGCTACGATTGGTGGAGGCGCTGTTCTCTTACAACGATGGATTTGGGGGAAACGAACAAAAGACGTGGCTGTTGCTACCGCTACGGCTGGATCGGAACGAGTCGGATAATTTTATCGTCCCCTTCTCTCGGATTTCCACGACCATCGCGGTTGTTGGTCAACAAATAGAGTGCGCCGTCTTTTCCTTCGACCACATCGCGCAATCGTCCGAACTCGTCTTGGAACAAAGTAGCAGCCTCCAATACCGTATCAGGTCGAGTAGCGTCTAAGCTAATTTTCTGAAGCTGCGTACCCCTGAGGTTCGCTACGAGCAGTTGTCCTTTCCACGGCCCTTTGGATACAAACGTCATGCCAGAAGGAGCCCATGTCGTATCACCGCTTTGCAGGAGGGGGGGGTTCATCCCCTCTTTTTGCTGTTCACCAGAAATGACCGGCCAGCCGTAATTTGCGCCTGGCTCGATCCGATTAATCTCATCATGTGCAGTCTGGCCGTGCTCCGAGCTGTAGAGTATTCCTGTATCCGGATACCATGCGATGCCTTGCGGATTGCGATGTCCATAGCTGTATACAGGTGAGCCGGAAAAAGGATTGTCAGCAGGAATGGTTCCATCCAGATTGATACGCAAAATTTTTCCGGCGAGACTTACCCGATCTTGCGCAAGCATCGGCTCATGCGCATCGCCTGTCGTAATATAAAGACGCTGATCCGGACCGATTTTGATCCGTCCTCCGTTGTGGATCGAGCTTCCCGGGATTTTATCGAGGAGTACCTTGTCAATCTGTCCTGCATCGTTTGCTTCTCGTAGTCGCAGAACACGATTGAAAGTAGCCTCTCCCTCTTTGTATGTATGGTAAACGTACAAGTAGTGGTTATTCGCAAAATCAGGATCGAGCACAAGGCCCAACAGCCCGCCCTCTCCCTCGCTGATGAACGGGGCAGGGAATGAGATGAGCGGATCCGGCAACAGCTTGCCTGACTGGATCACTCGCACTCTTCCTGGTCGCTCTGTGAAAAAGATTCGACCATCCGAGGCTATATCCATCGCCCACGGCACAGCCAACTGATCAGCCACTACCTCCATCCGATATGGAAGAGTCTGTTGAGCTGGCTGCGACTCAGGAGCGGGATTCGCCTCACAGGCCACAACCGGCATACTCAAGATCAAGGTAAGAACACACACCATCCATTTTTTCCACATCTCACGTTTTCCTCCCTGTGCGATTTTCCAGTAGGAACCAGGCAGCATTTTAGACAAAGCTTCGCGAATGTACGCTTATGATCCTTTTTTCACTGCGAAAAAATCTGTTTTGGATGTCCTCCAGCAGTTGTGCCGGGACCGAAGCCCGGTGACATGTTTTCCAGTCGCCTATATCCTCTCTTCGTTCGGGCGGTCTCCTTCCAAACATATCACCGTGCTTCCACAACTGAGGTGGGCGTCCAGCTTTTTTAGAACGTTTGTGTAGTTAATCAGAGAAGTCTTTCCGTTTTTCTTTATCTTTTTTTCCTCTTTTATGCCTTTAAAATGTTGACTGAAGCCGCGTAGGAAGAAGCGGATTTCCAGTCCAAGCGCCTTTGGAGCCCAACCCAGCGAAGGAATGAATGTCGGGGGTTTTCAGCTTCACTTATGATATACTCCCTTGAAACTTCAACGTTTGAAGCGCTCCCGACATTCATTCCGTAGCGGACAGCCCCCGCCTCCCGGCAGGGCGTAGGTTGAAGCGTAGACTGGAAATCCGCTTCTTCCCCCCACTACAGCCCCTCCTAATCTACCCCGGAAAAAAGACAAAAAAAAAATTGGTCCCCATTGAACCAATTCACGAAAAGACCTACTCGATATTCACTTGTCTTCGTTCCTCGATTTGTCGATGCAAAATGTACTTTCGCAAATTGTGAAAGTGACGTGCATTGATTCCTTTGATCGTACAGCCGTAAAAATAGTTCGGACCTTCTATTCGTTCATGAATGATAACCAGGTCAGTTTTCACTACCCCATCCGGGCGATTGCGACCATGCAATTCAAAGGAAAAAACAATTTGCTGATCCGCAGGAATATGTTTGTCTGAGCGGAATGCCAAGCCTCCCAGGCTCAAATTCACCAAGTACACCATTTGGCTATAAACGGAAAAAAATGAGTCTGGCTCCTGCGTCGGATACTGGATCCAGCCCTTAACCTCCATGTCGAAACGGGGATAGCGTCTGCGCTGTTCCCGAAATTCAGTAGCTGTTGGAGAGTGGAACAAAAACAAGCGATTTTTGTCTTTAGCCACGACTACGGCTTCAAACGTATTGATCGTTTCATAATCAGCCGTCAATAGACAAGGGATCTGATCCCCTACAGTGACATCCAATGGGCTGGGAAATACGGCTTCGATCAAGTCTCCTTCTTCATAGGTAACATGACCTTCTATCACTCGATTCCCTTTTCTAATTTGTATTATGCTTTCCATCTGCGTTCTCCACCACTTCGCACAATTATATTACCGGGATTTCCGAAATCTTTACCTGGATGCTTTTCGCGGAAAATAAGGTATAATGGGAACATTGACAGATAGGAGGTTACAGACCGATGAATCGTTATCAATTGGTAACACTGGCTTTGGCATTTTTGGTAACCGCCTGTCTCATCGGAGTTGGCATTGCCATTGGGGAAAAAAGCCCCCTCGGTATCCTTGGCTGTATCGTTGTTGCCTTCTCGTTGATGGGATTTGGCTTTTCGTACAAGCGCAAGCATATGCGCTAACCTCTTCTCCGTTATCGCCGTACAAGTAAACTGTTCACATAAAACAGGACAGAGGGCAAGCCCTTTGCCTGCTTCAGTAGTTGTCTAGCGATAGTATAAATGTGTGGCTGGCTCCGATTCACCTTGCGATCCGCGAGATAAAACGCGACTAGCCCGTCCACGATCATACGGTGAAATGCAGGATTTGGCAAGCGTTTAACGCTTGCCTTTGCTTGTTCTATGAAAAGCTTCAAGCGTTCAGTCGCTATCCGTTCTGAATCGTAATAGCTCACAAAGTTTAAATCTCCACCCATTTTATCTTCTTCCAGGTCAATTAAATAGTCTAATAAAATATGTAACCCGCACAGCCATGGAAAGTAAGCTTCACTTACCATTTGAATTTGCTCTTCCCCTACATCTGGATCAGTCGACAAGCAAAAAAGAGCGAATATCCCGATGGTCGAGCCTGTGACAGCCGCAAATTCTTGCCAGTACAAATCATGATAGCGTTCCTGATACTGATCCCACCACGTCAACAAGTGATCCTCGCGCAAATGGGGAGCAATGTGCTTGTATACTTGCAAATCACTATACAAACAAGAAAACTCGAGTATCTTTGCCTGGATTTTTTCATAGGCTGGCAATTGTGCGACATGTTGTTGACAGGTCTGAACCAGCCCAGCCAAAAAGCCGCCGTCATCCTTATCCACGCGGTACAAATAATAGTCGCGTAATGGCGCGCCTGGTGTCAGTGCATCCTGCATCGACACGTGAAGCTGACGGAAGTCTTGCGGGTCTAATGACGTGCTGCGATCACACAGATTATCCAAGTAGTCACTGATCGTTTGGTAGGCGACAATCAGCGGGACAATTGTCTCTACATGCGGGATGACCTGTGCAGCATAAACACATCCCCCTTGGCAGTGAAACTTTTTGGAGTTCATGCTGTCTTGTGCCTGTTTTCTCAGCTCGGGATTGGGAATCGCCTGTGCTCTTTTGTACCAGGCCGCAAACTCTCGCTCCAGAACAGGTTGCACATGACGATAGACTCGGTAAAGTAGCTGCCATGGATTACGTAGTTCGCTCACTTACTTCCCTCCCAAAACAAATGTAAAACGGAGGCATTCCCAAGCTTTTATCAGCTTACATCGAAGCCCTCGCTCATGACCAATAGAAATATCTTATCACATTTGGATGCCCACTCCAAAAATCAGCCCTGAAATACACCAATTCGTCTTTTTGACTCCATATAGAGTACAAAAATAAACTTTTTGGTATTGATACGAGTAGAAGAGATCGTCATTTCCATCTGATTCTCCAGCTCCAACATGCGTTTTCGCACCTCGGTAAAATCAAAGAATGTGGTCGCGTAGCTCTCGAATTTGGGATTACTGTAATCAGTCAGCCCAAGGGAAGCCAGATGGGTTAATGCCTGATAAATGGCTCTGCGAACCCGTTGCTCAGCGGCCTTCGTTTCCTTTTGGATCAGGACAGTCACTCCCTTACCCAGCTTGCGGGCAGCAATCGCCCAAAAAATATCGCGTAAAGGTGGGAGATTCACTTCCCCATCCCTTTCCTTCTCCCAGTGATACAGCCACTCCATCATGTCGAGTAAATCTTTGCTGCCTTTTTCGCTAATCATCCCCAGTTCGGTTAAGAGAAACCGTGCGGAAGACAAGATCCCCTTTTCAGGATACGTTGTTTCTTTTGAAAGAGCTGCCGTCACGTTCATACTGCCGGACAAAACGGAAAGCGACCGCTGAATACCCTCGATGGATTGCTGCAGCAATATGCGTTCCCGTACCTTTTGCAGAACACTGATGACCTCCAGTCGATTCACCGGTTTGGTCACGTAGTATTCGATCCCTGTCGCATACGCCTCTGCGATTATCTCCTTCGTTTCGATTTGCGAGATCATGACAATCTTGCCTGTAAAACGCCTCAGTTGGCGCACTGTTTCAATGCCATCTCGATTCGGCATCAAAAGATCAATCAACAAGATGTCTACTTGCTTCCAATTCAAAAAATCGTGGTCAATCTGTAAACCATCCTCTGCTTCCCCACATACCTCTCCCAAATCAGCATCCTCTATGATCTGAGCGAGCATGAATCGAATCGCCGGATCGTCGTCCACGATGAAGTAGCGCATTAGGTCACCCTTTCTGAATCAGAGTTGCGATTGGCAGGCGAATGCAAAATTGTGTGGTTTGTCCGCACGAGGCCTCGGCTATATCAATCCTTCCTTGGAGATTGTCTGTCACTTCCTTTACGTATGAAAGTCCTATCCCCGTGGAAGGCCTGCCCGATACGTCGTATTTGGTCGTGAATCCAGGCATGAACAAGAGCTCCTTGTCCTCCACCACAATGCCTGGCCCATCATCGGTCACATCAAAATGAATCCACTCCTGACTCTCGTCAATGGAGGCAACGATCGAGACCATCCCCTGGTCACGGATTGCTTCAACACTGTTGCCGACCAGATTGTTGATGAGTGAGAGTGTCGTGTAAATGTGGCAAGCGAGATAGGGCACCTCCACATTCGTTTCAAACTGAATGTCCTTCTCCAACAGTCTCGCGTACTTTCGTTGCACCTGAACAATAATAGCAATCAATTCGCCCAGTGGCATATAATCTCGTTCGTTCTCGTCAGTAATCAGCTTGGAAAGGCCTGCATATATGCGTTGATTGTCCTTTTTCACTTCATGCACTTGTCCGGCAAGGGACAGTAGCCGCTTTGCATATCGCTTGCTCGTCCCATCCTTGTGCTCCACCTCGTTCATCTCGCGATACAACTCATAGCAGCTGCGCGTGATTTCCTCGACCTGATGCAATGTCTTTTTTAGATGAACAGATTCCTCGTACAAGTTGGAAATGAGCATCAACATCTGCTCGTTTCGATTGCGCTGTTGCTTTTCCATCCATTTCGCCTGACGCAGCTGAATCATATTGAAAAAACTAAGGACAAAAAAACTGCGTATCAAAGCAATGACGGCAATCGGCCCTACGACCTCCAGCTGAAAGACTCCCTCCCAGGACACAGCACGAAAGGACAGCTCTACCAAATTGGCAGCTATTTCTGAGACTGTCCCCAACAGTCCCACCCAAAGCGGTCGATGATGTAGTGTATTAACGCGCAAGAGCGAGAATAGACAAGCAAAGGTAGCGTAATAGCAAAAGGCGGGGAAATGCATCTGAAGAGAAGGCAGAAACGAAAAGACATCTCCATACAAGAAATCTAAGATTATTCTAAATAGAACAACAATTAATCCAGTTACTATCCCTGCCAAGAAAGAAGGACGCAGCCACAATAAAAAAAAGAAAAAAGCCGTTGTACCAAAGCTAATGCGGAAATCATCTTGAAACGGGTGGAATTTGAGCTCCCCGGCAATCGGGACAGCAATGAGCATAAGCAGCAGGATCGAAAGGGTCTCTCTCATACAATGTTGCCCGCACTTCCTGTTTATTTCTTAGTTTACTATATTTTTCTATAGATTTTTGTAGTTTTTTATAGACCTCCCCTTACAATGCCAAGGAAAGTTATATAAACAGAACATTTAGACTAGGGGGAATTATCTTGAAGAATCGTCATTTTCTTCTCTCGCTCACACTACTTCTGTCCATGTCGCTCATCACGGCATGTGGTGGTGGCAACTCTTCACAAGGAGGTGCAGGTGGAGGCGCCGATCCCTCCCAATTAATTATTGCAACAGGCGGTACAGGCGGCACTTATTTCCCACTCGGTGGCGGCATGGCTGACCATATAACGAAAAACGCTGGCCTCACTGCTACAGCACAAGCCACAGGCGCTTCAGCAGAAAACATTCGCCTCCTTCGTGATAAAAAGGCGGACATCGCCTTCACGCAAAATGACATTGCCGAGTATGCGTCAAAAGGAACGAACATGTTCCAGCAAGACGGTAAAATTGATTCCTTCCAAGCATTGGGCGCTCTCTACGATGAGACCATCCAAGTCGTCGTCTCTGCTGACAGCAATATTAAAAGCGTTGCCGATTTGAAAGATAAGCGCGTATCTGTAGGCGCTCCAGGAAGCGGCACTGAAGTGAACGCTCAGCAAATTTTAGAAGCATATGGCATGACCTTTGAAGACACCAAGCTCCAGCGCCTCTCCTTCGCTGACTCAGCCAAAGCCATTCAGGACGGCCAATTGGATGCTGCCTTCCAAACTGCTGGTACGCCTACCGCAGCAATCACGGAGCTGGCAGCAACAACTGGCGTAAAAATCATTCCTATTGATGCGGACAAAATCGATGCGATCATCGCCAAATACCCTTACTACGTGAAAACAACCGTCCCAGCCAATACGTACCAAACCGTTCCGGAAGAAGTGACCACCGTCTCCGTCAAATCAATGCTTTTGATTCGCTCCGATCTCAGTGAAGGCCTCGTGTACAAAGTAACAAAGGCGATCTTTGAGAACAGCGACAAGCTCGGTCACGCCAAAGCCAAAGAAATCAAGCTGGAGAACGTGAAGAACGGCGTCAGCATCCCTGTTCACCCGGGCGCCCAAAAGTACTTTGACGAAAAAGGCGTGAAGTAAAGCCAGATGGTTTTTATCCAGGAAGTATCAAAGCAAAGAGGGCGGACGTTGTTCCGCCTTTTCTCCTTCTTTCTTCTCGTCATTGTCATTTATGTGGGCATCGCCACTCCGCTGATTCCCGCTCTGGTTATCCGGGATACTCAATCGAATCAGGTAGTTTGGCGTGCAAACATATACAATGAAGCAGCCTTTGGCATCCGCTGGACTCATTCCATTCATCGGTCGACAATCGAGGAGCAATACCGGATTGTAGATGGTCAAATTATTTTGTCAGAGATGAGCTTTCACGACTACGGTATCGGCATGGAAAATGAATTGGCTCCTGGCGAGGAGCTGATTCTGGCCGATGGACGATTCCACATTCGCAATATGCAGCGCTCTTTTCCTGCCCTGCGGCTTTTTATCGGGCAAGTACGGGCTAATCATACGTTGCTTTTCGCTGGACAGGATATTCCGTTGAGCTTGATCGACAAGCCAGGAGAAGCCATCACGATTCAGGCAGAAAAGCGATCCATTCTGAGCGAGTTAGGAGGTTACTAGATGAGTACAACAACGAATATGAACCAACAAGAGATGGATAAGCTGATCGCGCAATATGACAAGGAATCAGCCACACGCCAGCTCGCGGGTCCTATGAAGTGGATTTCTTTTGGTCTACTTGTCCTCTTCTCCCTGTACCAGTTATCCAGCACGCTTTTCTTCACGCTGCCTCCCCAGATTCATCGTCCGATCCACTTGGCCTTCGGACTGGCACTTGTCTATCTGTTATATGCAGGAACATCCAAAGGCAACCGTAACAAAATCGGAATCGTGAACATGATTCTCGCCTTGTTGGGTGTCTTCGTATCGCTGTATTGGGTCATTGACTACGAAGGACTCGTGACCCGAACAGGTAACTATACGACGATGGATATGGTGGTCGGCGGTATTGCCATCGCGTTCGTCCTAGAGGCTGCACGACGAGTCGTCGGAATTCCAATCGCTCTCATCGCCACTATTTTTCTTTTATACACCTACTTCGGACCTTACATGCCAGGCTTTTTGGAGCATCGCGGCAGTGATGTCGAGCGGATTATTGGGCACAGCTACTACACACTAGAGGGTATTCTCGGTACTCCGCTCGCCGTTTCCTCTACCTTCATCTTTTTGTTTGTGCTATTTGGCGCGTTTCTCGAAAAAACAGGGGTCGGTGAGTATTTTAACGATTTGTCGCTGGTCATTGCAGGCAGACGAATCGGTGGCCCTGCGAAGGTGGCCGTATTTTCCAGCGCCTTGCAAGGGACGATTAGCGGCAGCTCCGTTGCCAATGTCGTTACCTCCGGCGCCTTTACCATCCCGATGATGAAACGGCTCGGCTATCGTTCCGAATTTGCCGCGGCGGTGGAGGCCTCGTCCTCTACTGGTGGACAAATCATGCCGCCTGTCATGGGGGCTGCTGCCTTTTTGATGGCGGAATTCATCGGCGTTCCTTACTTGGAAATCGCCAAATCTGCAATCCTTCCTGCGATTTTATTTTTCGTGGGCATCTGGATTATGACGCACTTCGAAGCAAAGCGCCTCGGGTTACGCGGACTCTCCAAGGAAGAACTACCGAACAAAAAAGAAGTTTTGAAAAAAATGTACTTGCTCCTCCCCATCGTGATCATTATTACCGCTCTGATGATGAACATATCAGCCGAGCGCTCCGCGATTATCGGCATCATCTCCACCATTATCGTGGGCGCCTTCCGAAAAGAAACCCGCATGTCTATTGCTGATATTTTAGAAGCACTTGCCTCAGGTGCCAGAATGGCTCTCGGTGTCGTGGCCGCAACTGCGTGTGCCGGAATTATCGTCGGTACGATTACGTTGACTGGGATCGGATTGAAGCTGGCAAATGGCTTGATTGATTTGGCTGGCGGTCAGCTTTTCCTTACGCTGTTTTTCACGATGATCGCATCGCTTATCTTGGGCATGGGAACACCTACGACGGCGAACTACATCATCACTTCTACCATCGCTGCCCCGGCACTCATTCAATTGGGTGTACCAGCTATCGCTGCTCACATGTTTACATTCTACTTCGGAATCGTTGCAGACATCACGCCGCCAGTTGCGCTTGCTGCCTTTGCCGCATCAGGCATCGCCAAGTCAAAGCCGATCCGGACAGGTGTAGAATCCACGCGGCTATCAATCGCTGCTTTTATGGCTCCCTATATTTTCGTCATCTCACCAGCCTTGCTGCTGATTAATACCACCTTGCTCGAATCGATTTGGGTTATGCTGACTTCAACGCTTGGGATGATCGGGGTGGGAGCAGGGTTGATCGGCTATTGGATGTCCAAGCTAAACGTCTTGGAACGTATCCTCGCAGTTGCAGGTGGCGTGCTCGCGGTCATCCCTGGGATCGAAACGGATATCGCCGGTTTTATTTTGCTAGGGCTCGTTTTTTCCTTATCGTATTACAAAGCCCGTAAGCAAAAACAATCTGTGCAAACGACAATATAAGAAAACAAACAAAAACCCTCCCAAGCATTCATTTCCTGTTGCCAGGAAGCTCTCTTGCCTAGGAGGGTTTTCTTCTTTTATTCTTCTTGTTCGCTTCGAATCATTTTGGTCCAGCCGTCTACTTGCTCCACGCGGCGTTCCTTCATCAGCTTGCCGAGTGCCCGCTTGAAGCTGGACTTGCTCATTTGGAATTTTTCTCGGATGACATCCGCTTCTGTCGAATCGGTGTAAGGCATCGCCCCGTCACGATTGATCAAATAGCGCAGCAGCTTGTCCGCATCTTCGCCATACTGTACTTCCTTGCGTTCTTTCATAGAACCGTTCAGACGGCCATCCTCACGTACAAAGCTAATACGGCAGCGCACAGTTTGTCCGAGGCGCAGACGTCCTACCATTTCATCACGATGAATGAAAAGGATATGCTCGTCTTCCGTCAACAGGAATGCACCTGCTTGAATCACTTTGTAGACCGTACCCTCGACAGACTTGTTCTTCATACTCTGATCTGCCATTGCTGCGATCTTGACGATTTCGTTTTCAGTGACCGGCTTTGCCAAGAGTCTGCCGAGCTTGTCTTGCTTCAGCGCTACCAGCATTTGATCCTTGGGACGCGGCCATTCATCGCTATGCTTGGGCAGGTCATCGATGAACAAGAGCAGATCCTTGTTAATGCCGTTGTCAAGGAATACACCCATGCGCGGAGAGATGTCCACTACTTCCAGCCAGCCGTATTCACCCATGCCGACATGAGGCATGTCCATGGTCGCAGCCAGTCGGTTTTCGTGATCATGGTACAAAAACACTTCGACCTCATCATCGATATGTAAACGCTCGTGCGCTTCATTGGCATGGAGAAACACTTCATCTTTGCCATCGCGCAAAAAATAGCCGATTTCCGTTTTTCGCGCTACCGTCATGGTAAGCGTCATCCCTGCCTCCAAATTGCCGTTCTGAATGATTTGGGGCTCACGCTTTTCACGCATTTGTCTTTTGTACATATTTATTTTTTCCTCGCTCTCTACCATTGTGCACACTAACTATACCCATCCCCCGCAAGAAAATACCACAACTTTTTTCTAACAAAATAACGATGCGAAACGAAATAGGCAAGTCTTCCATTCACGGACATACATATGACAGTAAGACTGGCTTGGCCCTACTTTTCCAAGACTGGAGTGACTCTTGCCTATGCTGTTGTTGCTTGAACATATTTTTCTCGGCATTGTACAAGGCTTGACTGAATTTTTACCGATATCAAGCACGGGTCATCTCGTCCTATTTCGCAAAATGTTTGGCATGCAGGAGGTAGGCCTTTTATTTGACACGATGCTTCATTTCGGTACGCTAATCGCTGTCGTTATTGTCTTTTGGCCACAGGTTCGTTTTATCATCATGAATCCGATGAGCAAGCTGACAAAGCTATTGGTCGTAGGCACGATCCCTACCGCAGTGATCGGACTCGCCTTTGAAGATTATTTTGAAGAAATCTCCCAGACAGGCATTACGATCGGCTGGGAATTTCTTGCGACAGGCGCGATCCTCTGGGCAGTGGAGTCCATGCGCCGTGGAAATCGGAGATTCGAGGAAATCAACTACACGGACGCCCTCATCATCGGAACACTGCAAGGTGCAGCGATCCTACCTGCTATTTCCCGCTCAGGGCTGACGATTGCCGGTGCTCTCCTGCGCGGAATCGACCGTTCTGATGCTGCGCGCTTTTCGTTTTTAATATCCTTGCCTGCGATTCTGGGTGCTTGTGTCTTACAAACAGCCAAGCTCGTAGAAACACCGCTTGAAACAGCTTTATGGATCCCGATGCTCGTGGGCACCCTGTTTGCCGGACTAGCTGGATATGTAGCCATTCGCTGGATGCTTACCATCATCAGTACAGGCTCGATGAAAGGCTTCGCTATCTACGTCTGGGTATTGGGTGGGTTAATTTTACTCATGCAGCTCTTGGGCTGGTAATGCGAAAAAAGCCGGCTGCTTGCTCGCCGGCTTTCATCTACTTTCTTCCTTGTCTGGATAACGGCTGGCAATTAATTTGCCTACCAATAAAATAATGCCATAAAACGCTGTTGCCAAAAGCGAAGTAGCCAGCCACGTCGCCGTCCCCAGCACCAGATAGAGTGCGGCATGAGCAACAAAGATACCTACCAGCCACACCATAATGTTCATTCGATTAAAAAACGTCATCAAACTACGCAATTGCCTCGCACCTCCACCATTCCATTTACTACTGTTATAGCCGATGAAACGGTGTTTTATCCCCTTACCGCTCTCCAAGATCAGGATGAGGCACAATTACCGCAAAGCCTGCTTGCTCCAGAATTTCTGCCAGTACGAAAAGAGGCGTGTCGGCAACCTCTCTGTACATTTTCGGTGTATGCAGATGGATCGCATCAGGAAAGTCTTCACTTAAATGGGTTCGCAATTTTTTCCCGCTGTCATCTTCATCGGTAAATAGGTATACCTCATCTGCATCTGCTGCTTCTGTTTGGGCGAGCAACTTTTCCCCTTTTTCCAAGCTGTAGGAACCGTATGTACAAAGAATAGTGACAGGCTCAGCCAGCACCCGAAGCAAGCGTTCTTTGTCTGTCTTCCCCTCCACGATCATGACACACCCTGCCATCCGTTCCCATCCTCCTGACGCACGCACGTTTTTTTATAGTATACCTCAACTCTCACCTAGGAAAATGAGGATGACTACTCCCTTTCGAAACAAGACATCTTAAGAAAGCATCCATTATCGAACAGGGGGTTGTACCATGTCCAAATTCAAAAGTGCCAAAAACTTGAATCAAAAAGGCTTGGCTGTTGCAGGGCTTACCAGCAGTACAGTTGCGGATGATACGCATACTGAAGACAACCAAGGATCATCCTATCAGCATCAACACAACAACGAAAATAGGAAGAATCAAAAATAAAAGGAATGAAATGGTTGCCTGGATAGAGTTTCCTTAGTAAGATAGTTTTATGAATATTGAACAACTTGAACTAACCGAAAAGCGAATCAAGATTTTTAAAGCGTTGGCAGATGAGACAAGGCTAGCCATTTTAAAGACCTTGTATCATTCCGGCAACGAGCTAAATTGTACAGAAGTAGGCTTTACCTGCGACACCTCCAAGTCCAATGCCTCCTATCATTTCAAGACACTTCGAGAGGCAGGACTGATCAAAGTCAGAAAGGATGGACAAGCACGGTACATGAGCATATATAAAGAAACCTTCGATCAAATATTGCCTGGCTTTTTAGATACCTTGTGATTGGTATCCTTTTTTTGCTCATCAGTTCAAAAGTTATTTAACTATAGAATCACAAAACAACGAGGAGAGATTTTTTATGGAACGCCTATTTTTGATGATCTTTTTCTTCACCATGTTTTTGATAGGTACGAATACATTTATCATTAGCCCACTGCTGCCAACCTTGCGAGAGTTATATCACGTATCCACTAACCAGGCAGCCTGGCTGATCGGAACGTATGCTCTCGGATTTGCTTTGACCGCTTTAGTCGCCGGTCCGCTATCCGATAATCGAAACAGGAAACATGTGATGGCATTCGGTATGCTCGGATTTGCACTTTCCACACTTGCATGCGCCTTTGCACCTAGTTTCGCCGCGATGCTCTTCTTTCGCTTTCTTGCCGGGACCTTCTCTGCCTTTATCGGTCCTCAAGTGTGGGCTGCCATTCCTGTTTTGTTTCCCCCTGCTCGTATCGGAAAAGCTATGGGGATTGTCATGGCAGGTCTTTCGGTTTCCCAAGTGATCGGTGTACCTATAGGCAGTTTTTTGTCCGCTTATCATTGGTCGTTTCCTTTTTTGGCTGTAGGAATTGCTTCTCTCGGAGCTTTTGTACTCATCATCCGAAAACTTCCCGATTTATTGCCTCCTACCGCCATAGCCGGACTTGGAACAAACAACGCCCGGGTGGCTATTTTTGCACGTTACATGGATCTGTTGCGACTGCCTCAAGCTTCACGCAGCTTTATCGGCTATTTCGTTTTCATGACGGGTGTCTATGCAGTCTTTTCATTCTATGGCGTATGGCTTTCCGATCAATATCAGCAATCCGTTACCCAAATTGGCTTGATCACTTTCGTTATCGGGCTTGGCAACACCGTTGGCAGCTTACTCAGCGGTTGGTTACTCGAGCGTTGGAAGACAAATACGATTTTGACCGTTGGGTTTCTGGGTAGCGCCCTGCTCTATCTTGTTTTGCCTTACATACCGGGAGTCGGCTTTTTGCAGGTTGTCCTCTTCTTCATGTACTGCTTCGGCGGTGTACTCGTGCCTGTCCTGATGGGGTACTTGCAATCATTGTCCGACACCTCGCGCGGTACCATATCGAGCTTGGCCAACGCCTGTATGTACATCGGAACTTTCATTGCCTCTTCTTTCGCAGGCAATTTGTATTCTATTTTTGGATTCGCGGGGGTCAGCACCTTCGCCACCTTCACTTTTCTTATCGCCTATCTTCTCTTTGTTTTGAGGACGGGTAAATTAAATGTAACCTCTCAAGCTTGAGTTCTTTACTTTCCCTCTTCGCCTTGCTACGCTATGGTCACATTCATTTTACCGCAGTCAGCAGGACGGAGAGGGTCAACGTGGATTCATCCCCATCTTTATGGAAAAACAGTTCGTTCCTCAAGCTTTGGCTTGCGCAAATGACAGCAAGCATCGGTGATCATTGCTACAGCTTCGCATTACTCTGGTATTTGCTCCAAGCAACCAAATCGGGTACGGTGCTCAGCCTGCTCGCAATCCCGGAAATGGTGGCGGGTCTGATGTTTTACCTCGTCGGCGGAGTTATGGCTGACCGGTACAGCCCGCGCATGCTCATGGTGGGTGCGGATGTTGCTCGAATTCTTGTCGCGATCACGGTTGGCATCATGGTCTACTTGGGTGTGGAAGAGTTTGCTTTTTTTCTGGCAGCCCAATTCTTGTTGGGGTTGTTCTCCAGTCTGTTTCAGCCAGCGCGAACCGTTGCACTCAAATCAGTGGTTCCCCAAGAGCAGCTAGGGCGAGCAAATGCCATCTTGGATACGACTTTCCGAACGATTCGGATTATTGCGCCAATGTCAATTGGACTGGTCGCTTCGATTATGCCGCTGTCTACTTTGTTTTTTGTGAACGCAGGCAGCTATTTAATTTCCGTCTTGTTCCTTTATGCCATCCGTATTTCGTTGACCGATCAACGAGGGGTATCTCCTACGAAAATGACACCCAGGCAGTACGCCCGGGATATTGCCGCAGGTTTACAGGAGCTAAAACAAAATCGTGCTCTGTTCTTGATTCTTCTCTTTAGCAATATGGGCTTTCTCGTTTGGCAGGTCACTTACACGGTGGGCTTCCCATTCATGGCCGAACGCATGCAACAAGGAAACGGAAGTACATTAGCTGTCTTGTTGGGCTTTTACGGGATCGGGAACTTGCTAGGAAGCCTGTACATGGCGCGATCGTTCTACACTCGCTATTTGTTTGTGATTATGATTGGTTGGGTGTTTCAGGCAGTCGGATTCCTGTTGCTTACGGCAGGAGGTACCGCTCACTGGATTGCCTTCCTCGGAGCAGCCGTGGCAGGGATCGGAGGACCGCTCATTGGTATCCCGACCGTGACTGCCATTCAAATCAAAGCATCCAGCAACAGTACAGGCAAAATTTTTGCGATCAACATGCTCATGTTCACTTTCTTTTGCACATTGTCCAGCAGCCTCGGTGCAATCTGGATGGGCAAATGGCCCGTCGAGCAGCTTTTTTTCGTTAGTGGACTATTCCTCGCTGTCATGAGCTTCGCAGGCTTTCTGATTGAAAAACGAAAACCAACGGAACAACACCAATCCTCATCTGCATAAGTAGCTTTTTTCATACCAAAAAGCCGTTTTTTCCTCCTTCAAGGAATCAACGGCTTTTTGTTTTCCTACATTTCAACTGGCTGTTGTTGTGTCACACAATGAATCATCCCACCATGTTTATAAAGCTCTCTGACATCAATGCCAATCACTTCACGGTCAGGGTATAGCTTTTGGATGATCTCGTTTGCGATTTTGTCATTCGGATCATGATAATTCGGCACTAGGACAACGGTATTCCCAATATAGAAATTCACATAGGAGCCTTTGTATCCCAAGTCCTTTCCATTCTCTAAAATGACATTGTGCTTACTGATTGGTAAATTCACGTACTTATACGGCTTACCCAAGGCATTCTTCGCCTTCAGCAATGTTTGGATATCCTTATTCGAGACACCCCATTCCTCTAAATCCTCTTCCTTCATCGTAATAATCGTTGACTGATCATAAAATTTGGCAAAACCATCAATATGAAAATCTGTAATATCGAGGCCTGGTACACCATCTAGCCAAATAAAATTCGTCGCACCAAGATATTCTTTCATATACTTCTCAACATTTGCTTCTGAAAATTTGGGATTTCTATTTTTATTCGTAACAGCACTGCGTGTCGATAAAAATGTACCATTCCCGTCCAATTCAAACGCTCCACCTTCAAGAACAAGCTCATTCAAATCAATTCGTTCCATTCCTGTTTGCTTGCTTAGCTTGCTTGAAAGTAATGCATCTTTTTTATACGGCGTTTTCTTGCCCCATCCGTTAAATCCCCAGTCCATCATTTTCAAGTTCTTATCCTTGTCGTATACAAAAATCGGCGCAGTGTCCCTTGACCATACATCGTCCGTAGGAGCAATGTAGAAGTCGATTTTGTCCATATGGATACCTTCCTCATACAGAAGATCATAAATATAGTCCTTTTCGTATTCATCATAAGCGACAATATGGACATTTTCCCCTTCACTTAAGGCAGCTGTCATCTCGATCCAAATGGACTCAACCTCTTCTTGATAACCTTTCCCATACGTAAAGTTATGCGGCCATACTAACCACGTACCTTCATGCTTGCTTTTTTCATCCGGCATTGTGTATTTGCCTACGTATTGTTTTTTCATGTTTTGACTCTCCTCGGCCTTACTTGGCATACACCCCATTAAGATCCCAGCTGTTAAGACGACCCCTGAGCACAGTACCATTATCTTCTTCATTTCATAATCCCCTCTTATTCTGGTAGCTTTCCCGCAAAAGTAGAGTAAGCCTTGACATAGCGTCAAGGTCAAGCAGTTATTGTCTCGCTTTTTTCATGATAGGAAAACTGATCTGTGTCACATACTCACAGGCAGGGCTGTCACATTCTGGGCCTTTCAAGTAGGTTTCGTAAGGCAGACCATCCAGACGGTAGCCGTTGCTATCTGCCCACTCTTCAAGTGCCATATGCGCGTATCCGATATCGTCATAACTTCCGAAATGCAAAGTAGTAGCAATAAACTGCTCGGGGAGCAGTTTGATCTGCCATTCGCTTGCTGTATTGCAGCCGTTCTCATGAATGATCGGGATCATCAACTCAATATTACTGTTGTCAGGGGTGAATTCTTCATCTAAAAACAAAACAGACGGAGCACCAAGTAACTGAATATGATTTTCTTCCGCTTGCGCGTATATAGAATCAATGTACTTGTCCATGTCCGCAATAGGAATTTGCAAGCTTTGACTGATGATACTTACTTCCTTTCTCATTCCGAGCAATATATCGTACGTTCTTCTCTTTCCTCGAATGATATCTTCCTTTTTTTCAATCATCTCCTGCATTTCTGCAATGATCTGTCTATAACGATTCACCTCATTGGACAGTTCATTTATTTTCGAGTGGATGAATTCGATAAAAAATTTCCTGTCGGATGTCTGAAGGATCGTTTTAATCTCTGGCAGAGAAAATCTGTATTCTTTCAACTTATTGATAAGTAATGCCGTTTCTAATTGACTCTTTTCATAGTATCTGTATCCATTCGTTTCATCGACATGCAAGGGCTTCAAAAGTTCTTCCTTGTCATAGTGTCGCAACATGCGCGGACTCATTTTGCAAAGCTGAGAAAATCTGCTGATTGTGTACATATGTCTCCCTTACCCTTTGTGATGATTTCAAGAAGCTATTATATCATTCAGTATCGAGACTCTGGTGATACCTACCAACGATATTTTCTCATTATTTGCAAAAAAACAATTGCAACCGGAATTTCCATGTCATATAATCTGACATAAATAAAAATAGTGTCAGATTATCTGACACGGATAAGAGGTGGATGGATGGAACCTACTGTCGCAAGTCTCTCGTCTGCCATTGACGCCACATGGGTCATGGTCTCGGCCATTCTGGTCATTCTCATGCAGGTTGGATTCGCCTTACTGGAAGCTGGCTCTACTCGCATGAAAAACGCTGGTCACGTCGCAGGCAAAACGGTCCTTACCTTCGGCATCTGCTCGATTGCCTTTTGGGCGTTTGGCTTTGGTCTGACGTTTGGAGACGGCAACTCTTTCGTCGGACTTTCCGGATTCTTTTTTGATGGCATGCAAAAAGACACTTTCTCCGCTTTTTCCGCTGCAACTGTGCCTATCTCGATTCTCTTCCTCTTTCAGCTCGCTTTTGCAGCCGTTTCACTCGCGATCGCCTGGGGTGGTTTCGCCGAACGTGCCAAGCTGTCCATTTATTTTATTTTCAGCGTACTGTTTACTGTCCTCATCTATCCTGTCGTCGGTCACTGGGTATGGGGCGGCGGTTGGTTGGCACAACTCGGGATGCAAGACTTCGCTGGTTCTACAGTTGTCCATCTCCAAGGTGCCATCGTCGCACTTGTCGCCACTATCCTTTTGAAGCCTCGCATTGGAAAATACAATCGCGACGGCAGCTCCAATCTGATTCCTGGTCACAACCAAGTCTACTCTGTCTTAGGTGTCCTGTTTCTTTGGATCGGCTGGTTCGGCTTTAACGCCGGCTCCACGCTCGGCAGTACATCTGGATTTTTCGGCTATATCGCCGTCACAACCAATCTCGCTACCGCAGCAGGCGCTGTCGCCGCTCTCACTATCTCCTGGATCGTCATGGGGAAAGCAGATATTCCAAGTATGCTCAACGGCGTCCTCGCTGCTCTCGTCGCAATTACAGCATCCTGCGCCTTCGTCGATCCGTGGGCAGCTGTTGTGATCGGTGCTGTGTCAGGTATTCTTACATTTTATACATCCATTTGGTTTGATCGCATGGGGATTGATGATCCCGTCTTCGCTTTTTCCGTGCATGGGGTGGCTGGTATTTGGGGAACGTTGTCCACGGGTTTATTCGCTACTCCAGAGCTTGCCGAAAAGGTCGGCGTAGGTGGTCCTGGGCTGTTTTATGGCGGCGGCCTGCATCAGTTAGGGGTTCAAGCGTTGGGCTTGGCTGGCTCCGCGCTCTACGTTTTCGTCGTAGCCTTCATCATTTTGTATGTGTTAAAAGTAACCATTGGCCTGCGAGTCACTGAAGAGGAAGAGGTGGTTGGTCTTGACCTTAGCGAACATGGGGGATACGGCTATCCCGAACTACTCCAGCCTGAACGCGTACGACCGGCTACATCTACCCAAACCAGCACCTCTCACTCTCTCACCTGAACAAGTGGAAAAAATACGGAATGTTGACTCCTTTGGCGAGCTGGCCTTATTGCGACGAGAATTGTTGGACCCTTCTCCGTTGCGTTCATTGAATCGCGCAGGGGAACTGGCTCCCTTTTCCATTGTCGTCAATCTGATTCACGACAATCTTATCCGACAAGGGGTACTCCTCGCAGTGAACGACCTTGCCAAAAGGGGCTTGGGTACCCCTCCCGTCCCCTTTGCCTTTCTGCAATTCGGCAGTGGCGGACGGTCAGAGCAAGCACTCATCAGCGATCAGGATAACGGCCTCGTCTATCAACTGCCAGATCATCTAGGCGAACAGGAAACAGAAAAGATACATGGTTACTTTCAATTACTGGGGGCGACAATCGTTGCTGGTCTGGAGGTAGCCGGTTATCCTCCCTGCCAAGGGAATGTCACTTGCCTCTCCCCAAAATGGCGAGGTAGCACCGAACAATGGCTGGACCAAATAGACAGATGGGTCTCTCACCCCATCTGGGAGAACGCTCGTTATTTACTGCTCGCAAGTGATGTGCGTGTCTTATGGGGCGAATCGGCCATTTTTACTCCTGTCCATGACCGCTTCCGCCAATTGCTTGCAGGGAACGCCTTTTTGCTGAATCGACTGGTAAGCAATACGTTGCATTATCGGGTACCACTCGGAATATTCGGCAGAGTTTTACCTGAAGTCCATGGACGCTTCCGCGGCGCCATCAATGTGAAGTACGGCATTTATTTGCCACTAGTGAATTGCGTACGGCATTTCGCCTTGGCGCACGGCATCTTTGCCAGCTCTACCTTGGAACGATTGGATCTACTCGGTGAAAAAGGAGTCTGGAGCAAAAGCTTTTGTGACGAGGTAGCCGCGTACTTCCGGCAAATTCAAGGTTTGCGCCTGATTGCTCCTCTCCATTGGGAAGATGGACAATACACCAGTAATAGCTATATCAAACTAGGGGAGCTTTCTCCTGACACCCAAGTGATGGTACGACAATCCATGAAGCTGGCGATCCGCCTGCAAAAAATGACAGAAAAGCTCCCGTCCGTTTTTGGGGGATAGGAGGAGATTGCGTGGCAAAATGGGACTTATTCGGTCGCATTTGGCATATGAGCCGGGCTATGCCAGATATAGCAGATGACAAACAGCACATCGCCTATTTGCGCTCCATCTCCAAAACGAATAAACCAGTCGATTCCAGTGCCGATATTCCTTTGCACGATCTGGAGGTTGTCGTCGTCGATCTGGAAACGACCGGTTTTTATCCCGATCACGGAGACGCGATTATATCGATGGGAGCCGTCGCCATGAGAGGAGAGCACCTCCTCCTCGGCGATTCTTTTTATACGTTGGTCAATCCCGGTCGGGCGATTCCTCCACACATCCGCTCTCTCACCGGGATTACCGATGATATGGTTGCCGATGCTCCCGAGCTGCTAGAGGCTTTGTCCCGTTTTTTTCAATTCGTTGGAGATCGTCCACTCGTTGCCCATCACTCTCGCCATGAACGTGAATTTTTACGATCTGGACTTTGGAAAACGAGCCGGCGTTCGTTTACCCACCGCATGCTGGATACGATGCTACTCATCCGATTGTTGAGCAATCCGATTGGCAACGGTTCGCTGGACGCCCTCTGTGCAGCACACGACATCCCGATCTCACGCAGGCATCACGCTTACTGTGACGCTGTTGCCGCTGGTACGCTCTGGGCGAAGTATTTGGTGAAAGCAAAATCACATGGATTTACAAACCTGCGGCAGGTTTACGAGGCCGTACGCTAGAAGTAGTTCGAACAAGTTCAACAAGTCCTACCAACCAACATGAGGAGAGAATATCATGCTACAAATCAGAGACGCAGTTCTGGGTGACCTACCTGCAATGCTCGCTATTTACAACTACGCGGTAGAAAATCTGGTTGCGACATTTGACTTGGAGCCACAGACCTTGGCCCAGCGCGAAGTGTGGTTTCACAAGCACGGTGACAGACATCCGATCATCGTCGCCGAATACGAAGGGAACGTGATCGGCTATTGCAGCCTGTCCGTTTTCCGTGAGAAACCCGCCTATCAAAAATCGACCGAGCTGTCTATTTATATCGCCCCCGATCAAAGCGGGAAAGGTGTCGGCACGACCTTGATGAGTGCGATTTTGGAGCGTGCCAGACAACTCGAATACCATACGATCGTGAGCGGAATCGTAGGGGGCAATGACGCCAGCGTGAAGCTGCATGAGAAGTTCGGGTTTTCATTGGCTGGGAAGTTTCAAGAGGTGGGATTTAAATTCGGAGAGTGGCACGACGTTCATTTCTATCAATGGATGGTCAAGTAACAGCATACGAAAAGCCGACACCCTTTTCACAAGGAAGTGTCGGCTTATTTGTTATGTAGGAAGCGAATATCGAAAAGTGGCACATCTTAAGCCAGGGTCTAATCCCTTAGCCCTTATGATATTAGTGTAACTGACGGATGATTATAAGTCTATATCTTTTTGAAAATTTGCACTAAAGTAGGTGTACCTGGCCAGGGAATCAAAAACAGGAGGTAACCCTGCTGTGCAATGGCTGTCATGGGATCTGAACCTGAAGACCAGATTGATCGGTGAGACGCTTTTCAACCTATTGTTTTGGATGTACTTTCCCTTTCTTACCCTCCACTTTAGTGATACCTTTGGCAAAAATGTTGCCGGGTTACTCATGACAGTGCCACCGATTATGAGTATGATCGGCAATCTTTTTGGCGGCTATTTGGCTGACCGATTTGGTCGTCGATATGTCATGCTGTCAGGAGCGTTTTTGCAGGCAGGCATGTTTGTCCTGTTTGCCTTCTCCCTCTCTTCTTGGATCGATTATCTTGCGTTTATTGGAATCGGACTTGGCAAAGCGGTATACAGCCCGGCGAGTTCTGCGATGGTCGCTGATCTCACCTCCGAAAAAGACAGACGCAGAATATTCGCTACCTTCGTTACAGCCATGAACATTGGCGCCGTATTGGGACCCGCGTTGGGGGCCATCTTTTTCTTTCAATACCGCAGTGAGCTGCTATGGACTTGTGCGCTTGTCACTTTTTTGTATTCGATTGCGATCTGGCTCCATGTGAGAGAGACACTGCCACAGTCTGTAAAAAGCTCTGTCGCCTCCATCCATTTCCCTTCTGTTATGAAGGAGCAATGGCAGAGCTACACCGTCATTCTACGCGACAAAGCCTTTGCTATCTATATTTTCGCAGGCATGCTGATTACGATCGCAATCGTGCAGCTCGATTTATTTTTGGCCGTCTATGTAAAAGAATTCGTCCCAGCGCAGACACTGCTCTCGTGGAAAGCATGGTCGCTCTCGCTTAGCAGTACGGAAATTTTCGGATGGATGCTGGGAATAAGCGGCCTTCTGTTTGTTCTGTGCGCCCTGCCTGTTACCAAATGGTTTGAGAACTGGAGCGACCGGAATGTCTTCCTCTTGTCCTCCCTGCTGTTTGGCATGGGCATGTTTTTGGTGGGATTCACGACGAATGCATGGCTGTTGTTCGGATGCGTGGTCATTTTTACAGTAGGGGAAGTAATGCGAACGCCGGTAGAGCAGAGCTTCGTCAGCAAATACGCACCAGAACATGCACGAGGACAGTACATGGGCGCCTCTAACCTGCAGTACTCGCTCGGCCGCTTCCTCGCTCCCGTAACCGTCATTCTTTCGGAGTGGATCATGCCTATTGGTGTTTTCGCGTTCATCTTGCTATGCTCTCTGTTGAGTGCCGTTTTTTATATGAAGCTATTCCAAATCGTTCAGAAACGCGAGTCAGTTCATTACGGATAAGCTATAGCCGAAAAACAAGAAGTGGTTGAGCAGCGATAACCTCCTGCCAACCACTTTTTTCGTTCAAGATTATAATTTCTTCGGAGCTTCTAATTTCACGGGGTCAACCATTACTTTTATTTGTGCTGGCGTTCCTTCGATCGTTACTTTCACACCGGAAACAACCATTTCTTTTGGTGTTTTTGCAACGTTGGTATTTGCAATGAACTGATCCAACTCCGGCGTCCAGGTAAGTCCAGTCGCTTGAATCATCGCCTTCACTGTATGAACGTCAGGAACCCCTTCATACATGATACCGTCTATTGTTTTTTGATCACCGCTCAGCATAACGCTTACCCATATCGCTTTTTCGTTTGCCGAATTTTCTTGCTTTGGATAATAAAAGCGGTAGAAGTTTGTTTTCTTCTCTAGTTCAAGCGCAAATGGCAACGTGTGAATACCCTTTTCAGCTAATTCGTCTCTTATGCTGCTGTAATTACTCAGGTACGTTTTGGTTGTCATATTTTTAAACGCAGAATCAGAATGGTTCATTTTTTGTTCTTTCTCATGTGAAATGCTGTTTTCAATTGCAGTCGTTTGGTTAGAACCTCCGAATACGGTAAGACCCGCGACTACGACTATTGCTGCTACTGAGATAGAGACTGCATATTTTTTCATTCTGGATTCCCTTCTGGCGAAGCCGCATCGATTTCCTTCGCCCCTGTCATTTTTAGCAATGCCTCATAAGAGACTGGTAAAAGTGATTCTGCGATACCTGCCGCCGTATAAACCACAGAAAAGCGCTTTAAGGAGCGATCCACATAGACAGGCACTTCCTCCTGCAAAGCAAACGGACAAACTGCTCCGACACGGAAGCCCGTCATTTTTTCTACCTCTTCCGGCGTAGCCATCTTTGGCTTTCCTTGTCCAAACGCTGCCTTCACTTGCTTGGGATGGACTCGTACATCTCCTGCTGCCACGAACAAGGCGAACTGCTCATCCACCCGAAACAAGATCGACTTTGCGATTTGGCCGATCTCGACACCTAATGCCTGTGCAGCCACTTCGGACGTAGGCAACGGCTGTTCAAACAATATCGGCTCGATGCTCGAGTCATAGCGTTGTACGTAGCTACGAACCTTTTCCAGAGGGCTTGCGATCATTCCCCTTCACTCCCAATCTCAACTAAAAAAACGTCATCGCCTTGCGACACACTGCCTGTCTTGACAACTGAAGCATAGACGCCGAAGTGATTATTGTGACGCTTGACGCATGCCTTCAATACGGCAGGAGTCATTGCCAACGTATCTGGGTCGATATTGACATATACACAGCGCTCGCAGTGCTTGTTGACTTGCAAGGTCACATCATTGATTTTGATCTGTTTGCCCAACCATTTGTCTTCCGCGAACGGCTCATCATCCTCCAGGACAACGACCAAATTCCCCCGAAAGCGTCGTGGATCTACCTGCTCTGCGCCAATCTGCCGCGCGATCTCTCTAAGAGAAGCATCCGTAACCAGGAGAATGTGGTCTTCCCAGTTCACACCGCCTTCTTGCGGACTACTAATCATAGGTGTAATGGAGCGATTCGCCGTCTCCGCGACATGAGCAAATAAAGCATCATCCCACTTATGTACACTGCCATCCCGGGCTTCGATCCGAATCGGCGGATACGCTTCTTTTCCTGTCCCTTCGCTCATGCTGGCATGATACCCTATGAGAGCGGGCACGACATCCGCACTGAGATACTTACCTTGCCGGGCATTGTCCCAAAAATAATAGGCACGGTCTCCATACAAGCCAAATTCATCGACCGTACTTGATGCTAGCTCTTCCCCTCGCATTGCTTTGACAGGATGACGGAAAATGGTTTGCAGTGTTCCTACTTTTTTCATTTGGTTTCCCTCCCCAACGCTTTCTCTATCCGGAAATAAACGAATTCCGAACCCGCCCCCAAAACGTCAATCGTTTGTAGCGAGCGAATTTTACTTTGTCTGGCCCCACTCGGCACCGAATGGAACGCACATCTCTCCATACCGCCTGCTCGCGGTCCAATCCAATCATAATCTCGGGATTCATGACAATCAGCTCTACTTCATGATGCTTCGGCAATACGAGCGAGCTGTTGATGGTCCGATACGCTTGGTTATTGATCGAAGCGATCTCGGACAATTGAATCGCCTCAATGGACGGATGAACAATCGCTCCATCCACGGCTTTGTTATAAGCTGTACTTCCGGACGGTGACGATACAATCAAGCCATCACCACGAAATGTCTCCAGCTCATCGCCGTTTATATAGACACATGTCACCAATGTAGACAAATTCGCGTTGCGCAAAACCATTTCATTCAGCGCCCACTTTTCGTACTGCTTACCTTCCCTTGTGCTGATCCTGCATTGGACCGTTGGATATTCCGCGATCAGAGGCTCTTCGTTTAACAGTCGCTCGACGAATTCGTCCAGCTCCTCGGGACGCCAGTCCGCATAAAAGCCAAGATGTCCCGTGTGAATCCCTACATAGGACGGCTCGATTCCGTATTGATGTACAGCCTCCAAAAGCGTCCCATCTCCCCCGATGGACAACACCATATCCGGTTGTTCAGCCGGCCCCTTGACGAAGGTAAACGGGCTATTGGCTGCTTGCAGCTTTTCTTTTAAGGCATGTTCCACTTCTCGTGTGTAATCATCATTTCGCAGTACAGTCGCAATCTTCATGCTGGTCTGCCCTCACTTTTATCCTTACAAGCGGTCTTGCACGCTCTGTTGTTTGTCTTCACTATACCATAGGAAAAATCGACTTGCATAAAATCCCACTTGTCACCAGCGGTCACTCTGAAAAGACTGCTTGCGAAATTGAGATAAACGCCTCTCTGTAGCTGGTGATATTTCCTCAGGAAGCTCATCCCAAGCAAAAAAGCGCATTTCCGCTACTTCTTTGTCATCCTTACTCAATTCTTGACCGGACGTGAGGTCAAAATGATACAAGGCAATGTGGTCTCGTTTCCCTTCCCGCTCACTGTAAAAAAGATGGCAGAGGGTAAGTCCGTCCGCTCGTATTCCGCACTCCTCCCACAACTCCCTGCGAGCAGCATCCCCAAACGACTCTCCTCGCTCTACTCCTCCTCCCGGCAAATACCAGCCATGAACATACGTATGCCGAATTAACAAGACTCCCTTTTCTACATCCGTTACAATGACACGGACACCTAAGGTGAGAGGCTTGCGGATTTTCCAATACCATTTCGCCACTGCATGGTACCAGGCCATATTTCCACCTCGCTTTTCCATGTGCTACCATTCTTTGGCCACCCATATTTTCCCTGCCATGGTCAAGAAAAAAACAGGCCTTTCGACGGCCTGTCTCACGCGAGGCGATTCTCCAGCTCTTTGACAATTGCCTCTGCTTTTCGAATCCATCTCGAATCAATCTCTGCGTCCTTGTCTACCGGCTCCTGAAACTGATTCATCAAACCCGAAGCGAGCGGCTCCATGTAGCCGATATCTTCCTCTACCCCAGTCTGGTACACATGCCTGATCACAAACGGCCGTCCGAGTTCCAGCCATGCATCCGGGCTGTCGAGCTCACCTTGCAATACTTTGACAGGCAAGCGCAAAAAGACCGTGTTCTTGTCATCCAACGCCCGGTCGAAGTACCCTTGCTCATAATCCCAGTTGGATAATGTAAAGTGCGGCTGAAGCGCTTCACGAAAATAGCCAAATGTCGCCCGCGTGCCTGGCAAGCTGCTGTTTATTTGTTTCATCGTCAATCCCTGCCTTTATTTATTCTGTGAGAAACGTTCACCGTTTTGTTCGTAGTGTATGACAAAAGGCGAGGTTGTACTCTCACATCTACAAAAAGCAGCAAGCCTCCTAAGCCGTGATGGCCTTGAGAGGCTTGTAAATTCCCCACCATTAAATCAAGACAATTGTCAGGAGCGTAAAGAGCGCCAATGGAATGATTTTACGTCCGTTCCGGCATCTTTTCCGTCTTCTCCCTTGAACTTTTGGCAAAACATAGGGCGGTGGAGGTGGCGGCGGCGGACAAAAAAAGGGCGGATACGGCGGAAATGGTGGAAATGGCGAAATATTTTGCTCCCAAGGACTCACCTGTGGCTTCTGCTCGCTATACGGACTGACTTGGGGTGGACGATTGCTGGTGCTATACGGGCTGACTTGGGGGGCGGGACGATTACTGCTGCTATACGGGCTGACCCGCGAGTTGTTGGAACTGCCGAAAGGACTGACCTGACTGTATGGATTATACTCATCGCCGTAGGGACTTGCCTGCGAAAAATATGGATTACCTCCATAAGGACTGAGATCGCCATAGGGAGGATAACCTGCATACGGGTTATAGCTCACATACTGAAAGTAATAATCAGGATAGTGCCCCCATCCTCCATACGGCTGCCGATTGGCCACTTCCATTACTTGATAAGGATTGTAGTCCTCATAGTCCTCATAATTCTCATAATCATACTCTTCGAAAACTTCTTCTTCCTCCGCATCCTGGTCTACAACTTCTACGTATACGTTTTGATCATCATAATCGACAATGACGCCTTCAAACACTTGCCCGTCAATTGCTTCGATGCGCACTTTTTTCTCCACGTGCTCCTTGCAGATGTTGTGCACATTTTCTCGCATATCCTTTAACAGGCTGACAAACTGAATGTCAGCCTGATACAGGTTTTTATCAGAATCAGACTGCATGGTAACTCCTCCCCTTCTGGTGTTTCTTTATTACCATATACAAGTGCCCATGGGGAGGTTACCGGAATCTAGGCGAGACTAGCCCAATTTACAGAAAGCGGGCAGGTAAAAATGGAAAAAGGTGCTCCGTCTCCCCTTTTTGCACAAAGTCCGCCATCGATTTAGCCGTGACGGGGGAAAGCAGGATACCATTGCGAAAATGTCCACCTGCGATCGACAGACCTTCCCAACCAGGAACGGGGCCCAAGAGCGGCTTGCCATCTTGTGTCGCAGGTCGAAGTCCTCCCCAAGCCTCCAAAAAGGTAGCGGAGTGTAACGCAGGAACATACGGCATGGTCCCTTGCAGGATACTAGCTAACCCCGCCATTGTGACGTCACGCTGGAAGCCACTCTCATCCTCAGTCGCACCAATGACAATTTTTCCATCCTTTTTCGGAGTGATGTAGCCTGTCGTTCCGAAAATCACCGTTCGCAATGGGATGCCCACGGACGAGACGGCCGCAATCTGTCCGCGCACAGGGCGAATCGGCACGGAAATGCCCAGCATCGCAAGCATCATTCCAACCCACGCTCCCGAGGAAATCACCGTCTGTGCGGCACGCAGTGACCCTGTAGAGGTCTCGATTCCGATCACTTTTCCACCTTTTACCGCAATGCCGCTCACCACGCAGCCAGATAACAGCTTCACTCCTTGCAATTGGCAAGCAGTAGCCAAGGCGCGAAGAAGCATTCGATTGTTAATGTGTCCTTCGTACGGCGAATAGATGGCCGCTTGCACTTGATCGGTCAGAAGTGGCTCTACCTCTTTCACTTGCGCTGTATTCGAGAGCCAATGCACAGCATGTCCCGCTTCTTTTTGCCAACGGTACTTGTCGGCGAGCTGTTGGACTTCCTCCTCATTTAACGCGACGGTCAGCAACCCCTCCAGGCTTAGCTGTACGTCTCCACCAGTCAATTCCTCCAGCTCCGCTGCCCATTCCGGGTATAGCGCAAGTGACTCCATGCCCAAATCTAGCATCGGTCCAGGTGCCGTGAATTCCTTCAAAGGAGCAAGCATTCCGGCCGCAGCAGAAGACGCCTGACCTCCCCATTCTCCTTGCTCGACCAAGGTAACGCTCACCCCGCGCCGTGACAGCTCGTATGCCAAGCTCAATCCGATAATTCCTCCACCCACTACCAGACAATCACTCATCTTTTTTCTCTCCTCACTAAGTTGCGATTACGTCTTTTTTAAAAAACTCTTTGTACGTTGCTGTTGTGGTGTGGAGGAAACAGGAGAAAACGCTCAGCTACTAGGGCCACCCCCTTCGGGATTGACGGCACGACTCCATGCAAAAAGCGAAACCGCGTCCAAAGTGGTCTCTTCAGGATGCATTTTCAGAGGTGGACGCTTAAGAGCGTGTTTCGCTTTTTGCATTGCGTCTCGGTCGGTGTCCCTAAGATCTTCGCTTATTTCTCCTGTTTCCTCTACGAGCTTTCGTGTTATCCGATTTTTTAAAGATTTTTAATTAATGAAGAACGCAATCAGTTACGCCAGAGAAGAATATTTCCAGACGTAGCGACTTGTGGAGTCCTACCGAGCAGAGAAGGGATGAGCGGGCAAAAGAAACGCAACCGTGCCCGTGCTACGAAGCGGCTACCACTTTTGCGTTTCCCCGCGAATCCCTTCGGAGCGGGCAGTCCCAGCCCCCAGCAGGACGGAGCCTGGAGCCTAGACTGGAAATATTCTTCTCTCCACTACAGCCACGCATAACTCCATAACAAAAAGCCCACCCGTTCCTGAGCAGGAAAAGGTGGGCTACATACGCATAGGTAACAATAAGCAAAAAGCGCAGTCTGCCGGCAACCGTATCCCTGCGCCGGCATGATCCGGATCAGGTGCAATGGGTCGATGGTCGATTGCTTCCATCCTCTCAGCCCCGCATGAAGGACTCCCCAAGTTGCTTGTTTATTATGATATTCCTTTGTAAGTATAGTCCTCTTTACAACCATCTGACAAGCACGTCCGCTGGTTAATCCTCATCCTTCACATCGTAGCTCTCTGGAATCGGGTCATGACGCGCGGCATCCTCGAACTCCTGGAGCTTGCGAATTTCCTCCAGATGATGATTGAATTGCTCTTTGTTGATGATGTACTCATTGCCGTCATGGACAGCACGGATGCGACCCTGCTTGATTTTTTCCATAATAAACGTCTCGGGAAGCTCCAAATAAGCAGCTGTCTCCTCGACGGTCAAATACGTCTTATTCTCGCGCAATCTAGCCTCCAGTTCCGCTTTCTGCCGCTCGTAGCCTGGCTTGCCCAGCAAGGCAAACATATTGGCTTTGTACGCCTCCACCCCTGGCTGATCAAACGGATTGACGCCCAGCAAATAGCCGCTGATTCCGCATGCCTTTTCAAAAAAGTAAATCAGTCCACCGAGATAGTAAGCTGTCGCCTCCGGTATTTCCACAAGCAGATTCGGTACACCGCCGTCCACATGGGCCAGCACCGTTCCCTCGAAAGCTTTTTTATTGACATACCCCATTCGTTTGCCAGTCAAAAAATTCAACCCATCGACGTCAGCGGGGTCCTCCTGGACAGTCAAATCCACAGCGGGCTTCGTCACAGACACAACGGTCTCAAACAAATGCCTCATGCCGTCCTGTATGTATTGGCCCAACGAATGCAAGTCCGTTGAAAACTCGGCAGAAGCCGGAAAAATCCCTTTGCCATCCTTACCCTCCGATTCCCCGAAGAGCTGCTTCCACCACTCCGCAAAGTAGCGAAACTGCGGCTCATAGCTAACCAACAGCTCCACTGTCTTGCCTTTTCGATAGAGCGCATTACGAATCGCCGCATACTGATAGCATGGATTATCGCGCAAATCCATGACCATATAACGTTCGCGTGCATCCTTTGCCCCTTGCATGAGTGCATCCATGTTTGCCCCGCTTACAGCGATCGGCAACAATCCAACCGCGGTCAGGACTGAATATCGCCCTCCGATATCATCTGGAATGACAAAGCACTCATAGCCTTCGTCATCCGCCAGCTTTTTCAGGGCTCCCCGCTGTTTATCGGTCGTAATGTAAATTCGTTTTTTGGCCTCTTCACGTCCACATTTCTTTTCCAGCCATTCCCGAAAAAGTCGAAATGCGATAGCTGGCTCTGTCGTCGTGCCCGATTTTGAGATGACGTTGATGGACACATTTTTTCCTTCTAATACGTCCATCAGATGAGAGATATAAATCGGACTAATATTGTTGCCCACAAAATAAATCTCTGGAGAACGTCGCTTGGACTTCGGCAGCAAATTGTAGAAGCTGTGGCCCAAAATGTCAAGCACCGCTTTTGCGCCTAGATACGAGCCTCCGATGCCAATCACCAAAAGCACATCCGAATGCGATTGAATCCGGGCTGACGCTTGGCGAATTCGTTCATACTCGTCCCGGTCGTATTGTTCCGGCCAATCGACCCACCCAAGATAATCTTTTCCAGGTCCAGTCCTTGCATGAAGCATTTGATGCGCAATTTCGATCGCTGGAGAAAGCTGCTCCCACTCATGCTGTTTGACAAAGGCTCGAGCGTTGGCGTAATCAAAACGAATCGTTTTGTTCATAGCTCCCCTCCGAGGAACGTCATCTCATCTTTATCTATGATATCACGGCAAATGGCGGCAAAGAACTTTCCGACAAAACGTATCAAAATGCGCTTAATTATGTCCAAAATGTGAACATTCGGCATTTCATGTTACCTTTTTCCAGTACTACCGTAAAAACCTTTCGAGCAATGAAATAATATGGTTCTTACCAAAGCAAGGAGAATGAACATGAAAAAACGATGGTGGATCATCGGTTCCGTCGTAGTCCTCCTGGGCATCGGGGGCGTTGCGTTTTCCATGATGGGATCGCAACAAGCTATGGGAATGCCTGTCAACATCGGCGCACCAACGAAATCAGCTTTGGAAAGCAAGGTTTTGACATCAGGGCTCGTCACCGTAGAAGACAAGCTCAAACAGTACGCCAACGTCACCGGGACCTTACGCGAGTTTGTCGTCAAAGAAGGTGACAAGGTGAAAAAGGGACAAGTGATCGCGAAAATCGACACGTCCGATGTCGATAGCCGAATCCTCGAGATGGACGCGCAAATGGAATTGGCCAAAGCCAACCTCGCCAAGGCACAAATCGGCAACGAGCCGGAAGAAGTCGCACAGGACCAAGAACGTGTCTCCCAAGCCCAGCGTGAATACGATGCGGCAAAGCGAGAATATGATCGGATGAATCAATTATTCACTTCTGGTGCTTCCACCCAGCAAGAGCTGGACAAGTTGAAATCACAAATGGATAGCGCTCTATCTACGCTGAATGTCGCCAAGCAACAGCTCGCTCTCAAGCAAAAGGGACCACGTAAGGAAGACATTGCCGCTCAGCAAGCCCAAATCAACAAGCTGAATGTAGAAAAAGCACAGCTGAATAAAGAACGAGTCCAAAGTGTCGTCGTGGCACCTATGGATGGAACCGTCATTGGCGTTGCAGCTGATAACGGTCAATACGTCAACAAGGGAACGGAAATCTTGACCCTTGCCAATCTAAACAATCTGTTGATTGAAGCAGACATCAACGAATCCGATGTCAACAAGCTCAAAATCGGTCAATCTGCCACGATTGAAGGCGTGACACTCGGAAAGAAAAAGCTGAATGCGGAAGTAGCTCGCATCTCTCCAACCGCGACCACTACTGCCACCAAGTCGGGGCAAGGTGAAAAAACACGCGTCAAAGTCACCCTTAAGCCATCTGGAGATCTATCTGCTTTGAAGCCGGGCTTCCATGTAGACATCAACATCTCCGTGGAAAAAATCGATAATGCCATGCAAGTGCCAATCGAAGCTATACAGCAAGATGCTGACGGCAGTACCTTTGTCTGGGTATCTGCTAATGGTGTTGCGAAAAAGCAAAAGGTCGAAACCGGTATGGAAAATGAGTTGTTCACTCACGTCAAGTCTGGACTTAACGGTGATGAGCAAGTGATTTTAGGCCCTGTCGAATCCCTGACTGAAGGAGCTCCTATCATGCCAATGAGTGGTGGCGACGCACCAATGGGTATGTAACACGTAAAGAAGGAGGTCAGCCGACGATGCTTCATGTAGAAGGCTTGACGAAAGCATACAAGACGGGTGATACCGTACTGCCCATCTTAAAAGGTGTCTCCCTGCTGGTGGAACAAGGCGAATTCGTTGCCATCATGGGGCCATCAGGATCAGGGAAATCGACGTTTATGAACATGCTGGGCTGCCTGGATCGTCCAGATTCGGGTTCGTACATGCTAGACGGCATTGAGGTTAGCAGTCTGAAGGATACGGAGCTCGCCGTTGTTCGCAACCAAAAGATCGGCTTTGTGTTCCAATCGTTTAATCTACTCGCCCGCTCTAGCTCTTTGCACAATGTAGAGCTGCCGATGATGTACGCGAATGTCAGCCGCTCAGAACGGCGCAAACGGGCTACAGAAGCACTCAAACGGGTGGGGTTGGCTGAACGCATGGACCATAAACCAACCCAGCTATCCGGTGGTCAAAAACAGCGTGTAGCGATTGCCAGAGCACTAGTCAATAAACCAGCCATCCTGCTGGCAGACGAACCGACGGGAAATCTGGACAGCCGCTCCGGGGTCGAAATCATGGCCATGTTTCAGGAACTGCATGCGCAGGGCGTTACGATCATTCTCGTTACCCACGAATTGGATATCGCCCAGCACGCTGAGCGGATTGTGACTTTCAAGGATGGCGTGATCATTCGCGATGAAAAGGTTACGGAGCGGATATTCTCCAAGCCGTCTGACGAGGTGATTGTCACATGAATTTTATGGAAAGCTTTAACACCGCCGTGGAGGGTATCTGGGCGAATAAAATGCGCTCGATCTTGACCATGCTCGGGATCATCATCGGGATTACCTCCGTCATTGTCGTCACGGCACTCGGTGAAGGTGGACAGAGAGCCATCAACGAAGAGATGGAAAAGTTCGGGCAGAACACGTTTAACGTCTTCATCAATTGGGAGACAAAAGAAGAGATAGCCTCAGAAGATATGACCGTAGAAGATACCGAGGTGCTCGGCAGGATTAGTCCCGCCATCGAATACATCGTGCCTTCCAACTCCAGTACGATTGATTTGAAGGGTCCGAAAAAAGAAGAGCGCGTCAACCTCACTGCCTCCACTGCTGATTATTTTTCGATGCAATCAACATTGAAGGTGGCAAAAGGGCGACTTTTCACCGAGGTCGATGACAAAGAGCAACGCGCCGTCATCGTCCTAGAGGAGGCTCTTGCCCAAAAGCTGTTCGGTCAAATGAGCCCGATTGGTCAGCGTGTTCGCTGGGGGAATCAATCTCTCGTCGTAATTGGAACGTACACGGAAGAGAAGTTCAAGTTCGATATGGCAACGAGCTATGGCGCGATTATTCCCATCCGTTACGAAATGAGCCTGCAGGAAGAGCCTTCTGTCCAAATGATCATGGGAAAAGCGATCGACAAAGCCTCTGTCGAACCAGCCATGCAGCAGGTCAAACAGTACTTGAGCCGCAAGCATCAAAAGGAAGACCATTACAGAGTTCGCAGCATGCAAGAATCCATGGATCAGTTTAATCAAATGACGGGCACCTTGACGCTGATCTTCAGTATCATCGCAGGAATCTCCCTCGTGGTTGGTGGCGTCGGCGTTATGAACATCATGCTCGTATCCGTGACAGAGCGTACTCGCGAAATCGGGATTCGCAAAGCATTAGGGGCACGCCGACGAGATATTTTGATTCAATTTTTGATTGAATCGGTCATCGTTTGCTTGATCGGTGGATTGATCGGGGTGTTGTTTGGCCTTGGTATTGCTTCGATCATCGCCTATTTTGCACAGTTGCCGCCGCTTATGTCCTGGAACAGCGTGTTTATCGCATTCGGCTTCTCCAGTGCCATCGGTATATTCTTCGGCCTTTATCCGGCCAATAAGGCAGCCAAGCTCGATCCAATCGAAGCACTGCGTTACGAATAAGGAAAAAACAAGCACCTGTAAGCTCTCTGGCTACAGGTGCTTGTTTATGTTGGCAACGTATCTGTTACCAGCTTCAAAAGAAAAAAAAGCGCAATCCCCACGCTCGCGACTGTCCACCAGAGCGGCTTGCTGTCAGCCTTTTCTGCCTTGTAGATCCCGATTAACTTCCAGGTACCCACCGCCACGCACAAGAGGCTAAACAGGAGCAGGATTGTCCCCATGACCTCCCTCCCCTCACTCCTAGCTATATGGGGATGAGAGGGAAAAAATCACTTCTTCGGGTCCTTTTTGCCCAATCGACCGAGGACCATTCGGCCCCGTTCCTTGATGGACTCGTCCTTGATATCTTGTTGACGCTTTTTCATCAAACCGTTTTTGGAAGTATCCGGTCGGTCCGTTTGCCGTCCATCTCGCATTAGCTGTACTTGCCTCCGCTTTTTTTCTCGTAATCGTCCAAAAGCTCAGCAAAGCCCTTGTTGCGCTCGCGTTCTTCCTGCTCCCGGCGCTTTTGTTCGGCTGCTTCCATCGCTTTGCGCTCGCCTTCTGTCTTCATGTCTTTTTCAAGCTGCTTGAGTGCTCCGAGCGCATCTGCATTCAGCATATCCTTCAAACTGTTCAATCCACTTTTCGCGTCTATCGTAGTTGTTGTCTCTGCTTGACGCTGTGGTTTTCGTTGTTTTTTCGCCATTGAAATTGCCACCCTTTCCCTATCCTCATTCTGTCCTCATTCTCTGGCCCCATCCGGGTCATACTATCTTCATCTTTCACAAAGAGGAGGACATCACATGGTTCGCAACAAAGAAAAAGATTTTGGAAAAACTGCTGAAATCCGAGGACCCAAAGCCCAATCCGAGGCTGTCCGCTCTGACGGCTCCATTAATAGTGAACCACAAGAAAGGCTAAAAGAAAACCGCTAACAAAAAAACCGCCGAGCAGCCATTATGCTCGGCGATTTTTATTCTTTCTAAAGTTTGGTGAGTCTAGGGTGAGTGTATTCTCATGAGAATGAAACTAAATCAATTTGGAAAAGCGGAAACAGTTCATTGGAGAGCTACGCGAAGAAATTATACAGCAGGAGAGAATCATCAAATTAATCGCGTCCTATAAGCCTACAAATTGAGGATTCGGGCGTTTGTTTGCATAATATTGTGACAGACGAAGATGAAGGTTTGCCACTCACTGGCTGGCTGCGTTACTGTATACAAAAAGCCGATTGCAAAAACAATCGGCTGAGAGAAACGCTGCGCGTGTCGTAAGACTAAAAACTCATAGGTGGTGGATTGTACCATGACACAAGTGATAGTAGTTCTGATTATATTTACTTTTGTTGCCCTGATTGCCCGAATTGTTTTCCGATCAATCAAGGAGAAAAGACTTCCAAATCCGCCTAACTATACCCCTTACGATGATGTAATGTCTGGAAAAGTACGCTCGGATGAAACCCAATATTCCTCTTCAGACATTCCCAGACCTTGAATCAGACCATCAGTTCAGGCTAAACAAGGTATACAGTAGCTGATGAGCTGCATCTCTCACGGGAATGATCGCACTCGTTACCATCAGATCTTCCCCCTTTATTTAGCATATGCAGCTGGGTCTCATTTGGGCTGAGCGCGATCTCCCCTCGGAAACCGAATAAGGGGTTAGTGACTGATGCATGCTATGGGAAAAAAGGAGGTCCAGATGATGGATAACGATAAGCAAAAGAACGACAAGACGAAGGATATTTCCCTCGATGGGACGCTGCCGCACCAAATCAGTGCTCCTGACTTCAAAAACTCGTCCCGTACGATTCAAAAGCCATTCGTCAATGAGTTCGGAGTCGTCATCGGTGACAGCTTGTACGAGTCCCAGGAATCTCCCTTACACAACTGGAGCACGGAAACCGATCCCTCCATCATGGCAGGGGACCAGTGGGTACATCCGACCAACGACATTGGCTGGAACTCGATAGAAAATCGTGAGCTTCTTGAGGATCAAGAAGAACAAGATGGAGCACGTTTTATGCACCCGACCTTTGATGTGAGCAAAGGCAAGGACTAATGCCAGCTTTTTCATGCAGCCCGTTCGGCAGAAGCACTTCTGACCGGACGGGTGTTTTTGGATTGCGCTTGACCTGGAGCTTCGGGACACTACTCTGACTTGTGTTACAATGGAAGACAAGTAGCAGAAAGGAGCTAGTCCATGAGTATCACACTTGCGATAGAGCCAGCGTTTTCCCTTGCCTATCAACGTTATGCCGGCTTTGTACCGGGGGATACACTTCGATTGTATGTACGAACAAGCGGCCCCGGAACCGGTGGTATGTTTTATGCGATTGAAAAAGATGAGGTCCTCACCGATGATGCTGTATTTGAAGTAGAGGGGTTGCGATTTGTCATTCGTCCAACGGATTTCTGGTATTTCGACGGGGGACATCTGAGCTACAATCCGCTCTATGGCGAGTACGGCTTTCACTTCACCAACACTCGTCTGGATTAGCACTAGACAGAAACTTCTTTTGGCTTGATTCGTAAGAAGGAATATCTGCCTATATCTTCTGGGAGGAAAAACGATGAAAAAAAGCCGTTCAGTCCTTTTGGCGATCGGTGCTTTCTTACTTGCCAATTTAAAATGGATACTTAGCATACTGAAGTTTTCAAAATTCGGGACCACCATTATATCCATGGGGATTACTTTGTGGGCGTATGCCGTTTTTTACGGATGGAAATTCGCCGTGGCTCTCGTCTATCTGATCTTCGTCCACGAAATGGGGCATGTGATTGCCGCCAAACGAAAAGGAATCGCGACCTCACCCGCTGTCTTTATTCCTTTTGCCGGAGCCTTCATCGCCATGAAAGACATGCCGCGTGATGCAAAAACCGAGGCATACTTAGCCTACGGCGGACCCTTGGCAGGAATGATTGCTTTCTTGCCTGCCCTTCCGTTGTATTGGTATACGCAGGACCCTTTCTGGGGGTTGGTTATCTACTTGGGTGCCATGCTTAATTTATTTAACCTACTGCCCATCTCCCCGCTAGATGGGGGCCGCATCGTTTCGGTATTGTCGACGAAAATTTGGTTTATCGGGTTAGTCGGTCTGGGCGTTATGCTGTTCGCCAACCCAGGACCGATTACCGTGTTTATTTTCATCATCGGCTTGATCACGTGGTACAACCGCCTACGTGGCGGCTATCAACAAAAGCTCCTGCAATATGAGCGCGAAAGAATTGCAGACTTCCAGCAAAGCATAGCCAAATGGCCCGCGTTGGAATCGACATGGGATATCCGCACGCAAATGAATGCCGAGGTAAATGCAATCAATCAGGAGGATTTGAAGAAATTTTATGTTCCGTTTTTGCAGGACAAACAACGCCTTCAGCGTGACTTCAAGCGACTCGATAAAGTGTATGTGAACAGAAAATGGGAACTGTTCAGACTGTGGGAACGAGAGCCTGTTTTGTTTTACGATTCGGACCCGAACCGACCGATCCCATCGGATGCGCTTCGGGATGGGGAACGTGCGGCGCAAGAGAGATTAGCCGAACTGGATGAGCAAATGCACCAGCTCACTACGTATTACGATGCACCTGCCTCTACGAAGTGGAAAGTGTTAGTTGCCTATCTCGGCCTAGCTGCTGTACTATCAGCGTTTTTCGTCTACGCCCAACAAATTCTGCACAGGTAACCGCTTGCACTTTGCGTTGCTTGACAGAAATGGATGCCTATCTGCGGCCTTCTCCGAGCGCAAAAACGTGCGCTACGGTTATCTGAGGGTCGCTCTTCCCGACCCAAAGGGCGTAAAACGCCCCCTACGGTGGTATATCGCTTTTGTGCGTTCCACCCAATCAGAGTAAAATAGAAAATAGTACTTTCATAAAATTCCAGAGAGGATGACTTTTTACTTGGACACCGTCCCGATAGTGCTCAACCTACTGCTTGTTATATTTCTTGTTTTTCTTAACGGCTTTTTCGTAGCCGCAGAGTTCTCACTCGTGAAGGTGCGGCAAACGCGCCTGACACAGATGGTGAATGAGGGTAACAGACGTGCAGTCTATGCCCAAAAAGTAACGCATAAGCTAGACGCCTACCTATCTGCCTGCCAGGTCGGGATTACTCTCGCCTCGTTGGGACTGGGTTGGGTCGGGGAACCGGCCATTGCCCATATGATTGTGGAGCCTTTGCTTGGATCTTCAGGATTGCCTGAATATGCAATCTCCGCGATTTCTTTTGGTGTAGCCTTTGCGATTATTACGTTCCTCCACATTGTCTTGGGTGAGTTGGCTCCGAAATCATTGGCCATTCAAAAAGCAGAAATGACCTCGTTGTGGGTTGCCGCGCCATTGATGTTTTTCTATAAATTGCTTTACCCGGCTATCTGGTTCTTGAACGGAACAGCCAACGCTCTCATGAGACGACTCGGACTCGAAGCCATCTCGGAACATGAAGCGGCACATACCGAAGAAGAAATTCGCCTGTTGGTCAACCAAAGTCACCAAAGTGGCCATATCGACCAAACCGAATTGGCTCTTGTGGAACAAGTTTTTGACTTCTCCGAAACCGTTGCTCGGGAAACGATGATCCCGCGCATTGATATGGTTTGCTTATATACGACGAATACCTTTGAAGAAAACCTGGAGATTATCCGCTCGCAACGCCACACGCGTTTTCCAGTTGCAGCTGAAGACAAGGACAACATCATCGGTTTTGTCCATGCGACAGACTTCTACCTTTCTGCGTTACAAGACGGAAGCGTGGAGCTGGATTCGTTGCTCCGCCCTGTCCTGACCGTACCGGAAACCATGGAAATCAGCACGGTATTGCGCCTGATGCAGAAAAACCGTTCACAGCTCGCGATTGTCATCGACGAATACGGCGGAACAGCCGGTCTCGTGACGATGGAGGATATTCTGGAAGAAATCGTTGGGGATATCCAAGACGAGTTTGACGAGGAAAGACCAGAGATTGAGAAGCTGGACAATGGCCTCTCCGTATCCGGTATGCTCGTGTTGGCTGACCTGAATGACCATCTTCCGTTCGAACTCGAATCCGAAGATGTAGACACAATCGGCGGTTGGTTGTACAGCCAGCTCGAAGAAGACATCGCTGTTGGCGCGATAGTAGAATGGGAAAACCACCTGTTCACCGTCAAGCAGATGGATCATCACCGTGTCACACGCGTCCTGATTACGCGTTTGGAAAAAGATGAATCGGAGCAACAAGAACTGTTGACCGTCTCCTAATCATCACACCTCCGTACAAACCAAAGCCCCACACCTGCTTACTTGGCTGGTGCGGGGCTTTTTTATTTCGCAGGTGAGTTTCGTCGTTCTCGTTCGTCTACGTGGTCTCCTGGCCCATGAGTGGCTTCCAGTCGTCCACGCCGTTGTCCTCCAAAATTCCCATCGTCACATCGCTAATATCCGGGTCGGTGAGCAAGCTGTCACGAATGCGGTATTTAATATCGTCTGCCACAGCAAGACTCAGTCCTGTCCGCAACTCTACATAGCACTCCACATGGTAAAAACGCCCTTCCTGTACAATCCGCATCCGGTTGATGTCCGTCACATCCGGGTCAGCAAAAATGACTTTGGCTACCCGATCCTCGATTTCTTTGGGAGCTGCAATACCAATCAAACCGACCATGTTGTCGTACCCTACCTTGAATGCCACACCCACCATGAGAATCCCAATCAGAATGGTGGCAATCCCGTCCAGCAAGGCAAAGGAAGTAAATGTAGTGACGATAACGGCAATCAGCGCCAATAACGCACCGAGGGTTGCCACGATGTCTTCGTAAAAGACAAGTCGTGTCGGTGGAGCCGCACGTCCTACATTCCGAAAGGCTGCCGGGATGACAGCAAAGCCTTTCGCTTCCACCCTAGCTTCATGAACGATTTCAAACATCACTTTTACCAGCACATATCCATCCACGATGACTGCCAGAGACAAAATGATGAAATTCAACCAAAAATGACTGGATTCTGCTGGCTCGGAAATGAGATGGAAGCCTTTGATAATGGTTTCGTAGGCCATGATGGTTACGACGATCACCGCGACCATACAGAAAATGTTAATGACACGACCAAAGCCTGTAGGGAACCTCGGTGTCGGTTTTTTCTCTGCGAGTACGCTGCCAAAGAAAACGAAGAACTGGTTGACCGCATCGGCTACCGAATGCATCGCCGACGCAAACATGGCTCCACTCCCACTATAGACAGCCGCAAAGCCTTTTGCGATAGCAAGCCCCGTGTTCCCCAAAGCCGCTGTCGCCGAGGACATATTTCCCTTTTTTAGCGTTGCCCAAAAAGAGCCCATGGTGTTGCCATTCCCTCCTTGAACGAGACGATTTCCTTTACTATTCCCTATTCGTAAGGAGTGTTTCTTATGAGAAATGGAACATATACACAAAGAAAAGACAGACATCCGAAGTGGAGTATCTGCCTTTCCTTGTTACCGCTACCTTATGCTACTAATTTCAATCCTGCTACTGCTATAATCACCACGGCGATGCACAAGATCCGCAGCTTGTCTTTTGCTTCTCCATAAAACATCATCCCGACAAGAGCGCTACCTACCGTACCAATCCCTGTCCAAACCGCATAGGCCGTTCCCATAGGAATTTCTCTCATCGCAAGAGACAGAAGAAGAAAGCTAATCGAAAAACCGCCGATTAGTACCGTAAAAGAACGGAAAGAAGGCTTCGTGTTGACCTGTGTAATCCCCATCACGCCGACGACCTCAAACAACCCTGCAAAAATTAAGGCTACCCATGTCATGCCACTTCACCTTCCTTTCGCGGCTTTTCTTCATGATCCGGTGTAACCAGCTTCAAACCAAGGATTCCCCCCAGAAGAAGCGCGATCAAGCCTACTTTTGTCCAGCTGAACGGTTCTCCAAACAGGACCATTTCGCTAATAACCGTACCGGCCGTACCCAAACCGACGAAGATCGCATAAACCGTACTCGTTGGCAGCTTTTTCCCTGAATAGATCAAAACACCAAAGCTGATAATAATCGCTAAGACGGTCAATGCCCACGACCAAAAGCTATCAGCGTGCTTCAAGCCCGCTACCCACATGACTTCAAATACTGCTGCGACGACAACCATCAACCAATATTTCCCCATGCTCTGGCTCCCTCCTCTTTCTTTTACGCTCATGGTAACGGACGTATCCGTTTTTATCGTTCCCCAAAATACATACTCATCCAAGATGGCTCAGGCTTTTTCCGAATGCAAAAAAAGCCTCGGGTGAATACCATCACAGATATTCCTCCCGGGCTTTTATCCCTCCGTGTACACGACCGTGGTCGTGGGTTTTCTCTCGGTCCTGACCGGCCAGATGACTGACCGCGGAACCCTAGAAAACTCAGTACATATGCAGTTCTTTTCTTGGGGTAACTGTCCTTATCATATCAAAAAACGCCGCGTTTGGCAATGAATGTGCGACACTTCGGCAAAGGACCACCTTATGGTATTCTACAAAGAGAAGCATGATACAAGGGAAGAGAGGAACGTACGTATGACGAAAGTGTTGTTTGTTTGTCTGGGCAATATTTGTCGCTCGCCCATGGCCGAAGCCGTATTTCGACATCTCGTAGAGGCGGAGGGATTGGCAGGGGAAATCTCCATCGATTCAGCGGGGATCGGTGGTTGGCACGCTGGTGAACCTCCACACAAAGGTACACAAAAGGTGTTGACCGAGAATGGGATTGCGCATGATACACTGCGTGCTCGCCAAATTATCACACAGGACTTCTCGGCGTACGACTATATCGTCTGCATGGATGAGGAAAATTTGTCCGCACTCAAGCAGATGGCGCCGTCAGGGAAAAAGGTGTACCGCCTGCTCGACTTTGCCGATTCTGCCCAGGAACAAAATGTGGAGGACCCTTATTATACAGGACGATTCACCTATGTATATGACCTGGTGAATGCGGGTTGCCGTGGGCTGCTGAACGAAATCAAAGACAATATCGCCAAAAAGGGATAGCCCGTCATCTGGGTCATCCCTTTTTCTTATACGGCAACCGTCTCCTTCTCCTGCAATCTTACCAGCCAGCCCTTCGTACTCGCAATCAAGCGTTTGTAGCTGTCTGTCGAGGAAAAGGTATGGTCTCCGCCGACTACTACTTCTGTTTCGCAGCTCCCCCGTCTCCGCAGGTGTAGCTCTCGCTCATAGTGGAACATGGCATCCACCGCAATGACGTCATCCCGATTACCGTGCAGGATTAACACATCTCCCTCAAACTGCTTGGCTTGACGCAGCGGAAGAGCCGTGCCCAGCGACTGGAAAAAACGCTTCTCCAATCCGTAGCCCAAATGATCCGTTTTGCCATACGAAAGTGCTTCCTTGTATTCCTTCTCCCCCACGATCCGAACGATATCATCGAAAGGTCGTGCTACCGGTGCCCATAGGATGAGCGAGTGTATGCGTTTATCCTGGCTCGCTGTCAGTACACTGACCGCACCACCCAAACTATGCCCTAACAGGCACACGCGCTCCTGATCTACTTGTTCCAGCGTGAAAACATGGTCGAGGACATCACGTGTTTGCGCAAGCAGGACATCCAAACCACCTGCACCATAAACGCCGTCACTTTCCCCGCAGCCTCCGTAATCGAAACGCAATACGCCAAAACCGTGTGAAGCCAGTTCTCTGGCAGCTTTTACAAACAAGCGGTTCACTCCAATCCGACTGCCGATAAAGCCATGGCAAATGACAACCAACGGGTATTTCACTCTGGTCTTGCCTGTGGTGCATGTAGGTTCATGCAGGGTAGCCGTCAACGAAATCGTTTCGCTAGGTATTTGCAAAATCCGTTCCAAAGAACTCACCTCTTTTATTTTTAGTATTCCGAGTTGTTTACTAAGATATAATCCTATTATCACTGATTCATTTTACTGTGTCAAGAAGGTCATGCCTGATTGTCACTAGGCCAGGCTAAACAAGTTCTGCAATAACTGCAAAATAGATATTGCCCTCGTACTTGTCATCCCATGAGTCAGACCAGTCGCGAACTCCTAGTGTTGCCGTCACTGTTACTATATTAGAATTATCAGGTGTGGTCGCATCAACCTTGATGTTAACCATTCCCAGATGCCGATCTTTTTTTGGAGAAAATCCAAAATCAGTACCGGTTAATATAGCAGTTGCTTTCAAAACGTTACTGCCAAATACGATATGTTTTGAAGCAGTTCGTGGACCATCACCAGAATAACTACCAAAGCTAATGAAATCTGTTTTCATTTCCATAATATAAAACACCTCTTACCGCTCATATATAATTGGATTTTTCACTACGATATGGATTGAAGCAGCACACTCTTGGTTATCCCTATCTAGAACCTTTAAAGAAATCGTGTGTGATCCTGGTTGTAATGATCTAACATAAATCTCTTGTCCTACTCCAAGCAGTCCACCAATATCGGAGTACCAATGAAGTTTGGAGGGGTGTACGGATCCAATATCAGGTGAGAACGCATCCCCCATGAAGTGGATCACTTGACCAAGCCAAACGATCGCTCCAGGAACTGGATTGTTAATATATACCTTGCATGGTTCGCTTACTGCCATACCCGTTCGAATGCCTTCAGTAGCCAGTACCTGAAACTGGCAAGAACCTCCGCTAGGTAAACGATCAAGATCCACTTCGTATTCGGTTACTTCCATCGAAGGTGCCACAGCCCTCCAGCTCCTTCCCCCGTCGTTACTGTAACGGAGCAGGTAAGAAGCTGCTTTGTTACCGGCTTCCGTTTTCCAAGCTACACGTACTTTTCCGGAAAGTTGTTTCCCCCCTTGTGGCGAAAGAATATGTACTTTAGGTGGATCACTTGGAACGTTCACTACGAGCAATTCTTTCTGCTCACAACTTCCACTTGCACCACATGTAAATACAATCTGCACTGTATGTCGGTGAAATGGGACAGGCACGTAAAAATCCAATCGGGCACTGTCAAGATCCTTGTGTGGATCCGTCAAATATATTCTTTTTGCATGCAAGACTTTGTTATGACAGTCGCGTAGCTCAATTGCGTATGGAGTCCATTCTCCCGATTCAATCGCGGGTTGGGACAGATAGTGGAAGCTCGGAAAAACTTCTACTTTTCCTCCGCGGTAAACATGAAACTTTAAAAATAAATGTTCACTCGATGCACCCTTTTTTTCTGGCAGATCCAGTCTATTTTCGGTATGAGAAATGGGCGGAAACTTTTGTTGCAATGCCTTATACGTATAGGGTGACACCCAACGTGGGTCGCAATAGCCCATGAAATCAAATGTGTATGCCGGATCTTGTACATTCCCCAGTTCATCAATGCCAATTTCACCGATGCTCCCTGAAGGAAGTGCATCATATACTGGATAATTTGGATCAATATTCAGGGGCTTGCCGCAGGGAGAGTGCATTCTTCCAAAAGCGTGGCCTATTTCGTGAGCAGCAATTTCACCATTGTAAATAAAACCAGCTCCTACTCCACTGCGCCCACACCCAATGTATTGAGTGGTTGGAACGCCTATAGGTAACAACCCATAGTAAACATCCCCGGTATCTCCCCTCATTTCACTAAGTTTCCCAAGTAGGTCATTCCAACCGTCACCACACCCATCACCAGATTTCTCTGTTAGGTCACCATCGAAATCAATGATGTCAAAGCCTGTAATAAAGACTCGGCATGGATATACTTTCCGAACATAACTGAGCGTACTGCTTAACGCAATTTCATTGGGTGCAGCAAGGTTAGGTTGCTTACCAGTGTACCGAATACCAACCCCTCTTACCCGTAATGGCGACACCTCAGTAAACGTTAGTGTGTTTTGAAATCTCCCGCTAAAATAGCCCGGTTGATTCGGTTGTAACACGTCAAATACCCGAATGCGATAATCAACATTCCCTACGCAGAGAGCACCCGGAATCAAAAAATTCAACGTGTCATCAGGATTTCGGCGGTTGATGGAAGAGTCTGTTTTAGGTACAATAGGTCCATTTATTGGACTTATGGGAGTCCAGTTTCCACTACCTGGGAGACGAACTTCCAATAAACCCGAAATCCTTCCAATCACCGGACGTGTTGGATCTGACTGTGTATCTATATAAACACGTAAAACTGTATTCTTCCCAGCAACTAAGCCAATGGAGTTGTCGGGTTGTGCTGTAGCAGGATCAAGATGTAACTGAGAGCGGAAAAATTGAATGGCTTGGTTGTGTTCCACTCCTGTTATAGAAAGATTCGAAGGAACAACTCCCGTTTCTAATTCCGTCAGTAACACAAATTGTATGCTTCCCTCATATAGATCGTCCCAATTATCGCTCCAATCGCGCACACCAAATGTACCTTCGACGATAACAACGTCATCATCTATCCGTGTATCCAGACGAATATTTACGTTCCCTAGATGATGGTCACCTATACGCAAACAAGTAAAACCAGTACATATCTCAATAGGTGAGAATCCAAAATTAGTCCCTATTAATCCGGCAACAGCCTGACTTACAGTTTGGTTAAAGTTAAAAACTACCTCTGCTTTTCGTGGCCCTATTCCTTTTATACTAGGAAAACTCAAAGATCCAGTACGAATTTCCATACTTGCTTCCTCCTTTTTTAGAGTATGTCTTACAGTTAATGGAATTTATTCGTTTGTTTTAAAAATAGCTTTCTTTTGCCCATGTGAAGGGACGACATTTCAGGTTGCCTGTACCTACTCGCAACCTGAAATGTCCATAAATCATTTGAAAACACTCCTATTTCAATGCAATGCGGTATAATTGAATGGCTTCAACAAGGCTTATTATGGATGCAATCGTGGAGCAACATAAAAATGTACTTTTTTGCTTAAGCCAGTGCACCGAAGATAGAATTGTGAGGAGAAAACTATGTCCGACTTGCGAAAAGAAACCTTGGAAAAAATAAAAAACGGTGATTTCACCTGTTCCAAGGAGCTGACCTTGTCTATGTTCAGCGGAAAATGGAAAGTCGTGATCCTGTGGCATTTAGGGGTAGAAGGCCCGCATCGCTTTAGCGAGCTGCAACGGCTGTTTCCAAAAATCACACATAAAATGCTGACGAATCAGTTAAAAGAGTTAATCGAAGACGGGATTGTTCACCGGGAAGTATACCCTGAGGTTCCACCGCGCGTGGAGTATTCTATGACGGAGCTGGGGATGACTTTGTTGCCCATTGTGGAAATGATGTATGAGTGGGGCGAAATGCGGATGGGGCAATTGAAGCTGGCGTTAGGGGAGGCGTCTTCTGACTAGCTGCTGTGGTGGGGAGGAAACAGGAGAAAACGCTCAGATTCTTGGAACACCTGCGGGGAAGCTGGGGGCCCGGCTCCGTGAAAAAAAGAGAAACCGCGTCCAAAGTCGACTGTTCAGGAGGCTTCTCAGAGGTGGACGCTAAAGGCAGTTTCTCTTTTTTTCACTGCGCCTCGGTAGGTGTGTCCAAAGATCTTCGCTGTTTTCTCCTGTTTCCTCTGCGAGCTGTTCTGGATTCCACCTTCGTTTTATAAAAAAGAAAAAGACCACATGAATGCTACTTTCAAGATGAAGACAATAGCCACGTGGGAAGAAGCACATTTCCAGTCCTAGCGCCTCTGGAGCCCTACTTAGCTGAGAAATGAATGGCGGGGGTTTTCAGCTTCAACCTCTGAGATTACATCTTCGAAACTCTACTTTTGAAGCGCTCCCGACATTCATTTCTCAGCGGACAGTCTAACCCCTTGCGGGGCGTAGGCTGAAGCGTAGACTGGAAATGGGCTTCTTCCCCTCCACAACCGACACTAAAAACAAAAAGGATAGCACCTCGGGCGCTATCCTTTTTGTTATTACGGATTCACACTATTTTTCGGAGGAGAAGCCAGATCACGCAGGATCGCTACCTCTACCCGTCTGTTTTTCGCTCTGCCTTCTGCCGTTGTATTCGGCGCTACCGGATGGTATTCTCCCAAGCCAGTTGCGCTGAACTTCGTCGGGTCTAGGTTCTTGTTTTCCAGAAGCACCTTCAAGAAGTTCACCGAACGTTTGGCACTGAGATCCCAGTTGGATGGGAACTCTGCACGGCGAATCGGCACATTGTCCGTATGACCAGTTACGGTCACTTTTTTCGGGTGAGGCACCAGCATCGCTGCCATTTCAGAGGCAAGCTTTCTCGCTTCCGGTTTCAGATCAGCTTTACCGGAGTCAAACAGCGCATTGTCCAAAATGGTGATCAGCAGTCCTTCTTCGGTCAGCTTGGTCTGGAGCTTGTCCTGCAGCTTGTTTTGCTGAATGTATCCGTCCAGCTTTGTTTGCAGCTTTTTCAAGTCCTCTGTTTCTTTGCGGACCGCTTCTTCCAGACGCTTCTCTTCTTCTGTCTTCTGTTTTTCTGCTTCCTGTGCGCCTTTGTGCAAGGTCTGCTGCTGAAGTTCCGGGTCTAGCGGCACCGGACTCGGGTAGTTCATGACACCCACACCGCCGTTGATTGCAACGTTGAAGGACCGAACCATTTGGTCGAACTTCTTCGCATCCATCTCGCTAGAGGCGAACAACACGATAAACAAAGCGAGCAGAAGGGTGAGCAAGTCCGCGTATGGAATTAGCCAAGACTCGTCCATATGCTCTTCATGATGAGCATGTCTCTTTGGTCGCTTAGCCATTTACCGCAGCTCCTTCCTCCCTCTTCTCTTCCTTCATTTCTTCTTTCATTTCTGCACGCTCTTGGTATGGGATGTATACCAGCAGCTTTTGTTCAATCGCAGTCGGAGATACACCCGCTTGAATGGAAAGCAATCCTTCGACCATGATTTTTTTGATTTCGATTTCTGCCTTTGATTTCCGTTTGAGCTTGGTTGCGAACGGGTGCCATAATACGTAACCCGTGAAAATACCGAGCAAGGTAGCTACGAACGCCGCCGCAATCGATATACCCAATGCATCGATGTCACTCAAGTTACCCAAGGCGGCAATCAGACCGACAACGGCACCCAATACCCCGAGAGTCGGAGCGTAGCTTCCCGCTTGGCTAAAGACGAGTGCCCCTGCCTGATGGCGCTCTTCAATGGCGTGAATTTCTTCATTCAGAACATCGCGAACAAAATCCGGTTCCCCACCATCAATGATCATCTTCATGCCGTTACGCAGAAATGGATCTTCAATCTCATCAGAAGTGTTTTCCAGTGCAAGCAATCCTTCGCGACGAGCGATGGAAGCCCAGTTCATAAACTGACCGATCAATTCTTTTTTTTCAGGGAGCTTTTCTTCTTTAAAAATTATCTTGAAAAGAGCAGGAATACGTTTGATTTCCGACATAGGAAATGCGTTACAGATAGCAGCAACTGTACCTACGATGATGATCATAAACGCTGCTGGATTCAGTAATGCCATCGGACTCGCATGCTTCAAGATCATTCCGACCACTACTGCGATAATACCTAAAACTATACCTATCAAGGTAGACTTTTCCATCGTGACACTCCCTACTTCCATAATCGAAATCTATCTATATATGGTTTCGGAATTTTTGCTCTCACTTGTGAGGCTTTTTGAAAAAAACCGCTCATCCAAACGACTGAACTAGTCCAATCATGACCAAAAGTCCTAGAATGAACGAAAAAGTCGCGGAACGAGCATGACCATCTCCATGGCTTTCGGGGATGAGCTCCTTGTAAACGATAAATAACATCGCGCCTGCGGCAAAGGAAAGCCCATATGGCACCAGCCCTTGTACCACAGAGGTCAGGTAATAGCCACAGATCCCAGAGACGATTTCGACTGCTCCGGTCATCGTAGCCAAAATAAACGCCTTGAGACGACTAACCCTTTGATTGATCAGGAAGAGAGCGACCAGGAAGCCTTCTGGTGCATTTTGCAGACCGATTGCAAAAGAAATCAGGCCACCCAAGCCCGACTGTTCACTCGAATAACTCACGCCAACGGACAAGCCCTCCGGAATATTGTGCAAGGTAATCGCGGACAAAATCAGCAGCGATTGCGAATCCATCGAAATGTTGATTCTCGTATGCTCCAGATCGATATGTGGGACAATGCTTTCCAACACCGTAAGCAGCAATGTTCCGGTAAGTACTCCCAAACAAACGATAATAAATGGCGCGCTATGAAGTGCCTGTGGGATCAGACTGAATGTCGAGGCAGCCACCATAATTCCAGCCGTAAACGCCAGCAATATATCCCGCCATCGATGGGATACCGACTTGAAAAAAAGGATAGGCAAGGCGCCCACTCCAGTAGCCATGGCAGAAAGAAAGCTACCTATCAGTAGTTGTTCCATGTGTGTTCCTCCACGTAATAATGCCGCTCTTCAGATGATACCATTTAGGTTCACGTAAAAAGATATCCGGAACAAACGGCCTTCTACTATTCATATTTCCCGAATGGAGACGGTACGCCTTTTTGTTAGGCCTTTTTTGTTAAGCGGATCACATCCAGCAAATCGATTTTTTGTCTTGTTTTTTCATGGTACAGCCATTTATCCTGAACATGATCCACAAATAAAATTCCGTCTAAATGGTCGATTTCATGCTGCATACAAACAGCAAGGAATCCATCTGCTGCAAGGATCATTTCCTCACCTTGTCTGTTCAACGTCTTTACCTTTACATGGTCGGCTCTCTTTACGTTGCCATAGTAACCCGGAAAAGATAAGCAAGCTTCCATTCCGATTTGTTCGCCACTTTTTTCTATGATTTCCGGATTAATGAGCTCCATTAATCCATCTCCACAATCCATGACAATCACTCTGCGAAGAATTCCTACTTGAGGTGCGGCAAGGCCAGCACGGCCGTCCGTGGCATATAAGGTTTCAGCCATCTCATCCAGTAGCTTGAATGTTCTTGCATTCAGGTCATCCACTGGCTTGGCTACTTTGCGCAAGATCGGGTCTCCAAAAGGCAAAATCTGTTTCACTGCCATCTTCTTATGCTCCCTTCACTCTATTAGGCGGTGTATATGCCCACAAGTCATTTGGTGTACACTCCAGAGCTGTACAGAGTGCATCAAGTGTCTCGGCTTTCATTTGTTTGGGTTGACTGGTTAGTAAAGCACTGATGGAGGCTGGAGACAGACTGTAATTTGCTTTTTCTTTCAACAACCTCGCTAAAGCGGCTCCCGTCCAAACTCCTCTTTCTGCCATTACTTTTCGCAACATCCAGACAAGCATCTTTTCACCCCTCGACTTTTAGGTGTTAGCTAACTTTATAAGGCAATACCTAATATACCATATTTTCCTACAGAAATAAAAAAACGCCAAATGCTTGGCGTTTTTGACGTTCTACGTTTCCGAACGATATGTTTTTCCCAACTGATCACTCAGACCAAAATAATGGCGGAAGTTGTAGATCAGCGGATTCCATGCTTGAGGGTTCACGTGATGAGCACTTTGGACAATCTGTTTGTCTGCATGGACGTGACGTACTTCTGTCTCCACAATCGCAAACATGTCGGCATATTCCGGAAAACGGATTGTGCGGACAATTGCTTCGAGTTGAAGCGGGCATTCTCCCACTCGCTTTGGACGAACGATATCAGAGTCAACAGGAGTCAGCTTGGCTGCCTGAAACTTATCTGCTTCATAGCGGAAGCCCAGTTCTTTTTTATAAGCGGGTACGGGATTGCGGCCTGTTAGCGGAGCCAGCGCTTCCACTTGCTGCCACATGGAGGCATCTGGCAAATTGATAACACACTCGGGCCGCTGACGCAAATTTTCCAATCCATGCGAACCAAACCCGAGTCCCAGAATAACATAATTCCCCAACGCCCATGACGATGAAATGGGGCTGATATTCGTTGTTCCATCTTCATTTTCAGTCGTCAACAGGACGACGGGAGTTCCGTAATACAAAATCTTCGGTTGGATGGTCGTATGGCTAGTCATGAACATAGCCTCCTTTGACTAGAATCACTCTTGCTACGACTTATTCTAGTCGAGGATTATTTCCATCGCGCTCGAAGTATGAATGTATGCTTACTTCCGCAAATTAGCGTGCTCCAGCTTTTTGCAGGATTTGTACAATCTCGTCATAGCCACGTTCTTTTGCACGATACAGTGGCGTTTTTCCTTCGCTATCCGGGATGTTCACATCAGCACCGTGGTCGATTAACAGTTGAACCATCTCTTGTTGTTTTTTTCCACCATCATTCAATACGATGGCTTCCATCAATGCTGTCCATCCCGGATTGTTCACATGGTTGACGTCTACATCCGTCCGGGTAAGAAGTTCCTTTGCTACTTCTACATACCCATGTTCTGCCGCTGGAATCAAAGGAGTACCTCCAAAGCGGTTGTAAATCTTCGTATCTGGAATTGCATCGATAACCAGCTTCAAGATTTCTAGGTATCCTTCTGCTCCCGCATACAAGAACGGATTATCTTGCCGGTCATCCTGAATGTTGATGTCAGCTCCTGCTTCAATGAGGACCTTCACGGTTTCCACATGGTTGCCGTGTGTAGCCGCCATCGCCGCTGTTCTTCCACGATCATCCTGTGCGTTTATCTCAGCCCCTGCTGCCAAGCTAGCCTTGACTTCATCGGTTTTGCCCTCAGCTGCGGCTGCAAGCATTTTATTGTTCCATGCTTTTATTTCCTCTTTAGACAGAGACGGCTTTTTACTTGTTTGGGACTGTTGCGGCGGCGGTGGTGTAGGTGTTTGTGTTGATTGCTGCTGTTGTTGCTGTGCTGTCGTGACTGTCGGGGCTGTTGTTGTCGGTTCATCCATGCAGCCAGTCAACAGCATGCCGAATGGGATCGCAGTGAGAATGAGTCGATACATCTGGTACATTCCTCCTCGGTTCGTCATTGTGATAAAGGTCTAAGCCCGGTTAAACACCGAGCTTAGATTGCCTGTTAGAGGTTTTGTTCGTTGTTACTTTGTCGTGAAGGTAAGACCTGCCCATTGCCCTACAGGCGTAACGGAATACATGGTATTTGGTTCTAGCTTGCCGCCGTTCATCATTTCGAAGATTCCGGTAGAGCCTTTGCGTGTTGTTACTTTGTATTGAGCAACCAGCTCCGTTCCATCCGGTGCTGTTAATTTGATTTGACGGGAAGCAAACAGTTCATCCCGCGGATCATTGCTCAATCTTACTTCCAGCGTAGTTGGGTTTACTTCATTTACGGAGCGAATCGTCAGTGGGTTGATCGCTTTCGCTGTAAACTTGGAATCTTTGATATCAGCCCAATCCGTTGTAACGGTATACTCTACGCCTGGAATCAGTGTCTCACCTGCTGGCAAACGAAATTTTGGTTCCTGACGACCATCTGTCGCTTGTGTAAATGGAACGTACGTCGCAACGATTGGCTCGCCACCTTCTGGCGTGATGTACACTTGTGCCGTTCTCAGCGATGGAATGATTTCATAGTTCTTTCCCCGATATTGATTGTTTTGATCTAACACAAAGTCTAGACCATTGCGCTTGCCGACATAAGACGCAATCACATTTTCATAGTCTGTTACGCCAGCGCGCAGGCTTGATTCAATCTCAATCGTATCGTACGCTACCTGACGTGCTTCAACCATATCAATCAAGTCACTGTTCGTTTCAAAAGTACCAGCCATTTCGTCCTTATATGTCAACGTGTACGTCATGTTAGAAGTTTGAGGCGTCGTTGGAACATAGTAAGTAGCTATTGTGCCTGTCTTTAACTGCGGGATATTGCGAATCGTCAAACCGTTATCGAATTGGAAATTTTCCTGAGCTTTTGCCAATACCAAATCTTCCGCCACGAGTGGAGCGGACAAGGTGACTTCCAATGTGATCGGATTGAGCGACTTGATGCTCTGTACTTCTGCGTTTTCATCTGGTTGGGCATCCGTTGTAACAGACACGTTTCGCGCTGTAGCCCATTCTCCTACTGGCTCCACCTGATAGGTTACATTCGACTCCAGCTCTTTTCCATCCATAATTTCAAACGTTCCCGTTGTCCCATTGCGCGTCGTAAATTTATATTGGGCAACCAGTTCTGTTCCATCTGGAGCTGTCAATGTGATGCGGCGGAGTGGAAAAATCTCTTCGCGCGGATCGCGGCGCAGTGTTACGTCGAGTGTGGTTTCATTCTTTGCTTTTACAGACTGGATGGTAAGTGGATCAACATCTCTCGCTGTGAAGGTAGCGTCACGGAAATCAGCCCAATCCGAAGAGACTGTGTAAGTTACACCTGGCTCCAATTCTTCTCCCGCTGGTAGGCGGAATTTCGGTTCTTGAACTCCATCTGTATTTTGGGTAAACGGAACGTATGTGGCAACGATCGGCTCACCGTTTCGTGGTGTCAAGGTTACTTGTGTACCGCGCAAGGATGAGATGATTTGGTATTCTCTCCCTCTGTAACGGTTGTCCTCATCCAATTCAAAATCAAGGCCGCCTCGTTTGCCTGCATATGCTTCGATCACATTTCCGTAATCGGTTACGCGGTCACCTAGACGAGACTCGATCTCAATCGTATCATTGGACACTTGACGCGCTTCTCGCATGTTAATTTTTTCATCGCTTGCCTCAAAGGTGCCCATTTCCTCGCCTTTGTAAGTGAAGGTATACGTTGTGCCTTCCTCTTGCGGAGTAGTAGGTACGATGTAGGTAGATTCGAATCCTGTTTTTCGTTGTGGAACATTTCGAATGGTCAGGTCGTTATCGAATTCGAAGTTTTTTAGCGCGTTGTTTAGTTCGACTTCTGTTGAGCTAAGTGGCTCTGCAAAGGTGATTTCGAGTGTAATTGAGTTCAGAGACTTGATGCTCGTCACCTCGACAGCTTCTCTGTCATCCTGCTTATCATGAGAGGCTGCTCTCGCTACTGTATCCATGTTCAGAACGTTGAAAGGAACCGCTCCCCCTGTTCCAAGCATCGACGCGAGTAAAAGTAGTGAGAGGTGCTTTTTCGTTTTCTTCATACGATCATCTCCTTGTCTACGATGGGGGATCAACCCTCTGAATCTATCGTAGTCGGAAGAAATAAACTCCTACTAAACCTGTTCTTAATGAACTATTTCCTAAAGATTAACTTTTTCTAAAAAAATGGCAGAGGAAAGAAGAAAAAACAAAAACGCCAAAGTGACTGGCGTTTTTGCGTTCGTTTATTCGATTATGTCTACACCTTAAATCGGCGAATCATGTGTTGCAGCTCTTCTGCCATATTGGAAAGAGCTGTCGCTGACGAAGCGATTTCCTCCATGGAAGCGAGCTGCTGCTGTGTAGCAGCGGAAACGTTCTGCGTGCCATCCGCAGTCAAGTCAGAAACTTCGCTGACCAGCTCCATCGCCTGTACGACCTGTTCGGAATGGGCAGACACTTCCTGGGCTGATGCAGACACGTCGTGAATCTGGTCGGCTACTGTGCCAATCGAATTCTGAATATGACCGAACGTTTCGCCCGCACGATGAACGACGCGAATTCCTTCTTGTACTTCCCGGGTGCCTGTTTCCATCGATTCGACGGCGACTTTTGTATCTGTCTGAATCGTACTGATCAACTGCGCGATTTTTTGGGCGGACTGTGCCGATTGCTCTGCCAGCTTCCGTACCTCATCTGCTACAACCGCAAATCCACGGCCGTGCTCTCCTGCGCGTGCTGCTTCAATCGCTGCATTGAGGGCGAGCAGATTGGTCTGATCCGCAATGCCTGTAATGACTTCGATGATTTCTCCGATTGCTTGAGAATGATTGCCCAGACCGTCTACCACGGCTGAGAGCTCATGCATGGAGTCGTGGATCGCATTCATTTGTTTAACAGCATCCTGAATGGACTGGTTCCCTTCTCCCGCCATGTTGGCGACTTCGCTCACCATATTGGAGGTTTGCTGTGCGTTGCTTGCGATTTGACGAATTCCTCGTGACATATCATCAATGGATTTCGCTCCATTCTCTACACTCGCTACCTGACGATCAACTCCTGCTGCCACTTCTTGAACAGTAACAGCAATCTGTTCGGTTGCCCGGCTCGTCTGATCTGCGCTTGCCGTCAGTTGCTCTGCCGATGCGGCTACCTGCTCCGAGGTCCCACCTACCTGACGAATGACAGAAGTTAGACTGGTCGCCATTTCATTAAACGAATTCGTCAGATCCAAAATCTCGTCACGAGTTTTGACAACCAATGGCTCTGCTCTCAAATCTCCATCAGCGACTTTCTTCATCTCTTCCATCAAACGCACGATCGGTTGACGGATATTTACGGTCAGCCAGATAGCCAATGATATACCTGCTATCACAGAGACAACCATGACGATGAGCATATCGCGTTTTACGGATTCGTACATTTCTGCGCTTTCCGTGCCAACGCGTTGGGCTCCTTCGCTGTTATACGTAATCAGTGCATCCAAGTATTTTTTGCGTTCAAGAAACAGTTCACTGCTTTTTTTCTTGATGAGCTCCAGCTCAGCCATGTCTGCATCGCTAGCAGCCTTTCTGATATCCACTCTTTTGCCGATTTCGACGAACTGAGGGTTGAATTCTTCGTATTTTTTCAGAGCCTGCTTCAATCCCTCATAATTTTGGCGGTCTTCTTCACCGACAATCGTTTTTTCATAGCTGGCTAATAACCCGTCAATATAGGCAAATTGATCATCCACTGTTTTTGCATACTTGTTCTTGTCATCCATGTTCTCTGTTGTGAGCATGGTTTGAGTAACTCCGTAAATGGTTTCCAGCGTCATGTTGATCTTCAGAATGTCTTCTAATCCCGGGCGCCAGCTTGTATTCATTTCCACCATCTTCTGGTTCATTTCCTGCATCTTTACAATACTTGTTATTCCCGTAAAAATAATGATGACCAGGACAAATGCGAATGCACCGCCCAGTTTTTTTCCGATCGTCCATTTCATTTCGTAAACACCACTTTTCTTAACGTAATGATGATAGCGTAATCTCCTTTTCCCGCCCAACTGATGGAATAAACCTTAATGCGCACAAAAAAATTGATCTTTACACAAAAATTTAAATCCACAATTCAGAAAACTCCTGTAAGATAGATGAAAATAAAGCGGAATGGAGGACGGTTGATGCAAAACTACGATGTCATTATTGTTGGAGCAGGATCGATGGGAATGGCAGCTGGCTACTATCTGGCGAAACAGGGTGTGCATACACTCATGATCGATGCCTTTGATCCCCCACACACGATGGGCAGTCATCATGGGGATACCCGTATCATTCGCCATGCGTATGGAGAAGGAAAACAGTACGTCCCGCTTGCGTTGCGAGCGCAACAGTTGTGGTCAGAATTGGAACAAGCATCCAGCATGCCGATCTTCGCCAAAACAGGTGTTTTGAACGCTGGACCCTTGCATTGTCCTTTCCTGAATGAAATTCGGGAGAGCGCTGAGCAGTACTCCCTTCCCTTGGAAGTACTTAGTGCCAATGAGGTCATGCAACGCTGGCCAGGAATCAATCTGCCTGCTGATTACTACGGCTGCCTGGAGCCTACTTCAGGTGTGCTTTATTCTGAAAACGGCATCCGCGCCTATCGAGAGCTCGCCCTTGCCGCAGGAGCTACGCTGTTGACGAACACGCCAGTCATGCAGTTGGAGCCAGCAGGTAATGGGTTCATCGTGCATACGGAATCTGCCAGCTACCACGGCGATAAAGTCCTTCTATCCGCCGGTGCTTGGAATGGTTCTCTCCTTGACTCCTTGGGCTTGTCCATCCCGCTCACCCCTACACGCAAAACGGTTGCCTGGTTTGGTGCAGATGAGAGCCAGTACAGTGCGGATGGATTTCCCGCTTTCATCTTTCGCCTTCATGACTCCATGTTCTACGGATTTCCCAGCTTTGATGGCATTGGTGTAAAAATCGGACGCCATGACGGAGGACTAGCCATCGATCCTGATAAACTGGAACGTACCTTTGGCACCTATTTGTCGGACGAAGGGGATGTTCGTTCCTTTTTGGAAGCGTATATGCCTGGTGCCGCCGGACCATTGCGACAAGGCAAGGTATGCATTTACACCATGACGCCTGATGAACATTTCGTCATTGACCGTCATCCTGAACATCCACAGCTTGTATTTGCAGCAGGCTTTTCCGGGCACGGTTTTAAATTCGCCAGTGCGATCGGGGAAGCGACCAGCCAACTGCTAGTAGAGGGAGCATCTTCCCTCGACTTGTCTATGTTTTCTTGGAAGCGATTCTCCTGAACACACACGAATGAGCGAAAAAAGCCTCTCGCCGCATTTTATGGCAGGAGGCTTTTGTTCGTTTTACCACTCCCAAGACAAAGATCCGATCTGCGCTGAAATTCGACTGCTCACTTGTATGGGAAGTCCAGAAGCTCGCATGGTGGAACGACCGTTGTCGTAGGGAAACAGGTAGGCGAAACCAGGCCGAGTCGCCTGATTGACCAGATAGGCAGACCTCATTGCTCCCGCTCTTCGTTGTTCATTCAAAAATGCTACCATCTCACTCGCTCGTTTGATCCCCGCACCATGCCCGTAATACAAGCCATTGCCGAGCACGACTGCATTTTCTCCTTGCCACTGAGGTGTCGCGCGATCGTAATCAGGATTGGCAAAATAAATCACATCACCAGGCAAGAAGGTATTTGTCCGCAATGTTTGCAAGTCTAGATCCTGATCGTACCGCCAGTCATATAGTAAGATGTCCGCAAACATTCTCTCAAAATCGGGTAAACGAATGGACTGTAGGACTGCATGATAAATAATAACGACCATCGCGGTTGCGCACTCTGTAGCGTATTTTTGGCCCTCACGAAAAATATTGATAATCCCGCTGGATGGCGACACTCCCGGTCGCAAGCGGAATCCGCCCTGGTCTGTTCGAATCCAGTAAGCTGGATTGGCACGAGATTCTTCAAAAGTAGAAAAGGCCAGGCCGCTTTCGTTCAGTGCCAAGGCAGACCTCACCAGATGATCGCGCATTTTCAGTTCAAATTGCAGGAGCTCAGGAGTCGGATATTCAAATACTTCATCACTTCGTGCCATAATCGCTACCGTTTCACGCTGTACCGGATTTAATCCCCATTCCGCTGCCAACGAGGCGTGATTAGCTGGTCTCCCCGCTATGACGATCATATACAACCTCCCCTTCACACACTGTCCTTCTTATTTGTATGCGAATGCCCATGTCCAAGTGATCGACTAAGAAAAACCATCAGATAAGCACGGAACACAGTGAGGAGAAGAAAAAGCACAGTTCTCTTCGACTCTGACACGCCAGCAGGGGGGATTCACTGGACGTCTCCATTACAAAAAGGGGACCGTCGAGCCAAAGCCACCCTACGGGCGGAAGATTCTCAGGGGAGAAGTGTTCGACAAGCGTGGTCTCCTTTTTGTAGTTCCGACTGGGTAGGCGTTGTCAAGGTCTACGAGCCCTGTGCTTTTTCTTCTCACTAGCCTAGTCCGTTGATCGGTACCTTCTAATAAAAATCCCCCGCCTGTTTGACCAGACGAGGGATTTCCTTTTTAGCCTTGTGCTTGCTTGACTGTATGTGGTGTCGGGGTCGAGACGTGCTTTAAGCGTGAGAACATATAGCAGCCGACAATGACGATCATACTGCCGAGCAATTGGATGATGGTCATACGCTCCCCGAGTAAAAGAAATGCGAGAATGGCCGTAAAAATAGGATTGAAATTGAGGAACATACCTGCTGAGGTTGCGCCAACCTTTTGTACACCAATATTCCACAACACCATGCTGACGACAGTCGCCATTACACCAACGTAGAACAACGACAGCCAGAACGTCCAGTCTGTGTTGCTAATCGTAAATGTGGTGACATTAAAGGGCAGCATCAGCGCGACACCGAAAATCCCCGAGTACAGTGTGGACATCATCGGCGAGACCGTCTTCATCGCCCAACGCCCGCATACGGAGTAAATCCCCCACATGGCGACAGCGGCGAGCATCCACAAATCACCCGTGTTAAAGTGCAATTGGGACAAGTGCGCGAAGTCTCCTTTTGTCATCACCACAAGGACGCCTGCAAACGAGACAAGCATCGCGACAATCTGCAACGGTCGAATCTTTTCACCCACCAGCAAAAAGGAGAAAATCGCGATCGAAACCGGATTCAGCGTGGACAATAGACCAACATTGGTCGCGTCTGTCCGCTCAAGTGCCCAGAACATGAATAAATTAAAAAGTGCTACGCCGGTCACTCCCATCACGATCAAAGGAAGAAGTGCCTCTCGCGTTGGGAAAATCCGTTTTTCGCGTATCCAAACAACCGGCAACAAGCAAACAACAGCAATGAGCCAGCGCAAATTGGTCAGCGTCAAGGAAGACGCGTGCCCGACAAGGAATTTACCAACAACAAAATTTCCTCCCCAAAGGAAGCTGGTACAGAGTAATAGGACGATATATAGCGGTCTCATGTTGCCTCCTGCCAAGATGAAAGAGTTATGGAGCTTTTATTTGTCCTCTATCATACACCTTTCGCCAGCATTTGGGCGGTCACGTTGCACTTTCCATTTTTATCCTTTTAAAATCCAAATCCATGAGTGAAATAAAAAAAGGGCTATCTAACAGCCCCTTCCTTCACACAGCCAGCCACGACATGATCACCGGCAGCAAGGTAAACGCCCACACCACCGTAATCATCGCTCCGGCGATCACAGCCAAAGTCGCACTGCTTCCTTCTGTTTCCCCACGCTCAAAAGCTTTGACCATCCCCAACGCATGTGCGCCCATTCCGTACATCAAGCCGATGGACACAGGATGACGGAGCCTCATTCTCTTGATGATTTTAGGAGCCAAAAAAACGCCTGCAAAGCTGGTCAGCATCCCGAAAACGGCCGTCATCGTAGGCATTCCGCCAATCGCCTCCGTTACGCTCACCGCAATTGGCAAGGTAATCGAGCGAGGAATGACGCTAAGCGCCGCTTCTTTTCCCAATCCGACTAACATCGTCGTGGAGACACCTGCAATGATAGCGATGAGGGAACCCGTAGCAAGACTCGTCAAAATCATCCGGCGATGCGCCATTAACACCGACCAATTTCGGTACAGCGGAATCGCAAACGCCACTGTGACTACGCTCATCATTTCACTAATGAGCGAGGTCGCTTCACTGTACACCTGATAAGGAATGCCTGCGAAAAGCAAAAACAGAATCAAACCGATCGGCGCCAATATGGCCGGAGAAAACAGCAGAGACGCTCTTTTCTTGTTGAACCTTTTTGCTGCATAGAAGAAAACGAGTGTCAGGAGCACGCTAGACGTTTTCCACAGGATCATGCTGTTTCACCTCTCCACGATTGAACATACGCTCAGCAATAACACCTGTCGAAATCATCACAAGCGCACAACCGCTTACGACTACCACAAGGACCAGTAATCCTTTTATTCCTAATAACCATGGATATTGCATCATCCCGACCAGCGATGGTACGAAAAACAGGATCATCTGCGAGAATAACAGAGTCGCCCCTGCTTCCACCCACTGTAGACGAATCAAGCCGGTATATAGACAAATGAACAAAAGCGCGAGTCCGATCAGACTGCCGGGAACAGGAAGGTGAAAAAACGAGCTCACCCATTTCCCGAGCCAGGTGAAACCGAACAATAGCAAAACTTGTGCAATGATGGAGAACCATCTTTTCATCGAGACCACCCCAGTTGCTCTACAAAGGTTGTTCAAAAAGTCACCTTTTGAACGAGTTACCTTCATTCTAAGCCGTCTCGATTCCATTCGTACAATACATAAAAATCATCATTTCTATTCCATTTGGTTATGGCTGTACATTTTCTCTACAAACGATATGAAAGCCTTTGTCGCATGCGATAAATACCCTTCTTTTCGATAAATCAAAGCATACTGCCAGTCAATCACTGGGTAGGAAATGTTGACGGTGTGCAAATTCCCGTTATTCAAGCGTCTCACGATGGAGCGTGGAATGAGTGATATCCCTAGTTGAGTAGCCACCATCTCTCCGACAAAATCCCATAAAGAGCTCATGTAAGCGACTTTCGGTTCAAAGCCGGACAGCTTGCACGCTTGGCGCACTACATCGTGCATCGCGTATTCTTCGGTAAACAAAATGAAAGCCTCGTCCTTAAGCTGTTCCAAGCTCACCTCATCGGCTCCCGCCAGCCAATGATCCCGATGAACGATCGCGACGAGGTCCTCTGCGAGCAAGGGAACCGCCACAAATTTCTCCTGATCCGTTGGAAGAACGGTTAATGCCACCTCAATGCTTCCTTGCTCCATTTGGATTTCAAGCAGCTTGGCGCTGTATTCCTTCATCTCGATATCGATGCCTGGATACTGCTTTTTAAACAAGGCAATCACATTCGGCAAGAGAAAAGAACCCACGGTCGGCATCATACCCAGTTTGACCCGACCACGCTCGACATTTCGCAATTCTGCAATCGATGATGACATACCTTCCATCAGCTGCAACACTTTGGTCGCATAGCTGTAGACCATTTCCCCTGCGTCTGTCAGATCCATTTTCCGCTCCGTCCGATCCAGCAGAACTACCTCTAGCTCTTCTTCCAATGCCTTGATCATTTTGCTGATAGAAGGCTGGGAGACGTGGAGGGATTGCGCGGCCTTCGTAAAGTTTTTATGTTTGACTACTTCCACAAAGTAATGCAGCTGTCGAATATCCATGGTGCCCTCCGTCTTCGTCCAATCAAAAGCGTTAGCTACAGATTACCACAGGCGAGAGTATGCAAAAAAGCCAGGTACGCAGTCGCGCCCTGGCTTTTCCTCCAGCTTGAGTTACTTCACGGTTACCTGTATTTTTACGACTTTTCCATTATACGTAGCGGCAATCGTTGCGCGACCTGCTTTCACAGCCGTGAGCTTGCCATCCGCTACAGTCACAACGGAGCTGTTCGTGGAGATCCAGTCTGCATCGACTGTGACATCGACCTTGGTTTTGTCGGTATAGACAGCAGATACCTTCAAGTCTTTTGATTCGCCGACTTTGAGATCTGCCTTTTTCGTGTCAAATTCTAGCTTGGAGATAATAGCAGACTCTACAGGGATCGAGATTGTCTTTCCACCGTAAGTTGCTTTGATTCTCGCTTTGCCAGAACCTACAGTTGTCACGACTCCGTTTTCAACTGTGGCGACTTTTTCATCGTCGGATGTCCACTTGGCTTTGCTTGTTACATCGACCTTTTCTTTGCTAGACAAGATAGCCAGCAGCGTAACCGACTGGGTAGTGCCTGGACGCAGATACAGCTTTTTCTTATCGCTGTCCAGCTTGGAGACGACATCCACCTCTACTGGAATGGATACGTTTTTTCCACCGTACTTCACTTTGAGTTTCGCTGTGCCCGAACTTACTGCTGTAACCAAACCATTCGTGACCGTTACGATTTCCGTATCATCGCTTTCCCACTCTGCATTGGCGGTTACATCAGAGGTAGACTTGTCTGAGAAGGTTGCCGTTGCGTTTACCTGCTTCGTGCCTCCCACGTTGAGAACCAGTTTCTTCTGGTCAGCAGTGAGCTTGGAAATCACATCGATCTCAACAGGGACACTCACACTTTTGCCCCCGAAGCTTGCTTTCACTCTTGTTTTACCGGAACTAACAGCGGTTACCAAGCCTTTTTCAACGCGTGCGATGTCACTGTCAGAGGAAGTCCACTCTGCTTGCTGTGTGACGTCTTCTGTTGTTTTATCCGTGTATTGCACGCGGACGTTCAACTGCTGCGTCCCCGCTTTTTTCAATTTTATTGTCTTTGTATCAACCACAAGCTTGGAAATCTTCTTCTGCGTACTTGTCGTCGCAGAATTTGCCAATGCCGGTACTTGGCCGACACTGGAAAAGATCAGCCCAACGGTAACAGCCGTAGCGAGCATACCTTTTTGCCAGTTTCTCATGCTCACATCCCACTCCTTTTCCTTTCTACTTTTCCACCATTTTCTATATCGGCTAAACTGCCGTACTTGTTGAATACAAAATGGCAAAGAAAGTCATGATTCTTCTGCCCATGTCCCTGCCAAGGGAGCAAAGTGCTGCATCGCCAAAGCTCCTGCCCCCATCACGATTGCCTCCCCCTTCAATTCGGAAGGAATGACGCGAAATTTCCCCTTGAATGGCTCCCAGATCACTTGATCGCTATGCTCCTCGACCAAATCAATGATTTCGCGATAATTCTCCACCAAATCACCACTTACAATCACGGTATCTGGATTGTACATGCATACAATATTGTTAATCGTGATTCCGAGGTACAACGCGGTACGGGAGACGATTTCCTTCGCCCAGCGCTCTTCGTTTCTCGCTGCCGCGAACACCTGACGGACATCACTGACATCCTTCACCCGACGCGCTTCCATGATCAAAGAATTTTCGTCTATGTATGTTTGCAGGCATCCGCGCTTTCCGCATTCACACAGATTCCCATTCGGATCGAGCGTCGTATGCCCCAGCTCTCCTGCGCTATTGGAGCCTCCGCGAAACACTTCGCCATTGATAATTAAAGCAGAGCCGATACCCGTGCCAATGCCAATCAAGGCTGTCTTGTTCGAGCCTTTGGCCGATCCGTACAAGTACTCCGAGAGGATTTTCACCTTCAAATCGTTGTCGATAACAGTTTTGATTTTCAGCCTTTTTTCAATCAGGCTGGCAAACGCTACGTCTTTCCAGTCCAGCGTAGTGGATAGCTGAACAATCCCTCGCTCATAATTAATCACCCCTGGCATCCCAATGCCGATCCCGACCACTTTTTCTAACGGAATGCCTGTCTGTTTGAGTATCCCTTCAATCTCGTTACAAATCAGTTCAGCCGTCTCTTCCGGTGTAGAATCCTGTGTTTTATGATCCATCCGGTGCTGTGCAATAATTGCTTCGCTAAAGTCCATGATCCCAAAGCTGATGCGCTTTTTTGCCATGTCCACGCCGATTGTATAAATGGCCCCCGGCTCGATATCGAGCATAATTGCCTTCCTGCCCACACCTGATGAGGTTAGCTCTGTCTCTCGAATCAGTCCTTCTTCGCACAGCTCATTTACAAATCTGCCAATCGAGGTGGCACTCATCCGCGTAATTTTGGCGATTTCTGCACGCGATATCGGTCTCTGCTTTTTGATAATGTCGAGGATCATTTGCTTGTTATGCTGCTTGGTCACGTCCTGATCTTGCTTCATGATTTTTTTCATCTTACAAAACTCCCATCTTGCTTGAATTCCCGGTAGTATTCCTGCGCGATTATTCTCACACTACCTGTCGCCATTTATTACGTCAACTGGGCCAAACAAAAACCATCCGAATCACCTCGGATGGTTTCTACGTTGCTATCGCTTGTTGTTGTTCAAATCATACGGTGTCTCTTGGTAAACGTAATAGTTTAACCAGTTGGAAAACATCAAATTCGCATGTGCGCGCCAAGTGACAATAGGCTCGCGATTTGGGTCGTCCTTTGGATAGTAATTACGCGGAACAGCAATGTCCAAGCCTTTGTTCACATCCCGCTGGTACTCATCTTGCAGGGTGGTCGGATCATACTCGGAATGTCCTGTCACAAAAATTTGTCGACCATCCCTCGTCGCTACGATGTAAACACCTGATTCATCAGACTCGGACAATATCTCCAATTCAGGCACTTGCTCGATGTCTTCCCTGCGATTTTCGGTATGCCTGGAATGCGGAATGTAGAAGTAGTTATCAAATCCGCGGAACAACTTCACCTTTTGCTTATTGAGTGTATGAGGGAAGATTCCGAACATTTTTTCTGGCAAAGGATGCTTCGGAACGCCAAAGTGGTGGTAAAGACCCGCTTGTGCTCCCCAACAAATATGCAGGGTCGAAGTGACGTTCTCCATTTTCCAATCGAGGATTTTTGTCAGCTCCTGCCAATACGTGACGTCTGTAAACTCGAGCTGTTCCACTGGTGCTCCGGTGATGATCATGCCATCAAATCGCTGGTCACAGATCTCCTCAAACGTTTTATAAAACATCGATAAATGTTCTTCCGACGTATTTTTGGACGTATGACTGGACATGTGCAAAAGCACGATTTCCACCTGTAGCGGTGTATTCCCCAGGAGGCGGAGCAACTGTGTTTCCGTTGTTTCCTTCACGGGCATGAGGTTGAGAATGACGATCCTGAGCGGTCGTATGTCCTGTGTGAAGGCACGGCTATCCTTCATCACAAAAATATTTTCTTGGGCGAGTATTTCCGTTGCAGGCAATTCGTCGGGCAATTTGATTGGCATAAAGATCCCCCTTTCCATCCTTTGAACACAGGTAGAAACACAATAATCCGACAAATTCGACAAAAATACTAGACTTCCTGCCAATCCCACAGGGGAAAACGAAAAGATCCCCTTGCAAGCAAGTTGCAAGAGGTCTCTTTCCTTAAATCCAGCCGCGCGCTTCCATCGCCTCCGTAATTCGCAATAGCGAGATCATATAGGCTCCCGTGCGCAAGTCTACCTTGTATTGATCAGAGAGTTCTTTCACAGCACGATAGGCGTTAATCATTGTCGTTTGCAGCTTTTCGTTTACCTCAACCTCGGACCAGTAGTAATTCATCAGGTTTTGCACCCATTCAAAATAAGAAACCGTTACGCCACCTGCGTTGGCGAGAATATCTGGGATCACGGTAATCCCTTTTTCCCGCAAAATGGCATCCGCATCCGGTGTAGTAGGTCCATTTGCTGCTTCTGCAATCCACTTGGCCTGAATGCTGTGGGCATTCGCTGCTGTGATGACATTTTCCAATGCGGCCGGGATCAGAATATCCACTTCCAGCTCTAATAGTTGTTCATTGGAGATGACCGTACCACCTGCATACTCCAAAATGGTGGCGTTGTCTTTTAACTGCCCTACCTGTTCGATGTCCAAGCCAGCAGCATCATAAATACCTCCACGTGAGTCACTGACCGCCACGATTTTGAAGCCCAGCTCTGTCAAAAGTCTGGCAGCAATTCTTCCCGCGTTGCCGAATCCTTGAATCGCGACGGTTGTTTGTTCTGGCTTTCGTCCAGAATCTTTAAGCGCCTCTAGTATGGTAAAGACACATCCGCGGGCAGTCGCTTCGTTTCTTCCTTTGGAACCGCCGACACTCAGCGGTTTTCCCGTGATCACTCCCGGAGAATAGGTGCCTTTTAATCGACTGTACGTATCCATCATCCACCCCATGATTTGTGGGGTCGTATACACATCGGGTGCAGGTATGTCTGTCTCCGGTCCGACAATATCAGCGATAGCTTCCATGAAGCCGCGGCTGACTCGTTCCAGCTCACTTTTGCTGAATTCGTGGGGATCACATATGACGCCACCTTTTCCACCGCCATAAGGAAGACCAACCACGCCACATTTGAATGACATCCACATGGAGAGCGCCTTGACTTCATCCATCGTCACATCCGGATGAAAGCGAATCCCTCCTTTGGTCGGCCCTACCGCATCATTATGCTGAGATCGGTAGCCTTCAAAGACACGCACGCTACCATCGTCCATCTTGACAGGAAAACTGACAGCCAATACTCGTTTGGGTCGCTTTAAAATTTCTACAGCATCGCTTCGCAATCCCAACAGTGCCGCTGCAGCATCAATCTGTTTCTGCACAATCTCGTATGGATTCAGGTTTTCTTTCTCTACAGTATTTAGCATCTCTCTTCCTCCCCAATACTTTTCACACGCATTTTCCACATCACCTTGGCGCAGAGCTAAAGGATGAATGGAGTAATTATATACGATGCAAGTAAATTCAGACAATTTATTTTCTTTGTTTTCACATTATTGTGTTATTTTTGGGAAACAAATAAAAAACGCCCGATGCATCCTCTCGACACATCAGACGTTTTTCTCTTATTTTTTCAAATACGTCTTCATCAGCTTTGTTTTCGTCTCCCACATCTCTTCGCTGATGTGCAGACGGTAATGCTCCGGATTCAGCATGCGCAAGTATTCAGGCCAGAACAGCTTGAGTTGCTCACGATGGTAGTTGCGAATCTCTTGAAGGTTCGGCAGTTCATAGACCAGTTCCCCATCCACAAATACCGGAATTAGCAAGGACTCTGCCTGGTAGTTCTCCAAATGCTTGCTCAAATACGTATGGCTCGGATGGAACAAATGGAGAGGTCCTCCATCATCGACTGTTGTTTCATGTGGGAAGCACATATAGTCAGCAATCGCTTTGCCTGTTTCCGGATCAATCAATCGGTACATATCTTTGATACCTGGCGTTGTGACTTTTTCCGGATTCCCGGAGATTTTGATGGTCGGCTGATATTCTCCGTCCGCTCCTTCACGCGCCACCAGCTTGTATACGCCTCCGAGTGTCGGCTGATCCGCTGCCGTGATGAGCTGCGTTCCTACTCCCCAGCTATTTACGCGTGCACCTTGTACCTTCAGGTTCATAATCGTGTGCTCATCGAGATCGTTGGAAGCGACAATTTGCACATCGGTCATGCCTGCCTTATCAAGCATTTCACGAGTCTTGCAAGACAAGTACGTCAAGTCGCCACTGTCCAAGCGCACCGCCGTCAGCTTTTTACCTTGTTTCTCCAGGCGTTTTCCGACCTTAATTGCATTAGGCACGCCGCTTTTGAGCGTATCATACGTATCAACCAGCAAGGTTACCTGTCCTGGTAGAGCTGCTGCGAAGCGCTCAAATGCTTCTTCCTCACTCTCAAAGCTCTGTACCCATGAGTGAGCGTGCGTCCCTTTTGTCGGAATGCCAAACATTTTCCCTGCCAGCATATTCGAGGTCGCATCGAAACCCGCCAAATACGCTGCCCGCGTCCCCCACAACGCAGCATCTGCCTCCTGCGCCCTTCTTGTTCCGAACTCCATAAGAACATCATTGCCCGCCACGTTTTTAATCCGCGAAGCTTTGGTCGCAATCAGCGTCTGGTAGTTCATGTAGTTCAACAGGGCCGTCTCAACCAGCTGTGCCTCCATGACACGCCCCTCTACGCGAATCAGCGGCTCGTTCGGGAAAACCACGGTACCTTCCTTCACGGAATAGAGCGAGCCCTTAAAACGAAGCTGGCGCAGCTCTTCCAAAAACTTCGGATCGTAGTTCTCCTCCTGCTCACTCAAATACTTGAGATCGCTTTCTTCAAAGCTCAAATTTTTTATATAAGAAACAATGCGTTCCAATCCAGCAGATACGGCGTATCCGTTTCCAAAAGGTAGCTTGCGGAAAAATGCTTCGAAAACGACCTTTTGATTGTGCGTTCCGTTCACCCAATGGGCGTACATCATGTTGATCTGATATTTATCTGTGTGTAGTGCCACACCAAATGATTGCATGTCACTGAGGCCTCCTGTGTATTCCTTTCTATCATCATACCAGAAGCGTCCGCTGGTGCCCATCCGCTGTGGAGGATATGAGGGAATGTGGTATAGTATGGGGATAAAAAGAGAAGCAATCGTGCAGGCTGGGAGTGAGTATAAGTTGAACAGAAAAGTCGTTACGATTAGTAAAGGTTTGCCTAAAAGTAATATGTACAACGGTAAGGAATATCTCTCCGGGATTTGGAAGGAAGAAGCCGATGAGCTCGTTGTCCGTTCCGAGAAAATTGATGACGACGATATCGCGAATCCAGAGTACCATGGCGGCCCAGACCGCGTCGTCTGTGCGTATCCTTTTGAACATTATGCCCATTGGGAGAAGTTATTCGGCCAACCACTGACCAATGCGGCATTCGGAGAAAATCTCACGCTGGCTGGCATGACCGAAGAGCAGGTCTGCATCGGGGATGTGTATCAATTCGGTGATACCATCCTGCAAGTGACGCAAGGCAGATTTCCTTGCGCGACCATCAACAAGCGCAACAACAATAACCAGCTGCTCAAAGCGGTGGTGGAAATGGGCTATACGGGTTATTTCTTCCGCGTCTTGCAGGAAGGGACGATCAAGCCAGACTCCAAGATTACCCTCATCACTGCACATCCAAAACAAGTAACGGTAGCGTCGATTCACCACTTATACTTCCACGACAAGTCACCATCCCAAGAGACGATTCAGCGTATGCTTGAGGTGGAGGAATTGGCGCAGCCTTGGCGAAAAAAACTACTGGAAAAACTGGATAAGTAGCAGTAATAGCGAAAGGAACGTCTCATGCGAATTAATAAGTTCATCAGTGAAACCGGCATTTGCTCACGAAGAGAAGCCGATAAATTAATCGAGGCCAAGCGTGTGACGATCAATGGCCAAGTCGCGGAGCTAGGAAGTACGGTTGCGTCAGGAGATGATGTGCGCATCGATGGACAGCCGCTCGGTTCCAAAAAGAAAGATGTCTATATCGCCTTGAACAAGCCTGTCGGAATTACGTGTACCACTGAACTGCATGTCAAAGGCAACATCATCGATTTCGTGAATCACCCGGAGCGGATTTTTCCTATCGGACGTCTGGATAAGGATTCGCAAGGCCTCATCCTGTTAACTAATGACGGGGATATCGTAAACAAAGTTTTGCGTGCTGAAAACAATCATGACAAAGAGTACATCGTCACCGTAGACAAGCCCATCACGGCGAATTTCTTACACGGAATGGCAAACGGCGTACGTATTCTCGGAACAACTACAAAGCCTTGCAAAGTAACCAAAGTCAGCGACCGCGTCTTCAATATCGTGCTGACGCAAGGGCTGAATCGGCAAATCAGACGGATGTGTCAGGCTTTTGGTTATCAGGTGCGAAAGCTAGAGCGGGTACGTATCATGAACATTATGCTGGGGAATTTGAAGTTGGGGCAATGGCGCAATCTGACGGCCAAGGAATTAACTGATCTGAATAAAAGCTTGTGAAATAGGGACGGGTTGGAGTCTGTATAGTGGCTCCTTCCCGTCTTTCGTATCTGCATATGAATATTTTGTTTTTACTGAAAACTGTCATTTACACACTCCCCTTCTCCGTTTACCATATAGAAAACCATACGAGAGAAAAGAGGTGGAGAGATTCTCCCGCACACTTTTTGGGGTGAATCTTGCGAGGATGAAACTGGTTTGTGTCGAGTGCAGCAAGGAAGTGCCTGCCCATTTATTTGACTATCAATGCACATGCGGCGGCTTGTTTGACATCATTCACGATACGTCAGCCATCGATGCCGAACAGTTGAAGCGCGTCTTTCATGAGCGACTGTCCGAACGCATTACCCCTTATGCGAGCGGAGTATGGCGCTACAAAGAGCTGATTTTCCCCGAGCTTCCTGATGCGTACATCACGACCAAGTACGAAGGAAATACAGGGCTATACGCATCTGCACTCATCCAATCCTATGTAGGAAGCAACAGCAAGGTATGGCTGAAGGCACAAAGCGAGAATCCGAGTGGTTCATTCAAAGACAACGGGATGACTGTCGCCGTATCACACGGGCGTTCACTAGGCTATCAACGCTTCACCTGCACATCGACTGGCAATACCTCTTCCTCTCTCGCCATGTATGCTGCACTCGCCCATCACGAATCGTACGTGTTTGTCCCGAACAAAAACATTTCTTTGAATAAAGTCATGCAAACACTGGCCTACGGAGCAAAGGTCATCAGCTTTGATGGTACCTACGATGATGGCATCCGTTTTTATGAGCAATACAGCAAAGAGCTCGGCCTCTACATCTGCAATTCGATCAATCCATTCCGCATTGAAGGGCAGAAGAGTATCGTGTACGAAATTGCGCAGTACCTCAATTGGAACCTTCCCGATTGGGTGGTCATCCCTGGAGGAGCATTGAGCAATGTGACTGCTCTCGGAAAGGGCTTGCAGGATTTGAAAAACCTCGGCTTTATCGAAAAAGTTCCTCGGGTGGCGCTCGTACAAGCGGAAGGTGCTAGTCCATTCCATCGCATGGTCGCAGGCGGACACACCGAGCTGACACCTGAACCGAATCCATATACACGTGCCTCTGCGCTCAACATCGGCAATCCACCCAGCTGGAAAAAGGCACTACGTACTTTAGAAGAAACAAATGGTGTTACCTGCTCCGTGACTGATCAAGAGATTCTCGACGCTAAAGCATGGGTGGATAAGAGCGGGATCGGCTGCGAGCCTGCCTCTGCTGCTACGGTCGCCGGATTGCGGAAGCTCATCGCAGGACAAGTAATCGACAAGGACGAAACAGCCGTGTGTATTTTGACAGGAAACATGCTGAAGGACACTGATGCACTGCAAGAGTATCATGTGGGGGAATCGACACAAGCGAGCTATCCAAATAAAATTGTCTCGTCACAGCTTACGTTGAAAGAGATTGGCGCCATGCTTTCGTAACAGCTCATCTATATTTTCTTTCGTCAACATACGCGAATTATTTGCTATCCTTTCAATATCCTGTTATGCTAGTAAAGAATTATTTTTGTTCGAAGCAACGGATAGCGTAGATAACAAATTTTCGTCTAGATGATCCTGCGAGCAAGGATAGTAATACATGTGTGTTACACACTAGGAGGCAATAACAATGGAACAAGGTACAGTAAAATGGTTTAACGCAGAAAAAGGTTTTGGTTTTATTGAGCGCGAAGGTAAAGAAGACGTATTTGTACACTTCTCTGCTATCCAAGGCGACGGTTTCAAATCCCTTGACGAAGGTCAAAAAGTTACTTTTGACGTAGAACAAGGCCAACGCGGACCACAAGCTACTAACGTTCAAAAAGTTTAATATAGCCATACACAAAAAACAGACTCCTGTAAGGGGGTCTGTTTTTTGGTTGTTTGAAACAAAAATAAAAAACCCTACTCACGTAAACGGAGTAGGGAATGCTACAGAACAGTAAATGGTAGACTCAGTATAACACAGTACCTATCGCTTCCTAAAATTTTTATATTTTCAAATATAGATTATTGAACCGCAGACAGTCTAGAACGTTGAATTTCTGTAATTTGCCCCCGTGCTACACGCAACAGCCCTTCTTTTTCCATTTTCTTTAGTGTCCGGCTAATCACCTCACGAGCAGTCCCCAGCTCAATTGCCAACTGATCATGTGTAATGGCGAGCGAATCATCCTCCGCACTTGTATGCTCGATCAAATATTCGGAAATCCGAACCCGAATGGATTTAAAATGAATATCGTCAATCAAGTTCGACATGATAATCAATCGCCGCGCAAATGATTGAAAAATATACTGGCGAAAGCCTTGATGCTTCTCGATCCATTTCTTATAAATCTTCGTCGGGACGTTCAAGACCATACTCGGCATCTCCACGCAAGCCGAAGCTTCATACACCGTTTCTCCCAATATACTAGACGCGATGAGTGGGCAGCACTCGCCAGCCGATAGCCTGTACAGCGTAACCTCTCTTCCATCGCTGCTCAGTTTGAAAATGCGAACAAGCCCATCCAAGATTAATGGCGCATTCTCCAAAAACTCGCCTTCATCAATGGTAAAGTTGGCTGGAACCGTAGTGATGGAGATTCCCTCCTCTTGCCACTCTTCTAGAGTAAGTGCCGCCAGACTTGGAAAACGTGCAAGGACTTCCGCAATCTGCTCCTTTTGCATATGGACAAAGAACCTCCTTGTGAAAAAAATAACTTTGGTGACAAAGTCACAGATTACCGATACAGATTTTTATTATTATTGCACTCAAGAGGCACGAACACAAGAACACCCTGTTTAATAAGAAATCGCTTCGTTAACACTAACGAACGATCATCATGAAACGAAGGAGATGTATGTAAATGAGTACTTTTGTATTGGTTCATGGAGCTTGCCAAGGTGAATGGGTATGGGAAAAAGTAAAACCTTCGCTGGAAGCATTGGGACACAAGGTCGCGACGTTGGACTTGCCTGGAAGTGGACAAGACATGACACCTCCTCAGCAGGTAACACTGGATCTCTACGTCGAGAAAGTATCTGACCTGATCAAGCAACAAAACGATAAAGTAATCCTTGTCGGACACAGCATGGGTGGCGTCGTTATTACGCAAACAGCTGAAAAAGTACATGACAAAATTGATAAGCTCGTCTACCTTTGCGCATTCTTGCCGAAAAACGGGGAAAGTCTCATAAGCAAGTCTGAAGGAGAAAAAGGCCCAGAATTCGAATTGAATGAAGCCGATATGACGCTGGCTCCGAAGCTCGAGACTGTGGAAGGGACATTTTTCAACGCGGTTGAGGATGAGGCACTGAGGCTGGCGTCGATGAAGCGTTGCCGTCCGCAAGCGCTGGCTCCGTTTACACAGCCAGTGCAAATTACTGAAGAGAAATTCGGCAGTGTCGATCGCGTCTATATTGAGACCACATTAGACAATGCGATCCCAATCGATTTCCAACGCAGAATGAACACAGAAACACCTTGCAGCAAAGTCATTACACTGGAAGCCGATCATGCGCCTTTCTTGTCGAAACCAGAAGAGCTGGTTAATCATCTCGATCAAGTAAGCAAATCATAAAATAACCAAAAACAAGGCTGTCGACCATCATGTCGGCAGCCTTGCTTCATTCCTATTCCTCTATGTTCAACTGGCGAACCGTACGTACGAGCCTTTGCAATCCATCCCGCAGCTGTTGTTCATTCAAATAAGAATAACTGATGCGTATCCAAGATTTTAACTCTCGCTGTGGGTCACAGATCGCGCCGGGCACAAACGTAATCGATTGCTCTATGCATTTGGCCAGAAGACTTTCCATCGGGACGGAATCAGGCAGCTTCACCCATAAGTTAAAGCCTCCTGGTGGGCTGGACCACTCCCAGTCGGTCACAGACAGCTCTTCCTCCATGATATCCCGGCGAATGGCCAATGCAATCCGCAGCTTTGCCAAATGCTGCTGCATTCTTTCGGAGAAGAAATAGTGCAAAAATATCTTTTGATTCAATAGGGGCGCTCCACTGTCGGACAATGATTTCGCTTGAATCAAATACTTCATAATAGATGGACGGCATGCCACAGTCGCAATACTTAGCCCCGGCGCAATGTACTTGCTAAAGCTGCGCAGATAGATGACATAGCCCTCCGTGTCGTAAGAAAAAAACGGCAGTGGAGGCTTATCGCCGAAGTAAAGATCGCGGCACGGATCATCCTCTACGATCAGGCACTGATACTTCGCAGCCAGCTCCACCAGTCTCTTCCGTTGTTCAGCGGGAACCGTATAGCCCGTCGGATTGTGAAAGGTCGGATTGAGATAAAACAGGCGTGGTTTTTCTTTTTGCATCAACCGTTCAACCTGCTCCAAATCATATCCATGCGGCGTAATCTCGATGGGAATCATATTGGCGCCCTGTCTTCTGAATACATCAATGGCAGGACTGTAAGTGGGTCTCTCCAGCAACACGACATCACGCGGCTTTACAAGGACTCTGGCAACCAAATCAATCGCTTCCTGCGAACCAGATGTAATCATCAGCTCATCAGGTGACAGGTGAAAATGATAACGGCTGATATAATAGCTGCACAGTGCTTCCCGCAGCTCTTGATCTCCCTGTGTGGTTGAGTAGGTACCCAGTACCTTTGGATACAGATCAAACACTTTCTTCACGTACTCAGAAAAGTAATGATTTGGTAATAAATTCGGTTCGATCAATGCTTTGGAAAATTGATAGGTCGCCTGCACTTGATGAATTTCAGAAAGGTGGCTCTTGTGCACATAGGCAGAAACGATTGGATCATCCATCGATTCCACTGGCAACAGGCTGCTCGGTTGTACGTAATACCCCGACTTATCCTTCACATACACGTGGCGGTTTTGTTTTAATAATTGAAATGCTTTAAAAACCGTCAGGCGATGCACATTCAATTCCAGCGCCAATGTTCGAACAGAAGGAAGCTTCTGATGTGCCCGCCACTCTTCGCGTCTGATCCGGTCCAGAAGATATTCATATACTTGCTCGAACAGCTTATCAGAATGGCTGTTTGAAAGAGCCTCCCTTTTCATGCAAGCTTCCCCCCTTTCCCCCATGATAATGGATTGATCTTTGTATCTGTTCTATTCCATTTCATCTGTTCTGTTCCCTTCCCTTTATGATGAGGAAAAGGGAGGAATCATAATGGTACTACTCAACTATGTGGTCATGTGCTTGATATTCGGAACGACTTTTCTGGCAATCAAAGTCGGTATTGATGCGGGGGCCCCGCCGTTTTTCTCAGGAGGACTTCGGTTCTTACTGGCAGGTGTCATTTTGTTTTCATTTATGCTCTGGAAAAAACAGGCGCGACTGTCGCTGCTGCTTCATAAAGAAATGTTCCTTACTGGAGTCGGTTTGACGTTTGGGACGTTTGCCCCCTTGTATTGGGCGGAGCAGCATGTAAGTTCAGGAATTGCAGCCATATTATCTGCAACAGCCCCTCTCATGGTGATGCTGCTTCAGACAGGTATTACTCGGCAAAAGCTCCCCGGTATTTCGTGGGCGGGTTGCTTGATTGCCTTTGTCGGTGTCTTTATGCTAATTTTACCCGGTGTGACCATCTCATTTAGTCTCCTTTGGCTTACAGGGTGCATGGTAATCATATTCGGGCAAATCTTTTATTCTGCTGGTGCAGTTTACTCCCGTAGCGTCATTCAACGGTTTCAAGACACCTCCCCCATTGCTTTGAATGCAGCACAGATGATGTATGGAGGAGCCATGCTGCTTGTATTATCTCTGTTCACCGAGCAAGTGCATATCGAATCGATGCTCACGGCTAATGCGATCCTCTCGCTCCTGTACTTGATCGTCGTTGGTTCCATGATGGGGCACACCATTTTCTATTGGCTCGTGGCCAAGACCAACCCTGTGTTTCCATCCACGTGGCTCTATATCTCTCCGTTGATTGCCTTAAGCCTGGGCGTCATCCTGTACAATGAGCCGCTTTATCTCCTGTCGTTGGCAGGGGGAATTACGATTATTGTCGGCATTATCCTGATTAATAGGGATGGCTTGAAGCAGTTGATGGGTAAAAAGGCAAACAAGCTACGAGACGTTAGCCATTGATGAAAAAGAAGGAGTGCCACAAGCTGGTGCTTTGTGGTACTCCTCTATTTGGAAAATGGTTACCTCGTATCGTTGATTTGTTCCGCCATTTTCAGCAGCTCTACTTTCGTGCTCACACTCATATTGGCTCTCAGGCTATAGTCCACCTTTGTCCCATTTTTCACCCATTGCAAAGAGTGCACAGTTTTCCCATTTTCAGGTGCGAAAGTGGAGTACACGGCTTCATTGTCGCCAATCATGATCTTCTCCAGATTCTCCGCAAATGTACCTCCACTTTTATTCTTGTCATCCAGAATGGACACTTCTAAGAAAGCACTCCCTTTTTGGCCCTTGTACTCAATCTCTGCATTACGAAGCTTGTCCGATAACGGAACTGGTTGTACCACGTATTCTTTTTTCGTTCTTTCTTGTTCCTCTTTCATCGCTCTCTCATCATACTTGTCACTTGGGAGATAGATCGCTTCGCCTGCTGCAAATTTGAAGTCCGTCCCCATCTCTGCCGGGACCTTGAACAGATGGCCAAGCTTTTGTTCCATGTCCTTCCACGTTGTATAGGTAAAAGGCTTGGAGCGTACATCTACAAAAGGCTTGCTGTTTGGATTTGATTCCAACTGAAGCTTTGTCAGCGGCCAATAAATGGCAACCGCTTCTCCTGGTTTTAATCCATTGACGATTTGTTCTCCGGTATCCAACTGTTTATAAATCTCTGCACTACTTTTTTTGATCTGATCCTTTGTGTCAGGGGGTAGCTGCTGCATCATTTGTTGCTGTTCTTGCATACTCATTTGTTCAAGCTCTAACACTACTTCTCCCTTCTCATTTTTCAACTGGATCATTTCCATCCCCGCCCATACGGAAGACGCTCCTACCAGCATACCTACAGTGACTAACAAGCCAATTTTCTTTTTCACGACTTTCTCCTCCTTGTTCTCCTTGGCACGAATTGCGGCCATGACTTTATGTTTGACATTGACTTTCGGGACGGGCTTCGCTGCAAGCATGTCTCGCATATGCTTAAACGGATTTTTGTCCATCATTTCGCACCCCTCCCGTCGTTGGCAAATAACGTTTGCACTTTTTCAAAACACGTTCAAATTGCTTGCGCAGGGCTGCAGGACTTTTGTCCATCAGCTCTGCAATTTCCTCGTACTCTCTTTCCTCTAGCACCCGCAGGAACATGAGTGTTCGTTCTTCGGCGGACAGTCGTTTCCAGATGCGTTCAAGCGGCTCCCCAAAATGGTTATTGTCAATGCTCTCCTCGACATAATTGCGTCCATCCTGATCCCGGTTGTACAAAAAGGGCAACACGCGGCTTAATTTCCTGCGCTTTAGCACATTCGCACAATGGTTGTAAGCGATCCGGTACAGCCATGCGGAAAATGACAGCGAGTACGTATACTGTCCAAGATGCTCGTAGGCACGAAACAGGACTTCCTGAACAGCGTCTTCTGCATCTTGACGGTGACCGAGCATGTGGTAGCAGTATGTAAAGATCGGTTGTTGATAGTGATCGATAATGATTTCGTATTGCTCAAGAGAGCCTGCTTTTATTTCGCTCAACAGGCGCTCTATCTCTGTTTTTTCCACGGTTTGCCCTCCTCTCACTATGAATAACAATTGGCATCTTTTGTTTGTGACACCTATTTTAGAAATTTTTGGTTACACGAGTAAAAATTCGCTGCAATAAAAAGGGTGCTCCACCCGTCGCGTACGAAAAATCTCGCGCTTACGGAAAGGAACACCCTTATTCCATGCTTATATTCATTTATTTGTCCGTACGCTTGTCGAATGTCTTGATTCTTTCCCGGGAAATCGACAGCACCTGTCGGCTTCCCTTTAGAAATGCTCTCCGTTGGCATAGTAGCTTTCTTTTTGATAAGCGACAAATGCCATCTCTACTTCTGGAATGCCAAGAGATAAGACATGCTTGGTCACGATCTGGGCAAACTGGTCACGAACTTCTTGCCCCCGCTCGAACCATGCTACTTCGATAAAAGGAAACGACTCCACAATCTTCCCACCAAAAACGCCTGTTGTATGCAAGCATTCGATCGTGAAATTGTCCGTGCCGCATTGGCAGAGTGCAGCAAGCTCCACTGCAAGCGGTTCGCTAATCGTGGCCATTTGTTCAGCTTGGATACCTCGAACGATAAGATGTGGCATGATGATCCCTCCTGAAAAGTACATACTTCTATGCTCTATCTTACCGTTCAAGAGGCAAAAAGAGTAGAAAAAACTAGGTCAGAGCCGCGGCGCTTCCGTGCTTTCCTACTGCCTCTTGCACCCGCGCTTCTTTGTTCCCTTGCTGCAATTGATACATCTGATAGTACCTGCCTTGCTTCTCCATCAAGTCTTCATGCTTTCCTCGCTCTACGATTCTGCCTCGATCCAGTACGAGAATTTGATCTGCATTTTTGATCGTAGACAGGCGGTGAGCAATGATGAAGGTCGTTCTCCCTTTTTTCAACACCTCAAGTGCATTTTGAATAATGCCCTCTGTTTCCGTGTCGATGCTGGCAGTCGCTTCATCCAAAATGAGGATAGCCGGGTCAAAAGCGAGAGCACGCGCAAACGAAATCAATTGACGCTGCCCGAGTGAAAGCGTACTGCCCTTCTCAATAACAGGTTCATCGAATCCTTGCGGAAGACTGCGGAACAGTTGGTCTGCCCCTACATCACACAGAGCTTTCTCTACTTTTTCAGGCGAAATCGACGGATCATCCAGACTCACATTGGAACGAATCGTTCCTGTAAACAAAAACGGGTCCTGCAAAACAATCGCCATATGCTGACGAAGCTGCTGTTTGGAAAACGACTGCACATTGCGCCCATCAATCATAATCGCTCCACTGTTTACATCATAGAAGCGGAGTAACAGATTGATAATCGAGCTTTTTCCCGATCCCGTGTGACCAACCAGTGCCACTGTCTCTCCGGGCCATGCTTCGAATGAGATGTTTTTCAGCACGTATTGGTCGTCTTTGTAGGCAAAAGAAACATCGTCAAAGCGGACATTCCCCTGATAGCAAGGAACTTTTGCCGGATCAACGTCAATGCCCTCTTCATCGAGCAGTTCAAACACGCGCGACGCCGCGACGAGAGATTGCTCCAGGTTCGCCAGTTGGTTGACGATCTGTGTCATCGGCTGGAACAAGCGATTGAGATAATCGACGAATGCATAGAGGACACCAAGCGATAGCAGTGTACCTATCCCGAGGGAGGCACCGCCGAAATACCAGATGAATAAAACAAACGCGATATTGCGGATAAACTGAACCAGGTTAAACGAAGCGGTCGCATTGAGCCGTAGCATTTTATTTTGATAGGTGAATAGCTCTTCGTTCAGTTCGCCGAATTCCCGCATTGTTTCCTTTTCCCTGCGAAATGCCTGAATAATCGGCATCCCTTGGATCGACTCGTTAATCATCCCGTTGATGTCGCTGATGCGTGCCCGAATGACATGGTTAAATGCAGAAGCGTACTTGCGGTACAAGTAAATCCACACGACCATGATTGGCAGAATGACCAGACAAACGAGCGCGAGTCGTACATCAAGCAAGAACAGCGCTGCGAAAATACCGATTAAATAAATCCCGCTCGTAATGAAGTTGCCGAGAACATTCGTAAACAGCTCTCGGACTGCTTCCGTATCGTTTGTAACACGAGCAACCACCTTCCCGGCAGGGAGATGATCGAAATACTGGATGGGCAATCGTTGAATATGCGCGAACACATCCATGCGCAGTCTCTCGATGACCTGATTCGCTGATTTTTGCCATAAGAACTTTTGCCCATAGTGGAAAAGCGAAGCAACTACCAATAATCCGAAATAGAGAGCAGCCAGTGTGAACAAGCCTCTTGTCTCTGGCCGGAAAAATTCGAATATCTCCTGATTACTTAAGAGAGTGGCCTGGTACTCAGCTCGATCCGTACCTTTTACAATAACGAGCTTCCCATCCTCAATGGCTCGCTGCCCATCAAACTTAATCGCCTGGTTCAGGAAATAATAGTCGCTTCCTATCTGGAGAACACGAGCTTCCTCGCCTCTACTCTCCCCTGCTGCCAGATGATCCTGTCTCGTGTAATACTTCCCTTTGTATTGTACGGAACCCTCACGCTGTGCCGTCTCATACCAAGGGAATTCAATGCCCAGTATGTGGGTATTAATCATTTCTTTCGCCAAGAATGGTCCCGTTAGCTCTGCCCCAACAGATATAGAGAGCATCAGAATCGCTAAAAGGATTGTCTTTTTAAAAATCGCTGCATAGTGAACTAGCCTTTTCCCCGTCGTCATTCATTCACCCGCTTTCTGTCAGCGTCGCTTCAATCTGCTGTTTCTCGAATTGTTCTTTATACCAACCGCCCAGCTCCAATAGCTGTGCATGTGTGCCTTCCTCGACGATTCGTCCTTCGTCTATGACGAGAATCCAATCTGCATGCTGGACGGCCGTTAAGCGATGTGTGGTGATCAGTGTTGTTTTGCCTGCACGCTCCCGGCGAATATTCGTGATCATCTCCGCTTCGGTTTTTCCATCCACCGCCGACATGGCATCATCGAGAATCAAGATTTCTGGATTAACCAAAAGAGCCCGAGCAATCGAGACCCGCTGTTTTTGACCGCCTGAAAGGGCTACACCTTTTTCACCAACAAGCGTTTGCAAGCCTTCGGGCAATAGTTGTACGTCCCGAGCAAATGCAGCCTGCTTCAACACTTCCTGTAATTGTTCTTCTGTTGCCTCGTTGTTCCCGAACAGGATGTTTTCGCGGACTGACTTCGAGAACAAAATCTGCTCCTGCGGTACATAGCCGATCCAGCTCTTGATGTTATCCAGACTGATCTGTTCTAGCGCCTCTCCCGAAACACTGATGGCTCCCCGTCCTAACGGATATTCGCGAAGCAGCTGTCGCACCAGCGTGGATTTTCCGCTTCCCGTACGCCCGACGATTCCTAGCGTCTGACCCCGACCAAGAGTAAAGGAGACCTCGCTTAATTGGTCAACATGCGCAGATGGATAGCGGAATGTCACAGAATCAAACCGAATGACTTCTGGAACTGCCACATGAACTGGTCTGTCGTGATCCGTCACATCTGCTTCGTAAGCCAATGTTTCAGTGACGCGATCCAGCGAGGCACTTCCTCTTTGCATCACATTGATCAATTCACCAATCGCAAACATCGGCCAAATCAGCATCCCGAGATAGACGTTGAACGAGACCAGCTCTCCCAGGGTCAGTTCTCTTTGAAACACGAGGTATCCACCGTAGATCAAGCCAATCATATAACTGATTCCAACCAATATTTTGACGGTTGGCTCAATCAGCGAATCGATTCTCGCCACATCGATATTTTTTTGATACACTTCATGTATTTTTTGGCGAAAACGCTCCTGATCCGCCATCTCCTGTACGTAAGCTCGAATCACACGAACGCCAGAGACGGATTCCAAGACGCGGTCGTTCAGCTCGCCGAACGATGTTTGTGCGGTAGAAAAACGCTCGTGAATTTTTTTCCCATATTGCTTGATGATATAGGCCATGAACGGCAATGGAAGGATCGCTGCTAAGGTCAGCTTCCAACTGATCAAAAAGCCCATCGTCAGCACAATTGCCCCTGTAAAGGATAACGAGTCCACCATCGTCAAAATTCCGAAGCCTGTCGTCATCGAGACAGCCTTGAGGTCATTTGTCGCTCGCGCCATCAGATCACCGGTACGATTGCGCTGATAAAACGTTGGCGTCATCCGCAAAAAATGCGTCATGAGCTTCGACCGTAACGTCCGCTCCGCCAGAAACGCTCCTCCAAACAGCTGGCGAATCCAGATAAAATTGACCCAATAAATCGCGACAGACAATACACCGAAAAACAGCAAAATGGATACCAGCCGCTCGCCAGTCAGTGTCCCCAGGTGAATCTCATCAATAGCCACCCCGATGATTTTTGGAGGGATAATCTCCAGTAAGCCGCCCAGAATCAATAGCAGAATAGCGACCGTATAACGTTTCCAATGCTCCTTGAAAAACCAATCAAGCTTTGCCAAAACCGAGAACATCCGTGTTTCTCCCCTCTCTTTAGCTGGCTGGGTGACCTTTTTTAGAGGACAAAAAAGACACATCGCCCGTGAGCAACATGCCTTTTCATCAACAAAAATAGAAAAGGCGCAAGTTACGAAATAGGTAACCTACGCCATGTTAACGAGATCAAAAAAACGATACTACGCTCGTATCAATGGTGGGGTTACGTCATGTATGCCCTTGTATGGATGACCCATGCGTACAATTCTTTTCATGACAAGCCCACCTTTCCATTAATATTTTGAATTTCCAATAAATACATTCTGAACTTTACCATTCTTGCGGATACATTGTCAACTGATCTTTTCCGCGCTTTTGCTTCCTTTCATTTATTTGGTATGATTATCCCCATGAAGCTCATTCAGGAGGCCATTTATTTTGTTATCTTCCAATCAAAAGCGACGATTGACATCTGTTCAAATCATCGTGTTCGCCTACGTTGGGCTCATCCTGATCTCAGCGTTTCTTCTGTCATTGCCGTTTTTTCACTTGCCGGGAGTCTCTCTTTCTTTTATTGACGCTTTGTTTACCGCGGCGAGTGCCATCAGCGTTACGGGGCTTACTGTCATTACGATTCATGAGGTTTTCAACCAGTGGGGGATTCTCTTTCTTACGTTGCTCTTCCAGGTTGGCGGGGTCGGAATTATGACACTCGGAACGTTCATCTGGATCCTTATGGGCCATAAAATCGGTCTTGAGCAGCGCATCTGGATCGCGACGGACCACAACCGCTCCACGTTGTCCGGTCTGGTCGACCTGATGCGCAATATTCTCGTGATTGCGCTCTTGATTGAGCTGGTGGGAACCATTCTGTTAGGCAGTCATTTTATTTACGCCGGCTACTACGACGATTGGTACACCGCGTTCTACCACGGTTACTTTGCATCTGTCAGTGCTTTTACGAATGCCGGGTTTGACCTGCACGGAAATTCCATGCTCAATTTTACCCACGATTACGTGTTTCAGACCATCGTGATGATCTTGATTATTTGTGGAGCGATCGGGTTTCCCGTACTCGTAGAGCTGAGAACGTACTTTTCCTATCGCCGCGCAAAAGTGCGTTTCACCTTTTCGCTCTTCACCAAGATTACGACACTGACGTTCTTTTCCTTGATCGCCGTTGGCGCCCTGCTCATTTTCGTTTTTGAGCGAAATCAGTTTTTGGCTGATAAGACCTGGCATGAAATGCTGTTCTATTCGTTATTCCACTCCGTCTCCTCGCGTAGTGGCGGCTTGGCTACGATGGATATCAGCCTCTTGTCGACCGCGACACTCATCATGCTCTCCGGGATGATGTTCATTGGTGCTTCCCCGAGTAGTGTGGGCGGGGGGATACGGACCACAACGTTCTTCGTCCTGATTGCCTCTGTTTTTGCCAACATGCGTGGCTACAAGGAAGTAAAGGTGTTCGGAAGAGAGCTGGTTGATGAGGACATTCAGCGCTCCTTCATCGTCTTTTTTATCGCGATTATCATGGTGTTCACAGCGGTCATGCTGCTCGTCTGGTTGGAGGATTTACCTTTCCAGCACGTTTTGTTCGAGGTCTGCTCTGCTTTCGGTACGACCGGATTGTCTACCGGGATTACAGCTCAGATGGGTGTAGGCGGCAAGCTCATCCTGATTATTACGATGATGATCGGACGTATCGGGATTATCAATTTGCTCCTCTTCTTGAAGCGCAATGACCGGATCGTACGCTACCATTATCCGAAAGAACGCATCATCATTGGTCAATAGAGGAAAGGAAATCCCCCAAAGCTATGTAGCCGTTGGGGGATTTTTTTCTAGAATCAAAAAGCTTGCAGAGGACAGGTCTGGGTATTTCTGTTCAATCTTTCGCGTAACGAAGAAATCGTTGTACTTTTTCAAGTAGTGCAAGATGTCTCGGTCTTTGATCATATCGACGACTTGCGACTCTGTCCCATCCGTTACCTTCGTGTAGAGAATGACATGCTTTTTGGCGCAAGAAAAGATGTCATCCAATGTTTTCTCGAATTCTTCCTCATCGATAATGTGATACAGCACATCCAGGCAAACGACCAGATCACTTTTCAAGTATCCTTGATTGTAAAAGGATTTCGGATGGTATAAAAGAAAGCTTTTCGACGAATCCTTCCCAAACATTCTGGCACACATCTGTACCGAAGTCGGTGAAATGTCCAACCCCAAGTAATTGGCATATTTCATAAAGAGAAGTTGATTGCCGTCTCCGCAGCCAAATTCAATGACGCTTTTCACTTGCTGCTCCTTGATGTATTCATTGATGACTTCTGCTTTAAAAAGAGCTAGCACGCCATAGGAGCCAAGTCCAGAATTTCCACCCGAAGCGTAATGATCCTCCCAGTATTTCCGATAATCAAAAGCGGATTGATTTTCCGTACTCATGGTGAGCTTCCCCACTTTCTGCCTTCGAAAATGATGTGTCGTTGCACAGTTTATGCGCGTGAAGAATTTTAATGAAAGGCGATGTTTTAAAACAATGTTTGAAATTAAATTATCATTAAACGTAAATATGTTTTTTCAGCCATTGTCTGAAATACTGCAACTGTTCCTCAGAATGGAAATAGTGTTCTCCATTCTCCATTACTTGCAAATTACAGTTAAAACGTTTATTAAATTCAGATACAACGTCAAACTCACATAAGTTATCTTCTGAACCATAGAGAATGGAAGTTGGATTATTCCAAGCAACAATAGGATGTTCTTTCACATAACAGTAGTAATCCCAATAGAGAGTTTGTCCAATAGGTGTAGAAATTTCTTTCTCTATTTTTAGTCTACTCTCACTTATGTTAAACCATGTCATCATATTATTTATGATACGTTCCATATTTACCACAGGAGAGAGAAACAAACACTGCTTCAACGGCTCATGGCTATATTCTAATAGGCTAAAATATGCTCCCATGCTACAAGCAAAAATGCTTATATTATTGGATAACGTTTTTGCATAGGTCATAATTGTATTAAGGTCTTGAACACAGTTTTGAACTTTGCAAAGATAAGTATCATCCTTACGGTCACCATGTTGAGGTAAATCAAAACTAAGCACTTGATAACCTAGTGCTGTTGCTTCTTCTGCAAATACAATAATCGAGTCATCTGCCTTATTTGACATGTTACCATGCACCACCACAAATAACTTATCTGATTTGTCACCCCACAAAATCGCTGGAATGTTTTCTATTTTAAAATGATTTTTTATCATTACAATTTATCCTCCATAAAATATAAATAATTCGTCATTCCAAATATTACAAATGTAGTCAGTTTCAAATAATTGTAGCCATTTAAACCAATTTCCTTCTTTATGTTTTCCTCTTTAATATACGTAAAAAAAACAAAACCCCAGAATGCCGTAAAATCAACATTCTGGGGTTTTTAATTTCAGTGCAATTTACCCTAAAATGGACTTTTTGGACAGCCCCTTCCTTGTCATCGAAAGTCGGCTTAATACGGGCCCCAGTTAATCAATACCCCGATAACGATAAACACGATGGAGAGAGCTGTCCATACCGCTGTAAGCGGAAGCATGAACTTCAGCCACTTGCCGTAGGAAATACCACTCATTGCCAAAATACTCATCAGAACACCTGAGGTCGGATTAATGCAGTTGACCACACCTTCTCCGAGCATCAGAGCCTCTACTGCCACTTGGCGCGTAATGCCCATCAGGTCAGACAATGGTGCCAACAACGGCATCAGCATAACGGCTTCACCTGAACCGGACGAAATCAAGAAATGCAGCCCGGCGCTTCCGAGGAACATCCCAATTGCACCTGCCATCGGTGACAGCGGCTCCAGAATGGTAGCAAGCCCGTACACGATGGTATCAAGGAACTTCCCATCTTCCAAAATGACCGTGATCGCACGTGCCATACCGACAATCAAAGCCCCATAAATCAGGCCCTGACAGCCCTTTAAGAATGTTTTGGCAATATCGTTGCCGCTCATCTTGTTGAGCAAGCCTACTCCGATCGCAATGAAAATAAAGATTCCGGACATCTCGTTTACGTCCCATTTGAACAAGATCGTGCAGACGATAAAACCAATCAGAACGATCCCCGTAAACGCCAAGATCAATTTGTGACGGGTTGTAAAATCAACATTTTTCGTGTCTGCTTCCATCGTGGTTGAGCCACTATCAGAAGGAAAGAGCTCGTCCCCCAAGATACTCTTGTTTTGACGAACCTTCCGCGCGTAACGCCCGATGTACAGAATGGTTACGATCACAAACGTAACATAAATAATGGTGCGGTAGCCGATACCTGAAAACAGCGGAAGCTCCGCAATTTGTTGGGACAAGCCCAGCGTTCCTGGAAAGGCAATTGTCGTATTGAATCCGGCATACACACCCAAATAAATCAGAGCCACACCGAAGATCGCATCCATTTTCATCGCTCTCGCAATCATGATGCCAAGCGGAACGAAAGCAATGACGGAGTTGACGATGACACCCAACGTACCCAATACGGAAAAGACGGAGGTGATCAAAATAACCAGCAGCCACTCTCTATTTCCTAATTTTCGGACCATGGTCAGAATCGCTGCGTTGAGTGCACCTGTCTTATCCAAAACAGCTAAAGCACCGCCTGTGAACAAAACGAGGAAGATGATCGGCGCGCCTTTGACCATCCCGGTCTGTATCGCGGTAAAAAACTCGATAAAGCCCGTAGGATTCGGCTCCACCGCATGATAGCTGCCCGGGACAACGGTCGTCACATTGCCGTTTTTTACACGGTCAAATTCTCCTGTCGGGACCACATAGGTAGCCAATGCACATAGAAGTAAGATGCAAAACAAAAGGACATAGGCGTCTAGCCGAAATAAGCTTTTCTTTTTTAGTTGCTTGCTCTCTGTCATAAGGTAACCCCCTGCGTGTGTAGCGCTTCTCTAAGAATATTGGGCAGCTTCATAAATCGCAGCTGTCATGATTTTAGCCCCATAAATCAAGGCATCCGTCTGAAAAGTCATCTGTGGATGATGCAAGACTGGCGTGAGCCCACATCCCAGACCAATCATCGTCGTAGCAAGCTCAGGGCGGTGAATCGCGTAAAAATGGAAGTCCTCTCCGCCTGGCGTCACACATGTATCGGCAATGTTGTCCTCACCCAATACTTGCCCAATTGCCTTTTTGGCTACTTGGATCATGTTCGCATTGGCGACCGCAGCCGGTGTGACTCCCGACCATTCCCACTCCACATCCATGCCCATCAAAGCCCCAGTCTGACTCATGGCATGCTCGGTTTTTCTCCGCAATTCTGCCATGCCTTCATTGGACTGTGCACGTACATCGAGGCTAAAGGTCGCTCGATCAGGAATGACGTTCACCGTTTCTCCCCCTGCTTGCAATTGGGTCATCTTCACGGAAAAAGAGCATCCGTCTTCCAGGCGAATGTTTTGCAACGCAATAACCAAAAACGAAGCGGCTTCGATTACATTTTTCCCGAGCGCCGGACGTGCTCCGTGTGCTTGCAGACCTGTAATCGTCCCTTTGATGGAGCTGGATGATCCATGCAAAATCGCCGGAGCAGCGCTCCCATACGGCACTTCCATTTCCGGACGCAGATGAACGCCGATCAGCTTTGTCACGCCTTCCAGAGCGCCATCCTTCATCATCTGTAAGGCTCCACCCATTTTCTCTTCAGCAGGCTGGAACAGAAAGCGCATCGTTTTCGGCGGTACCACTCCGCTTGCTTGAATCGCAAGGGCGCTGTAGAGAGCCAGTGTCGAGTGAGCATCGTGTCCGCATGAGTGATTCGGTCTCACTACGCCGTCCACTTCCTGCACGAGTGCATCCATATCCGCGCGCAAAGCCACGATTTCAGCACTCTCTCCAGGAATCTCTGCATAAAAGCCGTGATGCCCTTCGAAGCATGTGACGGCAATTCCGGCCACCTCCAAGCGTTCCCGCAAATATCTCGCTGTTTTCTCCTCGTGCCAGCTCGGCTCCGCCAATTGATGCAACTCTTTGTATGTTCGCACTATTTCGTCGCGATGCTCGTCCATATATAAGAACGGATTCATCCGATCCATCATCCTCCCTGATGTATTCTCTAGTATCTCTCTTTGCTCTACCGGATGTATAGCAAGATTTGTGCCAAAACCATATTGTTATAAAAGTTAAGCATTTCTGAACAATTTCGGATTTTTAGGTTATAATATAGGTTGGTTTTTACAGATATCTAATCCAATATTTCCACCTAAATAAAAAAGCTATTCGGCAGATAAAAAGGAGTCGCATCATGATCAAACAGAACCCATGCATCTTGTTAATGACCCGACTAGAGACGATCAGCCTGCTGTTTGCAAACACGCTCACGTCTTTTTTCGGCAACCGCTTGGACATCATTCGAAACCATATGCAAGAACGGCTTCATCCGAGTGTGTACGATGAAGTTGATCTCATCCTCGTTTCAGACATGAGTCTCTTACACGATCAGCCAGTTCCTCCGTCAGACATCCCCGTGCTGCTAGCAAGGCGCACGATTGACATTAACAAATTGGATCAACTCATGGATTTGCCGCCAGGAACGCGCTGTCTATTTGTTTCCAACTCCATCGAAATGGTAGAAGGCGCGATTGAGCTATTGTTTCATCTCGGATTCTCTCATCTGACATTTGTGCCGTACGTACCCGATACCGAGACTCCGCTTCCTGAAAAAGATCAAATCGATGTTGCTGTCTGTCATGGACTCAGGGAGCTAATTCCTGCTCTTTTTGAAAACGTCATTGAGTTGGGGCACCGCCCTTTGGATTTGACGACGATCTTTGATATTTCGCGCCTACTTGATCTGTCTCCGGATAAGGCAAACCTGTACACGGCTGACTTCATCAGCGATTTCGTCCATATCGGACGCAAGCTGACCAACTCGGTACACAATGAGCGGAAGCTGAATGAAAAGCTGAGCTCCATTTTAAATGCCGTCCATGAAGGCATCATTGGCACAGATGCCACAGGGAAGATCACTGTGCTGAACAAAGAAGCCGAGAAAATTTTGCATATGACTGAAACCACTTGCATCGGGCGAAATGTAGCGGAGGTCATTCCCGAATTTCTAATTCTGGAAGTAGTAGAATCACACATGGAAGTAACGAAGCAGGTATTGGAATTCCGCGATTTGTACCTCTTGGTGACGAAGATTCCCACGTTCTTGGATGATCAGTTTCTGGGCGCGGTCATTACTTTTCAGGACGTGACAAAGGTACAGCAGATCGAACAGGAAATACGGACAAAGAGTGCCAATCTCGGACTGATGACCAAGTATTCGTTTGACAGTATCATCGGCAAAAGCCCGTCCATTCAGGCCAACAAACGAGTGGCGACCAAGCTGGCCGAAAGCGATTTTACGATTCTCATCACAGGGGAAAACGGAACCGGGAAGGAAGTTTTTGCCCAAGCCATCCATCAACACTCGACGCGCCGTGACGGTCCGTTCGTCCCCGTCAATTTTGCAGGGCTGACCGAGAGCTTGGTAGAGAGCGAATTGTTCGGGTACGAGGAAGGTTCTTTTACAGGAGCGCGAAAAGGCGGAAAGATGGGGCTATTCGAGCTGGCTCACAACGGGACCATTTTTCTGGACGAGATTGGGGACGCCCCGCTTAGCATCCAGGCGTCACTGCTTCGAGTTCTCCAAGAAAAGCAGGTCATGCGCGTAGGGGGCTATCGCGTCATTCCAGTCAATGTCCGCGTCATCGCCGCTACCAATTGCAACCTGATGGAAATGGTCAAAAAAGGGACATTTCGCGAGGATTTGTACTACAGGCTGAACGTCCTGCCACTGCACATTCTGCCCCTGCGTGATCGTCCCGATGATATTTTGGTGCTGATCGATTATTTCTTGCAGAAAAAAAAGCAGCGTCTGTCCTTCTCACGGGAAGTGACGGAACAGCTACTCCGTTACGATTGGCCAGGCAATATTCGCGAGCTGGAAAATTTCATTCACTATGCAGTCGTCATCGCTGAGGGGAATCAGGTGGAATTAGCTCATTTGCCGGAGCGTTTTTTTGCGGGGCATGTCTCGACTCCGCCCCTTCTCTCTCACCGGGATGATACGCTGGAAGATACGATCCGGTATTTGTCCAGGCAAGGCTCCTTGGGAGATTACGTAGCGATCCTGCAAGTACTGTCCGATTGCTACATGCGTCAGGAACGTATTGGACGCAGTGCCCTGCTCGCAAGAATGGAGAGTCCCTCCATGACTGAAGCCCAAATCAGGCACAAGCTGACCGCACTTGACCGCGCTGGATGTGTCTCCATCGGCGTTAAGAAGCAAGGGACGCAGATTACTGCGTTTGGGCAGCAGGTGTTGACGGCTTTGCTGATTATGGAAAAGGGATAATTATAGTTGTCTTCCAACAGATGTGGAGCCCGAAGCCCTACCACATGTTTTCCAGTCGCCTGTATCCTCTCTTCGTTCGGGCGGTCTCCTTCCAAACATGTGGCAGTACTTCTTTACAGCAATGTCATTATTCATTTTTTAAATCGTTTTGTATGTCAGTGCAAAGTAGCTTACTTACTACAACTTCTCGAATCACTTTCAAGGTCTTGACCAAAGCCACCTAGGAAGAAGTGCATTTCCAGTCCAAGCGCCTCTGGAGCCCTACCCAGCGTAGAAATGAATAACGGGGAATTTCAGCTTCACTTATGAGATACTTCCTCGAAACTTCAATGTTTGAAGCGCTCCCGCTATTCATTTCGGAGCGGACAGCAACAGCCCTCAGCAGGGCGTAGGCCGAAGCGTAGACTGGAAATGCACTTCTTCCTTCCACTACAGCATATAAAAAAAGCGGATAGGTTTTAGCTCCTCCGCTTTTTCATGAATCCACCTAAGTAGTCACGATGGACGACTCTATTTTTTCTGGTTGAATGATAGGCAAAATTGGTAGCTCCATCAAATTCCGATGCTTGCCTGGCCCGTAGTAATCCTGCTCAGCATGAGCCAGACGGAAACCATAGGCAGACAGCGCGCGAATAGACGATGCGTTCGTTTCACTCACCGTGACCTGCACAGTGCGAAGTGTCGGGAATTGGCGCAGGGCTTGCAGTCTGGCTTCGATTAGCCGTTTGCCAATGCCTTGGCCTTGAAACTCCTTGCTCACATTGCTGAACAGAAGCCAGCCAGTCGTCTGGTACATATCAATTCCGGCGCAGCTAAAACCGATGAGCTGGCCGTTATAGGTCGCCTTGAAAATCAGCTCAGGAAACAGCTCCATATATTTTTTCAGCTCATGCAAGTTCATTCGATCGGGTAATGTCATATCCGCCAACGTAATCATTTCCGCAAAATCATCTCTTACGACGCGCTCAATCTGCACTTCCACCCTACCCGCCTCCTGTACATTCGCTCTTGCTCTTATACAGTAGCAAACGGGTATAAAGCTGGAATGGATGTCGTGTGAAAGTACTGTAAAATTCATTGCGACCGGCTGAACAAACGTCTATAGAAGCGGAATGTAGATAGCTATTTTCATCGCCTCAGGAAAGCTCGAACCCCTCACGTCTGTCACTTCAAAATCCGGTCCCTCGCCTCTCTCATAATTCGATTGAGGCAACCATGTTCCGTAAATGTAGCGACGTGTGTTTTGCACGAGGTCGGCATCACCCGTCACTTTGAATTCCGCGTATTTTCCGCCAGGCAAGACGAGTGAAAGAAAGCCTTCAGGCAATTCATCAGGAACACGATGCACAGCCTCCCCGATCACAAAAGAAAAGCTCCCGTCATCTTCAAATTCGCAGGCGATTCCGTACGACATATCTTCTGCCGCTTTATTCGGAATCCGCAAGTAGTCTTGATTACGGCCGAATTCATAATAAAAGCCTGGAATGTCCTTAAACTGTTGCTCATCCTGTAAATTCGTCCGAAACCTGCGCCCAATGATACAAATGTCATCCAATGTCGCGATGGTTGGTTTGTTCATCGTGATCTCTCCTTTGATCGTTTGGCGAAAGGCCAAAAAGTCCATCTTAGCTAGATAAGGAAGCGAGTGATTTTCTTTGCGATACCTTCCAGGTGTAATCCCGAACTGCTTCTCAAAAGCGCGTGTCAGTGCCTCCTGCGACTGGTATTGATAGGCCACAGCAATTTCGAGCACATTGTCACTTGTCTGTTTTAGCGCAAGTGCAGCTTCCGATAGCCTGCGCTTGCGAATGTACGCCTGTACGCTGAAGCCTGAGATTGCCTGAAACAGCCGCTGAAAATGAAACGCAGAGAAATGCGCTTGAGAAGCAATTTCTGTGATGTTCATTTCTTCCTGAAGATGCTCTTCCACATAATCAATCGCGTCCTGAATCCGCTTGTACGTGTCCATCTTTGACTTCCTTCACCTATTTTTTCTTTAGTATGCGGGAGATCACTGGCATTTTTTTGATCAACTGTGCTATCTTTCAAGCTTTACGTCGTCAATCGCTCTACCAAAACGGGTGACAGTTCCTTCTCTTCCTTTTTCCCAACCAGCTGCTGTGTCCAAATCCGCTCATGCAGCATCTCAAATGCGTATTTTCCCATCAACGTACTGGAGCTGGATACAGTGGTGATCTCTAGCAATTCTCCGATTGGCTGATCATCGCATCCGACTACGGCTAAGTCTTCTGGTACGCTAATCCCCAACCTACTCGCTTCTTTGATGATCCCTGCCGCTATATGATTGCACGATACGATCATTGCTGTCGGCCGCTCTTCTGTTTGCAGCAATTTCCCCATGACATCCTTGCCGTCTTGGATCGTTAAACACTCTTCAAACGACCACTCAGCAGAGGGTGTTACGTCAATCGAACGCAGCTTTTCGTAATAGGCACGTTTGCGATGCTGACTGTTAAAGCTGTTTTTTCTGCCGATGCAATACCCGATCCGGCGATGCCCCTTCTTCATCAGATACTCCATCCCGATCAGAAACGTTTGATAGTGGTCGATATGAACACTCGAAACAGAGCTGGTATCATTTGCTTCACACGTAATGATAGGTCCGTATCCTGCATATTCATTGAGCGTTTCGCAAGAGCTGGACCTGGAGCACATGATTAGCCCGTCGATTTTTTTATTTTTGAGCAAGTGTAGGACACTGCGTTCTTGCTCGGGGTTGTTATTTGTTTGGCACACCATTAGTTTGTAATGATGCTGGACTGCTTCTGCTGCAATGCCTTCGATAATGGAGCTGTAGTATTGGTTGTTGACGAGAGGCAATGTCACACCGATGACCATCGTTTTTCCGGTAGAGAGGTGGACTGCATTACTGTTTTGAACATAATTTTGTTCTTCAATAATCTTGAGAATCTCCGCACGTTTTTTCTCGTTCACATACGGATGGTTGTTAAGCACACGGGAAACGGTTGAAACGGATACACCTGCCAATTTCGCGATTTCTCTTATGTTAGCCACTCAGATTACTCCTCTAAGTCGGATCAGTAATTATTACATACATCAAAACACATTCCGCTTGCTCTGAAAAGCGTTCCACATATTATGCTCTCCTTATGTAGAATGAAAGGAGTCGTGTTTTGTGATTCGCTTAAAATTTGAATATCTCTTGTTTATCGTAGGCTTATTGATATTGGCGCTCGGGATCAACATGATGACGACCATTACATCCTTTGGTCTTAGCCCGTATGATTCTCTGTTTATTGCCCTGTATCAAAACTTCGGGGTATCGATTGGCTTCTGGATGTTTGCCATTAACCTGACCTTTGTCATCATCGTCCTTTTCATGGATCGCAGTTACATTACTTTCGGTGCCATTTTGGTCATGGTGCTAATCTCCCTCTTTGTCGATATGATCGGGTCCATCGATGCGCTTATGGCTGCTATCCGTACATTGCCGCCGCTTCTGACCATGGCACTCGGAAACATTTGCATCGGTAGTGGTATCGGGTTGTATGTGTGTACGCAAGTGTGCACAGCTCCCCAAGAGGCATTTGTACTGGTGATGTCGAAAAGATTAAAGTGGACATTCAGACGGACAGAAATTTTGCTAGCGTGCATGTTTCTTAGTGCAAGCTTCCTGCTAGATGGCCCGATTTATTACGGAACAGTCGTGCTGTCGTTTACGACTGGCTACATTATTCAAGCAGCAATTAACGTCGGGAATAAGATGCTCCGTCTCGTCAATCAAACGAAGGGAGCGGAGGCATAATAGGAGGAAAGCCTTGAGAAATTTTCGACCAAAAGTTGTGTGTTCCCTTGCAGTGAGCCTGTTTCTATTGCTTGTCGGTTGCTCCTCTTCTACTGGTCTCGTAAAAGCTAGCGGAGAAGTTTTTGCCCAGAGCGAAATTCACAGACTGACCCAAGATCCTGAAAACGTGACGCATTACCGGCCGATGCGTATTCAGGAAATGACACCGCAATTGCCTTCGTCTCTCCAAAGCAGAATCAAGCTCGTGGATAAAACGAAGCTGCCTTTTCCTGTCGAAAAAGAGATGGCCTATCTCGTCTCATTCTCTTCAGGCCCCGAAAAAGAAACGCGACACCAACTACAGCTGACATACGCGCAGGATAACGAAGCTCCTATTACGGAAAACTTCTTCATCGTACGTATGACAGAGACAGATGAAAATCCCTTGGCCCATGTAAAGCCATCTGCTTCTGGACTGGATTCGTTTGGGAACGTCATGCGCGTTGAGCCACTGACCGACGATATCACTTTCTATCATCATATCATCACAACGAACAGCTCTTATGTGTATAACTTTTACAAGTACGATGATGAAAATCAGGCAGTAAATCTAATCGTCACAAACGCCCATGAGATGGAGTTCTATGATCAAGGAATCTTGTATCATCTCGCGTACCACACCGGAAGCACTCAACTGGACCCTACCCTTCATGATCAGATGGTAGCGCTGGCGAAGGATTTCATTTCTGTCCGTTCCTAAATGAAAAAGAAGGATTCCCCTGTAGGTCATACGACTGCGAGGTGGAATCCTTTTTCTATCTCTTGACCTTCACGTGGCGTGAAGCTTTACGATATTTTCCAGTACGATCAAGGAACTGGAGGGTGAACAATGCCAAACCACGAACAAATTTATAAGAATCAAGCGGAACAGTACGATCTGATGATTTCTAGACAACCACGTCTGCTCGCTGTCATCGAAGAAATCACTCCTATCAAAGGACAGGACGTGATCGATCTGGGAGCTGGCTCAGGAAGACTTACGTCTGTGCTCGCTCCTCATGCCAAGTCCATTCTGGCTCTCGATGCTTCTGCTGCCATGCTAGAAGTGAATGCGCAACAACTGACGCAAGCCGGTCTTACCAATTGGAAAACCAACGTAGCGGATCATCGAGAACTTCCCGTAGACGATAATAGTGCGGATGTCCTCGTAGCAGGGTGGACGGTTTGTTACCTCACCAGTTCTGAAGTTCCCAACAACGAGCTCCATCTTGAAAAGATCATTCAGGAGATGAAACGCGTGCTTCGTCCTGGTGGCACGATCATCATCATGGAGACGATGGGGACTGGATATGAGACACCTCACCCACCCCACTTTCTTACACAGTACTATTCCTTGTTGGAAACCAAATACGGCTTCTCTCACAAATGGATTCGCTTGGACTATCAGTTTAAAGACATAGCGGAAGCAGAACGGCTTTCACGGTTTTTCTTTGGAGATGAGCTTGCGGACAGAGTCGCTCGGGAAAAGCTGGTGACATTGCCGGAATGTGCAGGGGTATGGTGGCTGACTGTATGAATACAAAAAAGACGACCCCTGACCGTTCAGAAGTCGTCCGCTTGTTATTTCCACGTGTCTCTTATTTTTTCACAGAAGGCATGACACCCTCTGGAATCGGGCACACATACGTTTGACCGCCCAGACGCTGTTTCAGCTCGGCTTTTGCCTGTTCAATCAGCTCCGGATGATTTAGCATGTCAATGGCTGTAGAAGCCATGACTTTCCCCGCATGCAGCATCCCTTTATGTGCCATGGATGTCGCCCCGAGAGACACCCATTGCCAAGAGTGCAGCGTGGAGCCATTTATATAACACGCAGTCGTACATTGCGCGGTCGGCGCAATCCAGCTCACATCCCCTACATCGGTGGAGCCGTTCAGCGGGATTTTTGATCCGTCGAATGGATGGAGCCATGTCACCATGTCTGGAGCAGGCATGTCTGGTGACTGTTTTTCCGAAGTAGCGAGCTCCTGCTTGGACAGCGTCGCACGCATTTCTTTTGCCAATTGCAGTTCTGCTTCGTCATGCACAGGGACGCCCAGCTCCTGGAAGTTTTTGTACATGACCTCTTCGAGCAGCTTGTTTTGTACGAGGTTCGAGCACGCTTTGTCGAATACGATCTCTACCTCGGTTTCGGTCATGAGCGCAGCGCCTTGCGCAATTTTGCATACGCGCTCGTAAATCTCCTGTACTTGATCAACCTTTGGCGCACGCAAGAGATAGAGCACCTCTGCCTTTGGTTGAACCACATTTGGCGACAAGCCGCCGGAGTTCGTGATGGCATAGTGCACACGTGCTTCCGGGATAATGTGCTCACGCAAGTAGTTCACGCCGACGTTCATCAATTCCACTGCATCCAGTGCGCTTCGACCGAGATGTGGACTTGCTGCCGCATGGGCACTCTTTCCTTTGAACTTGAAGTAAATTTGATAGTTCGCGAGTGAATCGATGGACATGATGCTGTTATAGCCCATTGGGTGCCAGCAAAGTGCGAAGTCCACGTCGTCAAACAGTCCTGCTCGCGCCATGAACGCTTTCCCTGAACCGCCTTCTTCCCCTGGGCAGCCGTAGTAACGAACAGTCCCTGTCATGTTGTTCTCTTCCATGTACGCTTTCACTGCAACGGCTGCCGCAAGAGAAGCGGTACCGAGCAAGTTGTGTCCGCAGCCATGGCCGTTTGCGCCTGCTACGAGAGGCTCTTCTGTGGTTTGTCCTTTTTTCTGGCTCATGCCCGACAGAGCATCGAACTCTCCCAGAATCGCCACGATAGGATTGCCGCTGCCAAAACTTCCAATGAAAGCCGTTTTGATTCCGCCTACTCCACGCTCAACCTTAAAGCCTTCTCCTTCGAGTGTTTGAGCCAGCAGTGCAGCAGATTGGTACTCTTCAAAACGCGTCTCCGCGAAATCCCAAATCTGGTCGCTTACCTTGATAAAGGCATCTCGTTTTTTCTCAATCATTTCTGCAATTCGTTTGGTATGCATTCGCAAACATCCTCTCTGCCCTCGTTGTCCACGTGCTTTTCCGCTCAGGTAGGAACGTTTTTTACGTCAGCAATCGTCTTGCAATTCGGTTCAAAAGCGCTACGCTGCGTGGCAAAATTTCTTCTTGTATATCGAACTTCGGATGGTGGTGGGGCGCTGGGATATCCGTACCGATTGCCATGTACGTTCCTTTTCCGCCACGATCCTGAACGCGTTTAATCATAAAGCTGGCATCTTCACTGCCCATTGAGTTGTAATCGCCGTGCTTAAAGGAATGGAAGCCTTCTACCTGCTTGGCTTCTTCCAGTGCCAGCTCTGCCATCTCCACATCGTAATTGATCGGGATTGCTCCCCCGACGACTTCGATTTTGTAGTCGAGCTCATGCATAGCTGCACTGTGCGCGATGATGTTGCGTACGCGGTTTTCTACTTCTGCATTTACTTCTTCCGTAATGGAGCGAGTCTCCACAACCATCTTGGCATAAGCCGGAATGATATTCGCTGCTGTTCCGCCTTCTAGCACACCCACATTGATTCTCGTATCACCAGTGCTGAAGCGAGGAATCGCATGAATGTTCAACAGGGCGGTAGCCGCTCCGAGCAATGCATTTTTCCCTTGTTCTGGCGACGCACCAGCATGAGAAGAAACACCGTAGAAATGCGCCATCATTTTCGTAGTAGCCAAAAATCCATAGGAACCGCCGTGTACCTCACCCAGCGGCACATTGACACCCAAATGGTTGCAGAAAATATAGTCAACATCGTCCAAATGGCCTTTTTCCACGATCGCGTATGCACCGCGAACACCTTCTTCGGCTGGTTGGAAGATCAGTTTGAGCGTACCGGAAAAATCTCCTGCTGCAAGCACTTCTGCCAATCCCAAGCCAATCGTGGTATGGCCGTCGTGAGCGCAGGCATGCATGTTGCCTTCATAATGGGAGCGGAAGCCATTCGCTTGTGGAAAATGGTCTTGCTCCGTACTTTCCAATACAGGCAGTGCATCCATGTCAAAACGAAAAGCAACCGTTGGTCCAGGTGCCTTCCCTTTCTTCACACCGATCACTGCTGTATAGCCACCGCGCATTTTTTCAACGATCGCCGGGTTTGCACCGTCACGCAAAGCTCTTTCATACGCTGCCTCAAGAGCCGCCTCAGAAGGCAAGCCCCGACGGGAATCTCCATCGATTGCTTCTTGTCCGTATATGACCTCATAGCCGAGGGACGTCAAAATCTCTACTACCTTGGAAGCGGTACGGAACTCCGTAAAACCCACCTCTGGATGTCTATGAAAATCTCTTCGCAACGAAACCAGATCCAACATCGTTCAATTCCTCCTGTTAACTCTGGAGCATGTCTTTTTCCACGCCCAGGTCCGATAGGCAAGCTCTAGAAATATGAGAAGACTGGCAAATGTAAACCCTTACAATATACGAATATTAAAAGACATTTTCGCTTAATTGAATTATATAGTTGCCTCTCTGTTTTTTCAATAGAAGTTGTTAGACTTCTTTAAAAACAGAAACTTTTCCCGGCTGTTGTGGTGGGGAGGAAACAGGAGAAAACGCTCAGCTTCTAGGGCCACCCCCTGGGGGATTGACTGCACGACTCCATGCAAAAAGCGAAACCGCGTCCAAAGTGGTCCACTCAGGATGTGTCTCAGAGGTGGACGCTTAAGAGCGTGTTTCGCTTTTTGTATGGAGTCTCGGTCGGTGTCCCTAAGATCTTCGCTTATTTCTCCTGTTTCCTCTACGAGCTTTCAGTGTGAATCCGATTTTTAAAAGCCCTAAAAGATTGAAGAATGTCAGCAGTTACGACAGAGAAGAATATTTCCAGACGTAGCGACTTGTGGAGTCCTACCGAGCGGAGAAGGGATTTGCGGGCAAAAGAAACGCAACGTGCTCCTACGTCGAAGCGGCTACCACTTTTGCGTTTCCCCGCAAATCCCTTCGAAGCGGACAGTCCAGCCTCCCCGAGGGACGGAGCCTGGAGCCTAGACTGGAAATATTCTTCTCTTCACCGCAGCCCCATGATATAAAAAAACACCCGAACATCACGTCGGGTGCCTTCATTTTTTTAGCTGATAAAGCTTCTTCGGTCGTCCACGTACAGCCTGCTGCTCTTCCCCGCTGAACTCGGCCAAATTCACTTCGCACAAGCTGCCCATGATTCGCTGTGCATTCCGTACCGTCATCGACAAATGCGAAGCGATATCCGTCGTCGAAAACGAATTCCAGCCCATACGCTGAACCAACGCACGCAGCTTATGATACGATTTGACACTTACATTGGCTCGGTTCAGCTTTTCCAACAGCTCGCGATCACTGGAGCGGAACGAATAGGCGAGCTCCTCTGTTTCTCCCACCGATTCCATCATGACGCCATTATCCTGTACGACGACAATGCCCGCCCCCGGTCGTTCTTTTGCGTGTTGGATTGCTTTTCGCGCATTGTTTTCCGCAGAAAACGCTGTATCTCCAAAGCCCACACCTACTGCAACCGGAACCTCTGCCTCCAAAGAGAGCTGTTCCACTGTAAGTCGTAGCATTTCAATCTCTCGTTGAATCGCACCACGCGAGCTGAAAATCTGGTAGCGTCCGTTGCCATTTGCCAGCAGAGAGCCGTCAAGCCTATCGCAGAGCGCAAGCAGAATTTGTCTGATCTTCAGCTCCAGATGCTGCAAGTAAAAGCGCGTGCTAGTCCGCTCGGGAATCTTGTCAAACTGCTCCAGCTCAATGATCTCTACCCCAATTTGTGTATCCTTGAAATAGGAGCTTTTCACCTTTTCAATGACGATTTTCATTGCCTGACGAATCTCCATTTTCGTCATCAGGACACGATAGACAGGAATGCCTTCCTCGCGCAGCGCATGTTCAACCACAGAAAATGTGGTGAACGCTCCTTGTGTCTTGCCTTCACGCCAGAGCGATACATGAAACTGCGTGATCGCATCCAAGTCAAAATTCTCGTCATACATACTGACATAAATCTCCTCGTCAGGTATGTCCAACTCCGACATCGCCTCGCTCAAATGCAATCCTTCCGAATCAATCATATCAATGGAGACACGGTTTACCGCAGTCTTTTGATCAATCGACATCTGGATGAAGCAACGATACAGATTCGAACCGTTCGGTGGGCAATACACGAGATTGGCATCCGGGCTGAGCACGTTTTTAGCGATGGTAAACGGAATCGGTCCAGAGAAAAACCATCCGTTTAAATCTGCATGATGCTCCAGAACGATTTTACTCACATCCCGTACGTCTTCATAACGAAAAGGAACAAATTCGATCTCATGCTCAAACTCATTGGCAACCGCCAGTATCCGCTCCACCGAAGGAAACGGTCCTACAACACCGATTCTATACATAAGGGCGTTTTCTCCTACCTTGTCATGATCGACACCTTTTCCTCATTCATATCATGTGCCGTTCTCTTTGTCTACTGGATGCCAAGCATGCTGTACTACGCTTGCTCCATGATTTGCATAACCATTTGTTCGAGTGAAGCAGTGGGCTTGCCGATGATTCTCTCCAAATCCGTCGTCGTGCTGCTCGCATCAATTTGCATCAAGAAGCGATACAGCCAACTTTCTGCAACAGGGTCCTCCCGATGCCTGATAGATTTGCCTGTCTGTGCCGTCAACACTTCAGCCAGCTCTGCGAAATTCCAAGCACGGGAAGCCGTAAGCTCGTAAGTCTGATTTTCGTGCCCCTCTGTGCTGATGACAGTGGCAGCAGCCAATGAAAGATCCTCGCGTGTCACTGTATGAAAGCTCCACTTGCCAGGGTATGTAAGGAGCTCTCCTGTTTCGATTGCCTGCTGAATACCAAATGCCGCAATCACATCACTGTAAAGTCCATTCCGCAGAAACGTATACGGTATCCCTGTCGTGCGAATGGCGTGTTCCGTTGCCATATGGAGATGCGTGAGCGAGATATTTGCTTTTTCCAAAAAGGCAAAGCTGGTATACACCACGTGAGTGATATTTGCTTTTTTCGCCGCTTCTATGACATGACTATGCTGTCGTACACGAACGGTATCATCAGTGTGTGGGCTGGAAATAAACAAAAGCTTCGTGCCGTCCGCAAAAGAGCGCTCCAGAGACAGAGGGTCATCATAATCCGCCTGTCTTATCTCAATTCCCAACTCTCTTAGCCGTGTCGCTTTGTCCAGTCGGCGCACACAGGCAATGAGGCGTTCTCTTTCCACCCTTTTCAAAAGCTGTTCGATAATCAAGCTCCCTAGCTTGCCCGTTGCTCCTGTAATGAGAATGGCCATGCTTTTGCTTTTCCCCCCTTTTCCCCTGTGGCTCAAAGTTCATCTCACACTTTGCCTTATTTTCTCTAATAAAAAAATCAGTTGATGCAGCTCCTGCTCCTCCAGTCGTCTTAGCCCCTCTGCAATTATCTGGCGATTCCCCGGAAGGTGCTCGAAAAGAAGCTGTTTACCTGCTTCCGTCAGTGAGATTACGGATTTTCTGCCGTCTTTGGGATGGGGAGCCCGGTGTATCAGACCGTCTGTTTCCAGTGGTGCAAGCAAAAGACTAATGTTGGCCTTCGTCACTCCAATGCACGCTGCCAAGCGTGAAGGCAGGATACTGTCACCATGCTTCGCGATCTCTACCAATAGTCGGATTCTTGCACCGTTCATGCCTTTTGCATGCCAATATTTTTCTGAGAGTCCCACCAAATCTGTGGTGGCGTCTACCAAGGAAAAGAATGCTTTTGTCCGTAAAGGGGGCTGGTTTACATACGTTTCGAGATCATCTGCCATGCTCTTCCCCCCTTATTTAGTTAAGTACTTAACAACTTGAAATGTAATCCATCTGTATTTTTTTGTCAATGGGCAAAGCGCTAAAATCGGGTTTGAATCGCTTTTTATCGTAATTAAAAAGAACTGATGGGTATATACACCTTATCCATCAGTTCTTTCTATGAAAAATTTTCCCTTATTAGGTTGATTTCGAAGATTTATGTTTTATACGACTAATAGCGATTCAAGTTTTTAATGTACTTGCCATTAGCCACTTGTCCCTCGTAAATCCAGCCTGGTGGAACAGGTGAATATTTACTTACTAATAATGTGGTTCCATAAGGAGCACCAACGACATTCATGATCGTTTTGCTATCATAATTTTCTCGTGATACAACCCATCCAGTTGGAATAGGGGAGAACTTGGTCACATTGAACTCCGTACGATAAGATGCTCCTATTACATATTTTATCACCCGACCAGCTACTTCATCTCTTAAAACTACCCATCCCACTGGAACGGGAGAATATTTGCTAACTCGTAATTCCTCACCATAGGGAGCACCTGCTGTATTTTTAATTAGCTTTGAACCTAGGTCTTCACGAATGACGACCCACCCCGGTGGAACAGGAGAAGATTTTTTAATCCATTCCTCATCTGAACTCCATCTGGCAGCAGCTAATGATTGTTCTTTCTGCCCACCAACACTAGTGGCTTGAATCGGAGACGTTAGCACTGCAGAAAATACGGCTACACTTAATGCTGAAAAAACCATTTTCTTGAACATAGTGATTCCCACCTCTCCTATCATTAACATCTACCAAAATATACCATATTTTTAAAAGTGAGTAAATTTTCAAGAAAAATCAATTAATTTCATACCACCGTTCCTATCTATCCATGACCTAAGTAAATATTTTTTATCGAGAAATTAAAAAAATTCCTTTGCTATCGAAAACGCAAGCAAATATTCTGAATATACGTTTTCTATCATTTTTAAGGGGGTATTTATGAAAAAGGGACTGGCAATCGCAACCTGTCTTACCTTGCTTTTCGGGGTACTAGCGGGGTGCTCGAATTCTTCCGCACCTGCTGAACCCACTGGCTCCACTACACCTGCAGAAGCGACAAAAACAGAGCCGATGGTGTTAAAATGGAGCATCAACAGCGAACCGCCTTCGATGGACCCTGGGATCGCCGTCGACGCAGATTCGTTTGACATGATTTACGCTGCCTTTGAAGGTTTGACCAGCTATGATCTGAATGGACAGCTCGTCAATGCTACGGCTGAGAGCTTCACCAACTCGCCGGATTACATGAACTACACCTTCAAAATTCGCAAGGACGCCAAATGGAGCAACGGAGATCCTGTCACCGCCCATGATTTCGTCTATGCGATCAAGCGCAACCTCGATCCGAAAACAGCGTCCGAGTACGCCTATCAGCTTTACTACATTAAAGGAGGAGAGGAGTACAATACAGGGAAAGGCAAAGCAGAGGATGTAGGAGTAAAGGCTGTAGACGACTACACCGTCGAGTTCAACCTGAAGTCACCGACTCCCTTTTTCCGTGAGCTAACCTTCTTCCCGACCCTCTTCCCGTTGCATCAAAAAACGCTGGAAGGAAACCCGAAATGGGCGAATGAAGCGAAAACAATCGTGGGAAATGGTCCATTCATTATGGACAAGTGGGAGCACAAAAGCAGAATCGTCTTTACGAAAAATCCGAACTACTGGGATAAGAACAACGTCAAGCTCGACCGGATTGAAATCGCTATGATCGAGGACAACAATACTGCGTTCTCGATGTTCGAAAATGGCGACATCGACTGGGGCGGCTATCCTGCCTCCACACTTCCGACCGACGCAATCCCTACACTCAAAGATGCGGGCAAGCTGATGGTCGCGGATAATCCAGGCACACAATCCGTTGTTTTTAATACAAATAAACCACCGTTCAACAACAAAAAAATTCGCCAAGCCTTCGCTTATGCCATCAACCGTCAGGAAGTCATCGACAATATTTTGCAGACGGGTGTTCCAGCTGCCTATGGTTGGGTACCGACTTCCATGGGATTAAAAGCAGACGGCTACTTTAAAGAAGACCAGGCAAAAGCCAAAGCACTGCTGGAAGAAGGCATGAAGGAGCTCGGACTCTCGACCTTCCCGACTGTCACTTACACCTTTGACACGAATGATACCAACAAAAAGCTGGCTGAAGCCCTGCAAGATCAGTGGAAAAAAGCACTCGGCGTCGACGTGAAGCTGTACACAGCGGAGCTGAAGGTGTACCGCGACATGAGATCACAAGCCAACTTTGACATGATCCGCTTCCAATGGGGGGCAGACTTCAACGACCCGATCAACTTCCTGGAGATGTTCCGCGACAAAACGGGCGGAAACAACCACCCGGATTGGGAAAATGCCAAGTTCAAAGAGCTGATCGACAAGAGCTACAACGAGCCTGATCTGGACGCACGCAAAAAAATCCTGCTAGAAGCGGAAACGATTCTTATGGAGGAAATGCCGCTGGCTCCGATCAACTTCCGCGGTAGCCCTTATGTGAAAAACGACAAGGTGAAGGATTTCATCATCTTCCCACTGGGAGGCGCGTACTTCAAATACACCTCGGTTAATCCGTAGGGAAGAAAACCTCATCTTGTGCGAACATAGTCGTGGGGAAGAGAAAAACGGGCTCCCTTCGTTGGTGGCACGCCAGCGAGGAAGCGGAGATGTCCGTCTCCACTCCAAAAAGCGGTACGTCGACCAAAAGCCACCCGATGGGCGGGGGCTTCTCAGCGAAGAGGTTGGTCGACAAGCGTGTACCGCTTTTTTCCGTTCCGACTGGGTAGGCACGCCAAGGCCTCCGGTCGCTCCGTTTTTCTCTTCCTCTCCGTAGCGTTTTGGATTCACGAGTTTCATGAAACCATAAAACCCAAACAAAACAGGCTGTACCTGTCACAATAGACGGTACAGCCTGTTTCATTACATTTACACAGTCAGCGTTTTTTGGTCGTTTCCGTGGTAAGCATTGGTATCCAGCTCTTTTGTCACTCGACTCGTCAAGAGTCCGGACGTCATGCTTCCGCTTACGTTGAGCGCTGTGCGGCCCATGTCAATCAACGGCTCAACGGAAATGAGCAGACCGACAATTGCAATCGGCAAATTCATCGTGGACAAAACGAGCAGTGCTGCAAAGGTCGCTCCGCCCCCAACACCTGCAACCCCGAAGGAGCTGAGTGCCACTACTGCGATCAGCGTCAAGATGAACGATGGTGTCAGTGGATCAATTCCTGCGACTGGTGCTACCATGATGGCCAGCATGGCCGGATACGTCCCTGCGCAGCCGTTTTGTCCGATAGAGAGTCCAAAGGAGCCTGCGAAGTTGGCAATACCCTCAGGAACACCCATGCTTTGCTGCGTTTTTACATTCAGCGGCAACGCGCCCGCGCTGGTACGCGAAGTGAAGGCAAACGTCAGGACAGGGAATGCTTTTTTCACATAGGTGATTGGATTCAATCCTGCAAACGTCAACAGCAACAGATGGATGATAAACATGATGATCATCGCCACATACGAAGCGACAACGAACTTGCCCAGCTGCCAGATGGCATTGTAATCGCTGGTAGCTGCTACTCTGATCATGATTGCCAGTACACCATATGGCGTCAGGCGCAAGATCAAAGTCACGACACGCATAATAATCGTATGGAATGCATCCACAATTTTCGCGAATAATTCAGCTTGCTCCGGATTTTTGCGTTTTACCCCTAAATAGGCAACCCCGATAATCGCAGAGAAAATCACGACCGCAATCGTAGAAGTCGCCCGATCTCCAGTCAGATCAAGGAAAGGATTCGCAGGAAGCAGTTCCAGAATTTTGGCTGGCATGCTCAAGTTCTGGATATCACCCAAGCGCTGCTCCACCTGTTCAATCCGAGCCGCTTCCGCATCCCCTTGCTGGAATTGTGCCCCGTCGAGATTAAATGCCAAGGTAGTCGAAATCCCGATCGCTGCCGCGACAGCAGTCGTTCCTACCAAAAGTCCGATAATCAGCGTACTGATTTTTCCAATGTTATTGGTTAATTTCATTTTGGTGAAAGCCGATAAAATAGAGATGAATACCAGTGGCATTACGATCATTTGAAGCAGCTTCACATAGCCTTTACCTACAATGTTGTACCATTCGATGGTGGATTTAAGTACGTCCGATTTGGCTCCGTATACGTATTGCAAAATGAGTCCAAATAAAATCCCGAGTCCGAGACCAACAAATACCCGCTTGGAAAAAGAAATATGCTTCTTTTGCATGGCATACAATCCAGCAATGAATAAGAGCAACAAAACAATGTTTACGATGATCAGTAACGTCGACATATATTCCCCTCCCTTTCGTTTTATGTACCTCTCATTATTGTATTCGGTATAAATATAGTTATATTACCAACAATACCTACTGGTCAAGTATGAATTGTTTTTGTATTATTCCAAACTGTCTTACATAACGTCTTAAAAACCTTGTCCAACTGTAGTGGTGGGGAGGAAACAGGAGAAAACGCTCAGCTTCTTGTCCCACCCGCTGTGGGATTGACTGCCCGACTCCATGCAAAAAGCGAAACCGCGTCCAAAGTGGTCTCTTCCTCGAAGTTATTTCAGAGGTGGACGCTTAAGAACGTGTTTCGCTTTTCGCATTGCGTCTCGGTCGGTGTACCAAAGATCTTCGCTGTTTTCTCCTGTTTCCTCTACGAGCTATCCGTTCTAAACGAGTTTTTAACGCTTTAAAAGATTGAAGAATGCACTCTCGTTACGCTAGAGAAGAATATCTCTAGACGTAGCGAATTGTGAAGTCCTACCGAGCGGAGAAGGGATTAGCGGGAAATAGAAACGCAACCGTGCCCACGCGACGTAGCGGCTACCACTTTTGCGTTTCCCCGCTAAGCCCTTCGCAGTGGGCAGTCTATTCCCACAGTGGGACGGAGCACTGAAACCTAGACTGGAAATATTCTTCTCCCCACCGCAGCCACATATAAAGTGACCAAAGAAAAAACCAGGAACCGCCCCTTTGGACGATTCCTGATTCGTTAGTAATACGAAATCGTTTCGCTTATTTCAGTTGCTTCACCACCACATTCCACAGCCAGGTGAGGATGACCGCACCAATGGCTCCGGCAATGACGTTGAAGCCGGCCCACATCCACAGCCAATCACCCAGTACCAAATCGCCCAGCCAGCTACCCAAAAGAGCAGCAATGAGCGAAGCCCACCAGCCCGATCCTGCCGCTTTTCCTGTACAGATCAAGCTCATTGCCCACCAAACGACCACACCGACGACAGCCCATACGAACCAGAACATTCGTACACACTCCCTCTCTCATGATGGTGACGCTTACATAAGGTCCAAAATAATGACTAGTTATCTATTACCATCATATTGAACAAAAGAGAAAGTGTGCATAGGCATTTAATTGGTATACAGTTCCGCGCGGCGGTTGGCTACGCTTGGCAATTTGCCCCGTACTCGTTCAATCCGACTTACATCCAGTTCTGTGATCAATAATGTTTCTTCTTCCCCTGCACTGGCGATCACGACACCCATCGGATCGACGAACATGCTCCGTCCAGCAAAAATATTTCCGACCTGATCAGCCGCACATACAAACATCGTGTTTTCAATGGCACGCGCACGAACCAGCGTCTCCCAGTGATCCTCTTTCATCGCTCCGGCTACCCAGCCTGCTGGCACAAACAAAATATCAGCACCTTGGAGCGCAAACTGTCTCGCGATTTCCGGGAAGCGCACCTCGTAGCAAACCATCAGCCCGATTTTGCCGAATTCCGTTTCCACCACTTGATACGGATTATCCCCAGGCGCGATGAAGTCCGATTCTGTGTAGGAAAAGGCATCGTACAAATGTGTCTTGCGGTACGCGTGCAGCAGCTGTCCTTCACGGCCTAGAAAAACAGTCGTATTGTAAGCTCGGTTTTCATCACCCTCGATCGATTCAAACACACCGCAAACCACATAAACTCCATGCTCCCGAGCAAGCTCTGCCAAGCCAGAGACAAATGGACCATCCAGCTTTTCCGCTACCTCTGCTGGCGTTACCCCTGATTTTGGCGTGGCAGGTGCACTGTACATTTCAGGCAAGATGACAAAATCTGCCCCTGCTACTTTTGCTTTTGCGATGTAATCGGCTGCTTTTTGCAAATTTTGCGTCTTATCCATCGTCGCTGTAAGTTGGGCAATTGCTACTTTCATGAGTATCCCCGTCCTTTCCATTCATCCAAAGCTCTCGTTTTCTTACTTGCTAGTATAACTGATTTTGACCGAGTTCCAAGTAATTATGCTTTACCAGCTGGACGTCTTGTATATAATGGACTTGTCATCTTGCATATTTATTTTCACCCTATCGAAAGTAGGTGAGTCCATGTCCATCCGTATCAAGCTGCTGCTCTCTTACACAGGGATGCTAGTAATCAGCTTGCTGACGTTTTTCGTAGCCGCCAGCCTATTTACAATTGCGGCGACAGGCGACATTAACAGCTTTCGCGACTTTTATAAAGTGCATTATCAGCTCAATCCGCTGACTGAACAAGAAGAGAATATTTTCCTTGAATTGAAATATCTCGCCAAGAATGAACCGGATCAGTTGCAAAACCAGGAGCTGCTTGCCGATTACGATTTCAAGCTAAAAACGGTACGAGCCGGCCTGTATGTCCGCAGGGAGAGTAATCAAGTCTTTGCCTCCCCAACCATCAATCAGCCCGAGCTGGAAAACAGCTTGCCCCCCTATGACTTGAACAACAACCAGATTCGCAACACGTTCAACATCGGCGAAAGATTTTATGCGTATGCCAAGTTTGACTTCAAGTTTTCAGATGGCGCAAAAGGCAGTGTCTTTGTAATCCGCGAACGCAGTCCCTTTGGTGAGGTTATCCGCAAACTGCTGCCGATTCTCGTGTTCCTCCTCCTCGGCGTCATTGTCATTGCAAACGTCTTGTTGTACCGCTGGATCACCCGCAGCGTCGTCAAGCCGCTTGATTTACTGCGCAATTCGGCTGAGTACATCAAGGAAGGCAATCTGGACTTTGAGCTTTATCTGCACACGAAGGACGAGATTGGACAACTGAACGAAGCGTTCGAAAACATGCGCAAACGATTGCAGGAATCTGTGCAGCTGCGCCTTGCGGACGAAGAAAGCCGCAAAGAATTGATTTCCAACATCTCGCATGATTTGCGTACACCGATTACCAATATCAAAGGCTACATCGAGGGAATCCGCGATGGCGTAGCTGATACCCCGGAGAAAATGGACAAGTACGTGAACATCATTTACTCCAAAGCAGTAGACCTCGACATGCTCGTCGATGAGCTGTTTCTCTACTCCAAGCTCGATCTGAAACAAGTACCCTTTACGTTCGAACATGTAGATATCGTGCGGTTTTTGGATGATTGTATCGACGAGCTACACTACGATCTGGAAAAGAAGGGCATTACGATTCAGTGGAATAAGCGTACAGCCGAAGGCACCCTGGTCATCGCCGATCTGGAAAAAATTAAGCGCACTGTCTTAAACATTATTGGCAACTCGCAAAAATACATGGATAAGCCTGAGAAAATCATCTACGTCTCGGTTCAAGCGGACGACCAATGGGCGACCATTGAAATAAAAGACAACGGCATCGGTATCCCGCAAGAAGCCATTCCTCACCTGTTCGAACGCTTTTATCGGGTGGAGCAATCCCGTAATTCTGCCACGGGCGGTAGCGGTCTCGGACTCTCCATCGCGCGCCAGATCGTCGAGGGTCACGGTGGCACCATCTGGGTGGAGAGCAAGCAAGGAGTAGGTACCAGCCTGTTCTTTACGTTAAAACGTACCCACAAACAATAGGAGGTGCACATTCCCATGTCTTCACGCATCCTTATCATTGAAGATGAGACGACCATCGCTCAGCTGGAGCGGGATTATTTTGAACTGAACGGCTTTCAGGTCGATTTATGCCACTCTGGCAGCGAGGGCTTGCCGCTTGCCATCAATGGCGACTACAGTTTGATCATCGTTGATTTGCAGCTTCCGGGCATGGACGGCTTCGAATTGTGCAGCCAGATCAGACAAGTCAAGGAAGTGCCGATCCTGATCGTCTCCGCCAAAAAAGAAGAGATCGATAAAATCCGCGCCTTTAATCTCGGTGCCGATGACTATATTACAAAGCCGTTTAGTCCAAGCGAATTAGTAGCCAGAGCCAAAGCCCATCTGACAAGATACGAGCGTTTGACAGCCCGACAACCTCAACCATCGAACGCAGAGATTCACATTCGCGGTCTCGTCATCGACAAAGTATCCCGAAGAGTCTATGTACGCAATCAGGAAGTCATTTTCACGACAAGAGAATTCAATCTGCTTGAATTTTTAGCGACACACCCGAATCGAGTTTTTAACAAAAATGAGCTGTTCGAACGAATCTGGGGCATGGATTCCAGCGGAGATATCGCGACCGTTACGGTGCACATTCGCAAGCTGCGTGAAAAGATCGAAGTCGATCCGTCCAACCCGCAGTATATCGAGACGGTCTGGGGTGCCGGTTACCGATTTACTGTCTAAGCGTGAACACCATGATCATTACAAAAACCTTCAGCGAAAACGAGGACGGATTTTCCGCTCTACGTCAAAGCTGGGGGTTTTTTATCTTTTTTTAAGAACTTTTTTAGATTCTATTAATCTCTTGTTTCTTGGCAGTTTAGGTCTCTCGTCTATCCTATAGGTAATCAAGTAACAACTGACTCTAAAGGAGGACCAACCGATGAGAAAGTTTTCCAATAAAATTGCAATCATGATGCTCGCCACTGTTTTGGGCACAGCATCCCTTCCTTACGCTGTACTGAACGTGCAAGCAGCTTCCACTCCCCTGAGTGCACAAGAAATTCAAAAAGCGGTTAGTGAGCTCGCCAAGCTGCAAGTGATGCAAAGCAACTCCAACGCTCACAATCAAGTTACGCGCGCTGAACTGGCAAAAATGGTCTCGCACACATTTGGTTTGCAAGGCGGCAAAACAGATAAATCCGTAACCTTCACGGATGTGAAAACAAATGATTGGTTCTACAAATACGCGGTTGACCTGGTATCTCTTGATATTATGCAAGCTAAAGATGGCAAGTTCGATCCGCGTGGAACTGTAACGGATGCTGAGCTCACTCAAGTCGTTGCAAAAGCGCTCAAGCGCGATGCGAAGTCCGTTAACTACTGGGCAGAACGCTTCTTCTCAGCAGACAGCACCGCTACTCGCGGCGAAGCCGCTTATCTGTTGAATACGGCTCGTCAGGCGATGCCTTCTGACAAAGCGAGCATTACGAATGTACAAGCCTTGAACGAAATTACATTGATTGTGACCTTCGACGCTCCGTTGACCGCAGAAAACGAAGCATTTGCAAAAGCAAAAGAAGACTTTGTCTTCAGCGAAGGTCTGACACTGACTAACATGCCCCGTCTGAAAACGGGTTCTACCAATACTTACATTGTGCCGACCTCGGTTCAAAAACCAGGAACCACCTACGAGCTGACTTACAAAGGGAAAAAGGCGGGCACCTTCCAAGGCAACGCAACCAAGATCGACATGACGGAAGTACGACAAGTAACAAACGACACGTTTGAAGTCGAGTCCTTGCGTGCACATGGTGTCCTTGATTACGGATACATCATCTCTGCCTACAGCGGCGGACGTGGAGCAAATGCATTGGTGCTGGATCAAAACAACAGTGCAGACGGCAAAACGTATCAAATCATTCCTTCCATGCAGGCAAGACAAGTGACCATTACACCGGAAGGCGGACAACCAATCGTAGCGAAATACGTGCCTTTCACACAATCAACAGACGGCAAGCAAGAAATTAAATTCCGTCTCCCAGAAGGACAAGTCCTGACTCCGGGCGTTACGTACACCATTACGTCCGACTGGGCGAATATCGCGAATCCTACCTTCGTCGCAAAAGAAATCGCTCCGCTCGAAATCAGCGAAGCTAAAGCAGCTAGTGAAACTTCTATCACCATTACCCTGACAGAGGACCCGGGAGACGAGCTGTTCTCCGGACGCAGCGTAGAACTCACTAGTGCAGACGGAGAAAAACTGCTGGCGACGTACAAATATTCCAGCCGCAAAGGTACCACAGGCGTGTTTGACATCCAGCAGGATGGTAAACTGAAAGCAGATACCACATACACGGTAACACCTGTCGGCGATTGGGCTGGCAAATCTTCTGCTGAGCTGACAGTGGAGTAGTCTTTGTGTGAGTGTTCAAAAAGTCGGCTTTTCAGTACCGAGAAAGTAACGAGAACCTGAAGAAGGAGGAGCGGAGTGTAGGAAACCTACATGAGCACCGGACTTCGAAGGTGAACGTTACTTTCGATGCCGAGTTTGCTCTCAAAACTACTTCGTGATCAAAAGATGACTTTATGAACTACCTCTTTTGTGTGATGCAGGTATCCAAATCAAAAGAAAGGTGTGGGCTCGCTATACTGCGTATTGGTCTTATGACGATCGCCATCGCTCTGACTGGGTGTGAGATGAATTGGAAAACCCTTTTAGCGAGTGGCGAGCAGCAAGCAACCCAGGCGGTGAAAGTTGAAATGGATAAGCTGAATCAAGCCTTATTGACAGCAACCAGTCAAGGAGACAAAGCAGCGATTGAGAGGCTGCTTGCAGAGGGGGCGGATATTGACGCTACCGATAGTAGGGGCCGTACCTCTGCGATGATCGCGGTCCACACTGCTCAACTCGACATTTTCAACTTGTTGGTTACACACGGCGCCAACATCAACATCCGAGACAACAACTTAGACAATCCCCTGCTCTTCGCAAGCGCAGCAGGCCAGCTCTCATTCGTAAAATCCTCGATAGCAGCAGGTACCGACACGACCATTACGAACCGTTTTGGCGGAACGGCTTTGATTCCAGCAGCTGATCGTGGACATGTCGAGATCGTCAAGGAACTGCTCACCACCTCTGATATCAACATTGATCACGTCAACAAATTGGGCTGGACCGCTCTCTTAGAAGCAGTGATTTTGGGCGACGGTGGTAAGAAGCATCAGGAAATCGTGAAGCTCCTGATCGAGCACAAAGCAACTGTCAATCTCGCTGATCACGATGGCGTAACGCCTCTCGGGCATGCGAAGAAGCATGGCTACAAAGAAATGATTGAAATGCTCACGCAGGCGGGCGGTAAATAAAGAATTTCTCCCATATGAAGAAGGATAGGATCGTCAGAAATCATCTGACCCCTATCCTTTTTCTTATTTTCTAGACCAAAAGCCCCTGCTAAACTCAAAACTTTTTCTATATTCAGGCGTCAATTACTAGTGGACTATTCCATTATACCTATACCTTTTTGATTGGAGCCTGTTTTACATGACCGTCAGCTCGTTTACAACTATTTTGGAAACGGACAAACGCATCCGAAAAGCTTCTCCTAACCTTGAAGCCAAGGTGGAGATGTACAAGCTCTTTCTTGCTTCTACAGACGCTATTGAAATCCATATGAGTAACCTGACGCATCCTTTGACTACCCTCAGAATCTATGACATCCATCGAACCAAACTCGCAGAAGCTGAATATAGTACGAACGCCCCCATCATCCTTCCTTTTTTTCCGGAGGAGGATGGTCTTTACTACGTGCAACTGACGATTGGGCCTGATCCAGACCCGCAGCACATCTATCAACTGCACGTGGATAAGTACAAACGCCTATCGGGGATCATCCATCAATCGGAGGAACTTACCGCAGAAAATGGTCCGTACATGATCGGACCAGAGGATGCCATCATAACTGCTGGAACTTCAATCAGCTTTGAAGCAGGTACCTCCATCAACGTACGCTGCCAAAACAAGATCTTTGTCCAAAACGGTGCCTCTATTTCTTTTCGCGGGGAATCAGACAAACCCGTCGTCGTCATCGGTGCTATTGACGATACAACCGCACATCGTTGGAATCAGCTCGTGTTATCTCCCTTGGCTGAGGCAACCTTCCAGCACATGATTGTGCAATACGACAACGACGAAGACGGAATGGACTTCTTGACCTCAGCAGCCCCTTTCGTGGCGATCGCCTCATCCGTTGAAGAATTCGAGTCAACCGTTGCCAAAACGAGCTATGTGGAGCGGGCCGCAGTCGTGTCTCCCTCTTCTCGCTTGGACTTCATCAAAACTTGGTTCCAGCAGTCCAGCCCTTATCGGTTCCATATTTTTGGCGATCTCTTGCCTGAGCTTTATTTCGGCATTGATGTCACCACCTTTGCGCGATGGGAAACGGACACGAAGCGGATTAATGAAGAACGCGTAGAAGCTGGTGAAATCAATTACTGGGATTTTGTTAACGGCAACTTCACTGCCGATTTGATAGAAGCTACGTATCTGTTTGCCAATAATGAGAGCAGCCCCGAGCTGCGAATCCAACGATTGATTGATTTTCTGATCATCGCGCAAAAATGGAGGAGAAAACACGGGTGCTTCAGCCTGTTCGACATGATCGATCCATTCCATAATCACGACGAGGAATTTTACAAAACGTTTGAACAGATGTCGTCCTCCTTCTGGCTCGCGCACAATACGTCCATTATTCACTGGGATACGCTTTCACGAGAACTCGGCATTTGGCAAAAAGAAAGTTTCTTCGAACGGCAATTCATCAACTCCGTCATGATTCGTCTGCACTTCGCAGCCGATCTGCCGTTCTCCCTTCCGGGGTATGGAAACAACATTCCACCTGTCGGCTTTCTCGGTATTTCCATTCACTTTGGCCCGTTCCGCTATCCAGAGGATTATCCGGCACCCGAGCCTGAATTCGACGTCAATTACGGCGAACTCTCTACAGCTACCTATGTGAAATTTATGTTCGAATCGTTTCTCAATGGCAAAACGAATCCCGTCTACACGTGGTGGATACCTACGCAAGCGGATAAGGAGCTGTTTCGAACCTTGCAAGAAAAGGGCATCTCGCTGGATTCCCCTCCGGAAGATTGGGACCGCGAATTCGTGCAGCCTGCTAGAAAAACGCTGGAGGAGATTCGGGCATACTATCTGAACCCAACCCTTCGAAAAGATAAAAGAACGAAGACCTCCCACTTTTGAGGTCGGGAGAAGCCATGCCACATGACTTTCGAACAGCACAGGATTATTTCGGGGGATTGGATCTTTTTGGCAGTTATGTCTGGAAGTCTTTTGTGGGAGATGATCTTTGTTTCAGCATCTTGTGTAATCTGCATGAAGTATTTCACTTTTAAGCTTGGAACAGCGTTCTAGAAAAAAAGCTGCGAGGAAAGAAGCGCATTTCCAGTCCAAGCGCCTCTGGAGCCCTACCTAGCTTCGGAATGAATGGCGGGGGTTTTCAGCTTCACTTATGAGATACTTCCTCGAAACTGTCTACGTTTGAAGCGCTCCCGCCATTCATTCCGAATCGGACAGTCAATCCCCCTTGCGGGGCGGAGGCCGAAGCGTAGACTGGAAATGCGCTTCTTTCCCCCACTACAGCTACGAAAAAAAGCCTCCCCAATCTGAGAAGGCTTCCTCATTAATTCACAATATTTTTCCCATAGTAAATCTCGTCCATCTCTATTTGTAATTGCTTCGTAATATCCTCCTGCTCCTCCGGTGTCAGCTTATCCTTCGTGTATCCGAACAAATAATTGTTCAGATCAAATTGCCTGCGCTTGCATTTGGTGTGGAAAATATTATCTTGGTACACATTCACATCAATCATGTGGAACAATACCTTAATTTCCTCGGGAATATAATTTTGGATCGAACTGATGTCGTGATCGATAAACAGCTTGTATCCATGTATATCCCGGGTAAAACCGCGCACCTTGTAATCAATTGTCATCAAGTCTGTATCAAACGAACGAATTAAATAATTGAGTGCTTTGAGCGGAGAAATCTCGCCACAGGTCGATACGTCGATATCGGCCCGGAATGTGCTGATGCCCTCCGTTGGATGGTACTCGGGGTACGTATGCACCGTAATATGGCTCTTGTCCAATTGCAGCACCACATTTTCTGGCAAAGGTCCGGGAGATTCCTCATATGATTCAGTAGGGACTTCTACAACTGGCCCCTCGGATACAAGAACAGTGACGCTCGCACCTTGTGGTACATAATCTTGTTGGGCGACATTCAGTACATGTGCGCCGATAATATCCGACACGTTTTTCAGGATATTCGTCAATCGCTCTGCATTGTATTGTTCATCTATGTATTCGATATACGCTTCCCGTTCCGCTTTTGTTTTTGTGTAGCAAATGTCATACATGTTGAAGCTGAGTGACTTAGTCAAATTGTTGAAGCCATGCAGCGTAACGTTTTGTTCTGTTTTTTGTTCCAAGCGCATTTCCCCCTGTGGTAGCATCCAAAACTCGTTCGCTCTTACTTTTTCCTCCACCTCGTTCATAAATACCCATTACTTTTGTCCTACACAAAAATGATTCAATAGCATTAGTAAAACTTTACAGGATATGGTTCTAATCCCCTTGGTTTAGTGATAAAATATCGAAGTGTGTCAAAATTTAGAAGAAAGGGGGAAATTATCATGCATTGGTATACAAGTGTATTGAAGAAATATGTTGCCTTTGAAGGAAGAGCTAGACGTCAAGAATATTGGATGTTTACTTTGTTCAACATCATCGTATCTATGGTAATTGCTCTCGTAGACTACTTAATTGGTACAGGATCTATTTTGGGCATGATCTATTCATTAGCTGTTTTACTGCCTAGTTTGAGTGTAACTGCACGCCGATTGCACGATACTGGAAAAAGCGGTTGGTGGATCCTTCTCTCGTTTATTCCTTTAATCGGCGCAATTGTTTTGCTCATATTCTTGTGCAAAGACGGCGAAGGAGACAACAAATACGGTGCGAATCCAAAAACTTCGCAATCCTTCTAATGTCTCCATCACCTCTCCTGATAAAGGAGAGGTTTTTTATTTTTGGTCCAAAGAAAAAACGGCAGTTTGGGACACCCCAAATGCCGTTTGATCTATTACCGTTTTACACCTCGTCCCAAAAACGTCGCAGGTTGTCCATCCCAATCTTGGACCCTTCTCGACAATCCTCCATGCCTTCGAACTCGACCGTGATATAGCTATCATAGCCGGATTGCTTCACCAGCTTGACGACCTCACGGATGTTGATGTCGCCTTGGCCGACTATTGCTCCACGCAGGAAGTTGCCATTGACGGTCTTGAACCATTTGCCTGCGCCTGGATCATGGTAGGACGGCCGGAAATAGAAATCTTTGAAATGCACGAGCGAAGCGTAAGGCAGATTTTTTTGCACACCGACCAGCGATAACTCATCTACGCACATGAAGTTTCCGATATCCAGCGTCGTTTTGAAATTCGGACGATTGACCTCATGCAAGACACGCTGCACGCGATCACTTGCCTGCACCAGCCAGCCGTGATTCTCGATTGTCGTCGTTATTCCGAATTGCGCGGCATAATCAGCGATTCGGCGGCTTCCCTCGACCATCTCAGCCAAATGCTTTTCGAAGTACTCGATCGTCGTCTCCTCTACGGGAACAGTAAAGGCGGACACATCGTGGCGCATATGCTTGATACCCATGCGGTGCAGCAGATCTACATGTGTTTTTACACGTGCGACTTCTGCTTCGAAGGCTTCTTCGTCTGGTTGAATAAAGTTGGTCGGCATCGAGTAGTTGGACAGCTCAATCCCAACCGCTTTTGCCTTATCCCGAACAGCGTCTGCCAATTCGTCATTATCGACCAGCGTAAAACCGTATGGCACGATTTCCATGTGTTCGCCGCCGTTATCGGCGATCCATTGCACGACATCCAGTACATCCATTTCCCCAGCTCGGATTACTGTCAGTAGACTGTAAGTGCTCAATCCAATTTTCATCCGTTCCACCTCATTCGGTTTATTGTATAGAAAGGCTACTGCTCATCATGATGAGAAATGCACCTTGTTGATAGTCACGACTTGCTTGAGACGCTGGGATTCATAGGCTGCCTTCACCACTTCGAGTGTGCGCAGTCCATCCTCTCCTGTAATTGACGGAGGTCGGCCTTCCCTGACATTTTGCACAAAATCGGCAATAAGCCGCTCATCCATATCCACAGCCCAAGGTACATTTTGCAGCTTCGAATCGCGGTCATTGTAATAGAGCACTTGTTGCTTGAACACATCGACGTCCAACGTGCCTTTGGTGCCGACAATCCGCATCGTCACATCTCCCCACGTCGGGAACGTTTTCGGTCGCGACCAGCTCGGATCAATTCCGACGATCACGCCAGACTCCATTTCCACGGAAACCAAGCCACAATCCTCTACCTCAATCTCATAAAAGCGTGTGTCCAGCTCAGCGTAGACGCTTTTTACTTCGTCTTGGAGCATCCAGCGTACGAGGTCCATCAGATGGACGATATGATCCGTCGCTGCCCCGCCACCAGACAGCTCTTTTTCAATGAACCAGCCATCTGGCATTTGTCCGTGGTTCGTGCCATCGATGGCGAGAATGTCTCCGAGAGCACCTGACTGAACGATCTGTTTGACGTTTTCCATCACGGGTGCAAATCGAACAGGATAGGCTACCTGAAGCATGACACCTTCCTCTTTACAGACCTGAATCATTTCGCGTGCATCCGCAATCTCGGTAGCAATTGGTTTCTCGCACAGAATGTGCTTTTTCGCTCGTGCTGCCGCAATCACGTGCTCCTTGTGCTTGGCATTTTCCGAGCAAATAATGACCGCGTCGATACCAGATAGTAAAAAAGCTTGCAGATCTTCGTAAAAATCGAGCTGGTAGGCAGTCGCCATTTCCACTCCACGGCGCGAGTCATCATCCCAGACTGCTATCAGCTGCGCATCCGTGTGCTTTTGCAAATAAGAAGCGTAGCTATGCGCATGCATATGGGCGAAGCTGATGATTCCTACCTTCATCCCTCGTCACCTCCGTGCATGAGCTTCACAGGTTGTCCCGTCTTGACCGATTCTCTCGCCGCCAAAGCGACATCGAGAGCAGCGAGCAGATCACGAGAATGCAGACGTGGCACTTCCTGTTTCTGTACACAGCGAATGAAATGCTCCCGCTGTCGCTGCATCAGGTCCATCCCAGGGAATGTTGTCGAAAGAAACTGCTCTCCCCGACTCCAGCGAATGGGGGTGCTTTCCCGGCTATCATGCGCAATCATTCCTTGATCACCGGTAAGCTCAAAGGAAGCATGTTCGGCCCCTTCCGCCCAAGATAGCTCTACATGCGCAATTGCCCCACTTGCCATTCGGAGCATGACAAGCGCATAATGGACGATCTGTCCTGACTCATTCGTGCGCTTAACCTCTCGTGCCATCACGCGCTCAACCTCGCCGAACGTCCAGCGCAGCCAATCGAATTCACGTATTCCAAGCGATTGAAATATGCATTTCCCTACATTTTCAGCCGATGCAGGAGCACCTCTTCGCACGCGAATGACGCCTGCTTTGCCTATGGCCCTATTCTTTATTTGCTCGTGGGCTTGCTCGTATTCTGGGGCAAAACGCAGTGTATTTGCGAATTGCAGCACGATCTCATGCTGATCGCACAAACTGATTCGTTCACGCCCTAGAGCAGAGCCGTCTGCGCATAAAATATGCTTTCCCTCCTGGGCAGCAAGCGTCACCCATGAGTCAGCACTGTCCGTAATCGAGCGAATATCCACGATATCCACTTCTGTTCCCTGCAAGATTTCACGCAAAGAAGACAAGCTATCTGCCACACCTACAAGCTCTGCTTCTTTGATCCGAAGCCAAGCCTGTGACTCTTTGACGCTTGTTCCTGCTTCCCTTGCCACCACAACCTTTACCATGATCCCGCGCCCCCTCTCCTCGAGCTTTGTGGACTGCTTGACACAACCCTTATAGCGAAAACTGAAACGTATCCTGCAATAAAACAGCGGCAGCTCCAGCGACCTCTACATTTTCACCCAACGAATTCGGTCGAATCTCCAATTCCTCCGTCAGGATTCCATGCGCGTATTCCCCCACGTAGTCTTTTACTTTTGCGATCAACAGCTCATTTTCGAAGGCAATCTCGCCGCCCAGAATCATGACTTCCGGATTGAACAAATGAATCAGATTGACCAGCCCCGAAGCCAAATAAGAAGCGGTTTCCTCTAAAATGCTGACCGCAAGCGGGTCCTGCTCTGCCAAAGCCTGACGAAACACCGCAGGAGTAATCCGGCCAACATCCTGCTCCACCAAATCCGAGATGCGGCTCGTCTTTCCTTTCGCAAGCGAGGAGACCAGCTTGGAGTAAATCGTTGGCCAGCTCACGTAATTTTCCAGACAGCCAACATTTCCGCAGTCGCACCGCACACCTGCCCGATCAATCGTGGTATGACCGAACTCACCGGCCCCGCCTTTAAAGCCCCTGTAGATGGAACCGTTCATCAAAATACTCGCTCCCAATCCATCCCCAATCGTGACGTACAGCATGTTTTGATAATGACTGAAATCCCCGATAGTCTTCTCTGCGAGCAAATACGCGTTCGTGTCGTTATCCAGCCAGGTTTTCAACTGGAAACGCTGCTCGATCATTTCTTTCACAGGGGCGTTCTGCAAGCGGAGCTTCGGATTATAGCGAATCACCCCATGGACCGAGTCCACGATGCCTTGAGTGACAATCGAGATTCCCATACATGTCTCCAGACTCACGGCTCCACGCAAAAATTGCTCAATGATGTCCATCAAATAAGCGAGGACACTCTCCCCTTGGTACTGCTTGATTGAGTGAACTTCCTTTCGTTTGACCGCAGCTTCCAGATTCATCTCGGCAATCGTAATCTTCGAGCCAGAGATCGAAATGCCGATCAGAAAGCGACTATTAGGAGAAAACTGGACCAATATCGGTTTGCGTCCGCCATTTGACTCTCCTGTTCCCACCTCGCATACGAACGAGTCACGAATCAACTCACTGACAGCCGAGGTCACGGTAGTAGGACTCAGTTTGTTCCGCTTCGCTATTTCACTCCGGGAAATGGGCCCGTAATGACGGATCGTATCGAATATGATGGAGCGATTCAGTTCCTGGATCAGCTTTAAATCACCCGTCCTACGCATGTAACCATCCCTTTTATTCAAATCACAAATGGCAAGCGACAAAATGATCTCGGTCTGCCGCTTCCCGCAATGCAGGCGGTGTCGTCTTGCATATGTCCATCACGAACGGACAGCGCGTATGAAACAGACAGCCTGACGGCGGATTCACCGGGCTCGGCACATCTCCCTGCAAAATGATCCTCTCCCGCTTTGCCCGTGGATCAGGAATCGGAACCGAAGAGAGCAGCGCTTTTGTATACGGATGCCCGGGATTGGCAAAAATCGTTTCCTTCGGGCCAGATTCTACGAGACTCCCCAAATACATCACGCCGATCTTGTCGCTAATATGCTCGACCACACTCAAATCATGGGAAATAAACAAATAGGTTAAATGAAATTCTTCCTGCAAATCTTTTAGCAAATTCAAGATTTGCGATTGAATCGATACATCGAGAGCGGAAACTGGCTCATCCGCGACGATCAGCTTCGGCTTCAGAATCAAGGCGCGAGCGATTCCGATACGCTGCCGTTGCCCTCCGCTGAATTCATGGGCGAATTTCTCCGCATGATAGCTGGAGAGCCCGACGACCTCGAGCATTTCGGCTACAATCCGATCCCGCTCTTGGGTAGACAGCTTCGTATGAATGAGAAGAGGCTCTGCTACCACATCGCGAATTTTCATGCGTGGATTCAGTGAGGCGTACGGGTCCTGAAAAACCATCTGTACCTGCTTGCGCACTTCCCGCAGCTTTGTCTCATTCATTTTGGAGATTTCTTCACCATTGATCCAAACCTTGCCCTCATCTGGCATCAAAAGTCTTGTGACCAAGCGCCCTGTCGTCGACTTGCCGCAGCCACTCTCTCCGACCAGACTGAACGTCTCGCCTTCCTTAATCTCGAACGAAACGTGATTCACTGCCTTTACGCTTTTTTTGCTGCTTAATAGACCACTATCAATCGGGAACGTTTTTTTGATACCGTCTACCACGACCAGTGATTTAGACATGAACATCCCTACCTTCCTCTTGATAGAGCCAGCAGCGGCAAGAACGTTCCTCTCCCACCGTCGTAATGGCGGGCTCCTTTTCCCAGCAGACAGACATGACATCCTTGCAGCGCGGAGCGAATTTGCAGCCCTTGGGCATATTGTTCGGTGTCGGTACGTTGCCCGGAACCGAATCAAGCCGTGCGCGCTTTTGCCCGATTTTGGGGACAGAGCCGATCAAGCCTTTGGTATACGGATGCTTGGGTTCATCAAACAAGTCGTAAACAGATGCTTCCTCCACGACACGCCCTGCATACATGACCACGACACGGTTGCACATCTCTGCCACGACGCCGAGATCATGCGTGATCAACAGCATCGACATATGCTCGTCAGCCTGAAGTTGCTTCATTACGTCGAGGATTTGTGCTTGAATCGTGACATCGAGTGCCGTCGTTGGCTCATCGGCGATCAACAGGTTAGGATTGCAGGACATCGCCATCGCAATCATGATCCGCTGCCGCATACCGCCGGAGAGTTGATGCGGATACTCTCCCATAATCTCGCTCGGCCGCGGAATGCCCACCTTTGTCAGCATGCTCACTGCTTGTTCTCGCGCCTTTTGGTCGGGGTAGCCGAGATGCAAGCGAATGGCTTCCATCAATTGCTCTCCGATTTTCATCACCGGGTTGAGCGAGGTCATCGGTTCCTGAAAAATCATCGAGATTTCTTTCCCGCGAATACGGCGCATATCACTCTCCGAAATCGAGAGTAAATTCATTCCGTTGTAGACAATCTCGCCATTGGTAATCTCACCAGTCGTGTCCTTGAATAGGCGCATGATCGACAAAGAGGTCACGCTCTTGCCACAGCCCGATTCGCCAACCAGCCCAAGCACCTCGCCTTTTTTTATATGGAAGCTGACATGGTCGAGGACGACTGTCTTCTGGTTGTCTCTCGTAAATTGCGTCTGCAGATGCTTTACTTCCATGATGTTCTCACTCATCTGCCCCATCTCCCTCGTTTAATTCTTCGTTTTCGGGTCCAAAATATCGCGCAAGCCATCCCCAACCAGGTTGAACGCCAGCACGGTCAAAAAGATCGCAATCCCGGGAATGATGACCACATGAGGAGAAGTGGCGAGATAATCACGCCCCATACTGAGCATCGCCCCCCAGTCAGGACTCTCGGGCTTTGCCCCCAGACCGAGAAAGCTGAGACTGGATGCTGCCAAAATCGAGGTACCGATCCGCATAGAAAAAAAGACGATCATACTGGAGACGGTCTCTGGAAAGATGTGACGAAAAATAATCCGGCTGCTTTTTGCCCCCATGGACCGCGCTGCTTCTACAAACACCGCTTCCTTGGCAGCCAAGGTATTGCCGCGAATCAAACGCGCAAACGATGGAATACTGAACACCGCTACCGCCACGACGACATTCGTTAATCCCGGGCCGAGGATCGCAACGATGGCGATTGCGAGCAACAAATCGGGAAAAGCGAACATGACGTCACTCCACCGCATGATGAGGCGATCCAGCCACCCGCCGTAATATCCGCTAATCAAGCCCAATACCGTTCCAACCACTGCACCGACCAGCACTGAAGAAAAGCTGACACCAAGAGAGATTCCTGTTCCTACGATGATGCGGCTCAAAATATCTCGTCCGTATTCATCTGTCCCTGCCCAATGCTCCATGGATGAAGTCTGCAACGTCACATCATAGTTCGGCTCGTACGGATCATACGGCGCGATCCACGGGCCAAACAGTGCGATCACAAACAAAAACAAGATAAAAAACCCTGCCCAGAAAGCTGTCTTTTGCTTTTTCCACTTCTTCCAAAACTCGCTGGCTCGGGATTTCTTTTCAGTGGGAACTACAACGTTGTGCCCGATTTCTTTTACTACCTCCATTTACGTCACCTCCTTGCCATTAGCTGTCATAACGGATTTTTGGATTCAGTGCCTTGTACAAGATGTCTACCAGCAGATTCACGAGAATGAACTCCAGTGAAAACAACAGAATGACAGCCTGTACGACCGGATAATCGCGAAAAGCAATGGAATCGATCAACAGACGCCCCATACCCGGAATGCTAAACACCGTCTCCACGACAACCGATCCGCCTAACAGAAAGCCGAATTGCAATCCAGCGATGGTCACGACCGGAATCATTGAGTTTTTCAGGGCGTGCTTGCGAACGACTACGGATTCCTTCAACCCTTTTGCGCGCCCCGTTCGGATAAAATCTTCCTTTAATGTTTCGAGCAGGGAGGACCTTGTAAAACGGGCCAGCATCGACATGATTCCTGCTCCTAAGGTTAACGAGGGAAGCACGTAGCTTTTCCAGCTCTCGACCCCACCTGTGGGGAACCAGCCCAGCGTGACAGAAAAAACTTGTATGAGAATGAGCCCCAGCCAAAATCCAGGCAAGGAAATACCGGAAATCGCCGTCAGCATCCCTACGTAATCCGGCCATTTATTGCGGAAAACAGCAGAGATCGTCCCAATCAGTAGTCCGAGCACCAATGCCCAGCCCAGGCTCATAAATGTCAACGTCATCGTTACGGAAAAACGGTTTTCAAACATATCACTAATGGGAAGCCCCGTCTTCAAGGAGTGTCCTAGATTTCCTGTCAGCAGGTTATGCATGTAGTTGGAGTACTGGGTAAGCAATGGTTTATCCAAGCCCAGCTCCTGACGCACGCGCTCGATCTCTTCCAGGGTCGCTTCTTTTCCCGCCGCCAAACGGACAGGATCACCCGGAACCAGATGGATAAAGAAGAAAATGAGCAACGACACGACAAAAATAATCGGGATGATCTCGATGAGTCTCTTCACGATATAACGGAACATGGTACGGTTCCTCCTAAAAGGAAAGCAGCGCCCAGCGGCAGACAATGCCCGAACGCTGCTTCAAGTATTATTGGAATGCTGCTTCTCTTACATAGATGCCGCCACTCGGTGTGATATAAACCCCGTTCACGTTCGCGCGTTTTCCGTACAAGATTTCATCGACTGCGAGGAAAATCCATGGTGCATCTTTAAACACATTTTCTTGCACGACGCCATACAGCTGCTTTTGCTTATCTTGGTCTGACGATTGTGTCGCTTCCTTGATGCTTTGGTCGACAAGGTCATTTTTGTAGAATGCCGTGTTCGCTCCCGCAGGCGGGAAGTTCTCACTGCTAAACAACGAACGCATCGCATTGTCTGGATCAGCAGAGGACCAGCTTACGTACCACATGTTCATTTTTGCTTCTTCTGGCGACTTGATGCCGTAGATTTCATCGGACAGCGTCGCTTCTTCCATCGATTTCACTTCAACAGTAATGCCGACCTTTTGCAATTGCTGCTGAATGAATTGCATGCCCTTCATCGTATCCGAGTTCGTATTGCCCCAGATGTCCGTTGTGAAGCCGTTCTCGTAGCCTGCTTCTTTCAAAAGCTGCTTCGCTTTATCAATGTTGTATTCATAGGCGCCTTGCTTCGCATAGTGCGCAATCGTCGGGGACATCACGGATTCCAGCTGTGCGCCGTATCCGGATTTCACGACTTTAATGAACGCGTCCTTGTCCACTGCATGGTTGATGGCTTGGCGAACGCGCGGATCATCAAACGGCTTTTTCAGCATATTGATCGAGACATAGCGGGTGATGGTTGAAGGGGTGCGCTCTACCTTTACCCCCTCTTCACCGTTCAGTGTCTCTACTTGCTGCTCCGGCAATGGATAGATGACATCGGCTTCACCCGTCTTCAGCATGGCTACGCGGGAGCCGTTTTCAGGAACAGGCTTGTAGACGATTTTACCGACCTTGGCCGCTCCCTTGTTCCAATGATCTGGATTCAGCTCTACTATCAGATGGTCACCCTGTACCCATTCCACGAATTTATATGGACCTGTACCGACTGGATTTTTGGTAATGTCTTTGCCGTACTTTTCCAGAGCCGCCGGGCTGATGATTCCGGTCGTGAACTTGTTGATCATCGCGGAAAACGGCTGGTTCAACGTCACTTTCACTGTGTGCTCATCGACAACCTCTGTGGACTTGATGTATTTGTAGTTCCGATAGGCTCTCAGGTTGTTGTCTTTGTTGCTCATTCGGTCGAAGTTGATTTTGACCGCTTCGGCATTGAATGGTGTACCGTCATGGAACTTCACGTTTTGCCGGAGCTTGAAGGTATACTCTGTCGCATCTTCATTCACCGAATATTCAGTCGAAAGACCTGGCATGAGCTTCAAATCCTTGTCATAAATCAGAAGCCCTTCAAACATCGCGCTTTGGACGCCTGATGACAGTGCATCCCCTGTATTTTGCGGGTCCATTGTGATGAAGTTTTCGTTTACGGCGATGACCATCTGATCCTTTTGCGGCGCTCCCGTCGTTGCCCCTCCATTGGAAGCTGCCGGAGTTCCACTACCACTACCACCGCCACTGGAACATCCGAAAAGTAAAGCCACTGAAAAAAGTAAGACGGATGCTGTTCGCAAATACGATGCTTTTTTCATTTCTTTTCCCCCTTGTCTTCATCTACTCTATGGGTGATATCTGGATGTCCATGGATTGGTCTTGCCTGCCGATTATCGGGTAAATACGATTTCTCTTCCGGTCGCAGCTGATTCGTAAATGCCACATAGAATCTTCATCATCTCCACACCATCCTGTACAGGGCTGAGCGTTTCTTTTTCACCCAATATGCATGCGATGAAGTGATCGATCTCATTTTGGAAGCCTCGCTTGAAATCAAACGATAATTTATCCATCTGCGGGCTGACATTCAGGATCGTGTCATGCTTTTCTGCAATGATGGACAGCTCTGGCTCCACCTCTGCGCCTCCCTTGTCTCCGTACAGCTTGACGGCCAGCTCGTCTTTTTTCGCATGTAGGGTATAGCTCACATCTACGAAAAGGGACGCTCCGTTTTCAAAGCGAATGAGTGCATTGGCCATATCCTCGACAGTGTTTTGGGTAGGGTCGTAGTCAGCTGCTTTGTAAAAGGAGAGATTTTTGACGTTGGCGCGATTGCCCAGCTTGTTGTATGTATTGCCGCTGACAGTCGTTACTTTTGGGCAGCCCATCAAGTACCAGCACAGATCAATGACATGCACGCCAAGATCGATGAGTGGACCTCCGCCAGATCTGTCCTTGTCTGCGAACCAGCCTCCCGGATTGCCCAAACGGCGCAGACAGGATGCCTTCGCGTAATATATCTCACCCAGCTCACCCGCATCGATGAACCGCTTGAGCAATTGCGCATTCGTATCGTACCTTCTCACAAAGCCCACCTGGAGCAGCTTGCCACTCTCTTTTACGGCCTCTTCGATCAGGAGAGCGCTTTCAACAGTTGTACTTAAAGGCTTTTCCAAAAGCACGTGCTTACCCGCTCTAAGGGCAGCGATTGCAATATCTGCATGCGTGTTGTTCCACGTGCAAATACTCACTGCGTCTACCTGTTCATCTGCGAAAGCATCCTCAAGCTTGCTGTAGTAAATCTCGGCCCCGTATTTCTGCGCTTTTTCCTGTGCGCGCTCCTCGTTGAAGTCGACGACGGCACGAATTTCTGTACACTCGTTTTGCTGGTACGATTGCAAGTGCATGTCTGAAATGGATCCTGCACCAATCACCGCAACTCTCACTTTTGCCATGATGTTCTCTTCCTCCTTGCTTCTAATCCGTTAATTAGTTTTTTCAATGGAGTAATTAATAAGATGATACAAAATTGTTTTAATTTTTGCAATATAGATTCCAACTAAAAATTTGGTACTTTCTCTCCTGGTTGATCTAGCGCAAAAACTCCCCCTGCCGCTCCCATCACTCCAGCTTCCACCCCGATCTGGCTAAGGACGACACGTACCTCCTGCGCCAATCCAGGGATGCATCGCTCCCTCATGCTCTTCTCAATTTCCGGCATGAGTATGGTAGATGCGTTCATAACTCCACCTCCGAAGACGATGACCTCCGGATTAAACAAATAGAGCAGATTGGCTGCTCCGACTCCTAAGTAAAACCCTGCTTGCTTGATGAGTTGCTTGGAGAAAGCTTCTCCTGCTAGTGCAGCCTCACAGATTGCTTTGGCCGTGACTGGCTCATATGTGGTTGCCAGCTTGTGGCGAGCGGCGTTTTCAATGGCAGTACCCGAAGCGTAGTTTTCCAGACACCCTCGATTGCCGCAGCGGCATGGCGGTCCGTTCCAATCGATCGAGATATGGCCGAACTCACCCGCACTCCCATCCCGCCCGCAAACCAATCGACCATCACTGATCACTCCAGCCCCTACGCCTGTGCTGACGGTGACATAGATCATATTTTGTGTGCCGGCTCCTGCTCCCCACAACCACTCCGCGATTGCCGCTGCATTCGCATCATTGAACAGCCGGACGGGCAGTCCGAACCTTTGCGCAATCAAGGCGCCAATCGGGACATTTCGCCAGCCCAGATTGCTCGCAAAGACCACTTCACCGATCGCGCTGTTAATCACTCCAGCGGAAGCAATTCCTACGCCGCGTACTTTTTCGGGATCGATGCTGCCTGCTGATAGGACATCATAAATAGCAGACAGCACCCTTTCGACCACTGCCTTTTCTCCCTCTTCCGCTAAGGTTGGCAGCTGCTTTTGTGCGATTATCCTGCCTGCGTGATCAACCAAACCAGCCAAGATTTTGGTCCCACCCAAGTCCAGCCCAATCGCATATTCATCTTTTGCCATACTCGTCTCTCCTTCGTTCACCATGCTGTTTCACATTAGTTTCTCCAATGACTTTATAAATTTAACTTAGCTTTATTTGTAGCACACTACCTCCCCTTCGTCCAGATTATTCAGAAAAATAGTCAAGAGCGATTCTCTTTCGTTCCTTTAACAAATCGTGTACGGTGCAAAATTGTCGTCTACTTTGTCTACCATTCGACAATATCTCCTAAAGTAAAAAAAGAGAATATCCTATAAAATGGGATATATAGGTAGTCTTGGGAGGAGCGATGATAGCCATCTCATTATTCTGTATAGAGTACCTCAACATCTGGCATCCACTCGATGATCGTTTCAGAGCTACATTTACTCCTGTCATGAAAGGTTGATGTTCATGTTTAAAAAAGCCCTGATCATCCTGACATTAAGCTCAGTTGTCGCAGTACCAAGTGTAGCCGCACAAGCCCAAGGGGCAGCTCTACCTCTACAGGAGAAGGCACCATCCTCCGCAAAAACAATCATCAAAAATGCTGCATTTGGTCAGGAAGTCTGGGTAATGCTCGGCTCCCCTATTCCAAGCGGTTGGGTCGTAATCAGATCTTCTGGCAATATGAACCTGATTAAGGATGTGAACAATGCTCCTTCTGGTTACGAAGTTTGGGTGATGCTCGGCTCCCCTATGCCTGACGGATGGGTTGTGATCAGAAGTACTGGGACTATGAACCTGATTAAAAATCTGAACAGCGCCTCTTCTAATCAGGAAGTTTGGGTAATGCTCGGTTCCCCTATTCCTGACGGATGGGCTGTGATCAGAAGTTCTGGAAATATGAACCTGATTAAAAATTTGAACAACGTTTCTTCTGGGCAGGAGGTATGGGTGATGCTAGGCTCGCCTATTCCTGACGGATGGATCATTATCAGATCAACGGGAACAATGAACCTGATCAAGCGCCTATAGGCTAATCAGAATCATTGGATAACCGCATCCTCAATTGTTAAGCACATCGCATACATCTCATCCACAAGCTGACGTCGAAACTCAATCGACATCAGCTTTTTCCCTTTTCTCTTTGACCATAGACTGAGGACTCCAACTCCTACTCTTTATGAAAAGGGTAGGTTTTTTTTTATTCCCCCATTCGTCCTTTTTGATCAAGCCTCCCGATCATTTTCGGTAAAAAACGACTATTGCAATGGCATGAACAAGTAGAAGGTATGGTAAAAACGTTCTATTATTGTAAAAATATTGTAATTAACTTGAAAATACTGGATCTGTATTTTACCATTAGAAAAACAATTTCAAACTACTTAAAAGAGATGGACTAGTAGAAATGGAATTGTTTTTGCAATCAAAAAAAGGAGAAGGAGGCCCACAGAGAACTGTACTGGGAACCACGAAAACTCTTGCTTGGAAAGGAGCCTCATGATGTTAGAAAGAATTTTGGGTAAACTTTTATTGCTCACCATGACTCTTGTCACTCTTGTAAATGGATATTTTGTTACGCCGACAAACGCTCAGGATCAATCCGAATATCGCGTGGATTTTAGCGGTGTATCCGCTTCGATCCCTGTCAATATCCGTACCGGACCGACTACTTCTGCTACTATCATCGACAAGCTTCAACCAAATACCCGTGTACAATTTTCAGGTTGGACCCGAGGTACCTCGCTCAATGACTTTTGGACAAATGCCCCTGATAATAGATGGTTCTTCTACGAGAAAAATGGCGTGAAGTACTATGTTGCCTCTGCTTTTATTAACGGAAACCCACCTGCAGCCGATCAAAACAATACCTTCGTTTCGTATCAGGTAACCATTACGACGAATATCCCTGCACTTAGACAAGCTTATGAAAATGCCATACGAAATTGGAACAACACAGGTATTGTTTCATTAACACCAACACAAAATGCTCCCATTACCTTAGGTGAAGGCTATGCGAGGGGGTATGATGGATTTGGCTGGTGGCAATCGAATGGTTCCAGAGTTACCGGTGGCACCGTCATTCAATGGAACAGAGTGAGCAACAGAAACGCCGCTTATTTAGAAGCTTTGGCTACTCATGAAATTGGACATGTACTACGACTAAATCATAGGTCGGATCACTCGATCATGAATAACTCTTGGTTAACGAGAATCACTGCTCCTACCCAAAACGACATCAATGAGCTTCGAAACATTTATAGTCGATAACTCTATTGCCCACAAAAACAGACGATGCAAGGAACTCTTTTGGCTGTCGAGAAAGTCGACGGCCTTTTTTGATGAACAGCCCCACTCTTGATGATAGACTCCTTTCCTTCTCATTCAACAGCGTATACTATTATAAATATTCCTTACAATTCCCAAAGGAGAATCCCTATGAATAATCAAATTCTCAGTACGCGCCTGACTCTCACTCAAGTGGCATTACCCGATTGGGAGCTGATCCGCTCCATCTATTCCAACCCGACACTGATGGAGCATATTGGAGCGACCATGAGCGAGGAAGATATCCGTCGTAACTTCGAGAAAGAACTCGCTCCGTGGAGCCTCGAATCCACCCACTGGATGACTTGGATCATACGTGAAACCGACTCTGGTAACGACGTTGGCTTGATTAGCATCTGCACCCGTAACCGAGAAAATCTCACTGCGGAAATAGGCTTCATCATACTGGACGGATTCAAAGGCAAGGGCTATGCAACGGAAGCAATCAGACGCGTATTTGATTTCGCTGTGGATACTTTTGGATTCAAAAAATTTACGGCTGTTTGTTCCGAAGAGCATGTGGCTTCCCGACGCGTTTTGGAGAAGGCTGGAATGAAGCTGGATAAAATCGTGCCCGAAAGCACTGAAATTGCAGGCAAGATGGTGAGTGACTGTTTTTATTCGTTGGAGAGATAAGAAAAGGAGTGTCATCTGACAGCCTCCATTCACTGTACAGCGACACTCTATTTTCTCATCACCAGAAAACTACTTCCCCGTTTCCTTATACGTTTTAATACGTGTCCCAATTTCATCTCGAACCCTTTGAAACTCAGACCATTCTTTTCCTGCGGGATCGTCAAATCCCCAATGAACTCGTTTCACATGAGGTGGTGTGGTTGGGCAAACGGAGTCTGCATGGCTACATAGTGTCACGACCAGATCCGCTTTGTGTAGGATATGGGGGTCAATGACGTCAGAAGTTTGTGTAGAAATGTCTATTCCTACTTCTTCCATCGCTCGAACCGCATTTGGATTGACACCATGCGCTTCAATTCCGGCAGAAAACACATTCCACGAGTCACCTAAGTATTTTTTTCCCCATGCTTCCGCCATTTGGCTACGGCAAGAATTCCCTGTGCATAAGAAGTAAATGGTCTTTTTGTTTTCCATGATGTACTCCCCTATCAAGATATTGAGTTGGCAAAATACTTCCGCTTGAACCATAACGCTACGTTTACCAGTGCGATCATCACCGGGACTTCAACAAGAGGACCGATAACAGCTGCAAATGCCGCACCGGAGTGAATTCCAAAGACACCGACTGCCACGGCAATTGCCAACTCAAAGTTATTACTTCCTGCTGTAAACGCAAGAGTCGTTGTAACCGGATAGTTCGCGCCAATTTTCTTCCCCATGAAGAAAGAAATAAAGAACATCAAGATGAAGTAGATAAGAAGCGGAATTGCGATGCGAACGACATCTAATGGCACACTGACGATGCTTTTTCCTTGGATAGAGAACATAACCACGATGGTAAAAAGTAAAGCAATCAATGTCAGCGGACTGATTTTTGGGATAAACACTTTTTCATACCATTGTCTTCCTTTTGCATTTACCAACGTAAATCGCGTCAGCATCCCTGCAAGAAATGGGATACCAAGGTAGATGAACACTGATTTGGCTACTTCGGCCATCGTAATGTCAACGACTGCTCCCTGGATGCCTAGCCACTCTGGAATAATCGTAACAAACACATAGGCATAGACCGAAAAGAAAAGCATCTGAAATACAGAATTGAAAGCCACAAGCCCGGCTGCGTACTCGGTATCGCCTTTCGCTAGGTCATTCCACACAATCACCATAGCAATACAGCGTGCCAAGCCAATCATAATCAGCCCTACCATATATTCTGGCTTATCTGGCAGGAAAACGATGGCCAACACAAACATCAAAACCGGACCGATCACCCAGTTCTGAATGAGGGACAGTAAAAGAACCTTGCGATCTTGAAAGACACGTCCCATCTCTTCGTAACGAACTTTTGCCAAAGGGGGGTACATCATCAAAATTAAACCAATGGCAAGAGGGATGGATGTTGTACCAAGTTGCAAACGATTCAATCCACTTGTGAAAGCTGGAAAGAACGTGCCTACAGTAACTCCGATCACCATGGCAAGGAAGATCCAAAGGGTCAAGTAGCGATCTAAAAAGGATAGTTTTTTCATGAAGCACTCCCTCTATCTTAACAGCAGGATGTAGTCACTACTGTATTTGAAGCTACGCAACACGATGTGGATTCGATTTTATGCACATCGCTGTCAGCCTTGGTGTAAAAAAACTCCCATTCATTCCCGTCTGGATCTGTCACCCAAAATTTATCCTGCACAGCATAACAACATGTCGTATCCAGCTCATCCCGTGCGAAAAAGCCTTCTTTTTCTAGCCTTTCCTTCTGTGAAACGATTTCCTCAGCACTTTCCACTTGGAATCCAAAGTGGTTGACCTGGTTCCCACTAACGGCGTCCCGAACATTTAATGTAAAATTAAGCCCCGGACTTTCTAACAAGAACTTTGCATAATCTGTCTTTACCTTCACAGGTTCTACCCCAAATACCTTTTGATAGAATTCAATTGATTTCTCTAGGCTCGTAACGTTAATCCCAACATGCACATATTTCATTTCATGTACCTCCCTAAAGTTATATTCATCAAAAAAAATTGATGTAAGGTTTAAAAAAATTAGCAGCAGCTACCTTTGCCTGTTTTCCTGAAAATACAACAAAGCTCTTCCGATAACAGGTGATTCACTTCGCTGTCATTTAAATCGTAATAACTCCAGGTACCTTTTGTTTCTTTTATGATCAGGTTCGCATCCAGCAAAATCTTGAGATGATACGATAATTTGGATTGTGGCATGTCAAAAACCTCAGTGAGGTCACATACGCATGTCTTCCCTCTCTGACAAAGCTCATACATAATTTCTAATCGTTTCTGATCGGCAAGAGCCTTGAATTTCTTCTCATATTGCTCCAACTTTTGTTTCATCTCGTTCATCGAAGATAACCTCATTCATCAATTTTTTTTGATGTATTTATTATATGCGCAGATTCTAAGAAGATGCAATCATAAAACTAAAAACCCTTCCTGCCAAAACAGAAAGGGCCTCCTCCAGCCGGTCTGCTACTTAAACCAGCCTTTTTCCTTGGAATGCATAATCGCTTCAATTCGATTGCTCACACCGAGCTTGTCGAGAATGACGGAGATATAATTCCGCACAGTCCCTGTCGTAATGTACAACTGGCTGGCAATCTCCTTGGTGTTCTTCCCGTCAGCGATCAAGAGCAGGACTTCCTTTTCCCGCACCGTCAGCGGATTCTCCTGACCGTATGCCTCATCCACCAGCTCAGGCGCATAGATTCGTCTGCCTGCCATGATACTGCGAATCGAGCTGGCCAGCTCTTCGCTTGGGCTGTCTTTGAGCAAGTAGCCGTTAGCACCTGCTTTTAACGCTCGTTCGAAGTAACCTGGGCGGGCAAAGGTCGTGAGAATCATCACCTTGCAGCCGCTACCTTTCAATTCCTCGGCAGCGTCCAATCCGCTTTTGACTGGCATTTCGATATCCATGATGCAAATGTCGGGTTGATGCTGATGCACGAGTTTGACGGCATCCTCCCCATTACTTGCTCTGCCGACGACCTTCATATCCTCTTCCAAATCGAGCAGGGAAGCAAGGGCTCCTAAAAGCATCCGCTGATCCTCTGCAATGACAATGCGAATCATCCTCCCGCCTCCTGTTCTGGTTGTTTGAAGACATTCGGTACCCGAATCACTAGCTGTGTTCCAGACTCCGAGGACTGGATTTCCATGCTTCCGTTGACGAATTCCAGCCGTTCCTTCATCCCACGCAAACCATTGCCTCTGTAAACCAATTCCTCCGCCATTCCGATCCCATTATCCGTTACGCTTACGACGAGGTCGGTGCGAGTGGGCTCGATGACAATGGAACAGTCCGTGGCATTGCTATGCTTCACAATATTGTTGACCGCTTCTTTCAGGCACATGCACAACACATTTTCCGTCATCAGCGAAGTGTTGGTCAGATTCGTGTCGCCTTGCAGCACGAATTCAATTTCCGCTGCCTTGAAAATTTGCTTGATCCGAAACATCTCATCCTCTAGCCGCGTCCCACGCATTTGCGTGACCATTTCCCGCACTTCTTTTAAAGCGATACGCGCCGTCTGCCTGATTTCCTCCAGCTCCGTTCTCGCCAGAGCAGGATTTTTGTTGATCAGCTTGTTCGCCAAATCGCTTTTCAACCCAATCAAGGAGAGCTTCTGCCCCAACGTATCGTGCAAGTCACGGGCAATGCGCTGGCGTTCCTCGAGCTTGACCAGCTCTGAAATCCGCTTGTTCGCATGCTCCAGCTCTCCCTGCAGCTTCTCTCGCTTATTCCAGTTGTACGTGGTCACGGGCAAGAGAATGACTGCAATCATGCTAACCAAAACAAACGGAAGCTGGCCAATCAATTGAGTGTTTTTGGTGAAAAAGCCGATGTTGACCGATATGGTGGTGCTAATCAAATGTATTGTGTATAGCGTAGCAAAACCGATCTTGTTCTGGATATTCCCGATAAAGAACGCCAGGAAGAGCGAAAAATACACATAGCCGAACATCAAGGTCATGGCGACGGATATGATAATCTGCACACTCGTCCAAAAGTAAATCAGCCAGCCCTTTGACAGGAAAGAGAATACATAGCAAACGAAAAACAGAATGATCATGATGATCCCGATCACTGCTTCGTACGTCGAAGAGGACCGGAAGATGAAATAGAATGGCAGGATGTAGAAAACAACCCACACATAAGGGCTCAAGCCCGTATTTTTTTGAAGAATGTGATACCACTTCTGCTTCTGCATACTTGCCCACCTTTTCTTCGCCACTCTCTCAAGTGTATCGGAATTCAAAGGTTTATGGCAGGCTTATTTTCCTTCCAAACTCGGTTTGGAGCCTTGGAGTGCATCTATGATTGCTTCCGATTGAGCAGCAGCCAGCCGCTTGATGCCTTTGAAGCTCACAAAGCGCTTGTTGCTCTCATCCCATAAATGAAAACGCAGGCACTGCAAGCTGGCCGCCAGTGTAATCGTTGTCGCCATGTGAAGCGGCGGTGTCTCGTTATGTGCTTCTTCCAGGTTGTAGTTCGGTACGCGTGGACTTAAGTGATGGACGTGGTGAAAGCCAATATTGCCTGTGATCCATTGCAAAACCTTCGGCAGCTTGTAGTAGGAGCTTCCTTCTACTGCTGCTTTCACGTAGCTCCACTCTTCATCGTTCTCAAAGTACGAATCCTCATACGTATGCTGCACATAAAACAGCCAAATCCCAAACAAGCCAGAGACGAAAAAGATCGGACCTTGAATCAACAGGAATGCTTGCCAGCCAACCGCCCAGATCAAAAGCGCATAAAGACCGACCAGCAGCACATTCGTCAAATACGTATTCAACCGCTCTTTGCGGCGAGCTCGCTTCACATTAAAACGATACTGAAGCAAAAAGACAAAAATAGGTCCCAAACCAAACATCACGATCGGATTGCGATACAGCCGATAAGCGATTTTATTCCAAGTAGAAGCCTCGAGATATTCATTGACAGTCATCATCCACAAATCACCTACGCCTCGTTTATCGAGGTTGCTGCTCGTTGCATGGTGAATATTGTGACTGTTTTTCCATTGTTCATAAGGAACGTGGGTCAGCACACCGGTAATCGTACCAACGATGTCATTCGCTAGACGATTTTTGAAAAAGGATTGGTGGCAGCAATCGTGACAAATGATGAAGGTACGGATGACAAAGCCGGCTGCGACAATGACGATAGGCAGCGTGAGCCAATAGGACACAGACAGACTGAGATAAGCACCGTACCAGAGTAGAATCAGTGGAACTAGCGTATTGATCATCTGTCGGATACTCTTTTTCATATCTGATTTTTCAAAGGGGGCAACATTCTTTTTCAACTCGGCAATATTGGCTTGATGCATCAATTGTTTCCTCCTCGATCGAAGCGTACAGGGACATGTAAATTCGCCGGACGCAATATTCTATCTTTATTGTAGAAAATAGCGTCTAGCCGCTGTAGTCATAAACGTCAAGTCGAGGACATGACAAATGTCATGGTTGAACAAACGACTGGGAAATTTAGGTTGTATAAACCAAGCGGAACATCCCATATTATGCCAAGAAAAGACCCCATCCATACTTCGGATGAGGTCTTTGGCTTTGACGTCGTATTCTTCTTACTTCACATCGAGGCGCTTCATGATATCTTCGAGCAGCAGATTCGCCGCCTTGATGCCGCCTGCTTTGTTCCAAACCGTTTCGTCTACTTGGAAAACTTGATTGGTCTTCGCCACATTCAGAGATTTGAAGACTGGGCTTTCCATCCATTTTTTCGCGTTGTTCGCAATGTCTTTAGATTCTTTCGTTGGCTCCGTTACCCAGTAGAACAGGATGTCCCCGTCCATAGCGGACATACCTTCTTCGCTGATCATTTCTGCAAAGTTGTTTACGTCCTGGGAAGCTGGACGTGCGAGTCCAAGCTGATCGAGCAGCACACCGCTAAAGGTATCTTTTTGATAGATTTGTACGCCTTTTTTGGAGAATTTCGCTACGGATACTTTAGTAGAAGCTTTAGGACCCAGCTTTGCTTTCGCAGCAGCTACACGGTCGTCGAATTCTTTCAGAACTTGCTCGCCTTCCGCCTTCTTGTTCAGTGCTTCTGCATAGAGCGTGAAGTTGCTTTTCCATCTACCAGACAGCTCTTCAGAGAATACGGTTGGAGCAATTTTGGACAGTTGATCGTAAATCTTTTCATGACGTACTTTGTTTCCGATGATCAAATCAGGGCTCAGGCCTACAATCGCTTCGAGATTGGGCTGGTCTTCGAAGCCCAACACTTCTACACCTGTCATCTCATCTTTAATGTGAGGATACCAAGGATCTTCATCCCAGGATTGTACAGCAGCGATTGGCTTAACGCCAAGTGCAAGCAAGGCTTCGGTACCTTCATTAGTCAAAATAACCACGCGTTCTGGTGTTCCTTTAATTGGAGTGGTGCCCATTGCGTGTTTCACTTCACGTACTTCATTAGAATCGGCTGGTGCTGGAGTAGCCTCAGTCGTCGTTCCCGATGCAGCTGGCGTCTGTTGAGCTTGATTGGCATTGCCTCCGCAACCGGCAAGGACAACCAGCAAGCACAGCGCGAAGAAGCTGGTCATGATGTGGCGCATGGTACGTAAACTGGTCTTACTTTTCATATCGAGAGTGCCCCCACTTCTGCTTATCAACTTAGTGATAACAATTATCAATTGATAGTATATAGAGACTCCTCTTACTTTTCTATGGACATGGTTGTCTAATTACCATGGACCAGATTACCCCTGTGTGACCTGGAGAAAATACGCTATGCTCCTTTGAATCGTATGCTCTCTGCCAAAAGGTCCCCATGGGTCCCATTCGTGATTGGCGGGATGGTAGACTTTATTTTCCCGCACCGCACGCAAGTCTCTCCACAGCGGGTTGTTCCACAGCGCTGCCACATGCTCCCGCTCACTCCAGAACACGATGATTCGCTCCGGATTCAATTCGATCAGATCGTTGAGCGCATGGGGTTTATACGCTGCATGGGTCACAGTCGGATCAGGCGCAAATCCAAGCTTGTGATAAAATAAGTCTGCGAGGGCGTGTCCCTCTACACCATATAGTCGCACCTCATCCGCAAGCACGCGAATCATCGTCCATTCACCCGTGCGTGTAACCGGCAGTAGTGCATCTCTTGCTTGTTTTTCCACTTTGTCGATATGCTTGATAATTTTCTCAGCCTGACTCTCTTTCTTGAAGAGCGTCGCCAATTTGGTTTGGTAATCAATCCAGTTTGGATAACCGTCAAAGGAGATTGTTCCTTTTATTTTCTCCCAATCTCCTGCCTCTCGATTGTGGAAAAAATTCATCCTGACGATCACATCAGGCGACAAAGTCAAAATCTCTTTCGGATCGATCAACTGCTCTGCATTCAGTGCTTTTGTCCCGCGCAGCTTTTGTTGCAAATAAGAAGGAAAGCCCGTCCTCGTTTCAAAGTAGTTCGGGAAGGAGGGGGCAGCAATCGGCTGAATGCCCATCGCAAGAAAATGATCCTGCAAAAACAGCTTGCTGACCACGACTACCCGCTGGTCACTTTGCTTCATATAAATTTGCGGCGACAATCCTTCTCGTTTTTTGAAGAGTCTACTAAAATACAGCTCATCGGCATACCCTACGTTACGAGCCACATCCTTCACACTTGCTCCAGAATGGGCAAGCAGCTCCTTGGCCTGCTCCATCCGCAACCCAGTCAAATACTCCCCAGGTGTCATTCCCGTCGCACGTTTGAAAGCACGGCAATAAGAGCTAGGGGTCAACCCCGCCAGTTTTGGCAAGCTTCCCAATTCTAGTGACTCGCGGTAATGTTTTTGCATGTAGGCGATGGTCTCCTCAATCGCTCCAATGCCCTTTTCCTCTTTCTTTTTCTGTTCATCATGAACAATACCAAGCAGCTCGTAGAGCAATGCTTGGCTCCGCAAAAAAGAAGAGTAGTCCCGCTTCCGTGTCAAATGAGAAAGCTCCTCCAATACCGTCAGAAATGAGGCAGGAGTAGAGACAGCCAAAACCTTGGCTTCTTTTCTCTCGGGAGCGCTCTCGTGCTGATCGTGTCTCGCTTCCACGTAATGCAGCCTGTATATGTGCAACGGTCCTGATTGGCACCGTAATTCTTCTATCTTCGTCGTCGGGCGCAACAACAATAGCTTTCCGGCGTCGAGCACCTGCTTTTGACCATCAACCGTAATCTCTGTACTTCCTTCTGCCACATAGCAAAGGACATGGGTGTTTACCTCCACCTGACGCAGGTGAAAATTTTTCAATCGCTGTTTGCGAAAGGCGGTCATCAAAAAGCCAGGATAATCTTGATTCATCATCAACAGATTCACATCCTTCTATCACCGGAAATAGCAAGAAAAAGTAGACAAGCTGATTGCCAGAATCAGCCTGTTCTACTTTCATCATGTTGGAGATCTTTCTATTTGGCAAGTACCTGCCTATCTATTGTGAGGAACGAGTCGAACGGAACATCAGCAAGAACAGATAGGGCGCGCCTAGCAACGCCACTACGACCCCCGCCGGAATATCTTTCGGGATCATGACGATCCTTCCTAGCAAATCAGAAGCAGCCAGCAATACAGCTCCAAGCATGGCGGAAACGACAACTGCTCGACGATGATGAGGTCCAACCAGCATACGTGCTGCATGCGGAGCGAGGAGGCCGATAAACCCTACGGCCCCGACACTGGCAACTGCCGCTGAAGCGAGCAGCACTGCAATGACTGCCACAGACAACCGCGTCATCCGGACCTTTAACCCCAATCCAGTCGAGCTCTCGTCGTTAAATGACAAGAGGTCCACCCGACGTCCTAACCACCACGCGATCGGTGCTAAAACGAGGATCGTAGGCAACAGACGGCCTACTTCCATCCATCCCCGCCCGTATGTACTTCCTGCCAGCCAAGTGAGTGCAGGCGCTGCCAAGATCATAGAATGTACGATCAAGATATTGATAAGGGCGGCACCTGCGGCAGAAACCGCAATACCTACTAGCGTCAAGATGATTGGATTGAGTCCCCTTCTCCAAGAGACCGCGTACACAATCGCAGCAGAGATGATTCCCCCTGCAACGGCCCCAAGCGGCATCCAAGCCGAGAGTTGAGGAAACACGAGGAGCACGACAATCGCGCCTACACCCGCACCGCTCGTGACACCGACAATCTGCGGATCAGCCAGCGGATTACGTACTGCACTCTGCATGAGACTTCCGCTGATCGCGAGTGCCACACCTGCCAACATCGCTGTCAACAGTCGCGGCATCCGAAGCTCATACACCAATTGACTGTACATCTCGTTTCCTTGTCCCATGAAAATGGCGATGATCTCTGTCCACGGAAGGTACAAGTTTCCGCTAGATAAGCTGAGCATCCAAACGACCACAAGCAGCACAGTAAGCATACACACAATCAACGGATACGAAACTTTGCGTTGTGCTCCTCCGACGCTCATCGAGCCTCCAGTTCCAGCACTCATACTGCGCGAGACACGCAAAGCAAGCCAGATCAACCATGGTCCACCAATAGCTGCCGTGATGGCTCCTGCTGGAAGTTCACCATAATGATTGATGAACATACGTGCAATCGTATCGGAAGCTACAAGCAGCGCTGCCCCCCAGATGGCACATAGCGGCAGCAGCCATCTATGCTGCGTGATACCTGACAATCGCACCAGATGCGGAGCCACGAGTCCGATGAATCCGATTGGCCCGACCACACTGACACTAACACACGTAACCAAGATCGCAATAAACATGGTGAAAAGCCGTGTTTTTGCCACCTTTTGCCCCAATGACTTCGCCGTTTCTTCATGAAGGGTAAGTACATCGAGCTGCCTGGCCATGAACAAGCTGACCAAAATCCCAGCTACAATCCAAGGCCAACTGAATTCTACACCCGACCAGTCATTTTGCTTCAAGGAGCCTGAGCCCCAGAGGAAAATGCCATTTGTCGTCTCTTCATTAAACAAGATGATGGCACTCGTCAAGGAGGAGTACACCAAGGTGACAATCATCCCGGACAATGCCACACGCACTGGCGTACCTTTGCGCCCGCCAGACATGAAGTATACGGTAACGGCTGCGAGTATTCCGCCCAGCATCGCAAATGGAAGCGGGTGTTCATGCAAGAATGATGGCAAAAACACCATCCCGAACACTACGAAGAAATAGGCACCTGCATTTACGCCAAGTGTCGTTTCCGAAGCGAGCGGGTTTCGTGTTACCGTCTGCATCAATGCTCCGGCAATAGCCAATGCTGCACCAGACAAAAGCCCCATGACCGTTCTCGGAAGCCTGACACCTTGTATCATATGGTGATCGGAAATGTCTTGCGGATCAATAATGGCCTGTACAACAGAACGCAGAGAAATGTCTGCCATCCCCTGTGTCAAACTGACAAATGTAAGCACTAATAGAGCGACAAGTCCACTCCCTACCATCAAGAACAATCTCCAGCCCCCTCTTTGTGAGGAAGTGGCTGGAGTGATGTCAGTTCGTGTGAACATTTTATTTTTGGCTAAACTCATTATTTTGCCAACAGATCTACAACTTTATTCGCAAGAATCTTTGCAGACATGGTACCACCATACGGCCACAAATCTCCGCCCAGGGCGTAGACGCGATTCTCTTTTACAAAAGTAAGACCGTTCCAAACCGGGTTGTTCTTCAATTGATTCTCAATCACGTTGTCATCAGCTTGAATGATATGGAGGAAATTCGCATCCTGCAACGCTGGAAGTGCCTCTACATCTGCCAATGTCATTCCTGTCTGCTCAAATTTCTTAGGCTTATACTTATTTGTCAGACCAATGTTAATCAAGATACTTGCTGCTGTAGAGTTATCCGTAGACAAACGGAATTCTACCGCATTTTGACTGCTGTAGCCCATCGCGAGGACAAATGGAACTTTATCTGCACCAGCTTTCGTCAGTTTATCTTTTGCTTCTGCATAAATCTTGTCGAGGTCTTTCAAAGCAACTTCGGCTTCTGCATTTTTACCCGTGATATCGGCAATTTGCTTGAAAATCTCGATCATTCGATCATACTGTGATCCCTGACCTTCAGCAGGATTCGTATCAAAAGCAATCGTTGGAGCAATTTTGCTCATTTCGTCGTAATTGGCTTCTACATTTCGTTTAATACCGATAATCAAATCTGGCTTCAACATCATGATCGATTCCAGGTTTGGTGAAGTACGACTCCCTACATCCACTACTTCTGGAGCAATCTCCACAGGGAGCTTCACCCATTTTTTCATATTGGGAATATCTGCAATCCCTACAGGCTGAATACCTAGGGCCAACAAATGCTCTGCTGAGCTCCATTCCAATGCAACGATACGCTTAGGAGTGCCTTTGATAGTCGCCTCTCCCATCATGTGTTTCACTGTGCGCACTTGCTCTTCAGCCGGCTTCGCCGCGTCAGGTTGAGCTGTAGCAGCTTGGTTGGAACCAGATTGTGCAGTTGACCCAGCATTGCCGCAAGCAGCGAGCAGCAGCATTGCAGACAAAAATACAAGCATCACTGGTAGTTTCATAAGACGCATGGAAAATTTCCCCCTTACTTTTCTAGTTGTTGCTTCGAATGAGAAAGGATCATGGACATGATTTCCAATCAACCATTGATTATGATAATGATTATCATTATCTTTGTCAACTGTGGGATGTGTTCAAAGTCTTAGGCTCGCATGATCATTCGTTAACGAGTCTGTAGCCAGACGGCCCCATGCTGTACCTTTTTTGTATTTCGATCAGATCTCGTGGCGAAATACTCGCGCAGCTTTTTTTCGTCAGGCCCTATCAGGTATGTTTTGATTGGTGGAGCCGCTGTGTTAGCCGTAGCCGAAACCGGGGTCGAGGATACTTCATATGGTAGTGATAAAACGTAAAGGGGCTATCTAGAAAGTCAGTCTAAGCCGACTTTCTAGATAGCCTCACTCCAAAACAACTTTGGCATCTAAACAGGTTCAGTCTACAACACTATTTCCTACAAACAAAAATAGCAGATTAGAGCTCTTGCTTCTTCGTAGGAATAATCTCTCCCGTTTTCACATCTATTCCAATAGTGATAGATTGTTTGGGATCTTTTCCAGTAAACGTAAGGTTATATCTGCTAAATTTGTTTACAAAGCTATCTACAATATTGGCACTTGAAATCACATAGGATTTTGCTTCTGGACGTGAGGCATAGAATTTATCTACCCCGGATTTTACATTTGGGTATGATAGAACTGTAGCAGCATCCAATGATTGTATGGTATAGCTAAGGTTCCCCGTTTTCGAATCTATTGCAAAGTGAAAAAAGTTTTTTGAATCTTTTTCAAGTCTAATAACATACTTATCATACTCACCTTTTGAAACCACATCTTGATAAGCAATGATCTCATAAGATTTTGTTTCTGGAAACTGTGCATAGACGTTATCAATTGCTGCTTTCACAGCCTTGTCGCCAAGAGCTTCGGAAGCTGAGAGCTTTTTGTAAGTTCCTGCATACAATTCTTCGTTTTGAGCTACAGTCTTTTGAGTTGGCTTTTCATTTGCACTTACTACTAAAGCTCCAGATAGGGAAATCGCAGTAGCCAATCCTAAAGCTGCCAAACGTACGGATGTTTTTTTAATGTTTATTTTCATACCAATTCTCCTTCACGTTTATGATTTCTTTCCTAGGTATAAGTTAGAAAAAACTTCTAAAATATAAAGTGGGGTAAACTTAAAATTTTTATTAAAGTTCTTTGGTCATATAGCTTATCCCATGTTTTTGTCCCTTTAGCAAGTTAAATGGTCCCTTGCTTATAACGGTCCGTTTAAAAGACAAAAAATCCCCCTCAAATGAGGAGGATTTTTCCGATTAAGATTACGCTTCTTTTGGCAACACAATTCCACGATAAAGCTGAACCGTGATGTAATAGTAAATCGCATAGATCACAACGAAAATCAGCGTTGGAATCCAGATGTTCAGATACGGATCCAAGAGGATGAACGAGAACATCTCCATACCGATCAATACGTGCATTAGACCGATGATCGCCGGGAAAATGAATACCATGAACAGCTCTTTATAGATCGAGCCTACGAGCAACGATTGACGTACGCCGATTTTTCTCAGCATGCTGTAACGGTCTTTGTCACGAGCAGCCCCGGACAAGATTTTGAACATCAGGCAGCTCGCCATCATCGCCAGGAAGGCAATTCCGAGGAAGAAGCCCATGAACATCGTACCGCTTGTGAAAATGTACATGCCCGCATACGTGCTGTATTTGGAAGACGTATATACATCTTCTGCTTTTACATTAACGATAGACCCAATCAGTTGCTTTTGACGTTCATCCATTGCTTTTAATTCCTGCGTGTATTTCAAATAGTCGTCTACCTGAGCAAGGAGAACCTTGTGTTCACTTCCAGCGATCCCTTCATACGTTGCCTGATCGACAATGCGGACAGATTTTCCCTCCATCATCTGATAGTTGACGAAATTGGTAGAGATCGCATTTTCCCAATCCGCTGGAACCGGTTCGGCTTTCCCTCTCTCTTCTTTTGTCGCATTCATGACGTACACATTTTTCGGCAATGACTCTGTCACAAGTTTCGGCTTGTTGTCAGCAGAGTAATTTTGAATGCTGTTCGTGGAAATCATCAGCGGATTTGCCAGCAAGTCTTCCTTCAAGTAGTAATACGCCTTGTCGTCGACTTTGTATCGATACGTATTTTGCTCCAGGACGTTCATTTTTTTCAATGCCTGATAATCCGCTTCAACCGGATCATGCAGATTCGCGTCATACACATGGAACACCGTGGTAAACAAATTGACGTTTTGCTGGAACGCCAAGCCCCCTGCCATCGCCCCGACACCAAGCCCGATCAACATTGCTACTGTACCAAGGATTTTGGTCAGGTTGTTCACCCGAAAGCGCAGCTGTGCAAAGGTAAACGCGTTCAACTTGCTATCATTCAACTTTCTATTTTTCTTCAAAGCCTGTACAAGAACTGGCAGCAACGAGATGAAAATCAAATACGTCCCGATTGTGCAGGAAATTGCCCCTACGATAAAGCCGAGTGCTTGCAGGTACATAAGCAGATGCAAGCATGTGTAGCCCAGAGCCAACAGGATAACTCCAAGGATGGCTACCAATACCGCTCCGATTCCTTTTGACTTGATTTTGTCATTTTGCTGCTCGGCACGGATGAGAGCGAGCTCAGTAGCACGAGCCAGACGAATAGCATTAATCGTGGAGGTGATCAGAAAGAGTACCAGGAAGAATCCCCATGTCATCAACATTGCCGGCAGATAAAAAGCATAGTAACCCTCTGTCGAGATCTCCAACAGATTCATGAGCAAGACACCGATGCCGCTCGCGAGCGCAATACCAACCAGGCTACCGATCACCAAGGAAATGATTCCCATCGTCAATGTTTCCAGGAACAAAATCTGGCTGATTTTCCCCTTCTTCGCCCCTAAGACCATGTACATTCCGAGCTCTTTGCGCCGTAGCGAGAGTAGGAATGAGTTGGCATAGAAGATATAAAAAATCGTGATAAACGCCAGCAGGAACGCCCCTACATTGAAAACGATCTGAATCGAAGAGATCATCGAGTTGTTCTTCGTGTAATCAGAATTGAGGGCAAGCGTCTGGAACATGTAAAAAATCGAAATAGAGATGACCAGACCCACGAGTAGAACCAGATAGTCCTTCATCATCTTCCGCATACTGGACAAGGATAGCTTTAAAAGCATGAAACGTTACCTCCTAGCGTACATCATGTGATGCACCTAGCTCGGCCAGTACATCCAGAATTTGTTTGAAAAATTGCTGACGATCCCCCGTACGTTGAATCTCGGTATACAGCTTACCGTCTTGAATGAACAAGATACGTTTGCAATAACTCGCAGAAAAAGCATCATGCGTAACCATCATGATGGATACTTGGTGGTTCTCATTCAAATCTGTCATCGTTTCCAGCAAGCTTTTGGCATTCTTCGAGTCGAGGGCGCCCGTCGGTTCGTCTGCCAGCAAAATCGCAGGGTCATGCACAAGTGCGCGTGCTGCTGCTGCGCGTTGTTTTTGTCCCCCGGAAATTTGAACCGGATATTTTTGCAAAATCTCTTCGATCCCGAGTGTTTGTGCTACTTTACTTACTTTGTTGCTGATCTCTTTGGAAGGGACACCTTGCAGAGACAACGGCAATGCAATGTTCTCATACACGGACAAATTCTCTAGCAGATTGAAATCTTGAAAGATAAAGCCGAGCTTTTGCGAGCGAAAATCTGCGAGCTGGTCACGCTTCATCTGTGTAATGTTCGTTCCCGCAATTTCAATAAAGCCTTGCGTTGGACGATCCAGTGTGGAAATCACGTTGAGCAGAGTCGTTTTACCCGAGCCGGATGGACCCATGATTCCAACGAACTCTCCTTTATCTATGGTCATCGATACGCCTTTTAGGGCATGCGACTGGCTTTCACCTTTTGTCCCATATATTTTTTGAACGTCTTTCACTTCTAGTACAGCAGTACTCATTCTACGTTCCTCCATTCTATCTATTGGCTAGCGTTCGTTGTTTCCGTCGCTATTAACTGTAACCAAATTCCAGAATCGGAGCTATTGATGTTCCTTACAGTTTTCTTTACATTTTGTAAGGTTTATTTCGTGAGACGAAAAAAAGCCATCCGACGAGGGATGGCTTCCGTGATAAGCTATTTTTTTCTTTGTTTCTCTTCGTGCCTTTTGATCAGCATATCTACGAACATATCAATATGTGCTGTGATCGCGATTGGGTCATAGCGATAGAATGTATCGTAGTCGTTGTAGAAAATCTGATTGTTTTTGGCAGCAGCGGTCGCATTCCAGACAGCCGACTCCTGTAAGGTTTTCAAGGCTTCGCTATTCTTTTCCGGGTTGTAGAAAGTCACGAACATGTAATCCGCAGCGTATTCTGGCAAGGTTTCCATGGACAGCTGTACGGTTTGTTCTTTGGATTTGCCTGCGTGCGGCATTTTCAGCTTCAATGCATTGTACACCGTTTGACCACCGCGTCCTGCGTTGTCACCGAAGATCCACAAATCTCCTTTGTTGGTCAGCTCGTAGAGACCGACAGTCGCATTCTCATCCACGATACCTTTCAACTTTTCGCGACCCTCGGCAGCCTTCTTGTCAAAGTCTGCAATGAACTTGTCTGCCTTTTCTTTATCGCCAACCACTTCTCCGAACAATTTGACCGTATCGTAAATGTTTGTCGCCGTACCGTACGGGAGATATACTGTTGGAGCGATTTTGGACAAGGCTTCATAATTATCATCATACATGACGACAATGAGGTCAGGAGCGAGCTCTAACGTTTTCTCCACATTGATTCGCGGGCTACCTACGTCCTGCGCATTTTTTAATTGTTCAACAGTAAACGGGCTTTTGAAAGCTTCTGTCTCTGCACCGATGACGTTTCCGCCTACTGCAATCAACTCGCCTGCGTAGTAGTCGGTCACAATACGTTGTGGCTTGTCAGGAATTTGAATCGTCCCTTTTGGTGTTTCGATACTGCGCATTTTGTTCTCAGTAGGGGCTTCTGTTGACTTGTCAGCTGGCTTGGAAGCAGAATCCGTCGCAGGTGCTGACGTTGTCGTATTTGCTCCACCACATGCTGTCAAAAAAAGCGAGAACACAAAAATGACAGCAAGGACAGCTTTTATTGTTTTGTTCGGAATCATGATGAGCCTCCCTTATGTATGTTTGTAAGATAAATGTAAGTAATGATTTTATCGATATTGATTATCATTATCGTCAAAACTATAACAAAGAGTATTTTTACTGTCAATCGCCCGAGCTTTGCGAAAATAGACAAAAAAAATCCCTTTCTGAGAAAGGGATTAGTTACCGGAGCGGCTTTGTTTGATCATATCGTCCATCTTTACAAAGGTGTAGCCTTTGCTTTTCAGGCTTTTCAATACAATCGGGAGTGCCTCAATCGTGTGGATGTCATCGAGCATATGCAGCAAAATGACACTGCCATTTTTCGTCTTGCTCATGACGCCATTTACAATATCTTGGGCACTGTTTTTCTTGTCCCAATCCAATGTGGTGACATCGTACAACGCAATGACCTTGTAACCCGTGGCTGCAATCACTTTGGCTGTATGATCGTCTACTACGCCAGTCGGCGGACGGAACAGCATGACAGGCTGCTGTTGAATCGCTTCGGTAATCACCTGGTGTGCTTTGACCACGTCCTTCTGCAATTCCTCCGCTGTCAGCGTCGTTATGACCGGATGGTTATAAGAATGGTTTGCCACATCATGACCACCCTCCACCATCGCTCTCGCCAAATTCGGGTTGTTCTCCACCCCTTTTGCTCGCAAGAAGAAGGTCGCTTTGACATCATGCTCTGCCAAAATGTCTAATAGTTTCGTTACGGTTTTGTCGCTTCCCCAGTCGTCAAAGGTTAACGCGATCTGTTTTTTATTTGTGTCGACTTGATAGACGAGCTCATACTTGGCATTTTCGAATTGCGGATTCAATTTTACTGCGTCAAAGCCTGGTATTTGTTCCAGCCGCTTGCGTTCACCGCCGTTTTTCACCATCTCACTGAGCGGGACAAACTGGTAGCCGATATCCGCTGCTGCCTTGGCGATCAATGGAATTGCAGGAATCACCTCAGGATTGATGTCTGTATTGAGTGAGATAATGCTACCTCTGGACATGTAGCGAGCTATGTAATCTCCGATGGTTTTGGCGTCTTTCTGCAAATCACGGTCCTTCGGGTTGATATTGTAGCTGACGACCGCTTCCATCCCGAGATGGGCGGCTGCCAAACGAACGTCATCCGTCACATCGCCAGATTTGGTTCGCACATAGCGAGGCGAAATACCCGTCTCGCGTTTGATTACCTCATTACTCAACTGAATCTCCCGATAGATCTGCTCGTAGCTGAGCTTGCTCATGTCCAGTTGATTCAGTGTGTTGTTTTGGATTTCATGACCGCGGTTCAAAATTTCCTTGGCGATGTTTGGTTCCTCGGCGACACGCATGCCTGGGAGAAAAAAGGTTGCTTTGATCTTATGAGCATCTAGCTGCTCCAAAAGACTTTTCATCATCTTATCATCGCCCATGCCGTTAAACGTCAGAGCTAGTTCCTTGCGCCCCGTGTATACTTGAGACAACACCTTACTTTTTTCACCCGTGTAACGGGTAATTTTCTGTTTCTTCTCTATCTTCTGGCGCTCAGTGGATTCATCTTTGCTCGCAAACATCGAGCATCCGGAGACGAGCACGACTGTCATGAGCAGGACAATCCCTTTGCACAGTTTGGTGGAAATAATCATTTATGACTCCTTATCAACCGCCATAACTAAAATTATACTCTGTTTGGCAATTTTGGTAGAGTAGATAATTTTTCCATTTGATAACAAAAAGAGGCAGATTTGCTCCGCCTCTTTTTTCTTCCATTTCTGCTTACTCCTGAATACTCACCTTGCCGCCATCCACAAGCAGCGTCTGTCCTTTTACCACGACTTTATCTCCATTCGCTAGGCCAGATACTACTTCAATCAACTCGCTTGTCGAATTGCCCGTCGACACTTCCACTTGCTTGGCTATTTCCCCTTCTAGCTTGAACACATATTGTCTGCCTTCACGATCAAATACCGCCTTGCGAGGAATGACCAGTGACTTCGCTCCTTCTGAGCCTTGTGGGAAAGTAACATTCACGACCATATCGGACTTCAATTCATTGGAAGCATTCGGGATCGTGATTTCTACTGGATAGGCTTTGAGCTGCGAATCCATGACCGGACTAATTGCCGTTACATTTGCATCAATCGTTTTGCCTGTAGACTGCACGTATACTTTGACAACTGTTCCCACTTTTACTTTCGTCACATCTGCTTCGGACAAATTCGCTTTGACCACAAGTGGATTCGTTTTGACGACAGTCACAATGGGTTGCTGTCCTGTCATCTGTCCTACTGCTCCAGTCACGCTTGCGACAAATCCGTCGATTGGGGAGACAACCGTTGCATTCGCCAATTGCTCGCGAGCATTTTGCAGTCGGACCTGTGACTCCGTTACGCTCGCTGCCGATACTTGCACACCTGTTTTTTGTTTCGCGCCTTGCAGCTTCTGTTGTGCATTGTCGTAGGAAATTTGGGCTTTTGTGAGCGTTGTATTTGCCTCTTCCATTTTCTCAGTAGCAATCGCTCCCTCTGCAAGCAGCTTCTGATTACGTTGTTGATTCAGTTTGGCGTCAGCAAGCGCTCGTTCTGCTTCCGTCAAATCATTTTGTGCTTCAACCAAACTTTGGTTAGAGGTGTTGCCTGCTTGGGTTAAGTTCGCTTTTGCCACACTAAGAGATGCTTCTTGTTCTCTTACACTGTTAGACAGCTCATTCGTATCGAGTGTAAACAATAATTGTCCTTTTGTTACGGCCTGACCCAGCTTTACTGGGAGAGATGCAATTTTCCCGCTAGTTTTTGGTGACATTTGGACTTCCTCACTCGGTGCCAATTTTGCTGTCAGTCCAGACTCAGATGTGACCACACCTTGTGCCACTGTTGCAACCTGTACAGGGGTAACCGTTTCTGCTGGTTGGGCAGCAGTCGTCGTCGCATCCTCCTGGCTTGCGCAGCCTGTGACCAAGGTAAGGGAAAGTAGCGCCACAATCGCGATTCTTTTATTTATGATCATGAATGGTTCCTCCTCTTTTCTCATGCATTTGTCGATTCCAAAGTGGCAAGGCTTTTCTTTTCCTGCTTTTGCTTGCGTTTGTTGCGTCTCTTTTGTCCCATCTCGTCAAACCATACGGTAACCACAGGTACGAGTATCAGTGTGATCATGGTGGAGAAGATCAGACCATACATGACAGTAGTAGCCATTGGCGCTTGCAGTTCTAAACCAGACCCAGCAGCAACGGAGAGCGGAGCAATAGCCATAATCGTCGTGAGGGTTGTCATCAAAATCGGGCGCAGACGAGCAGGCCCCGCATGTAAAATCGCTTCATGTAACTCCCAACCCTTTGCACGCAACTGGTTGATCAAGTCGATTAACACAATCGCATTGTTCACAACCAGACCGATCAGCAAAATGTACCCGATCAAAACAGATACGGTAATAGGCGTACCTGTAAACAAAAGCCCCAATATGACCCCAGTAAGGCTCGGAGGAACCGAGAACATGATGATAAATGGACTAAAGAGTGATTCAAACTGAGCAGCCATGACCATGTACACAAGCACGACGGACAAGACAATCGCGAGACCCAGATTCACAAAAGAATTTCCCATATCCTCGCTTTGCCCGCCCATTTCGATGGTGTATCCGTCCGGAACATTCAGCTTATTGATAATACTCGTAATTTCCGTCGAGGCCGCTTGCAGGTTATCCCCGATCAAATCGCTTGTGACCGTCACTTCACGCGTCATGTTTTTGCGCTCAATCGATGGCGGTACATCGACTTTGCTGATGGTCGCTACGGATGTGAGGCTGATTTGAGCGCCCGTCGGCGTGGAAATACGCAAGTTCTTCAAGTAATTAATATCTTCCTTATAGTCTTCTGGCAGCTTGAGATTGATATCAATTTCATCTTCGCCCGTACGATACTGGGTAACCGTTTGACCTTGGAAAGAAGTTCGCACAGCAGAAATGATTTCATTTGTTGTCAATCCGTACAAACTCGCCTTCTCTGTATTGACCTTCACATCGAACTCCTGACTCATTTCCTGAACACTGGTAGATACGTTCATCGTTCCCGGTACCTTGGCTATTTCCCCTTTCACAATCTCGCTCAGTTCCGTTAAGACGTCCAGATCATCTCCGCGAATTTCAATCGAGATAGCTGGTCCGCCCCCCATACCACCGGAAAGGGATTTCACCTTGATATCTGCTCCTGCAATATGCTTGACTTGCTCTTGCAAACTCACAGCAATTTCCTCTGTTGATCGCTTTCTTGTAGAAATCTCTCCAATTTGCAGATCGATCGTTGCGTTATGAGAAGTAGATGCACCGCTCTCTGAAATACCGTCGCCACCCCCGACCGAGGACTTGACCAATTTCTTTTCTGGCACTTGATTGACCACTTCTTCTACCTGCTTCATTACTTTTTCAGTTTCCGTCAAGACGGTACCCTTTGGCAGCTTGATCTCTACCTGGATTAATCCTTGATCCATATCTGGGAAAAATCCTGCGCCGAGAGATGGAACTAGCATTAAGGAGCCAATCAACATGGCAAAAGCAGATCCAATCACCGTTTTTCGATGACCCAATGCCCATTTGAGCACCCTTTGATAGCCTTTTTCTACTTTATGGAACCCGATATTAAACCAGATCAACGGATTGATGCCTCGATAGTTTTCGTGATTCGTATGCTCCGGTATTGTTTTTAACATACGAGCACTCATCATCGGAACCAGCAAGAACGTGAAAACGAGTGCTGCGATGTGTGAGAAAACGACCGTCAAAGCTAACGGTGCGAACAGCTCAGCAACCAGACCTTGTGTCAGTGCAATCGGTAAGAATACGCAAATTTGTGCCAATGCGGAAGCCATTACTGCCGTTCCTACTTCTTTGGAACCGACCAATGCCGCTTCCATCATGCTCTTACCCTGTTCCCGCTGACGGAAAATGTTTTCCAGCATAACGACCGCAAAGTCTACTAATGATCCCAATCCGAGTGTGAGACCTGCTAGGGAAATCAAGTTGATTGTTTGACCCGTCATGTACATCAAGAGGAAGGTCGATATGATCGATACAGGCAGGACAATGACCGCAATGAGCATAGACGACAGACTGCCCAAGAAGAAGAACAGCATGAGTACACCAATGGCACCACCTGCCAGAGCATGTACCACCGTGTTGTCAACAGAGCTCTGGATGTATGTGGAGGTATCGAAAACGATACGTGTTTCTACATTTGCTGGAAGCGTGCTATTAATCTTCTCTAGCTCTGCCTTTACGTCTTTCGCGATTTTGATCGTATTGCCTCCGGTGCCTTTCATCACAGCAACTGCCAAGCTCGGCTTTCCATCAACGTAGCTCAGCTCGGTCACTTCTTTGATCGTGTCTGTTACTTTCGCGATATCGCTTAATCGGATGAAGCTTCCACCGACAGAGATCGGAGTGAGTGCAATGGTGTCCACATTGGTGAATTCTCCTTGCACGCGGATACTGGTCTTTCCGTCACCTTCCCGTATCGCACCAGCTGATCCAGATACATTGCTGTTTTCTAGTGCTGACTTTATTTGATCCAATGTCAATCCATAGGCAGCTAGTTTGGCGGGGTCCACGATGATGTCGACGATTCGCTCTTGCCCACCTGTCACAGTGACAGAAGCGACACCGTTAATTCGTTCCAAGCGGGATTTAATTAAATCATCTGCGACTTTTTTCAGTTTGTTGACATCTTGATCGCCAGTTACAGCCAGGTCAATAATCGGCTGGCTCGTCGGATCAAATTTCAACACCCTTGGTGAACCAGCTGATTCAGGCAAGCTCCCTCGGACCAAATCTACTTTATCTCGCATATTCAGCGTCGCTTGATCCATGTTTGTTCCCCACTTGAAATGGAGGATGACCGAGGATGAGCCATTAACAGAAGTTGATGTGATCTTGTCTAAATTCGGAACCGTGCCTAGAGCATTTTCCATCGGTTTGGTAACCAGCTTTTCTACCTCAGCTGGAGCCGCCCCCTCTACAGAGGTAACAACTACGGCGACCGGAGAAGTCAGCGATGGCATCAATTCAATAGCCAAGCGAGGAAAGGTAACCAAACCAAAAATGAAGATCGCTACGGATATCATAATCATCGTGACCGGACGTTTAATGGACAGTTCTGATAAATTCAAAATTTTCTCACCTCTTCTTTTGTAGAGAGCTCAGCGTATCAGCTCAGTATTTCTTTCTCCAAAATAAGCGCGCGCAAGGAATGCAGCGATGCAGGTGTGCAAGCACTTCCTTCTTGTCCCGTCCAATTCGCTGGCACACGCTCCGTCAATGCTGCCCACACAATTCTCCGATCCGATTTATCACGAAATCTGCGCACCAAGTTCATCTGTTCCAACCGACTGATTAAACCTGAGGTCGTACTATACGAAAGATCAATCGCCTTGCTGATTTCTCCCATTGTTTTCGGGCTGATCGCGATTTGCTCCAGAATGAGAACTTGTTGCCAGGTGATATCACTTGAATCCAATGCTTGCATGGAAAGCGTGGAAAACACGGTGCTCGTATCCCGTAGAATCTTCGCTAACTGAAACAGTTCGTTCATAAAAGCCTCCTACCCATTCTCTATTTTTCGGACTATCGTTCGGGGAGTTCCCCTCCACAGATCACATTGTACTTATACGATTCGTCCCCGAAGTCTATCGGGTAGTCAAATTGTGGAATTTGATTTTATCTATCCAGAGATAGAAGACCGTACACCCGGAGATAGACGACAGCGCATGCTAAAATGAAACTATAATGGGTACGTATTCCAAGAAAGGAGGTTGTCTTCTTGAACGCTTCAACTGCATCTTTACGTTCACGTTTCCTGCTTATTTGTTTTTTTGTATTGTTCTCATTTTTTCTCATTCCAACTGCTTACATGCATGAACCCACCATTCCCTTTATCATCACTCTGATCATTATCTTCTGCTTCCTGCTGGTGTTTCTCAGGCCCCAAAAAAATTGGAGACCTTTTCAAAAAGACATCGCCATTATCGTTCTTGGTACCGTGTCATTTATAAAGGTTCTATATGTAGGAGAAGAGGTCGGTCTATCCTTGCCATTGGTAGCTTTTATTGGATTTCACATTCTTGAACGCCGCCGATTGTACTATGCGATTTTTTTTGGCGCATGCTCCTTTTCTCACATGTTCTTTTATAAAGACTATATTTTTGAGGAGGTAGTAGGCTATGTCGTGGCCTATATCGGATGGTATATCGGCGCACGAGGATTATCTCTTCAAAAGCAAGCAAAGGAATCGAGTCAGCAGCATCTGAAACAATTGCAAGAGGCGCATGTTGAACTTCAGGAAGCTCATTCTGAACTTCAAGCAGCCTCTGTGAATACACTCCGTGCCGCTGTCCTGGAGGAGAGGACCAGAATCGCCCGTGATGTTCACGACGCCTTGGGACACAGTCTCACATCGTTAATCGTTCAATTGAATGCCTTGAAATACATGCTGCAAGGCGGACCGAGTGACGCACAGGAGGCTGTGCGAGACATGCTTTCGGTATCCAAGCAAAGCCTCGATGATATACGCTCGTCTGTACATACATTAGCCGCAGACAAATCCTCTCTGGGAATCTCACCGCTGCGTATACTCTTATCACGAGCCCAACAGCATACCAACATCAAAATGCATTTGATCAGTCCCAATCCAGATATTCCGCTCTCACAGCAGATGACCATTACGCTTTACCGGATTCTCCAAGAAGCTATTACCAATTCCATTCGACATTCGAATGCAACAGAGATTTTCATCTCAATTGAAAAAAAGCAAAACTTCCTATTCCTGTCTATTTGGGACAATGGGAATATTACGAATCATCATCAAATCAAACTAGGCTTTGGTTTAACAGGTATCGCAGAACAAACCAAGCAATTAAATGGAGACCTTTCCTATTCCATTCGAGAGCCCCACGGCTTTCAAATTGATATCAGCTTTCCGCTTTGGTAAACAAATAGCGATCTATACGGAGGAATGCCAGCATGGTAAATAAAATCAAAAAAGAGACCATTCGTGTGGTCCTGGTCGATGACCAAACGATGATCCGTCAAGGATTGGGGTATGTCATAAAAATGCAGAAGGATATGGAAGTAAGCGGAGAGGCTTCCAATGGAGAAGAAGCCGTGAAGCTCGTAGGAGAAGTCATTCCTGATGTAGTCTTAATGGATGTACAGATGCCAAACATGTCAGGAATCGATGCAACCCGAGAAATCACTCGCCTCCATCCTTCGATAAAAGTATTAATCCTCACAACCTTTGACACGTACGATTACATCGTAGACGGTATTCGGGCAGGTGCTATCGGCTATATGCTAAAGGATTCCGATTCACAGGATATGTTGGACCTCATTCGCAGGGCCCATCAAGGAGAGGCACTTTTCTACACGGCTACTGCTGCCAAGGCTCTAGCGGAGGTTCTACAGTGTCAACAAAAGAATCACGAGTCTGCCTCTCATTCTGACTCTGATGCTGAATCTGTACTTCCCCCTCTTGTCATGTTAGATCAGTTGACCGATCGAGAGCAGGACGTACTAGAGCAGCTATCCTACGGCAAACGGAACGATCAAATTGCGCAGCACTTGCTCATCTCCGAGGGAACCGTCAAGACGCATATCCATCGGATTTTGCAGAAAATGGGCGTAGAAGATCGTACACAGGCAGTTGCCAAGGCGATCCGGTATAAAATCGTGAAATAATAAAGGAAACGAAAAAAGCCCAAGCAAATAAGCCATGCTTGAGCGTTGACAGCTGATTGGAATAGACTGCAGCTATTCCCTACTCCGTACCTATCCGATCTCCACTTCCAACAACGGCAATACTCTTCCTGGGAACACGGTAGACACGATTTCTCCTACTCGCTTTGCTCCCCTCGACAAGTAAAACGGTTCTGCGTACGGGTCACTATGGATGGTGATGACTGAGATTTCTTGCTTTTGTGCCACTTCTACCATATGCTGCCACAGAGCCTTTCCGTAACCTTTTCCTACTGCCTCCGGTTCCATGAACAAAAAGCCTAACAGCCACTGCTCTTGCTCAGCATCCTTTTCCAAACTCATGAAGCCCTTGATGCTGCCCTCATCCTCTAGCACATATACTTCGTGTTTCTCGATATAGGCAGGTGATAGCGTCAGGTCGTCACGACAGGCCTCCATGAATTCATCACTGTATCCCCAATAAGCTTTGGAGCGATAGGCTAGCTCGCTCAGTTCGCTTGCTTCTTGTCCTTTTGCTCTGCGAATGTTCATCTTGACCCTCCCATTTATACAATTTTTGTAAACCATCTAGCGTTTACCTGATTCTTCACGTACAAAAAGAATCCTTCCCGCCCTCACGCACAAAAAAATGGTCATCGCAATGGACGACCATTTTTCCTCTCTTACTTTGCTTCCTTTTGACGATAGACTTCCTTCCCTTCAACCAAGGTCAGCACGACTTTCGCATCCTTGATTTGAGTGGCCGGAATTTTGAACAAGTTTTTATCGAGCACGATGAGATCTGCCTTCTTGCCGACTTCGATCGAGCCTGTGATATCATCCACGTGGTTGGCGTAAGCACCATCAATCGTGAAGCTGGCGATCATTTCAGCAAGCGTCGCACGTTCTTCTGGATTGGCGATTTTGCTCGGATCGGTTACACCATCCTCGATCCGCGTAATGCCTTGTTGAATGCCGTGCAGTGGATTGAATTCTGGCGTTACGATGTAGTCAGACGAAGAAGCTACATGCACCCCTTTATTCAGGAAGCTCTTCATCGGGTATTCTTTTTCTGCGCGTTCGCGGCCCAAGTACGGTACTTCGATCTCATCGTAGTAGCCCTCTTCCTGCATAAACCAGAACGGCTGCACGATTCCGACTGCCCCCAGCTTTTTGAAGCGCTCGATGTCTGATTCGTTGACCAGTTGCAAGTGAACGAGCGAGTGGCGAGCATCGTGCTTGCCATTTTGTTTTTCAGCGAGCTCCATACCGTCCAGTGCAATGCGGGTAGAAGCATCACCGATGGAATGGACGTGCAATTGGAAGCCTGCCTTGTCTACTGCGGCAGCTGTTTGATTGTAAACCTCTTGCTTCCAGATTAATTCTCCGTTTGTTTCTTTATGGACATACGGTTTTTCCAAGTAAGCGGTAGCGCCTTCTACGACACCATCCAAGAAGATTTTGACGGCGTTGACTTGGAATAGGGGGTTTTGATTGCGCTCACGGATTTTTACGAATTCTGCAACCTGTTCAGGTCCCTTTTCCGGATTCGCTGTCAATGCATTGCGGAAGCGGATGGTCAGCTTGTCCTCTTTCGCGAGCTCCTCGTATGCTTCCAATACGTTCGGATAGCGCAGCATATCCGGGTCGCGCACTGTAGTTACACCGCGTTCAACCGCTTTTTCTTGGTAAGCTTCAATTCCGGACTTGTATTGCTGTACGGTGTATCCGCCGATTTTTGACAGTACCAGATCCATGGCGCTTTCACGCAGCGTTCCAGAAGGTTCTCCTGTTTTCGGATCGCGCTCGATAATGCCGCCTTCAGGATTTGGCGTATCCTTCTTGATTCCGGCCAGCTTCAATGCTGCCGAGTTCACCCACAAAGAATGTCCATCATCCGAGGTCAGTGCGATTGGAGTCTTTGGGACAATTTTATCCAATACTTCCTTGCGTGGACCGATACCAGGTACTACCGGATTGCTCCAGCCGCGGCCTTGCAATGTTGGTTCGTTTGGATGCTCTTTTACGAATTTCTCGATGGTTGCAACATATTCCTCGACAGAGCCTCCGTCAAACAAATCAATGGAGAAAATGAGTCCCGTCGTTTTACTCGCATGCGTATGGCTGTCGATAAAGCCCGGCAACACCATTTGACCTTTCAGATCGATTACTTTTGTATCCTTGCCGATGTGTGCTTTCGCATATTCATCTGCGCCGACAAAGACGATTTCGTCACCGCGAATGGCCACTGCCTCTGCCCAGCTGTTCTTCATGTCCACTGTGTAGACCGTACCGTTGGTTAGCACGACATCTGCTGGCTGTTTTGTCTCTTGGGCGGCAAAAGCCGACATCGGGCTCATCAGCGCTGTGGCAAGCAATGCGCTGGTTAATTTTTTCCCAAACACGTTCAAATCCCACCTATCTATTTATCTAAGATGAAAAGAATGCCAAAACTGATTGTAGCATCGCAACTCTGAAAATTCCATGAATCCGGTCGAAAATTAGTATATTTTCCCGATTGATGGCGAAATCACTCACATATTGACTAATGGAATTGGTCAAATTGGTAAAAGGTTGATTTTGACTTCCCTGCATGATTCGATGTATACTCGTAAATGTTTTAGGGGGTAAACATTTTATCACATATATAATTAAATAGTGAAAACAGGAGAGGGTACTATGCCAAGCCAAGTCAATTTTGAAGAGCTTTATATTCAACTCCAACGAAAAGTTTCGGCTGAGTCGCACAAGCGTCTGGACCCACTCGTGTCAGGATCACAAGCCATGCTTTTGCGAATTCTAGATATGAACGGTCCGCAGAAGGCATCTTCTATTGCAGAACGTATGAATATTACCCCCGGAGCCGTTACGAGTCTCGCTGATAAATTGATTGCTTGCGGCTATGCCACGAGAAATCGTGACAATACGGATCGCCGCGTCGTACAACTGGACATAACCGATCAAGGAAAAGAAATCCTACAGCAATACAAAGCTGTGGTGAGGAACACCATTGAACAGTTTTTTGCCGGCGTATCTGATGAAGACAAGCAACACTTAGTCCGCATCTATCGCCAGGTTCTGAAAAATATAGAGCAACAAAGAGAGGAGCATCAAGATTGCAACAGCTAACAGAGAAAAAGAAAGTGACGATTATGATCGCGATTATTACAGCTATGTTTTTCGCCGCGATCAACCAGACTATTATCGGAGTTGCCATGCCGCGTATTATTTCGAAGCTGGGTGGCATGGATTACTATTCGTGGGCGATTACGATTTATTTGCTGACCTCCACTGTCGCTTCTGTGCTGGTTGGGAAGCTCTCCGATATATATGGAAGAAAACCATTTATATTGACGGGTATCGGGTTGTTTAGTATCGGGGCCTTGTTGTCCGGGTTTTCTACCGACATTTTCCAATTAATTACGTATCGTGGCATTCAAGGAGCAGGTGCCGGGATCATCATGTCTACTGCCTTTACCGCTATGGGTGATCTGTATGAACCTCGCGAGCGCGCAAAGTGGGGCGGAATCATGAGTGCCGTCTTCGGCGTATCCAGTGTGCTTGGTCCTCTGATGGGTGGCTATATCGTCGACCATCTCGACTGGCACTGGGTGTTCTGGATCTTCTTGCCGATTGGCGTAATTGCCTTTTTGTTGATCATGATTCATTTCCCAAAAGTACCGAAGCAAGAAGGAGAGTCAGTCGACTACTTCGGCTCGCTGTTCTTGACGCTCACCATCGTCCCGATGCTGCTCGCCTTCTCATGGGCAGGAGATGGTCCGGGCAAATACGCTTGGGGCTCGTGGCAAATTATTGGTTTGTTTGCCACCACAATTGTTGCGTTGATCGTGTTTATTATGATTGAAATGAAAGTAAAAACGCCTGTACTTCCACTGGGCTTGTTCAAAAACAGTATTTTTACTGTCTCCAATCTGGTCGGATTCTTCCTCAATGCCGGGATGATGGGCGCGATCATTTATGTGCCGTTCTTTGTCCAAGGGGTCAAAGGCATCTCTCCGACGATGGCCGGTTATGTGGCGATGCCGATGTCTATCGCCATGCTCGCGACCTCCGCAATCGCCGGACAAATCATGACCAAGACAGGAAAATATAAAAAGATGGCGTTGGGTGGACTTCTCGTCATGACCTTGGGCATGGTGCTGATGTATTTCATGTCTCCAACCACACCGATTTACTTGCTCGTGATCTACATGGTCATTCTCGGATTGGGGATCGGGATTGCGATGCCGGTCTTCTCCTTGACCGTGCAAAATGCTGTCGCACCACAGCAATTGGGTGTCGCTACAGCAACGTCGCAGCTTTTCCGCAACCTCGGTGGGACCATTGGAATTGCTGTCATGGGAACCGTCATGAGTGCCAGCATGTCTGCGAAAATGACGCAACTGTCGGGAGCCATGGGTCAAGGGAACAATCCCGCAGCAGCCGATCCTGCTCTGGCAGAAAAGTTGGCGCTCTTTACGAATCCACAAAATTTGTTGGATCAGCCGAAAATTGAAGCCACGCTGGCTAGTCTGCCACCGGATTTGCAACCGCTGTTTACTCACATGCTGGATATGATCCGGGAAGCGATGAGCTATGGGATTACGACTACGTTTTTAACTGGAGCGATTGTAGCGGGAATCGCTGTCATCATCGCGCTGTTCCTGAAGGAAATTCCACTACGTAGTGGGAAGATGGGACAGAAGCCGAAAGGCGATCGTGATGAGAAGGACTTGCAGGTAGGTAGGAAAGGCGTAAGTTAAATAAAAGATATTAATTAACTTGGTTGGAAGGGATCTTCTTACTCTCTTCCAATCAAGTTAACTACTAGTGAAGTGATCTTGAAGTCTCTTGATTTTAATTAATTGAACAACTAATTCCTAAATTAGTTGTTCATAATTAATCGGTCCCATTTTGTCAATAAATAGTCCATAATTCCTTCTTCGTCCGCTATTCCTTTCATATTTATCAACTTAATAATGTCATTGTCATCAAAATATAAGATATATACAGGTTCACGCTTACCGAGTGCATCCTTACATCGTTTCTGTAAAGTTTCATGATTTTGAACTTGCCGACAGACCAGAATACCTAGATCACCAGCTAGATTTCCAACTCTACCAAGTAACTGATCTACTTCTGGATTATTAGGGTCTGAAGTATAATTTTTGCACTCTATCAAAATTTTCGGGCAAAAAACTTTGTATCGATCTACGATATGCGCAAAAAAGCCATTAATGGCTTGATTGTTAAAAACGATATCGACTCTTTTTCTCCCCTCATTCATTCGGACTTCTTTCTGTCCTCGTTTTAAGCTCTCCTTAAAAATATGATTAAGACATTGGAAAATGACTCTATGATACTCTTCAGCATTCTCCTTACCCGAAGGCAAAGACTTTAATCTATGAATAAGTACCTTCCCTTCATCCAAGAAATCATCAGGACTATTTTGAAAGTTGTTAAATTCATTAGCTTCTTGGTGAAAAGGGGTTACTTTGTCGCACTCAGTTTTATTCTCTCCACTACTCAAGTTTAGATTTAGTAAACTTTCATTCGGCGTAAATACAATGTCAGCATCATTCTTATCACTCGCACTAAGTACCTTCCCTTCATCCAGGGAGTCATCAGGACTAATTTGAGTTTTGTTAAATTCATTAGCTTCTTGATGAAAAGGGTTCACTTTGTCGCACTCAGTTTTACTACTTAAGTTTAGATTTAGTGAACTTTCATTCGTCGCAAAAACAGTTTCAACACCATTCCTATCACTCTCATTTTCACAATAAAGAACATTATAAATTTCTTTAGCAAGATAAAAAGCTAACTTAGGAGGAAATGAATTTTCAATTTGTTTGAACTTAGATGTTTTATCTCCTAAAAACATAAATTCCTTTGGAAATGACTGTAAAGCTGCTGCTTCTTGCCAAGAAATAGTATAAAGTTTATCAGACTTTTGATGATTATCATCAATATAGATGTGTGTGCCAGAAACTATAGAAGGAGCCAAGCCATCCAGATCAAGAGCTCTAGTTCCTCTCCATCTTTGCACACTATTCACATGAATGCTTTTTCGGTCATGTATATTCGTACGCTCTAAATCTTCAATTGCCTCCCGAACTGATAGTTGTTTATCATGCTTTGCAGGAAATTTGTATGCTCGTTTTAAATCAAACCTAGTCCCAATAAAAACAAGCCTTTCGCGACGTTGGGCTATACCGTAATCTTTTGCGTTAAGTACGCTATATGAAATATTATAACCATTGCTTTCGAAGGATGTTTTATACTCATTCAGGAATAATATATTTTCCCTTAGAAATTTTGGACCCTCAAGCAAAAAAGCCTTGGGTTTAATATGATTAATGATTTGTGCTAATATCCAATCAAGGTTATCATTTTTATTTTTTATCCCCTTAGATGCTATAGAGGAAAAGGATCTAATAATTATAGATCCAACGACTACATCTGATATCGGAATTTGTTCAATATCGATATCTCTTATGTCTGCATGAATAATATCAGCCGAGGACCAGTGTTTATGGGTATAACAACTATTTTTATCAATATCGATACCCCACGTAACATCAAATCCTGCTTCTTTAAATCCATAATCCATTCCACCTGCTCCGCAGAATAATGAAATCACTGTAGGATTCATCATCATGCTCCCTTCTTACCACACTTAGATATAGTAGCTAAGCCGCTGACTTTAGTCCTATTTTACAATAAACAGAGTTCTTCAACAATTTACTATAATTAAAAACAGTTTAGTATGATGTATATCTTTTCATTATTAATCTCATCCTTTGTAAAACACAGAAACTTTACAATAAAATAGTTTGTAAGAGAGTATGAGGTCTTTCTTCCCAACACTTTCTTTAAAACTAAAAAGTGACGTCAGATAATACGTCCGACGCCACTTCCTCATTACAGCTCCGCTCTTCCCATTCGGATCGCATGGGCATAGTCTCTGCGCCCGTTTTCCTCAGCTTTTCTAGCTGCCTGCTCGAAATCATAAGGAACCAATACGTGCTCGACCAGCCACGAGCCGCCTTGTTGTTTTACCGTGACGTACTTGGCATGGGGCGTCTTCGATTCCATCGAATGCGGGTACGGCGCTTCCTCAAAATACGCTGGAAGTCCCACGCTTCCCGGGTTTACCACGAGCTTGCCATCTGGCAGCCATACAGATTTGGGCACATGAGAGTGTCCGCAAAAAATGACCTGCTGCTGAATGCCAGTCAGCTCGATCATTAAGGCATTTGCGCTTTTGTCTTCTATCCCATATGGAGCGACATTCTCTAATAAGTACACATCATCGGCAAAAGGTGTGCCGTGGCAAAACAAGAGATCGTCAAACGTCCACTGCTTTTGGAATGACCCGATCCAGCTGAGCATTTCTTGTGTAAGCAGTGGCTTCACGTATTCGAAGGTGATGGACTCCATTTGCTCTTCCAGTAAATATCTGTCACAATTACCCATGATGTGGATGATCGTAGATCGCTCCATTAAGAGCTCTGCCGTTTTAATCGGATCAAGCGGTCCAAATAAAGTGTCGCCTAAATTCACAATGGTTTGAATACCGCGGGAATCAATATCGTGCAGCACTGCTTCCAATGCATAGGCGTTGCTGTGTATGTCGGAGATCACCGCGATGGAATGGTTGTTTTGGCTCAAGGTCATATACTCCTTTACGAAATTCGAAGCATCTGTGCTTATAGTATTACTGCAAAATTATGTAGATTTCCTGCTCCATTTAAGTGATGGCGGCATACGTGATAGATCAAGAGGATGCCCTTCTATCAAACGAAGAGAGGCATCCTCTTCCTATGCCATTTTTCAAATTTCATGAAAAAGTTTGAGAGGGGAGCACCCTCGTTTTCGTCTATAGTAGTGAACACCAAAAAGGAAAGCTGCGCAGCACCTTTTTGCAAGGAGGTAACAAACATGCAGGACGATCGAGAGGTCATTGCGGAGGTTCTTCAAGGAAATAAAGAGGCTTATGCTCTGATCGTCAATAAATACAAGGGAAAAATCGGTTCGATTCTTGGGCGCACGCTCCAGCATTCTCATGATGCCGAAGACATGGTGCAGGAGGTTTTTATCAAGGCGTACTACAGTCTGCCAGATTATAAACCCAACTACTCCTTTTCAGCCTGGCTGTATCGAATCGCGATCAACCGCGGGATTGACGAGCTGCGGAAACGAAAGCGGATGCCTTCCGTAACGGAGATGGATGTCGAGGTCAAAGACGAATGTCCGATCCCGGAGGAAGATTATCTGGAAAAAGAACAGCGTCATGCTTTGCGACAGCAGATGATGACACTGGACAAGAACCACAGGACGATTCTCGCTTTGCATTATCTCCAGCACCTAAGCTACCGAGAGATTGGCCACAAACTATCTTTGTCCGTAGATACTGTGAGAATGCGCCTTTCCTATGCCAGGAAAAAGCTGCGAGACCAGCTAAGTAAGCCGGAGAAAAAAGGGGGAACCCCGCTTTGAATTGCCTTACGCAAAGACAGCTGATCGCCTACATGGAAGATCGTTTATCACCAGTGAACAAACGAAATATCGAAAGTCATCTCGATCATTGCACACACTGCCAGCACCAACTGGAGCAATGGATCGATGAGCTGCACCAAACAGAAGAAACGATGTGGGAAAACTCCCTCTCACCAAATATGGATCAAAAGATTATTCAGATGCTCTCCCCTCATCCCGTGAGAGTATTGAACCCTGCAACCCCTTCACATCAACCACCCGCGTGGAAACAAAGGAGTATCACGATCATGAAAAGAATGACGCTTGCCGCCGCTGCATTAACCATCGTCGTCTCGGGAGGAATGCTCGTCTCCCCGACCTTTGCCAGTTATGTCCATGCTGCTTTTACGAACAGCCCGATTGGCAAGGCTGATCCTGTAGCACTTGTGAGCAATAGCTTCCTGCAAAAACTAGCGGACAAAGGAATTGCTCAAGCAGCCAAGAATGGATTCGCGCAGTCCGTTGAGGTAAGTACGACCGATCAAGGCCTCACTTTTACTGTGCATGAAGTGGTCGCTGACCCGCTGCGTATTAGCATAGCAGCTTCTTTAAAAGACAAGAACGGTAAGCCGACGGACGGTTTTTTGAGCCAAATGATCAGAAGAGATAAGAAGGAGCAAGTCATTACAATCAAAGACAAACAAGGGAACGTACTGAAGCCTGTTGAGTCATCTGCAAATGATGAAGATTGGCACAATGTTATGTATACAGATACCGGTACCATGTCCTTGAATCGTGAGCTGCGCAGCTACTTTGCTGATATCAGTGAAATTCCGGACGAGCTGATTGTAGAGTTCAACATTAAACAATTGGGCCACATCAAAGGAAACTGGAAGCTGTCCGTACCTGTTGACATGAAAAAGGCAAAGGCCGCGACGAAGACACATGAGATCAACAAAACATACACGACTCCGCAAGGGCTCAAGCTGGACGTAAAACAGATGACGTTTGCACCGAGTGGGATGGAAATGGTCGTAGATCGCTCGAATACGGATAACCAGCGAAAAGAATACAGCTACGAGCTAGTCAATGAAAAGGGCACAGTTGTCGCCGCTTGGGATTCCGATGCTGTCACCCGTAAAGCCAGCAAACAAAGCAATGTCATCCCGTATTTGAAATGGGATCATACCCGCTCTACTGAAAATGGAACAAGAGACTTCCACTACTTCCAACCAATCGACGAAAGCCAAAGCCTCACCTTCAAGCTCGGGTCTGTATATACAGAGGAAACAGCTAAGCTTAACGCGAAATTGGACACCGATCGCCTTGAGAAGAAAGAAGTCATCACAGCGGATGTCCAGGGAGATCAGTTTACTTTCAAAAAATATCAAAAGGATCCAAACGCGGTCGTTGATTTTGAAGGCTATGACGGGTATCACCGCGTAAATGACGATGGGTCTACCACCAAAGTGGAGGGCTACCACCTGACATTCGAGGCAACTCTCTCTCCAGATACTGCCGCTATGGGTCCATATCAATACTGGACCATTACAGACGAGACTGGGAAAAAGTACGAAGACGCCGACTACTTGATCGACAAGACTGAGTATGAAAATGGCCGGGCGATTTTTGGCGGTTCCATCTTCTTGAAAAACCTCACATCCCTGCCTAAACAACTGATCATTACTTCCGAGAAACGCATGGTTGAACACAAAAATGTGGAGTGGGAAGTACCGATTTACGACGGAAAATAAGAGACATCTTCATACGCAAAAGGCTGGTGGTACCCTTCGTACCGCCAGCCTTTTTTCAAGTGATATATTCCTGCTGCAAAATCCCCATATGGACGATATCATGCCATTTTCCCTCTCGAAACAAAAACTGCCGCGAGACCCCCTCCTGCTTGAATCCGAGTCTCTCATACAGCTTTATGGCTTTTTCGTTAAAGGAAAAGACACGCAACGATACCCGATGCAGATTCATTTCCAAGAATGCATAATCCAGCAGCAGCTTCATCGCTTCTCGTCCATACCCCTTTCCCCAATACTCCTTCTCCCCAATATCGATGATGCACTCCGCATTGCGGTTTTTCAGGTCGATTTGGATGAGAGAGGTAATCCCGATCGGTCGATTGGTTTGGCTGTCTAGGATCATATAGCTCTTCGAGGAGCTTGCATGCAGAATGACCTGGTTCACAAACCCGTTCGTATCTTCCCATGTATAGACGTCCATAGACGGATTCGTTGTCCGCATGACTTCTACGTCATTTCTCCACGTGTGGTAGACGTCCACGTCCTCCCCCGTCATTTTTCTCAAATAAATTCTCTCTGATTGAAACAACATTCATCCCCCTCCTTATTGAGTCGGTCCCAGCATCGCTCTCAATGAAAACAACAATGCTTCCATCTGCTCGGGCACCTTTGTTTTCTCTGCGCCCAAATGCGCGGTATCCAGCATCAATCCATCGATAACCGAGATGAGATAGCGAGCAATCGCCTCAGGTGGTAGCTGTGGCTTGAACTCACCTGTCGCTGTCCCATGCGCGAAGAAAGCCGTCAACACATCCACCATTTTTTCATAGCGAGTCGTGATGTATGGATAGCTCTGTTGCTTTTGCTGATCTTTCAGTGACAGGAAAAACTCTGAGTTGGCTTGGGATAGTGTTTGTTCGATTTTCTCGATCTCGACCTGCTGTTTGGAGACCCATTTGATGACTTGCTGCCAAGACGTTTCGCCAGCAATCGGTGTGAAAAACTGTACATCCTGTTGATCTTCGAATTGCAGCAGCTCCAAATATAAGTGCTCCAGGTTATCAAAGTAGGCGTACAAGGCTCCCCGCGATACACCAGCCTCTTCCATGACGTCTTGCATGGTGGCCCGTGTATAGCCTTTTGTGATGAACACACGTTTTGCCGCTTGTAGCAGTTCGATTTTCTTTTTGGTTTTGTATTCGTCGCTTACTTTTGGGGCCATGGGGTTCGGGCCTACCTCCTTCGAACAAAATATACATAGATGTCGTTTTTGTTGGTGAGATCATTATAAACGACACTAATGTCGTTTTTCAACTCCTCATGATTTCTTTCAACGGGAATAGCCGCATGTCCAATCATTGGAAAAATCATGGCATATTCTGTGTTAGATTGTCATGAAAGGATGGGGCATTCTTGAAAAGAAAAAAGTCGAAGGGTCTCAAGAAAGTCTTTGGACGTTTGGTACAATATGGACCTTATCTGGAACGTCGTAGAGACCTAAGTAATCATCTGAGAGATGAATGTAATGAGTTGAATCCGAATAATCCGAGTGGGGCTTTTTGTTGTTACCATTGCAGTAGATGTGCCATATATGGTAATCGTTTTGGTGACTATGACTGCAATTATTGTAATTCCGCAGAATGTAGGGGCGGATGAACGGCGTTCCTAGGTATAGAAAACGCGAAAAAGCACCCTGCTTCACCAGTAACAGTGATCCAGGGTGCTAAAACAGCAACTCACTCTATTGCGTCCGATCCGGTATGACAAACGACACCGTTGTTCCTTCACCCGGCTTACTCGTGATGCGCAAGCCCTTCCCGTACATTTGCGTCAGTCTGCGATTCGTGTTGGATACTCCGATTCCGCCTCTTTCCTTCTTCGACAAGTCGAGAATTTGACGCACAGTCTCTTTCTCCATCCCAATACCGTCATCCTTCACCTCAAAAAGAGTGGCATTCTTTTGCCGGACGATGCGGATATGAAGAGTTCCTCCCTCTATTCGGGTAAGAAGACCATGGTTAATTGCATTCTCCACCAAAGGCTGAATGGTCAGTGGCGGGATGAGAAGATCGATATCTGGCTCAATTTCCCACACGATCTGTAACCGCTCGCCAAATCGTTCCTTTTCAATGTAAAGATACGCTTGGACGAGCTCTAGCTCATGGGAGAGTGTGACTTGTTTTCCTGTATTCAAAAAGTCGAAGCTGATGTGCAAGAAGGCGGTAAACGCATCCCCGAGTTTACGCATCTTCTCCGTATCAATGTCACTCAATGCCATAATCGAGCTAAGTGTGTTGAACAAGAAATGCGGGTGAATCTGCGCCTGCAAGTAGGCAGCCTCCATGCGCAATCGTTCATCGACTGTTTGCTTGAGCGTCGTCAACGACCAGACGCGATATTTCAGCTCCATGCCATCGACTGGTTTGCATACATAGTCATTCGCACCAGACAAATACCCGGTGTATACATCTTCAGACTGGCTGCGCGCCGTTAAGAGCAAGATCGGAAGCTCGGAAACAGAGAAATGCTCCCGTACCTTTTGCGTCAGCTCGTAGCCCGACATATGCGGCATCATGACATCGATGATAAGCAAGTCCCACTGCTCTGTAAAAAGCAGATCGAGCGCGTCTCTTGGCGATGTGCACGTAGTGATTTGGTAATGCGAGGATGAGAGCATTCGATCCAGCACCCTTAGGTTAACCGGGTCGTCATCGATCGCTAATATGTTCGCCTTTCGGTCAACAGATGCATGCGCAGCCGTTTGCTGAAAAGCCAAGATATCTGGGGCTTCACTATGCCTCATCTGGTTGCTAGCCGTCACTTGATTGTTCTTATCCATCTGCTCCACATATTGGCTCTCTGCTGCCTTCATCTCATCTGTACTAACCACGGGCAGCCAGAAGCTAAATACCGAACCTTTGCCCGGTTCAGAGTCGACTCTCAGCTCGCTATCATGCAGATCTACCAGCTGTGTACAAATAGCAAGACCGAGGCCGATTCCTCCCCCATCGTTCGTTGCTTGCGCTCCCTGCTCATACGGCAAAAATATACGTGCCTTGGTCTGCTCATCCATCCCGATTCCTGTATCGGATACATAGATCGCCACCTGTCCGTCCACGATCTCAGCAGAAACGACGACAGATCCTTCTTCTGTGAATTTCAGTGCATTGTGAACAAGATTGAACAGAATCTGGACTAGCCGCTTCTCATCTGCCAAGATTGCCGGGATAGACTCTGGTATGTCCATTTTCAGTTGAACAGGCTTGCCTTCTACCAGGTAGGTGAGCATGCTGATGATGCCAGAAACAACCGATTGAATATGCAACGGCTTCTTCTGCAACACGATATGCTTGTCCTGCAACCGTACGACATCTAGCAAATCGTCCAGTAAATGCGACATTCTGCGGCTGATCGTGATTAAGAGCTCCATATCCTGCGTGCTGCGACCGCCCATGACATGCCTTTCATTGTTCACGACAGTCTGGGCGATATTCATGATGCCGTGCAATGGCGTTCTCAGTTCGTGAGAGGTATGGGCGAGAAACTGGTCTTTGAGCTTGTCGGCTTCTTTCAATTGCTCCGTTAGCTGTGCCTTTTCCGCTGAATTGCGAAAGAATCGCTTGAACCAATAGGCAGAAAAGCTGACAAGCGCAGCAATCAGGTCGAGCGGATAATACACGTACTTGATATCGATGATTTTATATTCCATGAGTGCGGACCATATAACATTGGAAAAAATACTCATAGCAGCGATTAGCAAAAATACAACATCATGCTTGTTTTGCATGAGCATGCGGCTGATCCTGAATACAATTAGCAACAACGGGCCGAAATAAAGAATAACCAAAAATGGCGTTCCAGCTAAAATATACACCCATTGTGCCGTTCCCAGTATGATAACTGCCGAATAAAGACTGAACACGGAAAGATATGCCCTGAACGGCTTGACGTTTTCTTTCTCTCCCTGTTCAGATAGACTTCTGACCAATAATATCATCAGTAAAGGCTGCCATATGTAGGCGAGCACTTCTACCTTGAGCGCCCATGTATAATCGATCGGGAGCCAAAGTAACAGCAGATTGTCATAATCGGACACAGTCTTTATCCCCACGCAGGAAAGCAACAGCCAAATCACCAGAAACTCTTTGTGACGGGCATTCAATATGTACAGGATGCCTGCATACAAGCCATGTAGCAACAAGATGAGGAAGATTGTCATCTGGAAGCCGATAGAATACCAACGTTCGGTGTCAACAGCGGCCTGCGACCCGAAGTAAATCGATCTGACGATGCCCCCTTCGATTGGATTATGAAAGTTGGCCGTTCGGACGAGCACTTCAATGACCTTTGCATCACCTGCAATGTACGTAGCCGTGGAGGATTGCTTCCGCGGAATGTAATCTTCCGCTGTTGTCGCAGGCACTCCGACTCTGGCTAATATCTGTCCGTTAACCTCTATGGTGGAAGATGCGTCCACTTGCGGAACCCATAAGGTGTATGGCTGATTTAGGGGTTGATCGACCAAGATACGTAAACGGTATGTTCCATAACCATACGATGATGGAGAGTCCCTAGAAAAAGCGCTGCTCCAATTGCCAGGCACTTGAACGTATTGTCGTTCGTCATTCGATGATTGCTTGAGATCTTCATGCGTGATCAAAGATTCAGGGAAAAACTCCCATTCCCCATCCAGTGAAATGGACGGGGAATTTTCAAAGTCCCACCCGCGCATATCAAGAACGCCTTGAACCACAGGCGGATGCTCTGGAAACGCATGAAACGAAAACCAGAACGTTCGAAGACCTAGAAGAAATGCTAAAAACAAGAGAAGAATCACAAGATGCTTACTTATGAGTGCATTTGAATGACTCCGTTTACGGATACTTTGCTTTATCATAGTAAGCATCTTTCGACACGCTTCGAATTATCCCTTGTCAAATTACAGTTCACCTAGTCCTATTTTTCTCACACAAACTGTCTGCTATCGTTATTCCGCCCAAACCGATAGATGGCGATCAAGGCAAAAACCGTAGCGAATGCGAGCAAAATAGCTATGTTCAAATACAAGCTCCCCAGACTGTACCCTTGTTGAAGCTTATTCACCGTATCGAGCAACCAATGCTGGGGCAAGAATGTTGAAATTTTGCGCACGGTGTCCGGCATGATTTCCATGGGAAAGAAGCAGCCAGCCAGGAGGCACGTCGGTACAATGATCAAGTTAGAAATCGCTCCGGCACCTGCTCTACTCTTCGCAAAGGCAACGGTCATCAGAGAAAGTGCGATTGCCCCCAGCGCGAACACGAACAGCGGCAGAATCATTTGACTGTACGAGACGCCTGCATCTATGCCGAAGACGTTTTTCATGACGAGCAAGGTCACAATGATTTGCAGCAGCAAAATAAACATGCTGACGATAATATTCGAGAATACATAGGATCTAGCCGACATCGGCGAAGAAAGCAGTCGCAAAAAGGTGCGATTTTCTTTTTCTTTTAAAATGATCTCCGACATGTTCACCGCTGAAAACATCATAAACATAATGAGGAAACCAATCGATTGATTCGTCATACGCGTCACGTTCGAGGTGTCTGGAAGCTCTACGATATTGAGCTTGTAGCTTTGCTCGTGGTATGCCGTATACAGCTTCGTGAACTTAGCCTCATCCGCTTGTGCCGCTTTTCCAATCGCGGCAAGATTGCCGATATAACTGTGCAGCATGGCCTTCACGTAGGCAGTAACCTGTTCACCTTTTACTGATACCATATTCAAGTGTGCTGGCGCCCCTTTTCGAACACTAGCAGCATACCCTGACTCGAAAACAATTCCGCTATCCAGCTCACCAGAAACAATTTGTTCACGCATCGTTTGTTCATCGATGACTGTGACCTTGATATGATTCAATCTCTCGATAAACCGGATCGTGTCCTTCGTGATCACCTGGTCCCCATCCTGATTGATGATTCCGACATGGATCGTACCGCTGCCTCCATTGCTGTAAAGAGTAAGAGATAACAGAACACCTAAGATCGGCAAACCCAAGTAAGTAAACCAGCTTTTTTTACTGCGAAACGTCTCCATCAGGGTTTTCCGAATTAGCCATAGCATCTCACTCATACAAAAGCACCCTCCCGTCTGCGCATCGTGATAACAGAAAAGATGATGAACGCCGTGGCAATGCTCACATTCATCGCAATCGCAAACCATGCGCCTCTCGGATTGTCTGTGTAGATGATTTGCATCAGACCTGTATTCGCCCAGTGAAGGGGAGAGACTTTGGACAAGAGGCTGAATAGACCAGCTGATTGATCAACGGGAAAATAGGCACCGCCTACAAAGGAGGCGACTTGCGTAAAAATATTGTTGATTGCCCGTACTCCTTCCCCTTTGAAAAGAAAGCCAATCCCCAGACCCAAGCTGACTGCAAGCAACACCTCTGTCAAAAGTACGAGGATAACCATTCCGTAGTGGTTACCCCAATCTGCTTGGAACACGAACTTGCTGACTAAGAACACGACGAGTACGAAAAACATATTGACGAACGTACTGCCGATTATTTTTCCGGTAAAAATGGCACCTTTGCTGACAGGTGCTGCCATTAATCGTGTGGACGTTTTGTTCGTACGCTCCTTGGTGAACAAATAACTCGCAGAAAACATCGAGTAGAGCGCAATCATGGTCGTCATCGCAATCGCGTAATAGTCGATTGCCCCCGGTTTTTTATTTGCATGCAAGGCCGTTTCATGAATAAAATCATCACGCTGTCCGGTACCCTTGACGATTGCCGAAGCAGATTCGGGATCTATCTGATAAGCTGCAGATGCGAGCGAGTACCGATCTGCAAAAACGGTTAGCATCCCCGCAAGGATATTGCTTCCTATCGCATTCTTGCTGCTTCCATAAAACTCAATCCCCGTATCACTGACGACTGCATACCCCGTATAGCGATCCGCGCGAACTTCCTCCTGCCCGTCCATGCCTGAACTTACTGGAGCGGCCTCCACTCCTTTATCACGCAATGCTTTTATAAACGTGTTCCATGCCGTAGACATTTGCGCATTCGTCCCGTTGCTTTTATACAGCAAGCGCATGTCTCCTACGGTCCTCGTATCATCGAATGCATTGGAAAGGGCGGAACCTAAAATCAGCATCAAGATGATGGGAAGTGCTAGCATAAACATAAACGTTCTCTTTTCACGAAGGCTGGACTTGATTTCTTTTACAGCGATACTCCATATGTTCATGGCAAAGCCCCTCCTCTAGTCTCGCAAGTTTCGACCGGTTAAGGTCAAGAACACAGTCTCCAGATTCGGCGCTTGCTCTTCAATGGAGCGGATTTCTACCTGGTCCTTGATTAATTGTTGAATGATCCGGTTCAGGTTGTTGATCTCCGTTTTCGATACGATTTTGATCGTATTCTCTTCTTGAAGCACTGCATTCACACCAGGAATCGCCTTAATACCTTCAAGGTTTAACGGTTCATCTGCCCGGACGCCAATCCAAATTTCCTTCGCGTCGGTAATAATCGCTTTTAGCTCCTCCTTCGATCCTTCCGCGATGACTTTTCCATGATCAACGATGGCAATACGGGTGCAGATTTCTTCGACTTCCTCCATGTAATGGCTCGTATAAATGATCGTGCAGCCCATGTCGTTGAGCTTGCGTACCGAATTCAAGATATAATTGCGCGAATGAGGGTCAATCCCGACAGTAGGTTCGTCCATGATGATCAGCTTCGGCCGATGGGCAATGGCGCAAGCAATGTTTAATCGACGCTTCATCCCGCCAGAGAAGTTTTTGGGAAAGCTAGTAGATTTGTCACCGAGACCTACGAATTCAAGCGCCTCTTCCGTCCGTTCGCGAAGCAGTGATCCACGCAGTCCGTACAAGCCAGCAAAAAACCTCACGTTTTCATAGGCAGTCATATCCTCGTAGATGGCGATATCTTGTGGTACGATACCGATGTTCATTTTGGCGAATTTGCTGTGTTTCTCAATGTTTTTTCCCAGCAGGGTAATCTCACCCTTTGTTACGCGCAACAGGGAGGCGATCATGTTGATGGTCGTGCTCTTTCCCGCTCCGTTGGCCCCCAAGAAACCAAAGATTTCTCCTTCACGCACATTCAGAGACATATTGTCGACGGCGACGAACTCACCGAATTTTTTCGTTAGCTGACGAATTTCCAATACATGACTCACATCACTCACTCCCTTCGTGGCTATGTCTGCATTGTAATAAAAAAGGATGCCCCTATGTCAGTGCATAAGTTCATCCCTTGGCACATGAGAATTCTCATGTTGTTTCTCATGATCTTTTTCATTCGTTGCGATAAGGCAGCAGTGTGGTCACGCTAAAGCCTCGCGTACCGTCTACAATCACTGTTCCACCAGCGGAAGCAGCTCTCTCCTCCATCCCGAGAATGCCAAGCCCTTTTACAATCTTTTCTGCGCCGGCGCCATTGTCTGTGACCACTGCTTTTATGAATGTATTCAGCACCCGTACCTCTAGGGAAATCACTGTCGCCTTCGCATATTTGAGTGCATTCGTGACCGCTTCCGTTGCATTTTGCTGGATGATTTTCCACTGAAGCGGTGTAATGACGTCAATGTCCCCGGCAAAAGTAAGCGTGGCTGTCACTGTCTCTCTGGCAGACAGCTCATCGACAAACGACCGGAGTCGATTGATTCCCAGCTCCTCCGGCCGTGGCTTTACTTCCTTGAGTGTCACTCTGATTCGCTCCAGCCCTTCCTTCGATATCGTGATCGCATTGCGGAGCAGCTCGGATGCCTTGTCCTGATCAGTCGCCATCAGCAGTCGCGACGCTTCCATTTGTATCAGCGCACCTGCAACTGCATGTCCCACATCGTCGTGAATTTGTTGAGAAAGGCGATTGCGCTCCTCCAGTTGAATCGTGTAAGTCGACTGGCGGAAGTATTCACTGCTTTCGTTTAAGGAGCGGGTCAAGCTTTGTAAATCCTCTCTCAGCTTTTCCCGTTCAGCTTCTAACCTGCCGAGCTTGTCCGTTAGCCTGCTGCCACACCTATACAGCAAAAAGCTAAGAAAGGCCGTTAATAAATACAAGGGCACCCATTCAGATGGCACCATGAACAAAGGCAACAACATACAGAGAAATACGACCATCCGCTGCTTACCTGCCAAAAAAGCTAGCTCTAAAACGTTGATTGGCAACAGCAGCATAAACAACGGATCCAGCACAAGTCCACTCGCTATCACAAACATGATGGATAGCCAAACAAACCATTGCTTATGATTCATCTGTTTCAAAATGAGAATAGTAAGATTGATAGCCAGATACAACAAGTACACGAGAGTTTGCCACGGGTCAACTTCAGAAGTGGGATGAGCCAGAAAAGAAGTCACGATGATAAAACCAAGCACCGCTGTCTTATTCGCCATTGTCCATAACGCCATCGGTTGTGACCTCCTTTCAATCAGACATGTTCGTTTCGCCCGTCAAATAATAGATGGCAATCTGCGTACGATGTTCAAGTGCTGTTTTATTCAAGATGGAAGTAATGTAATTCGCAACTGTCCCCTCGGAAATATACAGCTTCTTCGCGATTTCTTTGTTCGATAGTCCCTTGGCGATCTGCTTCATGACATCGAGCTCCCGTTCCGTAAATAAGCTTTGATCGATTTTGCTTTCGGTAGGGTTGGCTGCTTTCGCTTTGGGAGGAGCGGTAGCGGACACGGTATCCGTAGCGTTCTTCCCTGTATTCAGGTTCATTTTGATCTTATCCAGGACGACATCCTGCAGCACATGATGGTTGTTATAGACACTCTTGATAGCATCTCGAATGCGGTTGGGATCATTGTTTTTCAATAAATAACCGCGTGCCCCCGCTTGAATGGCTTCGAGGACAAACTCGTCATCGTCGAATGTGGTCAAAATGAGCGGTTTGACCGTAGTCTCGGCAGTCAGCACACGAGTCGCTTCCACTCCATTCATGTTCGGCATCCGAACGTCCAAGAGCGCGACGTCTACCTCGTTCTGTTTGCAAAACGTCACCGCCTCGACCCCATCCTCCACACTCCCGACTACTTCAAACTCCTCGAAGCTCGTCAGGATGATTTTCATGCCTTCGCGTATAAACGAATTGTCGTCTGCGATCAACACTTTGATTTTCAAAGCAGCTTGCCTCCCGTCGAACAAACCCTCGACCGCATAAAGAGCGGACGCATCTATTTTTCCCAATATTACCACTGTCCCGCTTTGCTTCACAATTGTAGAATCTCGCCCCCAATTGTTTCAACTTTCAGGTCACACATGGAAAAATTAACACTTCGAAAAGATATAGACACGAATGAGCTGTGTCAGTATCATAAATTACCTGAGCCCTCATAACCAACATACCTGGGCCAATTTTTTGAATGGAATACTCTATGGAGGGGAATTTGTGGAAACAGCACAACTAAATAAAACGGCTTGGAACACTGGGGCATATCAAGCGTGGCTGAAGCGCTTTGGAACACCTGTTGAGGCAGCGGTCAAAATTAAAGAAGACCCCCAAAAGCGAATCGGTAAAGTATATGAGCACATGGGGGATATTCGCGGCAAAAAGATTATCAATTTACTCGGTTCAAATGGAAACAAAGCCGTTGCGCTTGCCTTGCTAGGTGCCGACGTGACCATCGCCGATTTCTCTTATGAGAATGAGCAGTACGCCAAAGAACTGGCTGCAGCTGCCGACGTTGACCTGACTTACATCGTTTCCGATGTATTGCAGCTCCCTCCAGATGCATTGTCTGGTGAGTATGATCTCGTTTTTATGGAATTCGGTATTCTTCATTACTTTTTGGACTTAACCGAATTATTCCAGGTGGTCAACTCGCTCCTGCGAAAAGGCGGCGTGCTCGTCCTCCAAGATTTCCATCCGGTATCCACAAAACTCATCTCCTCACGCGGAACGACTGCTACTATCCGCAAACATAAAGTAACAGGCGATTATTTCGACACCTCGCTTGAGGAAAAGGACATTGCTTTCTCCAAATTCCTTTCAAACGGGATGAATGACACTGAATCAAAAGTATTGTTACGCAATTGGACATTAGGGGAAATTGTAACGGCCATTGCAAGCAAAGGGCTGTGCCTAAAAACGCTGGAAGAGCTCCCGAACCTTTCCTCGGAAGTTTTTGACAAAGGAATCCCGAAAACCTTCACGATTATCGCCGAGAAATTATAACGAACGTTTGCCATCATCTTACTAAATTCCTACTACCGAACAGAGGAGACTTACCCTCCTCTTTTCTTTCAAGTGATTATAGACTGACGGTCAGTCATATGGTAATCTGTATCCAACCACTTACTGACAATCGAAGGAGGCGCCGATGAAAAGAATCGTAAAAGACCCCACAACACGGCGAGCAGAAATATTGGAAGCCGCCGGGGAGCTATTTCGAAATCAGGGTTATGTCCATACAACCGTGGATGCGATCATTCAAAAGGTGGGCGTAGCGAAAGGAACCTTTTATTACTACTTCAAATCGAAGGAAGAAATCCTCGAAGCATTTGTCCAGTCCATGGTCGATACACTTTGCGAAGAATATAAAAAAATCGCAGATGACTCTACCTTAAGTATCATGGAGAAGGTTCGCCAGATGCTGCGCAGTCAAAGCCAACCCATCGACAAGCAAGCCGAATGGATGGAAAGCTTGCATCGCCCTGAAAACAGAGAGCTTCACGAGCGTCTGAACATCGCCATTATCTTGAAAATTGCCCCTGTCCTTGCGCAAGTCATTGAACAAGGACATAAAGAAGGCGTCTTTCATGTGGAGAATGCCTTGGAGACCGTTCAGTTTCTCCTCGCTGGCTCACAATTTTTGTTGGAATCAGGCATTTTTCATTGGGAGCATGAGGAGCAGACAAAACGATTACAAGCCATGCAGGTGATTATTGAAAGGTCACTAGGAGCTGCGCCGGGGTCCTTCTCGTTTCTGTGATGGATGAAAAGGAGGAAAGACAATGATCGCTCATGATAAAGCCTTTCGCAGATTCCTGATCATTTGGTCAGGGCAGCTTTTATCAGCTATCGGAAGTGGACTTACCGCTTTTGCCTTGGGTGTCTTTGTTTTTCAACAGACCCAATCTACCACGAGCTATTCGTTCATCATTCTCTGTTCTTTTCTCCCCTCCTTCCTTTTACTTCCCTTTAGCGGGGTGCTGGCAGACAGGTTTGACCGCAAAAAAATGATGATCATTGGCGATATTGGTTCCATAACTGGTATCTTGTTCATCTTGCTTGTCATGCTGTCCGGGCATATGGAATTATGGCACATCTATTTGGGCGTCGGCATCAGCTCGCTCTCTGCCGCCATCCTAAACCCAGCCTTTAAAGCAGCCGTATCCGATCTGGTTTCGGAAGAGATGTACTCACAGGCTAGCGGGCTCATCCAGCTGGCAAGTTCCGCTCAATATCTTATTTCTCCACTGGTTGCTGGGTTTCTTCTCAGTGCTTTTGATATCCAGCTCGTCTTACTCATTGATATGATGACCTTCCTTCTAGCTGTCGGCGCCGTGCTGATGATTATGAACCACGATGCCACTCCCCAGAAACAGGAAAGACAAAGCTTTTTTCGCGAAATGTCTGAAGCCTTCCGCTATCTCCTTTCAAAGAAAGGGGTTTTCTCGTTAGTTTTGTTAATGTCCGTCGTGTGCTTTTACATCGGACTGATGCAATCGCTTTTTGGGCCTATGATGCTGACATTAACTGATTCCAAGACGCTCGGTATTGCTCTCTCTGCATCTGCATCGGGCATGCTCGTCAGTAGCCTTTTGATCGGACTCTTCGGTATGGGTAAGAGCAAGGTGATCATGCTGTCCTTCTCTCTCGTACTTGCTGGGTTGTTTTATGCCCTGATGGGTGTGTTCACCTCCGTTTGGCTGATTATGGTTTTTGGCTTCCTCTTTTTCATCACGCTTCCCTTTGTAAACACGAGCCTCGAGGTTCTCATCCGGACGAATGTCGAGAATGAACGGCAAGGCAGAGTATGGTCGATGATCACGGCTATTTCGCAAATCGGGTTCGTACTGGCATTTGGATCGGCAGGATTTTTGGCGGATCATGTATTCAATCCGTTGTTTGATGCAGATCAATTGCTTGGGCAAACGGTCGGGCACATCATCGGAACGGGGCCTGGCAGGGGGATTGGTTTTCTGTTTGTTCTCTCTGGCGTACTTGTGACGCTACTGGGAATCGTAATCGGGCGTGTGAGGAAGATACGGGATTTGGAAGGAATGACACTGAAAGGTAACCACTCGTACAAATAAAAATATTTTCTCAAAACCTATGCAACATATTCATATTTTCCTCCGTCTGGAATGTCGAGTTCATGAGACTTACACCTAGAAGGAGGAAGATTCAAATGAAAAAAGCGATATCTACTTCGTTGGTTGCTATTCTACTCGCAACAAGTGTACCTGCTGCTCTGGCTGCTGACCAGGAGAGCAAAGGAAATGGGAACGGCAAGCCCGAAGTAAAGGCAGAAGCAAAAGATAAATCAAAAGAAACTTCTGTCAAAGAATCTGATACCGATACCGACGATGAGGACTCAACCGAAGCTAGCACAGATACCAACATCAAAGACGTAAAATTGAAAAAACAGCTGATCGAGCTTCGCCAAGAGCTCAAGCATACGGCTGAAATCACGGAAGATCAAATAAAGGAATACGAGCAGCTGGTAGCTGAACTGGAAAAAACCACTGACAAACAGGGAGCTTTGGACGTACAGCTTGAGCTTCTTCAGCGCACGTACCAAAAAGGAGATCACACACCATTCAAAAAGCTTGGAGAACTCCTTGAGAATACTGGCTCGACAGAAGTGAAAGCATTCGTAGATGGAAAACAAGTACAAGCGGATGTGGCTCCGTATGTACAAGGTGGAAGAGCTTTGGTGCCTGTGCGTGCCATCAGCTCCGCATTGAAAGCGGAGGTTAACTGGAAGCCAGAAACTCGTACCGTCGAAATTACGCGTGGCGAAAAATCTATCACGCTGTACCTTGATAAAAAAGAAGCAACTGTAGACGGGAAATCCATTTCTTTGGACACTGCACCTGTACTGAAAAATGGACGTGTATTCCTGCCTCTGCGCTTCATCAGTGAACAACTGAACGCGGAAGTAAAATGGCAAGAAGAAGGCAAAATCGTCATCATTGACGACATTCAAGCCTCTAAAGAATCCGACCAAGATACAGACTCCAGCGATACATCTGCAAAGTAATACAGACTACAAGCCCTCACATAGCTGAGGGCTTTTTACCTTTCGTCTACCCTGGCTCATATGGCCTAGAAAAAAAGATAGTGGTTCTCATTAGCTCTCTTAGCTATGGGATCTGCTATCTTTTTTGCGTTTTACCATCACTTTTGCCCAAGACTTTGTGGGTGGATAGCGGCATTCGCCACTTTTCCGCGTCTGAAAACAAGCTTATTTCCCCTATAGTTCGTCCAGTCATGTCCAAGCGGCATTCATAAAATATTGTATGAACGCTAAGGAGGTGGATGTATGTCTTGTGGTTGTAATGATCGAGAAAAAAAACACGAGATTGAAAAAGATTGTGACACAGACATAGAAAGGGATTTCGATAGAGACGTGGACGAAGATTTTGACAGTGACCATGATCGTTGTGGCTGTGGTTGTCGCCGCCGTCGTCGTCGTCGTCGCTGCCGTTTTTGTTCCTTCTTCCGTCGCCGTCGTCGCCGCTGTCGTTTCTGTTTCTTCCGTTGTCGCCGTCACCGCCGTTGATAGTAGTGTCCTTCTAATAATGAAGAAACGTCCGAATCATTTGACTCGGACGTTTTGCTTTTGCTACGCTCCAAACCTCTGGCGGTACCCACATCTTCTGCATAATTCCTCGACAGCTTCCCTGCGAGAAAATCCTTCTACCAGAGCATTGGCCCGCTCGCCATCCACAATATCAGTGAAAGAGGTCTGATTGATATTCCCTAGATTAATAACCCCTTCTCCATCGAGACAGCAAGGCACAACTGTTCCATTCTCGAGAATCGCTGCCTGCGTGCGCAGACCATGGCAAAAGCCTTTTCCATCATCCTCAGGCGCTGTCAGACTCGGCCACTGGAATTCGTAATCTTGGTTCAAATAAACGCGGTCATCGATTTTCACCCCGCTGCCCGGCATTACTTTTTCTTCAATTCGATAGTCCAGCCCAAATTCTTTTTCAATCACTTCAAGCGTCTGGCGGTTTCTACTCTTTTGAATGTTCGTGGCGTTATCCTGCGTCAAGTTCCACAGACGGAAAGAAAAAATCACTTGATGCTCCTGAGCTTCCCGAACAAAGGAAAGAATCTCGCGCAAATACCCTTCGCGGTCGGTTGAGCCGATATGTCCGTCAAAGCTGTGAAGCGAGAAGTTCATTTGCCGGAGCGCAGGCTTGCCCAGCAATTTATGCCGATTTTTCGCGATCAGCGTACCATTTGTGGTGATATTGACCTTGAAGCCTTTCTCATGACTGATATCGAGCAGCTCATCAATTTTGGGATGGAGAAGCGGTTCCCCTTTGACGTGCAAATAAATGTAATCGGTGTGCGGTTTGATCTCATCCAGCCTTTTCGCAAAGTCTTCTACTTTAATAAAACTTTTACTGCGCTCTGTTGGCGGACAAAAGGTACAGGCGAGATTACAAACACTGGTGATTTCTATATAGACTTTCTTAAATGTTTTCAAGATGTTTTCCCCATTCCAGATGCCTATGATTGATCATACCCATCATAGTAACATAGGAGGGCTTTTACGGGTAACGGTGTATTCTGGTGAATGGGCAACATTCATCCCTTTCCTTTTTCATAGTCCTCTTTTAGCATTCCATAAATCTCTACATCCACGATTCCTTTTCCCGACCATAGCGTTGCTTGTCTGAGTGTTCCTTCTTTCATAAAGCCACTCTTCATCAATACTTTCTTGGAGTTCTCATTCGTAGGCATCACTTCTGCCTGTATTCGGTTGACGTTGACATCCCTGAACAAAAAGTGGAGCAATATGTTTACTGCTTCCGTCGCAATCCCTTTTCCCCAATGCGCTTCGGACAAGAAGTAGCCAATCGTCACCATGTTTACCTTTTGATGAAAGTCGAAAGCTTCCATAATGCCAAGCAAGTAATCGGGGTTATCATTGGCGAATATCCCCCATTTGATCCTCGATTTTTTCAAATAGTCTCTCTCAAAATGCCCGATCATGTTTTTCACTGTCGCTTTATTATGCTTGGGGATAATGCCGCAGTAGGCAAATACATGATCATTGCTGTAGATTTCAAATACTTCGTCCAAATGCTGCTCTTCGATTTTCTTCAAGGTGAAACGATCTGATTTTAAAATGGGAAACTGGTTAAAAAGTACATCAACGTTCATAATTTCAGCTCCATCTTTTGAGATTACCTAACTTCTTAATTTTTCCAACATAACTCTTTTTCCTCCTTATCCACCCCATAGAAAAAAGGTATGGAAGCATGCCTCCATACCTGCATCAAAAAGCGAGTAGTACTACTAATTCATCTAAATGAGCATCCCCGCAATCGCTGCGCTCAACAGATTCGCCAAGGTTGCCGCAACTACTGCACGTAAGCCCATCTCCGCAAGGTCTGATCTTCTTGACGGAGCAAAGCCGCCCAAGCCCCCAATGACCATAGCCAGCGCAGCCAAATTGGCAAAGCCGCAAAGGGCGAAGCTGATGATCACAACGCTTTTTTGCGACAAATTTGCGATCTCAGGTGCAAAAGCCGTGTACGCGACAAATTCGTTGAGGACAATCTTTTGCCCGATGAACGAACCAGCTTTTAGCGCTTCCTCCCATGGAACCCCGATCATAAAGGCAATCGGCGCGAACAGGTAGCCTAAAATATGCTCGAGCGTCAACGCTTCTATTCCCACTAACCCGCCAAGCCAGCCAATAATCGAGTTCAGCAAGAAAATCAACGAAATAAATGCGAGCAACAACGCACCGACACCAGCAGCTACTTTTAGCCCGTCTGAAGCTCCACGAGCTGCCGCGTCAATGACGTTTCTGGACTCCGTATCTTTCATTACTTCCACATGTTCCACTCTGTGTGGCTGTTCTGTCTCCGGCATCATCATTTTCGCAAGCAACAGACCACCCGGCGCTCCCATGAATGCTGCGGCTAGCAAATACTCAATCGGAACTCCAAGCATCGCATACCCACCGATAACCGAACCCGAAACGCACGCCAGTCCGCCTGTCATGACAGCAAACAGCTCGGACTTGGTCATTTTCTCAATATAAGGCCTTACGACAAGTGGCGCCTCAATCGGACCCAAGAAAATATTTGCAGAAGCTGACATGGATTCGGTCTCGCTCGTTTTGAGCACCCTAGACAAAAATCCACCGATGATTTTCGTCGCCCACTGCATGATTCCGAGATAATACAGAACCGAAATCAAGGAAGAGAAGAAGATAATGATTGGCAATACTTGCAGGGCAAACGTAAAGCCTGCGTTCTGTGCACCGAGTATCCCGCCAAACAAGAACTGAATTCCGGCATTCGTCGAATCAATCATGCTTTGAACAATCGACGCCAAGTACTCCAGAAGCTTTTTCCCAAAATCCCATTTCAGTACGATCAAAGCAAAAATAAACTGAATCGAAAACGCACCAATGACCGTTCTCGGATTGATCGCTCTCCGATTTTTCGAAAACGCAAAGGCTATTAAAAAAATTCCCAGGATGCCGAGAACTCCCCAAATGTATTGCATGAACGTATCCTTTCCTTATCGCCAGCTGTGTCGATATCTAAGATGACTTGCTTTGTTCTAGTTCGCTTTTTTCGCTAATTCTGTTATGTAATCAAAAAATGCATCACGATCTACGTCATAAACCACATGTACAGGGCGTCCATCAGCCGTCTCAACAGTTCTGCCTTGGCTTGCCCCTTCTGTAATCACGATGCTGTTAACCGTTTGTACCTTTACAAGATCACTATTGCCAACAAACGCTGTCGTTAATACATCCCACAGGTAGTAAGTCGAGTTGGTCGAGAAATGGACAAGCGGCGGCACCATTGCATAGCATTGACCCAAGAAATCCACACCGATATACTTGCGTGCTTTTGCCCAGCGCTCACGAACATCCAGTGTCAGTGGGACTTGGTTCGTGCTCTCCAGTGCGACCAATTCAATCTCCATTCCGCTTTCCCATACGCGAGCAGCCGCTTCCGGGTCCCAGAATACGTTCCACTCTGCGGTTCCATCGTGCTCAGGCTCATGCACGTTTCCTTCTTCACGGAATGTTCCGCCCATCCACACCAGACGCTCTACTTTTTCTTCGATGGTCGGATCGATATCCAATGCACGCGCAAGGTCAGTCAAAGGACCAGTAAACAACAAAGTCGTTTTTCCTTCCGTAGCACGCAGCGTTTCAATAATATGAAGATGCGCAGGCTTGTCCGCTACTGGCGTAATCACTTCTCCTGATTCATTGAGCAAGGGCAGTGCGTCTACATAAAAGGCATGCATGCGCCAGTCCTTTGGAAAAGGATTTTTCCCGCGGGAATTGGACTCTGCTACATCCAGACCGCCTTTACCGAAACGATCAATGATTTTCCGGCTGGCAAAAATCGCTGGTTCCAAGTAGCAATCCGCTGGAATGACGGATACCCCCGTCAGATTCACATTGTCCATTTGGAGCAGCAAAAATAAAGAAATTAAATCATCAACGCCGCCATCATGGTTAAAGTAAATGTTTTTCTTCATCATTATTATCTCCAATCTCATACATGAACTTGTAAGAAGTACAATGAAACCACTATTATTTGGAACCCTTCAAAAAATAATACTAAAGTTTCACTAAAAAATATATAACCATTATGAACAACACAACTGAAGAACGAAAAAGAGACTATCCTCCAGTAAAAAATCTACTTTCGCGATAGCCTCTAAGTCACTTTATTTGTTTAACAGATGGAAAACTTGCTCTACGTCTTTGTCACCTCGTCCTGAAAGGTTAACAATCAGGATCTGCTCTGGTGAAAGAGTGGGGGCCAACTGCAAGGCATAGGCAATGGCATGTGCGCTTTCCAAGGCGGGAATGATCCCTTCTGTTCTGGACAGTTCTTGAAAAGCCGCCAACACTTCTTCATTCGTCACCGTATAATAATCCGCTCGTCCACTGACTTTTAGCTGGCTGTGCTCTGGACCAATTCCAGGATAGTCCAATCCAGCCGCAATCGAATACGTTTTTTGCGGCTCTCCATTTTCATCCAGCAATACGAGGCATTTAAAACCGTGAATGACAGCTGGAACCCCTTGGGTCAAGGTAGGTGCCTGATCAGGCTCCACACCAATCAGACGTACGGATGGTTCCTCAATATAATGGGCAAAAGCCCCAATCGCATTGCTGCCACCGCCAACAGCAGCGATGACCGCATCTGGCAACCGACCTTCTTTTTCTAAGATTTGTCGCTTGGATTCTTCACTGATAATCGCTTGAAAATACTTTACCATCGTGGGGAACGGATGCGGACCAACCGCAGATCCCAATAGATAGAACGTGCTCTGATAGTTTTCAACCAAATCATTCAGCGCTTCATCAACCGCATCCTTCAATCTTCCTTGCCCTTTGGACACCGCTACCACTCTTGCCCCTAAAAGCTCCATCCGAAACACATTTAACGCCTGTCTTTTCGTATCCTCCGCTCCCATATAGATCACGCAATCCATGCCAAACATCGCGCAAACAGTCGCGGTAGCAACTCCATGCTGTCCTGCACCTGTCTCGGCAATAATACGCTGGGCACCCATTCGTTTTGCCAGAAGGATTTGCCCAATGACATTATTGATCTTGTGGGCACCCGTATGGTTTAAATCTTCCCGCTTTAGATAAATTTTGGCACCGCCGAGTTTTGCAGTTAAATGGCGAGCAAACGTCAACGGATTTTCCCGACCGATATATTCTTTCAGATAATACTTGTACTCTTCGATAAATTCCTCATCATCTTTATACCTTTCAAATTGTTCAGCCAAATAGTCCAATACTTCCTGTAATTGTGGAGGTACAAAGCTTCCTCCGAACTCACCGAAATATCCCTTCTTTGTCTGTTCTGTCAATGACATGCTCATCTCTCCTCAGCTATAACTAGTCCTCAATCCTTCCTTGCATTTTATAAGATCAAAAGAGCGTGTGTCAATTTAGTTTTATGATTATTCAGAATTCATTTGTTTGTTGGTATTTTTTACAAAACCATCATTTTAGCTTCATATTTCCCCAATATAGATAGGGTAGTCTAACAAAAGTGATTCATTACGTCGTTTTTTCATTCGGAGGGATATGATGAAGATTCTTTTTCAAAAGAAAAGCTTGCTAGTCGCAACAATTGCGGCTCTTTCCTTGATCGGCACACAAGGAGCAGGTGCAACTCAAAATGTAACGGGAGCACCAGTAGTAGCAGAAATACATGAATGGAAAAATCCTCCTGCGCTCACTGAAGGTATTAAGGAAGGCGGCTTCTCTGGTCTCGTGCATCTTCCTAACGATCCTCCTTCTATTTTTTATACACTGGCTGACCGTGGACCAAATGGGCAATACGGCAAGGACGAGCTGCGTACGTTCCCTGACCAAAACTACACACCACGCATGTACAAAATAAAAGTAGAAAACGGGAACATTCACGTTTTGGAAACCATCAAGCTGCGTTTGCCACAGGGCAAGATCAACCCTTTTACGAAAACTACTTATATTAGTGGATTGCCGAACCTCGCTGGCCCTGATGAAGTTCCTTACGATGTAACGGGAACTAAAAAGCTTAGTTACGATCCAGACGGTTTGGATTTGGAAGGCATCGCTTACAACCCGATCGACGATACTTTTTGGTTATCCGACGAATATCGCCCATCCATCATTCAAGTAAAGCGTGACGGCACAATCCTGGGCCGCTATGTACCAAAGGGTACCAAAGAAGCCTTACTTGCAGCAGGTGCACAGATGGAGATATTTGATACGCTGCCAGCCGTCTATTCCAAACGCATTGCAAACCGTGGCTTCGAAGGTGTCACGATCTCGCCAGATGGTAAGTTCTTGTATACTTCGATCCAAAGTCCGATGGCACTCCCTGATAAAAAGACAGGCGAAGCTTCCCGTAATTTGCGCATTTTAAAGATGGATCTCGCCACCAAAAAAGTCGTAGGCGAGTACATGTACATCGCAGAAAACGCGAAAGACTTCGTGAAAGTGAAACAAAAAGACGTCGTCATCAGCGACTTGGCCGCACTCAGTCAGGATGTTTTACTCATTGACGAGCGAGACAAAAATGCCGGTGCAGACGCACAGCTTAAGCGTATTTACAAGGCTGATTTTTCGAAAGCAACCAATCTACTCGGTACGTCAACAAGTGAGCATGACTTCGAAAAATTCACCGTTGCCCAAGTGAAAGAGAAAGGAATTATGCCGATTTCCAAGGAATTGCTGGTGGATGTAGCCAAGCTGAATTATCCGCATGAAAAGCTGGAAGGATTAGCGATTGTGGATAAAAATACGATTGCCATTGTGAATGACAATGATTTCGGCGTAGATGGCTATGATGAGAAGGGCAAGATTAGAATTAATAGCAATCCGACACAGATGTATGTGATTAAAGTAGGTAAGGATTTGAAATAAAATGTAGAGAAAAGCCTCGTGGGTGATACATGTCCACGAGGCTTTTCCTTAGTTATTCGTCTCCGCCTTCATACAGCTTCGATAAGAATTCTGTAAATGTTTCAGCCACTGGGGAGATCGCATCTCTTTGCCATTCTTCCAATGATTTTTCTTCTATTTCACCCTCATACAGATCTTCCTCTGTGATCAAAAATTCGTGATGTACGAAAACAACGATTGGTTCAGCATGCTTTCCGTTACTATAGTCAAAGCAAATGTAATTACCAGCAGCATCATACCCGATTGGGATCACTCCGTCAGGTACACAATCCTTAAGATCCTCGTGTGCTGTTAAGATATAGTAACTCCCAACCTTACTACTAAGGCTATAGAATGTATGAAATACTTTACCTTCTCCTTCCTCGTAATCAAAGACACAAGGAACAGGACATCCTTCATTATTCTCAAGCATGCACTCTACAAAATCTTTGGGAAATCGTACGCCCAAGGCAGCTTCTACTTCCTCGATATCTTGGATGTCTATTTTCTCTGTGCAACTTTCAAATGTTACATGCTTTGGAATTCCCATGTCATTACTCCCTGTGAAAGAATTTCGCAATCATTGCACCACTTTACTTATATCGGTAATTCTTACATTTCGTTGAAACCAAAAAAACAAAAAGAAGGGGCGTGATCCCCTTCCTTTGCCACTCATTCCATGTCTACTGTTCTTTCTATAACGAGGCCCATGTGCTTTCTAGCCACTGATCAAAATCAGCACCTTTTTCTCCCTCGTACGTATCATAGATATCGCTTCTCATTTTTTGCAGTTTCTCTTTGAACTCCTCAAACGTATGGCCTTTTGGCAAGCTTTTCTTAATTCTTACCAAGGCTTTCGTTGCTCCTTTGATCAAGTCGCCTTTTTTCTGAGCAGGTAAACGGACACCTTCCCCAAAGGCTTTCAGTTTATGAAAAGCAGTCTCTTGCACTTTGTACACCGAATCATTTTCCACGATACGCTTCAGTAATTGAATCGTTTGCTCATGCTTCCACTGCCCTAATTCTTCAACAGCCTCTAAGCGCTCTCTCCAATTTGATGTTCGATTAGCAGCTTTCTTTAATTCCTCAAAGTTTAGGGGAAACTCATTTTTGATTTCAGTATTATTCAATCGAATCTATCTCCTTCTGACTATCATCCTTCTATTATGACACTACGTCACACGAATAACACCACCTGATCACATATAAATTCCTCGAATCTAGGTCTGTTCCCGTCATCCCATGAATAAAATGAACGGAATTTCGCCAGTTCACCTGTCTTCTATCCATCGAGAGGAAAATGGAGGGTTGCCTATTGTTAGCAGTCAGGAAGAAAAAAATATCCCTTTGGGTGATCAGCGCAATGATGATCTTTGCCATACTGTTGCTCTTTGTGCCAACTGTAGAAGGGGCACAGGGCAAGGGATCTGAAGCATCCACAAACATAAATGTTGTAGCCGCAGCCAAAATCGCACCAAAAGGCTTTTATGCAAAATGGGAGATGGATGTGGGCGGAGCAAGAGGATGCTCCTCGTTGTGTTGGGAGTATTTTTACTTCATCAACGATAAGCAGGTGGCAACAACATTCCCAGATGGCGGAATAGATGCACTCAATTGCAGTAAAAATACATGTTTGACCTATCAAATCAAAGGGAACAAACTCACGCTCAGTAACGGAAAAGCGTATACGTTCAAGGTCAAATCAGCAAACGAACTGGAAATCAACGGTGGAAAATATATCAAATATGCCCCCTCCTCTGGGCTGAAGCTTCAAGGCAAGTACGAGTCTTTCAGCTATTCCTCCAACGTTCTTGGCACCGGATACGCAAGCTCGATCACCTATGTATTCAATAAAGACGGTACCTTTGTAGACAGCAGCTTCGTGGGCGTCACCACAGATGGTTCCAGTACAGGAGATAATTCGGGCACTTCTACTAGCGTTGGATCAGAGTCCAAAGCATCCGGAACCTATCAGATCGTAAATTATACTCTCTCTCTAACCTATAAGGATGGCAAAACGAAAAAGCTCCTATTTTTCCTACCTGAACAGCCAAGTCCCAAAATGCTGCGCATCGGAGGTCGAGACTTTTTGCTCGCGGATGGTAACGCCGCGAAACCTCAGCCTCCTGAACCGCCTTATACTGATTTTCTCACCACCAAAAAAATCGCCAAAAAACAAGTACTCTTTACCTTCAAGCCAAACAAGAGCGACCAGTATGACAACATCAAAATTACACTGCAAGGCTATCAATGGGCAAAGCTGACGATTGAGCCTGCTTACGTTAAGTCTTTTCAAGGGTTCAGCGATAAAGGGATTGTCGCCCTGACAGTCAAATACCGAATCGATAATACCTCTGCGCAAACGGTTAAAGTTAGCAGCTTGCAGGCGAAGCTTGATTTGCCCAATTCCAAAGCCACTGTAAAAGCCGCGAACGGATTGACCCCCACAGTCAAGGACGAGTTAAAAGCAGGTGAAAGTGTGGAGAGCATGCTGGTCATTTTGGTTCCAGCGGAGCATTTTGACAAGAACAAGGATTTCAAGCTGTGGTTCGGCCCATTGCTTAACCTCAATGGCCAAGACGTGCTTCAAGAGGAATGGCTCCATTTCAATATATGGAAAAAGTTATAGAAAAAAGCTTCTCGCCTCTCATGATTAAGGAGGCAAGAAGCTTTTCATTTTTAATCAGGCACGAACATCTCCATGATACGTCTTGCAGCTTCTTTGTATCCGCCAGCGTTACGCAAAGAATCCCCTACCTGCATCGCACGCTCTTTATAGGTCGATTCATTCAACACTTGCAGCAAAGCATCCTTCAAAGCTGTCGGTGTAAGCTGCCCTCTATCTAACATAATCCCCGCTCCCAGCTCCTCCACCCGCTTCGCCACAATCGGTTGATCAGAGCTTAATGGAATCATGACGAGTGGTACATGAAAATAGAGAGCCTCACTCGTACTGTTCATGCCAGCATGGGTAATAAAAGCATCCGCTTGCTGAAGCACTTCCAGTTGAGGAACGTAAGGCTCAACGATGAAGTTCGGTGGAATATACTCTCTGAGCGATTCCAGCTCTGTATCTTTTCCGCAAGACAGTACGACTTGAGCTGGGATATCTTGAAAGGCTGCAAAGCACAGTTTGTACAATTCCACATCTTTGGTCAAAATACTGCCCATAGAAATGTATACGACCTTATCGTATGGGGAGCGAAGCTTTTCAAACGGAAAAGAAGGAGCATCAGGGCGCGAAGTAATCGAAGGTCCTGTGAAAATGTAACTATCGTCCAGCTTGTCAGCATCTGGTTGGAATTCACGGCTGGTAAAGACAATCTTCATGTCCCCAAACTGGCGGGTAATATCTTCAATGGCAGGTACGGGTACGTTGCATATACGAGCAATGCTTTGTGCAGTCTGCGTCACTCGTTCATAAAGTGCATTCACATCTACATCACTTGCATCAAATACTTCTACAATCTGGCTGAGCGGTTCAGCAAAAGCCAGGTTGGTTACGGAGCAGATCGTCGGGATTCCTAACTTCTCCCCTAAAATCGCCCCTCCCCACCCAAACAAGGAGTCAAAAATCAGGTAATCAAATGATTCATTTTCTATCTGCCGGAGAATCTCGGGAATGCGGGGTTCAATAATACCTCGCAGCATAAAATCGGTGAAATGAAGAGGGTGATTAAATTCTGTTGGGTTAAAGCCTAAATCACGAAATACTTGTTCATCCATTTGATAAGCCCGGAATTGCGCCCCAGTCTGGGCAAGCCTATCCCGATATTCTTCTGAACACATATAGACGACTTCTTCTCCGTTGTCGACTAACTGCTTCACTAATCCCAATGTAGGATTCACGTGACCATCTGCTGGAATCGTAACATACAATACGCGTGCCACTCACTCCACCTCCAAAAGAATACCTAATTAGAAATTGTTTCCATTTCATTATAGGTCAGGTGGTTGGTGAAAATGGTTACATTCCAAATATTTCATAATTTGTTCAATATTTTATATGAAGATGTTTAGTCTCGCAGTTAAACCCTTATATTCCAATGATTTCAGAAACACAAAAATCCCTCCAGCCATCATTTCTCCATGTGAAGGGATTTCCATCCGTTTTATTTAATTTGTAAGCCCCGAAGGCCCGATGCCTACAAGGAGTTTAACTTCTGTACTTTTTTGAGATAGTGAAAATATTCCTCTCGAAGCGGGTGCTTTTTACTCAACCACGGTTTGCTATCTTCCCCTGTGTAGTGAATAATGGCCGGGTCTATTCGCAGGTTGCTTTTATAAAGATGCTTGGACTGATAATTCCACTTTGTATCGAGTTGGAGCCAATTATCATGAAGAATCGCATTCATCGGATCTTGACTGGGATAACGAATAAGACTTTGGTTCTTTTTCATGTAATCATAAATCTTGCTCGTGATGTTATGCTCTCTCCATTTATTCAAATTCATGACTAATACTCCCGCATTAAAGTAATCACAGTCATCCGGAATAGACAGATCGACATGTCTTAATTTGTTTACCCCTTGCCAAGAATCCTTCACGGCTGCAAGTAAGTAATCATCAATATTGGTGTTCCATAATGGAGTGATGTCTTCTTTAATAACCATATCACTGTCCAAATAAATCACTTTTTCAATCTCTTTGTCCAAGAGGTCTGGAATCGAAATTCGATGATAGGTTTCCTGCGTAAGATGATCACGGACGAGGAATCCATCATATAGGGTCGGATCAATCGTTACATATTTGATTTGAGCATGGAATCGTTTCACAGTTTTCGTTAAGATGGATTTGTTTTTCCCTGAGACTTGACTGTCAATAACGTGAACGATGACTGGGTTTTTAGAGACCTTATTTTCAAAAAGGGAATATAACATGACTGCGAGATGGATAGCAAAACCATCATTAACGGCTGTTACAATATGAATCGTGCCCACTATTCTCCCACCCCATATCCTTATTGAGCTATATATACACATTATTCATGGACAGCGTTGGTTTGTGTAATGAAAATACCTAATTATTTCTAGATGGGAGCACAATTCACAGCTGCAAGCCTCCGCTAATGCGGCTTTTTTCTGTGATCGATCAGAAAACCGTTATACGACTAGAGCATGTTCTATCCATCCCCATAAAATATATAAGCTGTGAGGAACGACTCGAATTCGGCAATGACCTTATCCCATAAGAGCGTTATTGGGGTAATTTGTCCAAGCTCCAGACAGACAGGGAACAAGAAAGTACCTATTTAAAAGGGTGATGAAATATGATCTCCTTTGTGGTTGGCAGAGGTATGGGCCATCTCGGTAGATGCATTAGCATAACGGAAAAATTGCAGCAACACCATCTTCCTATTCACGTGTTTGCCTTTCGGGAAACACATGGCTATTTAGCGAAAAACCTGCACAATGACGTCCAATTGAAGGCCTTTAAATCCAAAAAATTCGAGGATGGTAAACAAACCACACTATTAATAAATGATTGGCGCGCCGATGTGCCTCGATTTCGCAGTGAGGGGAAAGTCGATGGAAACACAAAGGTAGTGACCCTCTATCACAGTGACTTTATCATCGATAAAAGTGATTCAGCTCCCATGCAGGAATATAAAAATCGCATTGTAGAAATCGCCAATCACTCCGATATCTTTCTGCACATGAATCTGATTCCGCCTAAGCAGACCCATCCGCAAATGAACTGCATCTACATCCCGATTCCTTTAATCACCAGGGAAATCAGCCAGTCACCGGAAGAAGTGCGACGCATGTTAGGTCTTCAGCAGAACGAGTCGTTTATTTTGGTTCACATGGGGGGCGGACTCGCTAACCGTTATGAACAGATCGTGAAGTGGTATGATCAAATAAACTCACTTGCCAGCCGCTATCGATTTGTTATAGCTGGGCAATTGGCAGATGAAGATTACCCATTCGATGAAAGAATCATCAAAGCCCCTCTCATCCCGAATGGCAAAAACCTTGTACAGGCGGCCAGTCTGGTCATTAGCAAACCGGGCATGGGCATTTTAGGAGATTGCATCTCTACAGGAACTCCATTGCTTTTCCTTCCGCCGGATGATGCGGAACGCGAGCAAAAAATAGATATGCTGCGAGAAATAGCCAATAGTGATCAGGTATCGATCCAGGAACCGGCAGAGATTGTACCAAAGATCGAGTATGCTTTAGGAAATAAAGAGGTCATTCAAAAAAGATTTCGTCTTATCCCTACCAACGGCGCTGAGGTCGCAAGCAAAATTATCGAAATGGCATACCAGATCCCGCTATCGAAATTGCCAAAAAGCCAGGAAGATCTCTTGAACTTGACGCCATATCGCTCATTTGGAAATAAGGACTGATGACTTTGAAGCAAACAAGGAGGACTGTCTTAGGTAGAAGATCAATTTCTACTTAAGACAGTCCTCTTACTTTCGCTCATTTCCCCGCAAAATTCCCTTCTATGCGCCGAGTATATTTTCGATTAGAATATATCAGTGCTACTCTGCTATCGGCAGAAGGTCCAAATCTTTCACAGGTTTACCCTGATAATATTGGAGGCTTTTACTACTATCATGAACAGTCAACAACATACCAACGTCAAAATCGTCACAGCCGATCCGAGCGCGATCGGTTTGTTCGGACTGGCTATCGTTACGTTCGTAGCTTCTTCGCAAAAGCTTGGGCTGACAGAAGGGCTTGGACTCGTGATCCCTTGGGCCATCTTCCTCGGTGCTTTTGCCCAACTCTACGCCTCTATCCTCGATGCGAAGCACAACAACACATTCGGGACGACCGCTTTTGGGGCGTATGCATTCTTCTGGTTCGCGACGGCAAGCAGTTGGCTTGTGAAGCTCGGTGTATTCGGTGAGACACTCGCTGCGAATGCTGACGGTGCACAGCTCGGCTTTGCCTTCGTTGGATATCTCATCTTTTCCATTCTGATGACGATTGGATCGATGGAGACTCACAAAGTATTGTTCTTAATCTTCGTCCTGATCGACGTTTTGTTCGTGGGTCTGACTTTTGATGCTTTTGGTGTTGCTTCTGGCGTATTCAAACCAATGGCTGCTTATGCTGAAATGGGAATCGCTCTTCTCTCCTTCTACGGTGCAGGGGCAGCGGTGTTGAATAATCACTTTGGTAGAGTATTCCTTCCTGTTGGTCGTCCGTTTGGGATTTTTAAAGATCGTTCTTAGTTTGGTAGCCGCTCTTCGCGTTGTTCTGCGAGGGGGCGGCTTTTTCTATTCGTTGAAAAGCCAGCGTAACATATCCGTTTCATCTACAATATAATGTGCCTAGAACAATCTAAAGAGGTGAGCCGATGGCAGTCGTAAAAGCCAGGAGCAGTGATATTGACATGTTGGCAAGGTTGCTTCGAGCCGAAGCTGTGGGTGAAGGCGAAATGGGTATGCTCCTTGTTGGAAATGTTGGCGTTAACCGAGTAAGAGCGAATTGCTCCGATTTTAAAGGAATCCGAACCATTCCCCAAATGATCAATCAGCCGCATGCGTTTGAAGCTCTGCAACATGGTATGTACTACCAAAGATCTAGAGATAGAGAACGCCGTCTGGCACGACGGGCTGTGAATGGGGAGCGGCATTGGCCGGGCAAATTCTCCCTCTGGTATTTTCGTCCGGGCACGGCGCAAAATCCCCTGCCTTGTCCGCCAACCTGGTATAATCAGCCGCACGTAGGACGATACAAGCTTCATTGTTTTTATGAGCCGACCGCGAAAGAATGTGAAAATGTATATAATACTTTTTAATTTTATGGGCGAAAACAGCCCAGACATTACACTGCCCCAAGCGAAAAAAGGGGCAGTTTTTTTATAAGCTCGCGCGGGAATGTGATCATGCATGATTCGATACGTATCATACGCTAGTCACATCCATAGGTGTGGCCTGCCCAATCATTGTTTTTGGTTTGAACATACACTGTTGAGAATTCATTGTAAAAGGAGAGATTTTTAATGGCATTTAGACCACCTCTAGGGCCACCTCCGGGTCAGCCGCCAGGAGCACAGCAAGTACCAGAGCCGTTAACTCCTCCCCCATCGTTCATCCCCCCACAACCCGCTCCCTTTCGAATTGATCCAAGGGCTATTGAAGGTTGTTTGTTTCGTTTTACGTATCTTTGGCTTGTAAATGGAGAGCAATTCTGGTTTTTCCCCGTTTTTGTAGGTTCTAGGTCGGTTGCAGGGTTTAGATGGACGGGGAGGTCTTGGAGACAAACTGGATTTGATTTACGGTTAATTATTGCATTTACATGCTTGTAAGCCACGGCTCCCTTCCCTTTTACACCGATTCGATCAACAGGATACACATACTTTGAATTCGGCAACACAAACCCCGGATGTATTCAACCTGTCGCGCGAATTCATGGGCTGCACGATCTTTGTCGTTAACGTGCAGCCTATTTAAGCTGCCTACTCCTCAACCATAACTACTCACCCAAAGTGTCGTTCTAATCGAACGGCTATTTTTTTTGTACACCATTTGTTAAATGGCTTCCATAGCTGTAAGATATGCCTCACCATATACTTTTTCTGGTTAAATCTAAAGATTATTTCCGAAACGACCGATATAGTTAGTATTCCGGAAAATATTTACTGTGAGCATATTTATTTGACGTCATGCTCACATCTCAAAGGAGGATATCTTATGAAGAAACGAAATCATACTAGAATTTTTAAATTAATCGCGAGTTTATCTGTTATTTTCGCTACTGTAAATTATCCAGTTATCTCTTTTGCCGAAACAAGTGATTCTAGTTCAGTCAGTGAATCAAGCAACGCCGATGACATTAATACCGGTATAGCAGACTTAGACTATGATAATGACGAAATTTTAGCAGTAAGTGGTGATGAGATAGATAGCTTTGTTCCAAAAGAAGGAATCAATCCAAAAGGTAAGTTTATTGTCATCGAACGTAAAAAGAAGTCACTTGCAACTTCTCCAGTCGATATTTCCATTATTGATTCTATGACTAATCGCACTTACCCAGGAGCATTACAACTTGCCAATCAAGCTTTTACAGAAAATAAACCTAGTCTATTACTCGTACCAAGAAAACCTTTGACTATTAGTATTGATTTACCAGGTTTGAAAAAGGAAAATTCAATTACTGTGGATAATCCAACATACGGTAATGTGTCTGGAGCAGTAGATGAGCTTGTTTCTAAATGGAGCGATGAGTATTCAGAAACACATACTTTACCTGCGCGATTGCAGTATGCAGAATCAATGGTTTATAGCAAATCTCAAATCGGAAGTGCTCTAAATGTTAACGCTAAATATCTTGATTCTACATTGGGAATTGACTTTAATGCGATTTCTAGTGGAGAGAAAAAAGTGATGGTGGCGGCATATAAACAAATATTTTATACGGTAAGTGCGGAACTGCCTAACGATCCATCCGATCTTTTTGATGATAGTGTTACTTTTAAAGATTTAAAACGTAAAGGGGTAAGTGATCAATCCCCGCCTGTAATGGTATCAAATGTAGCTTATGGTAGAACCATTTATGTGAAATTAGAAACAACCTCTAAGAGCAAAGACGTAAAAGCAGCATTTAAAGCCTTGCTTCAGAATAAAGGCAGTGTAGAAACGAATGCCGAGTACAAGGATATTTATGAAGACAGTTCCTTTACAGCTGTCGTATTAGGCGGAGATTCACAAGAGCATAACAAAGTGGTTACAAAAGACTTTAGTGAGATCCGTAATATCATTAAAGATAATGCAGAATTTAGCCTAAAGAACCCAGCATACCCAATCTCATATACAAGTGTTTTCTTAAAAGATAATGCAATTGCTGCCGTTCATAACAATACTGATTATATTGAGACTACAGCTACAGAATATTCGAAAGGCAAAATATCCCTTGGTCACTATGGCTGGTATGTCGCTCAATTTGATGTTTCCTGGGATGAAGTTTCCTATGATGAAAATGGTGAAGAAATACTCACACATAAAACGTGGGAAGGAAGCAACCAAGACAGAACAGCTCCTTTCAATACAGTCATTCCTCTGCCTCCTAATGCAAAAAATATAAGGATTTTTGCGAAAGAATGTACCGGCCTTGCTTGGGAGTGGTGGAGAACCGTTATTGATGAACACAATGTTCCATTAACTAGTGAAATTAAAGTTGAAATTGGTGGAACGACATTAAATCCAACAGGTGGTATTACATTTAATTAGTTGAGAAAAGAAACGGCTGAAATCCTTTTTATCAAGGACTTCAGCCGTTTTTCTTTTTCTTATTCCTCATTCAAATGAATAGCCGTTACTGGATGCTCCTCACATTGCTTGCCCTATACCACGTGGCCTTTGATGGGGAAAGTCCTCCCTTGTCCACAAAATATTTCATTATTTCGAAACGAACAGGGAGGGTAACAGTTGCATCATTTCATTCACATGCGGTGATTCTCCAAACATGAGATGCTTGTTCCAATCTTCCGTGCCAAGTTCCCTATCACCCATTTTGATAAAACACAAACCTCTCCGATAGTAAATATCTTGTTCGTCTGCATCAGAAAACGCTAAGGCCTCTGTATAATCGGAAATGGATAATTGCCACTCCTCCTGTGCTTCATAGACCCATGCACGGTTGTAAAGGACGGTTGCATTTTTCTCTAGTGCAATAGCTTCAGTTAGATCAGCTATGGCCCTGTCATACTCCCCCATCTCATAGTACAGGACAGCCCTATTTGTCCAGGCTGCCATCATTTCCTTATCCTTGTTTAGGGCAGCGGTAAACGTTTTTAGAGCTTGATCATTATTGCCATCCGACATTTCAATTAAACCTAGTGTACACAGAAGCCGCGCATGATCAGGCTCTATTTCTAAACCGAATTCAGCATCTTTTCGGGCCATTTCGAATTTCTCCGCTTGATACAATAATGTAGCTCTGTTAAGTAATCCATCAAGATTTTCGGGGTCTATATCAAGCAAGTAGTCATAGTCCGCCATTGCTTTCTCCACATCTCCAAGACGATTGAAGGCAGTAGCTCGATTGAAATAAACCTCTGGAAACGGAGGACTAAGCTTTATCGCTTGGTTATAATCTTCAATGGCTTCATCCAGTCGCCCCATTCGGCTATAAAGGTTTCCACGATCAAAGTAATATTCTGGATAATTGGAATCAATCTGTATCACTTGGCTAAATGTTTCAGCTGCTTCTTCAAACCTTTTTAAAGCTACGTAAATCAGCCCTTTATTATGTAGCAACACCGAGCGATGCAACATATGTTCATCAGGAGCAAGAGTCTGATTTAACCTTTGCCATCCTTCCGTAACCAATCGAAGCGCTTCTTCAGGATTATCCATATGTAACTCTACTAAAGCCAATCCATTTTGGTTAAATACTTGTTGAAATGCACGTTCTTTTTCATCTTCAATCAATTCTGCCAAATCAATGGCTTTTTGTATCCATTCTTTCGCCTTCTCGTGTTCTCGTTCTCGGTGATGCCTCGTATAGTACATCGAAAATCCATATGAAATTTGCATATGAACTCTAAAATCATCAGTGTTTGCGTACACTTCTCCTAAAAGCGTCGGTATATCATCAGTTTCACCCAATGCAGCCAGAGACGTAGCCATTTTCATTGTAAAATACCGACTATTATCAAATTCGCTGCTCCAATTCGTCAGTTTCCGGCCACGTAGGCTCATATCGATAGTCGCATCGTAAAAACCCATGTTAATGCTATAACTAACTGCTTTAAACAACGCTTCGCTTGCTGATTTCTCAGAAGTACCGCGTTCCAGATGAAACGGAATGGCGCCTAAGTGCAGTGACCACTGCTCTTCTTTTATAAGAGATTCTGCCCGCTCTTCGTGAAGGCTCTGACGAATTTCAATAGGAGTTGCTTCATAGGCGAGCAATTCCTGCTCACAATCTGATGTGCAGTCAGAAAATATGTATCGTTTCGTTAGCTCAAGTCGCTGTTCGTCAGATAGATTTACTATCCCCCTATCTTGTTCGATGTCAGAAAGAATAGTAGTAGGCTCCGTATACGTTTGTAACGCCTTTTTCAGGGCTTCCTTTTCCGCTATTTCACTTGAACTTACGATCACCTGAATCAGGTCAGACTTCGCACGACGCAGAAGTGTACTTATAAATTCTGCATCAAGTTGATCACAGGCCTGCACATTTTCAAAAACCAGGGTCAATTTTCCCATTCGTTCCCGATTCGCTAATGCCAATAAAAGATCGATCAAACCATTCGACATGCGAAGTGTACGCAATTTCGAATAATAACGTGTTCTCTCTTTCGGAATAGCAAGAGAGGTAAGTGTTTCTACACTAACAGGAATGACTGCTTTCAGTTCTGGTGCTATGGATAAGATCTCGGTGCAGTGTGATAAAATCAGGTCTGGCCATTTCGAATAAGCTTCTGGAATAATCTGGCGCAGAAGGTCACCAGTACCTGTATAGGGTCCTCTAAGATTGCAATGACAATTGCTGACATAACATGTGGAGTATTGCTCTTCGAAGTACTTCTTTTCTCGGTCGCTGCGTCGAGATCCAATCAGCCATTGGTGTGTAATCGATTGTTTCATTTCGACTCATCCCCTCTGTTCCATTGATAAATTCCGAATTTCCCTTTTGTTTCTACGCTCTTTTAGGTATAGATAAAATACAATTCCATACTGGACTCCCGTTATAGACAAGAAAACAACGGAATCCCAGAATTTCATATCTTCTCCTGTAAATATGGAGAGAAAAATATTCGTTAAAAGTTGAATAGCGACCGGAATCATATAGAGCATCATTCCTGTCATCATCATCCAGCCAGTTGCGTAAAAAAAGCTGTACCATCTCGCTACCTGATGATCCCGTTCCGTATACTTGGACATATCGACCATCTTGTTCTTTTTTCCAATTAGTCCATACCATATATTTTTCAAATAGGAACGTGTAGCCTCCTGAAGATTTACACACCCCAACATCGTAATCATTAAATAATAGATATCTGTTTGAAGATGAAAATAAAATTGCCAGAAGAAACGCAACAGCGTTGTAAATGCTAGTCCCATACAATATGCAGCTATGATTGTCTTCTCACCTGTATTTATCCAAATTGCACCAGCAACGATCACCAATAAGGAATACCACAAAATATCACCGAACATTCCAACTAAAAATGGAAGAACACGCTTTCGTTTTGGGAATCCCCAAATACCTGGCATGGAAGAAGTGAAGACCAAAAAGTACATTCTTCTGCCTATACTTAGTTCTGACGGGATACCCAGTCTTCGTCCGGCAAGCATGTGCATCCATTCATGAAACAAGATCCCTGGAATCTGACCGATCGTCATGCCAAGAAAAACCACCATGGCGTATTCGGAAAATAAGATGCTTAATCGACCCGGACGAATCTGTGGATATTGGTATAACAACCACAAGGCACAAGTTATGATGGCAACATAAATCAGCCAACCAAGTGGAGAAAAAGCTAGCTTACCCAACCATTGCCCCGATACTTTCTGCGCTTTCGTTTCCTTTTCCTCAACATCACAAATAAATGTCAGGTCACGTAATGTCTGCAAAAAATCATCCATGTCCACTTCATCGTGATAGGTATCTTGATACCAGGAATGCGCTTCGGCAACCCCCATGCCCTCTTGCAGTTTTCGTACAAGTGCTGCTCCATCCTCAGGAAAAACAGCAAACGTATCCGTCCCAAACCGCCCAATCAGGACTCCTTGCTTATCCTCCAGAAATGTTAACGGGTGTAATTGGATCACGCGATTTTCGTTCATGACTTTCCTCCCGGATGTTGTCATGCTATCTTCATAATTGAAAAAGAGGGGCAAATGCCCCACTTTTCCATGTTACTGACAAATCTTTATGCCTGCTCACATGTGCAGTCGTACATTGTGTTAGCTACTGAAGTCAATTTTACAGGCTCGGTTTTTTGCACAGTAATTTTTTTCATAATAATGCCTCCGATAAATTGTTATTTATACCATATTCGCGAATGTATGGTATATACTGGTAATAATAGCTTGTAATTTTCTGACTGTCAATAATCTTTTGATTTTTTTGAAAATAAAATATATTTGGAAAAATAGCAGAAAACGAAGGTAGGTAAATTAGGATTAAAAATTATGGTAACTGGGGATGTTTAACCTTTGTTATGAGGCGAGCGTAGGGGAATTAGGTTATATTTTTCAAGCAATTTTTGTCGCTAAAAGAACTAAGAAAACTTCTCACAGAGCAAACGAGGGATATATCCGATTAAGAAAAACAAATCATTTCATTCGTCACCCACCCCATATAAATAAAATAGCTTTCATCTGCCACGAATTTTTCTATTTTTGCGATTCCATTTATTTTAATGCTTTTCCAATCTCCCACATTACTCCACCCTTTATATCTTCAGAGTCTTATCGCTTCCATTATGAATCAAATTTATTACGAAATAACCCTTCCACATTTAGGAAGGGTCTAGACACCAATGCATCTTGCTTTAATTTTTCTGTACTAACAGTGTCAGCACTCCACATGTGACGAGTAGGCAGTAGGGGTGGTAGCCCCGCAGCGTGAATACAGTGTTATGCGCCGTTACTGTCTTCGAAGCATCACCTAAAAACCTTAGATCAAGATTCCAACTCTATTTTTTACTTTGGTATAAAAACTCAACTTCACCATCTAGCAAATATCGATATTCAAATAATTGCATTGTTCTTTCCCTAATTCTCTCCCGTATAACCGTGCCTAGGCTTACCGATCCTTGTGATCCAAGGTAACCATTATTAATAAATGTCTTCTCTACAAATTTTGTTTCCCTTAAGTGATACTGTAACCATACTTTCTGCGATTCAATTAGTGCTTCTCTTGGTTCTCTATCCAACTTAGAAAGAAGCTTTTTATATATTTGATTCAACTCTTTATCCCAAATCTCTGTATATTTGCTTTCCAAAGCCCCCCATCCCAATGTTGTAATAATCTCTTTGGAATTTTGAAATTCATTAAATTCCACTTCATAATCATGATCTATAGGATTTCGAAGCATTTCATCATAAAATTCTCCAGTCAAATCATAGTTCCCAATGTTCATGGATAACACTTCATTGTTAGAAGGATCTGATCGACCTTCAGTTATTTCTTTCGATTCTGTTCCATTACCTGTACTCCCTACATCAGGAGGCCGTTCAGAATTCATTATTGATTTAGTTTCGCTGTTCAAAGTAGTCGATTGACTAATATTTTGACAAGATGAAAACATTATCGTAATAAAAAATAATAAGAGTATCTTACCTCTCATAAAATATCTCCTTAAATATTATCTTTACTATTTACCGGTAATGGTGCATAACGTCTTATTCACGAACTTCCTAAATAATCCCATTCAGAACAACCTTGATAAATACTCGGTATCAGCAATGTGCGACGTCCTGCAAATCGCAAGAAGTACGTTTTACTATGAAACGAAAGAACAACCGAACGAAGACGCTCTAACCGAAGCGATTGTGGAGATTTTCCACAAAAAATCGAAAAGCTTACGGTACACGAAAGATCAAAGTCAAGCTCCATGAACGCGGATTCGTCGTCTCCAGACGTAGAATTGGTCGGATCATGAAAGAGCAAGGGCTCGTTTCCACCTACACCGTGGCTCAATATAAGCCCCATAAAACCGCTTGTAATGAAGCAACGACGGGGAATGTTCTGAACCAAGAGTTCCAGCAGGAGGAAGCCAAACGCTTCGTTGTCAGCGATCTGACGTATGTGAAGGTTCAGAACCGATGGCATTACATTTGTGTGCTTGTCGATTTGTTCAATCGAGAGCAGGTCCAAATAAGGATGCTGCTCTGATTTCCCGTGCTTTTGCGAGCGTCCAGGGCGATTTACGTCAGATTCAGTGGTTTCATACTGACCGTGGCAGCGAGTTTAAAAATCAAAAGATAGACGAACTTCTGGAGACGTTTGAAATCGGCCGATTCCTAAGTACGAAAGGCTGTCCATACGACAACGCTGTGGCTGAAGCCACCTACAAAATCATAAAAACAGAGTTCGTGAACCAGATGAACTTCCAGAGTCTTCGTCATCTGGAACTGGAATTGTACGATTACGTGAATTGGTTCAACAAGCATCGCATTCATGGGACATTAGACTATATGACGCCTGTTCAGTATCGCCAAGAAGCCCTTAAAATAGTTGTCTGATTTACTGTTGACAATCCAATTCAACCTTATGGGATATAAGGTGGCAAGCCCATTACCTTAAAAGAGTCATCTATTTTTTTCACGGTGTATTCAATTTGTTTTCCGTTCTCAAATGATGTGTCATCCAAATATTTAAAAGAAAGAACATAGACATATTCTTCATCACTAATCTTAGTTTTTTCAATTATTGTATCAATTTTTACTATGTTCCCCCCATTGATTGTACAGTAATTTTCCAGCAGCTTTTTATAATCATCTTTGGTTACTGATGGATTGTTTCCAATCAGGGACTCATAATCACCACCGTACAATTTTACCATTGTGTCATAGTCCTGTTTACTCAAAGCATCAAAATATTGATTCAAAACTATATCTGGATCTTGTTGGTTCTCTTTCACCTTTTCACCCGTTTGTAGACATCCAGCTAATAGAGTGGTCAGAATACAACAAAGCAAAAACCACATACCTTTAGTCAGATTCTTATACAAAATATGCAGCCCCTTTCGTTAGAATAAAAAGCTAAGATACCCAATAATATGAATATCTTAGCATAAATGTATATTTCCCCTTACTCTTTTATAGTGTGAGGTGTATAACTTTGAGCATCATCCCAACTTCTGTAGTACGATTTTGCTTTGTCTCCGGTTCCATCAGTTGTTGCTTCATAGGTATAAAATCCTTTAGGATTGTCTGTTCCCTTTTTTACTGATTCCAACATCCAAACGTGTCCTTTTCTAAGTCCGATGTCACCAGCTTGGAAGTCATACCAACTAGTCTTTTTGAATTTCTTTGTCAAATTAGAGGTTCCATATTTGTCACCTAATTCATATGCAGATGATATAAAACCACTACAATCAATTCCTGCTGTACCAGACGAACGGTAGTCTAAGTTTGTATTTACGTTTCCAGCCGTATCCCCATTGGATATGCTATCCTTGAAATTATCCCCTGAAGAGTTGGAAGTATCTACACCATCATATCCTCCCCAGTTATATGGAATACCCTGTTCTTCAACCGTCTTCGTAACTTTTGCTAGATGATCAGGTGGTGTAGTGTTTTTAGTTGATGAAGTTTTCATCTTCTTAGGATTGTAGTCCCATGATATATATGTCATTTCCTCTGCTCGTTGTAGCGCTGTATACCAATCATTTACTTGAGCTTTTGCTTTAGAACTTCTAATCTCAACCTTTTCTTCGTCAAAGAATACTATATTATGCTTATCTTCAGGTTGGATTTTTTTAAGTAGTTGCTTGTCAATGTTAGTCTTTTTTTCTTCAGTAAAGGGGAGTTCATAAATCTCTACGGAATTTTTCTTTGTGATCATTTGATATGCTTTTCCCTCTTTTGTTACATATAAGAACTTAAACGGAATTGAAGTAAAGTAAGTATCTTTTGTGGGAATTGCAAGAGCAGTTCCAATTTGCTCACCATCTTGATAGCGTCCTACCCTTGTTTCAACATATAAGCCTTCACCAATTACCGCTTCCTTTTCAACAATTAGCTGCTCCCCTTCTTCTGTGCTTTTTAGAAGGGCTGTTTCAACAGGAACATGATCATACGAAACTTCAACTTTTTGGTCTGAGGTAACCAATTCAACAGTGTTATCATCAATACTTTTTACTTCAAAAGTAGGCTCTTCTTTTAGAGATCTTTTCCCCTTGTTAAGACTGAGTTCTGTATCATCGAGCAAGCGAACAACAATCTCGTTGTCCCTATTAAAAAACAGACCACTAATTTCAAATCTTTTTTGATTTACAGGTACTTGGAACTCATTCTCCAGCTTGCCATTTTCGAATTGAAGAACATGCCCCAAGTCACTCAGTACGTAGATATTATTGTCTTCATCGATTTCAACATCAAAAAACTCTTTATCTTCTGGTAAGTCAATGGTTCGCTCACTATTCCCATTTTGGTCGTAAACTTCAATCTGGTGCCCAATCGTATCCAAAATGAAAAATTCCCCACTGCCAGAAACCGCAAAACTTTTGGGACCTCTCAGTTCTATATCTTCCAATTCCTCATCAGAAGAATAAGCAATTTCTCCGCTGCCACTCCCCACATCAACTTTTAATACTTTATCTGCGCTGCTATTATCTTTGCTTCCTGCTAAAACAGAGCTACCACTGATTGCTAAGGATACTCCTAATACACTGGCTACAATGCCTTTGATATGTTTGCTGCTAAACATTTAATTCACTCCTAGTACTATATTGGTTTTTCTTATTCTCCCATTACGATTCGCGCACTTCTTTCCCCCTTTCCAGTATGGAACTGAAATGACTGAGTAAAAGATGCTCGACCTTGCTTATTAAATTACAATATTTGGAATTTCCTTTTTCTTACAATAACTTACCATATCTGATAAATCTCTTCAAATTATTTCTTAGCTTTATTCCTGCACTTATGATGTTTCCACATTTTAGACACAATTGATTTGTACTGTAGTTGAGCTTATCAATAATCTAGAGCGAAAATAAAACGAGACCCATTTGTATTGGGTCTTAAGTAAACTCCTATAGTGAGAGCTTGTTCATGTAGCACTTTTTATTTTTGTTTTACGACCCCAAGTGCTCTCTGTCTGACTTTGCATTGCACTCCAGCTTTTGAGTAAATCTTAACTGCATTCTAAAAGGCGAAGCCCTCCTTCGGAATAACCCGAGGAGGGCTTTTTTACGTTATGCGTTCAATTTTAGAGTCGCCTTTTCCTACGCTTCATGTAGTACAACATTCATACTGAATCAAATTCGAGATTATTTTTCCTGCTCGTAATCCCATTTTCCATTCTTTTCATTATATTTTAGTTTGAAGATCAGAGCCTCACCGTCTTCTCTGTTAAACGAAAAAGAACCTTCTTTTAACTCTTCATCCAGAAGAATAACCGGAATGGTATCCCCTACTTTTGCGTGCTTCTGCATGATCTCGTCCTGAACTTCAATGAAGGCATCCTTCACGTCTACAGAACGTTCATTTTCTATTTTATCCATTAGCGGCGCTCTTTTAGTGAATTCGTTATAAATCCACTCTTTTCCATTTTCGTCAGTCAAAGTTTTCATGGCTACCAAATCATCGGACTTTGCTTCGATCCCCAATGAATTAAGGGTTTTCATTTGATTTCCTTTTTCGTACTGCTCAACATCTTCACTTGCGTATAGACTGCTACCTGCGAAAATTGCACCAGCTAAAACAAGACACGAAATTGCTATACTGCGTTTTTTCATAACCTCAAATACCTCCTATATGCTTTTATTTAAAATATTCCCTCTCAGACGTTTCGGGCACCTTATCACCTATCTTGTTGTAGGCATAATGGGACGATGTGATTTTGGCTTTTATTAATGCTGTAACATTAGCCGTGTAATCGACTGATGCATAATCTGTACCATTATCGTAGTCTGTTTTCTTGAGATTTCCATTCACGTAGAAATAAGAGTAGTTAGGCGACTTCGGAATTCCCAATAAATAACACCTTTAAACGATAATCAAAAAGTTGACCATTTTTGGGGCAAACGCTCATCTTCAAGTTGATGACTACTTTCTCTCATAACATGTAGTCTGATAGGAAAGCACTAATGATTTCAACAGGTTACGATACAATTAATATGTTAACTGGTACAATTATTTCGTACCAAATGAACTCAACAGGGAGATAGTAGTAATGACCAACTGGAAGAATATTAAGATTAATGGAGTAAGAGGTATTGACAAATGCGTGGCAGAATTCCGTATTAAGGAAACTGGATCCGGACGAACTCCATCTGGTAGGTTCAAAGTGAAAATATTTGGGGAACAAGATGGAGATTTCTATGGTATTACAAATATTGGAGTAAAGAGACTTGATGATGAACCGGCTGTACTTGGTTTGGGAACAAGTAAAAGTATCGAAGAAGCATTAAAAAATACTGTTGACGCTTTCGTGCAAAAAATGAATTTTAAAGGACAGCTAACAGATGATGATTTTGAATGGGCTGAACTTGACGATTTTTAATCTTATTTAATTTGTAAAACGCTAGTTCTAAGAACTAAGCGTTTTCAAGAGATACTCATCAATGCTGTTAACAAGACTCGAAGAACTCATCGATTTCTGCTTTTCTCTTAAAATAGACTTCTTTAGCATGTGCTTCACGTTAAATCTTCGTAGTGGTTTTCATCCAGAACCATCTCTTCTGTTTGTACGGTTACTTCATCATTATTCTCTTCAGTTTGCGATGTTACTTCAACATTAGTGACTTTGCTACTCTCTACAACCTCATTAGCTGACACATTTTGTGTTTCGACACTCAAATCAGGTCAAGTCTCACCACTGTCTCCACATGTGTGGTGTGAGCAAAATAGACAAGCTCCCGATGTGGCAGTATTCGCTAAGTAATATCCTAGATTAGCTCTCGACAGATGCATCCTTTTCGTCTCAATAAGTATTGTGGATATTTGTGCAGAGAAGATGAATAAAAGCACCTTGGCAATAGTTGTCAAAGTGCTTTTGTTACACAAGAACAAAGAATCTGATTTTACCACCCTGGGTCAGTGCCATAGGAAATTACTTGAGAATGGTTTGGAATGTTTTGTACCTCATTTGCTTGAATAGTTAGAGGCACAGCAACTAAGAACACCGTCATAAATATATGCAAGAGAAGCCTGTTCATCACTTTCCCCTTTGGATTTCGTTTATTAATGTCCGGGATTATCCGAATATAACTTTATAGTTTTTATTGGAGAAACGTTAGTTCCATGTTCAATTTCATTCCTAACATTAGGAGTAGTTACTGTCAAGACAGAAAACGACATTATAACAGAACACGTTACAATATTCATTACTAACTTTTTCATCATTCATCCCTCGCTTCGCTTTCCTTATATACTTCATTATATACCTCTTTCAGATTTCCTATAAGTTCCAATTTCATCATTTTTTCATGTGTGTAATGATGAGAATGTATCTCATTGTAACATTGCAAAATACTTTTATAATCATTTATCTTAGCGTAATGTAATATACTATTTAGATAAGCTTCCATTCCTTCATCAAAACACCCCCTCATAACCAAAAATCTGCCTTTGTATTTGTAGTACCTTCCTAGTTCGGCATATTGATATGGATCGGTGTACTGAAGTAGTATTTTACTCTCTTCTGACCCCGGAATACTGCTAATTGAATCAAGATCATTGACTTTAAATAAAGCTTCCAAAAGCATATTTACTCGATGTAAACGATTACTATCAGTTACTTCTTCTACACACTGATACAACATAGGAATAGCAACGCTATATTTCCCTGTCCGAGATAGAATAATGGCGCGGTAAAACTTCAACCGTTTAATAATCTGCGTGTACTTCAATTCTTCATAAATATTCAGGTGTTCTTCCAAGTTACTATATTTTCCTAAGAATAGGTATGAGTTGCATATAGCTAAAGCAACCTGTTCTTTTAACGTATTACTTGTCTTATCTTCGAGATGACCTGTTTTCCCCAGTTCAATACATTTGTTATAGTCCTCAATGTTATGAGCATGAAGCGCCATTCTATAATAAAATGTAATCTTTTCATCATGGGATAGGAAGTCAACATAGTGTAAAATTTCCTCCCCATTGCAAAAGGTTTCCTTTAGTTTTTTGAGATCATTTCGTTCAATTAGATATTTCTTAAATAAAGCTTTTGCAATGTATTTCGGCTCTCCGCACTGTCGTGCATAATTTGCGATGACCTTAAAGAGAGCTAAGCGTATTTCGTTATTTATTACTATTACAACAGTCGAATCAGAGAAGTTATACAGTCGCTCCAATGCCTTCTCAATCTTTTCATTAGGGGATTGAAGAAATTTCAATGAAACTCTTTCGACTAGTGAAGTATGATCACATTGAATAACTTCTTGAAGAATTTCAAATAACGTTTCACTCCTAGTCTCTTCCTCAAGGTATCCTTCAATAATTTCTTCATACGGGTATGGAAATAAAGCGGCTATGGACTTCACTGTTTTAAATTCAGGGCGTTTTGTCTCTCCACTCTCAATCTTCTGTAGTACGCCTCTACTTACACCAGTTCTATCTTCTAACTCAGCAAAAGACAAGCCTTCATTTCTTCGGCTCTCAGACAACATATCCCCAATTGTTTTCTTTTGCACTATATTCCCCCCACAACAAAAACTTCCATTTTTTTACAATGCAATCGAGTAGGATTATAGCAAGTCGATGTTTGTGAATCAACAAAAACACACAGACATATTTCGACTGCGATTTGCGGAAATTATCGAATGATGTCAAATGTATCAAGGTAATTTTTTCCATAGTTTTTGTGATATACGTGCTAGAGTGAGAATAAGGGGGTGAGACTATGGGGGACAGATAACGATGGTTGAATGGCCAGAAGTAGGCAACGAAGACCTTACACAAATCATCAAGAATCTACAATATCAGCTTAAAGAAGTCTTCAAACAACAGGGTAAACTGACAGACTCCGATATGTTGAAGATAAGTCAAGAACTAGACAAGTACATCTTAGAGTGTCAACGAAGAAATCTTACTTATCAGAAAGGAGGAAAATTTCAAAAGTGAATGGACTTGTTTTGAGAAGGCAAATCGACAAGAAAGGACGTTCCCCCTTTGCTTCCCGGCAACAGGAACGCCCTTTTATAGGAGCTGCTTTAAACTCCTCTTTTTAACTCTATCACGAGATGTTCAGATTCGGAAGAAGGAGATTCTTACGAAATAGACCTAAAAAACATAGCGGAGCATTTGTTCGAAGAACTCGGATAATTAATTTTAGAGACTAATTTTTAAAGAGGAGTAGGGAAGCCTATGAAGAAATTCAAAAGAGTATTAGTGCCTTTTGTCGTGTTCTCATTGCTAGTTGCTCCTGTGTCAGTCTTGACGCCAGCATCTGCTGAAAGTATACAGGAAATTGCCGAGACAGAAGAAGTCGTTGATTTCGAAAACCTTCCCATACAACTGGCGGAGGGGGTAACACTTGAGGAATTGGCAGAGGCCATCAATGAACCACGTATTCTTGAAAGCAAAAACGTAACTATAATAGAGAACAGCTCAGCGGATGAAGTCATCGGAAAGCGTCAAATGGTGTATAGCCCTAATGCAGCACCAGTTGAAAAAGAAGATGACTCTATCTTTGACTTCGGTGCCTTCTCTTACAATAGTGCCGACAAAGTTGCCAAGGTTGCTGAATCTGACACTGACGAGGTTGAGCCAAGGAGTTGGCGTCCTAGCATTGATGGAGTATTCTTTGATCACCAGATGACGTCCGACTGGGCTGGTGGTGACGTATACTCGACCGTTAAAGTAATCGCCGTGGTAGGCAGAGTAGCCTCTGTAGACGCTACTCACACTATCATCCGTTCAGCAAAAGAGGACGGGAAATATAACGTAGAAAAAAACGGAAGTTTGTATTTTAACCCCCCTTACGAGAACCTATCTACGCATAGGGTACGCGTTAATGCGGAGACTTACTGGTGGTCAGGAAAATTGGAAGGAGTTGTTAGATACCTGGGAGGGGGCTCCTCGCCTATCGCTCCTTTGAGGGAGGTAGAAAAGATCCTGACTAACAATAAAGGCGATATTTACCCTGATTACGTCGATCCGCAGTCAAACATCAAGTTAATTAAACCGGACGCTGACATGGTACCTCAGAAGAGGGAGCGAGATTCGGGGTATAGAAAGGACTTCGAGAGACGTTACGTTGGTTACTTCGGTCAACCTCAATATTTCGCTTGGGATGATGTTGAAATCCATCATATGATTCCGCTAGAATATTATGGAAGGAACCATTTCGACAACCTGATTCCTCTTCTCAAAAAGGATAGAAAAAACGATTACATTCTGCCACATAGGGAAGTAACTGAGTGGTGGGAGAGTTACCGGAAGAATTGAGAAAAATGGACTACCGTCTGTGGGATGGTAGTCCGTATTTTCATTAGAAAGGGTGTGAATACTCCGTGAGCATTTCTTTTAACCGTATTTTAGACAAGATCAAGGGAAGAAGAGAGCAATTGAACGGTGATTTGCATATTATCGGTGAAGAATTTGAGTTTATTTTTCAAATGCCTACTGACTCTGCCGCAGAGTTAGAGAAACTAAAGTCATTTGAGCTACCCGAGGATTATGTGAGCTACTTCTCTCAGTACAACAGAGCCGTATTATTTCGCGATTTAGAATTTGGCAGCAGTCTCTTCACGATATTAGACCCTCACAATGTTATTGAATACTGGAAAGGATACAGCATAGATCACCCTTACTATCCTATCGCATGGAGTAGCCACTCGCTAGGTTGTATATGCGTAGATCAAGACCGACTTGATAGCGGAAACGGCTACCTCACATGGATCGAATCGATGGACCCTGATAATCCGATTGACATTGATCTGACATTTACAGAATGGCTGGATAAGCTCATCGAGCATGAGGGGAAGGAATTCTGGATTCCGTTCCATGAGGAGGAAGAGTAATTCAGGATGAAATCGGACGACTAATGCATGACTGCCAAAAAGCTGGGAGTAAGCTCTCAGCTTTTTTTCTGTATGTTGGGGGGAATCCCGGCTCCGCTTTTGGCTCTTGTTCGGAAATATTTAAAATTTCTTAATAGTAATATTACTGGTAGTTTAAATGAAAAATGCATTCGATTAGAGGGACAGAGCAACGTTCTATTGGCCTCCGACTGGCTGGTAAAACTACAACACCTTAGCATACGCTACTTTCCGTTCGTTAAGCGACTTAATAATTTCCCAATATATAAATATTTAAACACTCATCTTCGAGTTGACCACCTACGATACTTCATTTCACACAAAGTAGCTTTTTATTTCCTGCACCAATGCTCGTCAAGGATAAAGGGTAAACCCCTTGCTAGGCAAGTCCTTGACGAGCATTGGCTCAGCAAAAACATTTGCTAATAGGTGTGAAAATAATGATGTGTGTTTAGTCTTCCATGTGGGTAACTTTATGTTGATCAAAGTGGTCAACATTTTGGCAAGCGTTCACAGGTGGAATCAGTACAGTGGAAAGTTTGCACAAAAAGCAGTAGAAGGGGCTGGAACTTATGTCAGTTTCAAAATTGGTATAAAAATTCCATATATGGTAATATTATTAAAGCTAAAAGATCGCTTTGAAAAACCATTTCAGTATGGCGACTATGCACTAGGAGCATTAGTATGGATGCAACAAGAAAAAGTACCTCTTTGGGGTGATATTATTTCAGCGTCAGTCCCGAAAAGTGGTACAGAGATTTCCCTCATTTACATTAGCGAAACCGGGAAAGATTATAGCTGAGAGTATCGTGCCCGTTTTGAGGTTGAGAAGGATGGAACAGTTAAAGTAGATCATTGGGTAGTGGATTAGTAGATTTGAAAGAAAATGTAGGGATGTCTTATGGGCATCCTTTTCATTTTTGGTATAATTTAGGTTATTCAAGGGTGGTAAAGGTATATGAGCGAATCTGTCTTTAGTTTCATAGAGCTACTTGAAATTGCTGGAGGCATATTCTTTATCAATTTTGTTTAGGTATGGATTAAGTAAGCATAATGCTACTTGGAAGTTTATTATACTTGAATACTTTGCTATTGTTATGAGCATTTGGATTATTAAATCGTTGGTGAATCTTATTTTTGGTTAGGGGAACATGTTTGGCGATAAACCAGATACATACAAGACATGCCGAATAGATGCACCTATTCAGTTACTTTGGTAGCAGCCATGACCCACTCTCTACTTTCAACTGATAGTGTTTCATTTGTAGTAGGTAGCACATTAGCACAAAAAAGAGGGGTTCTCCGCCCCACTTTTTCAGTCCGCCAATCCATCTCCGCTTATTTTTCGTGAAATGCTTGGCATACCCAAGAGTGGACTCAATCTCTCCTTTTGCATATGGTGGGGATAACAGCTAGGATAATTTAATTCCGTTACCAAAAGACTTCCACCGAAAAGAGGTTACTCCTTGGTGGGCTAGTTATGGCAAATATGTACCTTCTGGTGATGACTATTAAAGAATAGTAGGTGATTCTCCTTGAAGAACAATTTATCTGAATTGGTATTGGAAGGGTTAAAAAAAAGACTCGATAATAGTAATCGATTATTAGTGCAAAATAGGAATGGAAAAGTTGATACAGCCCAGTTTACATTTAACCCTCCTGCTACAGCAGGGATGATTGAAGAGTTCTTAAGAGACACTCACTGGCACTTACCAACTGACTATAAGAATTTTCTCCTAATCCATAATGGAGCATGGCTATTCGAAGGTGTAAGGTATGGTGGAGGATATGAGTTACTGAGTCTGGATGAAATTAAGAATAGTCACTTAGATTATATGCCTAAACATTGGTATCCTATCTCGATCAACAATAGCGATTACATTTTTATTGACTCTAATCAAGTTGCGTCCGGTCAGAACAACTATTTAGTGTGTTTTAATCATGATGATGTATCAACCTCAGAAGGTTATTACTTAAATATGACTTTTGAAACTTGGTTAGAAAGATTAATAATTGCACAAGGAACAGAGTTTTGGACTTGGTAAGTGGAAATAAAGAAGGGGCTGTTTCAAAAGTCGATTTTTTCGACTGAGAGACACCCCATTTTTAAAATCGAAACTCTTGATACATCAACGTTTCAGAGGGACTTCTCTAGTTGTCTAGTTGTAAGGAAGATATGGAAGCACTCATTCAAGCTTACTCTAAACAGATTGAATCTGCCCCCTACTTTCACATAGAGTACAGTGCCGACGGGAAAGCAAATTTTATAGAAGTTACCTCGGATACAGAAAATTGTTATATGTGCTCTTTTAAAGGGTTGGATGTCTTTAATATCAAGGTAGAAAAATTGGACTGTCATTCAATTGACAGTCCTTACTCTCATTGAAGGATGTGATCCTGTGAGTAATCCTTTTGAAGCCCTCATTAGTAAAATCAGGGGGAAGTAGGACAAGTGTAGACGGGAACGTGCATATCAAAAACGAGGACTATCATTTTACATTCTACATCTCGAACGAATCTATCACAGATACAAAGGAGAAATTAAAATCGTTTGAGTTACCAGAGGATTACGTCAGTTTTTTAAGCCACTACGAAAGTGCAACACTATTCAAGAGCGCCAAGCAGAACTCTGGGGGTTATGATGTGCTAAGTGCCGAACTCGTCATTGGGTACTGTAAAGCCTACAGCATCGACCATCCTTACTATCCTATCGTTTGGAGAGATAACTCAAATAGCTGAATATGTGTGGATCAAGACAGAATACATAGTGGCAAAGGGTACCTCACATGGGTTGGATCGATACTACCAGACGATACTATAGACATAGATCTGACGTTCACAGAGCTGCTGGAACAACTTATTGAGCATGACGGAATTGAGTTTTGGGATCGACCCATTGAGGAGGAAGAGTAAGAAAAAAGGACGCCTTTTATAGTGCGTCTTCAGGATGAATCAGACGACTAATGCATGACTGCCAAAAAGCTGGGACTGAGCTCTCGGCTTTTTTTCTGTAAGTTAGGGGTAATCCCAGGGCCTCTTTTGGCTCTTGTACGGAAATATTTAAAATTTCTTAATAGAATATTAATGGTAGTTTAAATAAAAAATGAGAGCACACAGTAAATCTGCAGAATCTGGTAAATCGAATCTTAGATTGTAAAATTTATTGGCATCCTCTTGCGATTTCGGCTTATACAGGTCAAAAAGTTCTTCAAAGATAGATAATTATTCTTTACTGCTACTGAGTATCTCCTAAACTATTGCACCAAGCTCGCGGCAGAACTGAACTTTGTTTTTCTGATTATCCTTAGGCATTCGACCATCTCCAGACCTTCTTACTCTACACCCGGTGACTTAAACGCAGAATCTTCACAATACAGATTAGTTATCGTTTACATATTCCTTTCATCTTTGCCTTCAGTTCGCCCGGCAGAACCCTCAAACACCTTTTTTGAAATCTCATATGCAACAACTGTCATTTCATTAGTAAGGATGGTTCTGCCGGATTTTCATCACATCTGGTCCTATTTGAATTAATTTTCGACCTTTTCAATAACAACAATACTACTGATCATCACTGAATGATCTGTTTCCCAACTTTAATTCTTCGAATTAGTAATACTGCTCAATGTACTGATAGGCTTTATCAAAGACTTCTTTGTCTTTAATTTTGTATTTGACCCAGACAACACTCCGAAGAGCTTTCTTCACTTCCTGTTTTCCTGCAGTTGTACCCTGCCAACCATCGAAACGTACAATCTTAACGATATCATCTATATCGCCAACAATTCGCTCGACTATAATTGGCGTCTTTGAATTCCTCACACCATCAAATAGCTCTGTCAATGCTGCCTTGCCTTTGTCTAATTCTTCCTCAGGCACTACTTCTTTTTCAGCTTCTGCCGCTTCCCGCGCAAGTTCTAATAGCAGTTTTAGAAACTCAATACTGGTTATGAGCCCTTGTTCGTGTTTCTCACGGAGATTTTCAAGTTTTTCTCCCAACTTAACGAATTTAACATCATTACTGTGTTTTCGAATTTTCGCGACCAAATCAATTTCGACTTTGATCGTTGTCTTTCTCAAGTCCTTTTGTTTTTCAATAAATTCATCGATTAAATCTGCATCCATTGTAAGAATTTCCATATCATCATGTACTTCTCCGACTTGCAGATTCTCATGAACCAATTCCAATGTCTTCGCTCCGAGTGAAGCCCAAATCAACCCTCCTCTTCCATCAGTAGGTTTCACCGATTCGAATACTCTTGTCAGCCATTGAAAATCGTATTTCATTGAATTCAGAAACGGATCTGGTGATAGCGCATCCCACGCTCTATTGAGCACTTTATAATCGGCTCCAAATTCGTCTTTGATTTTATTAGTTGGCAAACATTCTTGTGCAGCAATCAAACCTTCCCAACCATCTATTGTACGGTCTACTCCCATGAAATAACTCAAGCACTTACGTATTAGTGCAGGGATCTGCTTTTTGACCTCTTCAATATTCGAAATGACCTTTTTCATACTCGATTCATCAAAGTCCAAAGCTGTTGCTACATTATCAAAAATACCTATGTAGTCAACAATTAAACCGTGTGTCTTACCTTCATCATAGGTTCTGTTAGTACGACAGATGGCCTGCAGCAAGTTATGATCTTTCATTGGCTTATCAAGATACATAGCTTGCAATATAGGTGCATCAAAACCAGTAAGAAGCTTTGACGTTACTATTACGAGCTTCAGGGGGTCGTTAGGTTCTCTAAATCTGTCTAAAATCTTTCCTTCTGCGTCCCTATCACGTTTATAGGCTTTATATTTATCTTCTTTGTCATTGTTGGTGTCCATAACGATTGTAGTTGCATCCGGACCTAGCAATTTATCAAGTTCTTCTTTATACATAAGGCAACACGCTCTGTCATAACAAACAACCTGACCTTTGTATCCGTTCGGTTCAATCTTCCCCTGATAATGCTTGGATATATGTTCGCATACCTTTCTGATACGCTTGCGGTCATACATAATTGCTTTCATGTTGACCCTTCGAGATAACTCTGCTTTATCTTCTTTAGATAAATTCTTTGTTAATGCTTCAAATTCAGCATCGAGCTTTTCTCTATCAACATGCAGGTCAACTGGAACCGGTTCGAAATTCAATGGCAGTGTCGCATGATCGCGGATTGAGTCCGAGAAGGAATACTTGCTCATATATCCACTCTTATCTTCAACTGCACCAAATGTATTGAAAGTATTTCTATCAATGCGATTAATCGGTGTACCTGTAAGGCCAAAGAAAAACGCATTCGGAAGAGCAAGACGCATCTTACTACCTAGATCACCTTCCTGAGTTCTATGAGCTTCATCAACCATAAGAATGATATTGTCTCTAGGGTTTAGTTCCTTTTTAATATCACCAAATTTAAAGATAGTTGTAATTGCAATCTTTCTCTGGTCTCCTAAAAAGAAGGATTCTAAGTCGTCCTTTGAACCAAGACTGACGAGATTAGGAATATCTGATGCGTTAAATGTAGCAGTTATCTGCGTCTCTAGGTCAATTCGGTCGTCAACTATAACTACTGTTGGATTGTTTAATTCAGGTATCATTCTAAGTTTCTGTGCTGCAAAAACCATCAGCAATGATTTGCCAGAACCCTGGAAATGCCAGATAAGACCTTGTTTTGGGTATCCAGCCATTACGCGTTCCACAATAAGATTCGCACCCTCATATTGTTGATAACGGCAAATGACCTTATATTTGCGATACTTTTTATCTGTTGCAAATACTGTAAAAAACTGAAAAATGTCCATGACCTTGTCAGGTGTAATCATATCTTCAACACTGATTTTTACATCAGCAAGACTTCCTTCACTTTTATGATCCGGAGTATGCCATGGACCCCACATTCCAATTGGCATGCAAACTGAACCATATCTATAACATTTGCCTTCTGTAGCAAAATTGAATATGTTAGTTACAAACATGCCTGGTATGCTTTTTTCATATGCAGCTATGTCTCCAGCAGCATCCAACCAGGTTATAGAATTACGAACAGGTGTTTTCAACTCGCCAATCGCCACAGGAAATCCATTAATCAGAAGAACAATATCAAGCCTTTTACCATTCTCTTTTTGTGGATATACCCATTGGTTTGTGACTACATATTCGTTCAGCTCTAAGTCTGCTTTGGTCATCGTTCCGAAGAATCGAATTGGAATCATTCGTCCATCTTTGCCGAATGGGTAGGAATTCTCTTCAAAAACCATCTTCTTGAACATTTCATTCTGCGTTATTAGGTTGTGCGGCTGAACAGTCAATATTAACGTACGCAGTTTATAGATAACTTCATCTGCGCGGGATGGTTCTTCAGCAATTTCAGGATTAAGGCGGATGAGCGCCTCTTTAACCATAGATTCAACCATTACATCCGAGTATTCGCGTGGCAATTCTTCGGATGATACATACTTCCACCCATTACTCTTAAGTGTTGAGATTACCAGTTGTTCAATCGTATTATCTTCATTAAACATCAAATGCGCCTCCAATCTTTAACAAAATCTATGTTCAATTAACCAAAGTTCTTCAACATTAAGGCTTTAATAGTGGTTTCCAGGTTCTCAATATTCTGTTTTAATTCAAATTTTGATTTATCGGTCTGTTGGACAAAATCAGCAAATTGGTTTTGAAGACTAATCGGTGGTATAGGAATGTTGTAATTTTTAATATCTCCCATCGAAATATGTGGTACCGTCGTTTGTGTGATATTACAATGCTTTAAAAAGGCATCACTTTTTAGAACCCATAGGATATATTGCTGGTTCAAGTCTTTACTACGAATTCTTGCAGTTCGTTGTATTAATAATGCCGGCAATTCGGATTGCTTTATCATAGCTATTTTAAAACCACTAGAAATCCATGGACGATCCATAGCAAGTACAATATCCCTTTCTTGAAGTAAATACTTATCTAGTCCTTCGGTAGAGGGCCACTTCTTAGCTTCTTCCCATGCAATTCTGTCAGGCATTATAATAAGTCCGCCACAAATGTTAATGCCATTATCTACATACCCTGAGCTATCAAAAGGATTCCCAGCTAATATGTCAGCGTGTTCTCTTAATGGGCTGTATGACCAGTCATTCGATTTTCTAGTAAGATCCCCAAACATCTCGATAAATTGCGATTTGACAAGCTCATCAGTGAGATAAAGCAATCTCTTGTAAGCTTCTTTTGTATCATTAGCAGCCCATAATAGATCAGCGAGTTTTTCTTGCTTGTTCATATGAGGAAGTATAAATTCAAGTTCTTTAAGCGCACTCCAATTAATAGTAGGCGACAATGATCCAACTGAAATTCTAATAGCTGCATCAAAGAAATAATCCGAACAAATGAAAAAAGGAAACAACTTCCTTGAGATTACTTTCTCATTAGGCCGCAGAATCATCCCATGAGCAGAAAAGAGCCCATCATGGGGTGCAATAGCTGCTCTTCTTAAATAGGCATTCCTTTTCCCAAAAAGAATATCTCCCTTTTGCATTAGAAGTTTATCGCCTTTTATTGGCACGTCGCTTCCCCATCGTGTAACAGAAAGACTGCCGCTATCTAAATGTTCTAGTCCGATATATGTTTTCATATCATCTGATGTTGGCTTTCTTTTTTGAGTTATATTAAATGCAATATCTTCAAATCTATATTTAGGCATTTTCATCACCACCATTTTCAAAAAGCATGTATTTCAAAGTCTCATAAGATTCTCTAAAAGTATCACTGCTAGCAAGCCATCCATCCAGTGCCTCTTCCACAGAATATAACGTCTCCTGATCTTCAACGCTGTTAGACCCATTTACATAAAGCGGAATACTCAGCTTACTGTCATATCCGATAATCTGTTCTACTGTGGCAATTGCTGAAAAACCATCTTGAACTTTAAATTCGGTGTAAGTTTGTGCTATCTTCTGTATATGATCTTCTTCCAAATAACTCTCTGCATTTTTTCGAGTTACTTCATTTTTTGCATCAATAAACAATACATGTCCTTTACGAGAATGTGCTTTTCTCGTTCGGCAGATAATAATACATGCCTCCATCGGTGAATTGAAAAATAGATTTTTCCCGATCCCAATTACACATTCGACCAAATCACTTCTTACAAGCTTTTCACGCATTTCTCTTTCTTCATCCCTAAACAAAACACCATGTGGAAATAAAATTGCACATCTACCCGTATTTGGATTAAGGCTCTTCAAAATATGTTGAAAAAACGCGTAATCAGCCCTTCCTTGAGGTGGTGTACCGAGAAAATTCCGGCCATACTTATCAGCTGAAAATGCTTCTCTATCCCATTGCTTAATCGAATATGGTGGATTCGCTAACACTAAATCAAACTGCATTAACTCACCATGCTCCACATAAGCAGGTTTCTTTAAAGTATCGTCATTTACTATATGAAAGTCCTTTACACCGTGTAAAAACAAATTCATCCTTCCAATTGCAGATGTAAGAGCGTTGATCTCTTGCCCGTATGCTTTTACATTTCTCCATTCAAGTCCTTGTTGCTTCAAATAAGCAATGGCTGAAATAAGCATACCTGCGCTACCACAGGTAGGATCATAAATACCTTCGCCAGACTGCGGTTTAAGCATCTCTGTCATAAGATGAACGACGGTACGATTTGTATAAAATTCTTGAGCAGTGTGCCCACTATCATCAGCAAATTTCTTGATCAAATATTCATAACCTTGTCCGAGTTCGTCCTCAGGACAATTTTTCATACTGAGCGTTTTTGAAGAGAAATGCTCAATAAGGTCTTTAAGTAATTTATCAGGTAATCTGTTTTTATTGGTCCAAGCACCATCCCCAAAAACACCTTGTAATTTTTCAGGATTTGCTTTTTCAATAGCTCGAAATGCATTTACAATTGCAACGCCCACATTTTCTGATACTGATCTGACATCATTCCAGTGAAAACCTTTCGGAACAATGAATCTATGATTTTCTTCCCACTCGATTGCATCCTCATCTCCGTCATATTCCTCAAGAATTTCTGCACATTCTTCATCATATACATCACAAATTCTTTTGAAAAACATAAGTGGAAAAATATATTGCTTATATGAACCTGCATCAATATGAGTTCGTAAAAATACTGCTGAATTCCATAAATATGATTTCAGCTCGTCTAGCGTAATTCTATTACTCACTAATGTATCCCCCTTCTACCAATAAGGATTTTAAGTTTTCTTCTGCTTCAATTACTTCATCTAACGCCGCTAAAAATTCCCTTTTGACTTCTTGAGGACATTTAGTTTCCATTGCTGCTTTTTCAATATAGTGGTTAACAGAGAGTGTAAACTCTTTTAATTTTATATCTTCAATAGACACTACCTTAGCTTTTTCAATAACAGAATCATAGTTTTTGAAAAGATTATAAACTTCCTCTACATCTTTTTCTGTCATTATATTTTGAGCTCTTTGCGCAGTATAAATCTTTGATGCATCAATCAGACAGACTTTCCCTTTATGTTCTTGTACTTTATTGTTGTTTAAAATCAGAATACATGCCAATACACTTGTACTGTAAAATAAGCCACTTACCAAAGTAATGACACATTCTAACTTGTCTGATTCGATTAGTTGTTTACGAATTTCTCCTTCTCTACCTCCGCGGAAGAGGACTCCCTGCGGAAGAACGACCGCACAACGCCCATTCTTTTTATCCATAGATTGCACCATATGCTGTAGCCAAGCAAAATCCGCACTGGAATCAGAAGGGGTCCCCCATAAATTACGACCATAAATGTCTGAGGCAAATTGATCCGCACCCCAAACTTTTAATGAAAACGGTGGGTTCGCAACTACACAGTCAAAAGTTTGTAATTCTCCACGATGTATGAAAAGAGGCGACTTTAAAGTATCACCTTGTTTAATCTTAAAATCTCTTGCTCCATGTAGAAAAAGGTTCATTCTTGCGATCGCTGAAGTTGCTAAGTTCTTTTCTTGTCCATAAATCCTACCATACGTGCTTTTATCATCATGTACGTTACGTATCGCTTCGATCAACATACCACCAGTACCACAAGCAGGATCATAAACAGTCTCACCTGGCTTCGGATCTAGGATTTTGACCATTAATTTTACAACTGCTCGGGGTGTATAGAATTCGCCTGCATTTTTCTTTGAAAGATCAGCAAATTTCTTAATTAAATATTCATAACTATCTCCCATCACATCAGATGAGTAATTTTCATTGCCTACTTTAATTTCTGACATGTGTTCAATGAGATCCTTTAAGCGTTCATCTGACAGTTTGTTTTTATCAGTCCAGTTTGCGTCGTCAAAACTAGAAAAAACGCCATAGAGTGTATCTGGGTTAGCACGTTCAATGCCGTTCATTGCATTGACTATTGCTACCCCGACGTTCTCACTAACTTCGCGAACGTCCTGCCAATGGCAGCCATCAGGAATAATGAATCGATGGTTTTCTGGAAAACTAGCAAACTCTTCATCACCACCAGATTCCTCTAATGCAGCTTGTGTTTCTTCATCATAGACATCTGATAATCGTTTAAAAAAGAGAATAGGCGTTACATAGCTTTTATACTCATCCTGATTAATTGGACCACGCAGAATATTGCAGGCTTCAAAAAGGTGAGAAAATAGCTTTTGGCTTGTTGTTTCTTCAGGCTCTGAAGTACTATTTTTTAGTGCTTCATCAGCAGCATCCATTGCTGATTGGATCATTTCTTCTCTACCTCCAGTTTTTAATTTGGCTCCGACTGACTCTTCTTTAATGCTGACGCTCCCTGAAGACTGTATCTTTTCCATCTTTGCGGGATATAGATTTTCGAACTCAAGCAATATCCTCAGAAGCCGTTCATCAAGAAATGTCAATGCATGTTTCCTGATATGTGTCGGCACACCGTAGTAGGCTTCTGCCACGCCTCCAGTAATTGCTGCCAACGTATCACTGTCTCCACCAACAGAGACAGCGTTACGGATTGCATCTTCAAAATTGGAAGACTCGAAGAAAGCAACAAGTGCTTGCGGAACTGTTTCTTGGCAAGCTTCGTTAAATTGATACGTTTCCCGGATTCCATCGAGCGAGAAATTCATGGGGTAGTAGTGCTTATCAACATAATCACGAATTTCCAAGATATTTTTCCCGCTAAGAGCCAGATAAACTGCAACCGCAGTAGCTTCAGCGCCTTTTATCCCCTCAGGATGGTTATGTGTTATAGCTGTCACCTTGTGCGAAAGTAATCTAGCCTCTTCGATGGAATTGGCTACATAACCACAGGCGCTAACTCTCATTGCAGCACCGTTACCAAAACTGTTGTATGGCTCAGGAGTATTACTATACATCCATTTATAGAATCTCTCTCCATACCCGCAATTCGGATAGTGTCTCCCAATAACTTGCATGGATTTAACAGCTTGGTCGCCCAAGTCTCTATAATCACGTTTACAGCTCATAAGTGCATCACAAATAGCTAATGACATCACCGAGTCGTCAGTGAAAAAGCACTTGTATGTTAAAAACTCAAAATTTTTCGATCGATGATTATTCCATTCAAATCTGGAACCGACAATATCGCCAATTATAGCTCCGATCATGTAATTTCCTCCCCTGGTGCCGGGCTGATACTTTTCTTACATCACAGTTATCTAAGTCAAATATTTTATTTTTTCACCTTCAAAATACTATTTTGAAGTCGCTCCATTACTCCATTCCATCTATCTTCAGCAAGACGAATGCTTTCTACATATCTGGAACGTTCCTGTTCATATTCTTCTGTAATCATTTTTTGTTCTTCAACCTTAAGCAACGGAATTTCTAGCGACTTCAAGTCTTTATAACTAATATTGATGACGACTGTCCCTTGCTGCTTTCCTGCTAAGGTTTTGTTCCCCATAGGACTATCCAAAAAAACTTTTAAGTACGTCCCTAAAAGCAGTTTTTCATTCGGTCTTATTACAATGATGTTCGATGACGCGATGCAAGGATACTTCTGTTCTTTAAAAACTGCTATTCTGATCGCTGTTCCCCGTGCTGGCAATAGTAAATCCCCATCTCTAAGTAAGTAATTCGCAACTTTACGTTCTTCCTCTTCGATGTGATCAAGACCCTCATAATCAATGTCAAAATCATTTAGGTTCGATATATTTACGACTCCAATGCTACCATTAGCATCTTTCTTGCTGATCGCCTTTCCGCGAAAAACTTCAGCAACATTACCTAGTTCTTCTTTTTTAATGCTTGAGTTCTGATAACGTTGCCAATCTTCATCCACCATCCCAAAGATATGATCAACATTCCAATAACCCATTTCCATTAACTCGTCCAACATAACAAATGTATCATCAATGAGAACCAATTCATCTATTCCATTTTTTTTGATGTTGCTTGTAGCAGCATCATATCTTTTAATCATTACATCTTCTGTTCGGCCTGTGGTGATCGTAAACATATAGGTTTTAATAGCGGTAGATGCAAAAATCCCGGCTGGTAGCTCAGCTATTTCTTCTAGTTTATACATGCCCTGTATAAAATCTCTTAAGTCCTTAATTGAGCCCGCAGCAAAGGTTATTCTAGCTGGTAATACAATCACTAATACACCCGAACTATTCAGATGTAAGAGCAAGTTCTCTACAGCTATCATTTCATATTCCCTACAAATGAAATCTCCATTATCTTCTCCGCGTTCTCTTGCCCCAAATACAGGTACCGCCAGAATTAAATCAAACTTCCTTGCTGAAAACTCGTAATCATAAATACTAGTCTGTTCGACAATTACATTCACATGCTCCTTAAACATTTCATCAAAAAGAACTTTACTCACACTATTCATGGTAGTTATGTAGAATTCGCAATCAGAATGTCGGCTTACTAATTCAGTAAGGTAAGGTACAAATTTTTCTGCTTCAGGAATCAATACCGTCTTAGTGTTTGGATTAAAGTGTTTTTCAAATTCGGTAATCAGCACTTTCGGTATATAAAACATCTCTTTATGATCTGCAGATGCAAGAGCCATTTCCCAATCAATATCTTCATCATCCATAGCCATAAAAGCACCAAAAAACGCCTTTGAATCCGGATATGGATTTTTCATTCCACAACTATTCGATATTGAAAGCATCACTTCATAAGCTTTCTGCTCAGTAGGTTTTTTTGAATTGGATACAAACTCCTCTTTTGTCTTTTTCAAAAGGAACAATGCAACAGGCAACTCTGACTGAGCAGTATATCCCCGCAATGCATTAAAACGATTCCAAATATGGTTCATCCGCTTGTCGTTACGCATCTTTATAACCCCCTTGCAAAACAACTCACTGTTATCATACCTAAAATATAGCATCGTAGATAATTCACATCAATAGATATTTCATTTTGGTACTTAAATACCAAAATGAAATACGTTATTATTTCATTCTTTCTACTGTCTATTACTTCATACGCCCCCAATTAAAAAAATTCGAGAAAAACCTGAAGTCAGACTTCGTGTTTCTTTTCGAGCATTATCAAAGAGCCCTTGTACTCGTAGCTAATCTTCATGATATCCAAGAACGGAATATTCCTTGATACCTCGTCGTTTACAACTTGAACGAGTCTATAACGCGTGAGACAAATTAAACACCTTCAAGAGAACAATAACTTTATCATAAGATATGGTTCGATCTTGGAGTTTTTTTACGATTGGTGACGAATCAGTTACCTCAACAGTGTATTGACAACTGAAAGTCGAATTCACTATTTTCTGTGTAACTTATCACTAATAGTTAGTAACACCTTTGAGTCCTTAAATAAAAAACAAGAATCAATAAAATGATCCTCGTTCTTTTTAGAAATCTATAAGTAAACATCAGGGATAACCCTCTCTATGTCTATTACTGATTTCTTAACCATTCTTCGATAATATCCATTGGAAACATAATTCTTCTACGAATACGAACATGAGGGATCTGCTTCTCTCGAGCCATTGCATAAATGCTATTCGTTGATACATTTAAGTACTTTGCAATTTCTGATACAGAATATTGTGTAAAGCTTTGGAATGCGAGCCGTACTATTGGAGAATGATGATCACACTCGCATTAACCACAAGCCTTCGACGCGGCGAACTCGTAGGTCTTGAATGGAAACATATTGATTTAGAAGCTGGTATTATCCATGTGAAACAAAGCATCACTAACTTTATTAACGGGAAGTCCTTACGTAAGATTAGCTTGACTGATGGTGTCCAATCTGAGTTGAAGGAATATTATAAGTTCTGCACTCAAGATTGGGATAAATTAGTGGGGACTCGCGACGAAGAACATTTCTTTGTGTTTTTTAATCAATTTGGAAGAGCATTTTACCCAGAAAGTCCGTATATGTGGTTCCGAGGTTTGTTTAAAAAGTACAAATTAAAATACATCAAGTTTTATGATCTGCGTCACAAATCGGCTACCTTTTTGAATAACAAAGGCGTTCATGCGAAAATTATTTCAGAACGATTGGGACATGCCAACATCACCACGACCATGAACATTTACGGGCATGTCTTATCAAAAGCAGATAGAAAAGCTGCCAATAAGTTTTATCAAATTATTCGACTTAATAATCCAAAAGAAGCTTAAGAACCCGAGTGATTGATTGCAATCGTTCAGGTTCTTTGTTTACAGTTGACTATAACAGGTACACTATCAATATTTAATATATATGAGGAAATACGCTTCTTTGGGCTAGTTATTGCTGATGTTTAACACCAATTTATCACCAATACCAATAAACAACCTCTGTACCAATAATTTTGACAAGCTGTCCTATTCAACATGCCCTTTATTTATAAGGTTATTTAACATCTGTATTATTCCTGATCAACAACGCAACCGACTCCACATGCCCCGTATGCGGAAACATATCCACCGGCTGTACTTCCTTCACCGCGTAACTGTCAGCGAGCACCTTCAAATCCCTCGCTAACGTAGAAGGATTACAAGAAACATAAACCACTCGCTCCGGCTGCATCTCCAAAATCGTCGTCAACAACGCCTCATCACAGCCTTTGCGCGGCGGGTCAACGACAATCACATCCGCCCGTATGCCTTTCTCCTTCCAAGCTGGAATGACAATCTCCGCAGGCCCTGCCTCAAACGTCGCATTCTCCACGCCATTCAACTGCGCATTCCGATTCGCATCCGCAATCGCTTCCGGCACAATCTCTACCCCATACACATGCTTGGACTTCTGCGCCAAAAAGAGCGAAATCGTCCCGATACCGCAGTACGCATCAATCACCGTCTCCGCACCAGTCGCACCCGCATACTCCAGCGTCTTATTGTACAGCACCTCTGTCTGCGCAGGATTAACCTGATAAAACGAACGCGCTGAAATAGCAAACTTGATCGGACCGATATAATCGTAAATCACATCACTGCCCCAGAGCGTCACGGTCTTTTTACCAAAAATAACGTTGGTCTTATCTGGGTTGATGTTCTGCACGATACTCGTCACGCCAGCGACCTGTGCACGAATCGCTTCCACCAGCTGATCGCGCTGTGGAATCTGCTCCTCTGTCGTTACGAGCACGACCATGACTTCCCCTGTCTTCACGCCCACCTTAACGACCACATGACGCAGCAGGCCTGTATTGCGAGTCTCGTCATATGCTTTGATATTCAGCTTGGTCGCCGCCTGCTTCACGGCTGCCACTGCTTCATCATTCGCCTGGTGCTGGATGAGGCATTCGTTCATGTCGATGATCGAGTGGGATTTCTCCGCGTAAAAGCCGCCGACCAACGCCCCGTTTTCCTCGCCGATTGGTACCTGTGCTTTGTTGCGGTAGCGCCATGGATCGCTCATGCCGAGTGTCGGATGAACGGTAATGGCCCCTTCCCCTTCGACTTGGAAGCCGCCAATGCGCCGCAGGTTGTCCCGCACGATTTGCTGCTTGTGTCGCAGCTGCTCCTCGTAAGCGAGATGCTGCAACGAACAGCCTCCGCAACGGTCGTACAGCGGACAGGGCGGCTGGAAGCGATGGGTACTCGCTTCTACTACTTCTGTCAGCTTGGCAAAGCCGAAGTTTTTCTTCACATGGTCGACGCGCGCATGAACTCGCTCTCCTGCAAGTGCGCCATCTACGAACAGCGTATATCCTTCAATCCGGCCGACTCCTGCTCCTTCGTGGTTCAGTCCGGTTATCTCCACTTCCACGGTTTGTCCGACACGCACTGGGACGTCCAGCTCCACTTTGGCTGTCGGGTGCGGACCGCGCCGCTTCTTTGTTGTCTTCGCCACTATCTATTGCTCCTTTTATCTTGCTCTATAGGTTTTCGTTTTCGCTCCAGGAAACATGCAGGGATGCACAGCGAAAAGCGGCATCCCCACGGCTATTGCTATTCATTTTACTATCTTCTTACGGGACGAACAACTCGATATGCCCCGGCAACGCTTCCACCACGCAAGGCAGCTGTCCGCCCAGCTCACCGTCCAGATTGAGCTGAACCGTCTCTCCGCTCGGTGAAGTGGCTTTGATGTAATCTGCCTGGAAATACAGGATGTTTGGGTCCTTCAGGTGCTCGCCGCGAACCGCCTGTGTCGCCAAGCGAATAAACTCCGCAATATTCAACTTCTTCACAACGATGACATCTAGCTTGCCGTCTGACAAATCGGCTTCCGGGGCGATGTTGTCAAAACCGCCTACCGAGCGGCTATTGGCGATGAGGAACACCATGATTTCTTCATCCAACAGCACCTCTCTACGGCTTTCCAGACGAACACGGATCGGGTGCAGCGACGGCAGCTTCTCCAAACCCTTGACGTAATACGCCATTTGTCCGATTAGCGTTTTCAGCTTGCTCGGAACCTCATAGGTCAAATTCGTCAGTGAGCCGCCACCCGCGATATTCATAAAATAGCGGTTGTTGATGCGTCCCAGGTCAATGCGTTTCTTCTTGCCCTGGGCGACAATCTCCGTTGCACGCGTGATCGATTTCGGTATACCGACCGCCCGGGCAAAATCATTGCTGGTTCCGCAGGGGATTATTCCTAGAGATGGACGCGCTTTATGCTCTGCCATCCCATTTACTACTTCATATATGGTTCCATCTCCACCAGCGGCCAGGATGACGTCAAAACCGCGAGCTACTGCACGAGCAGCTTCTTCTGTCGCATCATCTTCCCCTTTGGTCGCATAGCATGAAGTTTCATATCCGGCCGACTCCATTAAATCGAGGATTTCCGGCAATCGCCGACGCACGATCTCCCGGCCGGAGCTTGGATTGTAGATTAATCTGGCTCGTTTCAAGGCAGATCCCTTCTTCCTTCCCTCGCTCACGGGGGTACTCTCTTCCATCATATCCTGTATAGCCATTTTTGGGAATCGCTATGCTCCATATAGCGTGATAAGATAGAAAAAGATGGAAATCAAGGAGATAGGGGAGACGCTTGTGAAGAAGATCATCGTGGGAGTAGATGTGGGTGGCACTGCAATCAAGATGGCTTTGATTACGCCAGAAGGCGAGCTGGTTACTAAAATGCAAGAACCGACGCCTGTTGCGGATGGCGAGGATGGCATTTTGCAAAAAATCGTAGACATGTCTCATGATCTTCTTGCACAGCACGACTATTCTCTTTCACAAGTCTGCGGAATCGGTGTAGGAGTACCCGGACCCGTCGATGGCGAGAAGGGAATCGTCTTCCAAGCGGTGAATCTTCACTGGCGCCAACCCGTTTTATTAAAAGAAAAATTGGAAGCCCTTACAGGTCTGCCAGTCGCGGTCGACAACGATGCCAATGTCGCAGCCCTCGGGGAAATGTGGCAAGGTGCAGGCCAAGGTGCACAAGACCTCGTTCTCATCACGCTCGGCACAGGTGTAGGTGGAGGCGTCATTTTGAATGGAAAGGTCATCCATGGCATCAACGGTGTTGGCGGTGAAATCGGTCACATCACCATGACCCCGGATAGCGGAGCTCCCTGCAATTGCGGCAAAACAGGTTGTCTCGAAACATACACGTCTGCGACTGCCATCATTCGGGAAGGGCGATTTGCAGCTACAAACGGATCAAGCCCGGTGCTTGCCGCTGTACTAGCCACCAAAGGAAACATTGCCGCCAAGGATGTCCTCGAAGCAGCCGTAGCAGGGGACGCAGCAGCTCTAGCCATTACCGATCAAGTGGCGCTCTATCTCGGTCTCGCTCTCTCTCATTTGGCGAATGTACTGAATCCCGCGAAGTTTATGATCGGTGGAGGCGTGGCCGCAGCAGGTGACTTCCTCTTTTCCCGAATCCGCGAATCATTCAAACGCTTTGTTCCATTCACCTATGTCGTCGAGTCCACAGAAATCGTTCCGGCCGAGCTTGGCAATGATGCGGGTGTGTACGGTGCAGGCTGGCTAATCCGCTCACAAATGAACGAATCCTGATCCGCTATAAAAAGATGGACGCTCCTGCACGTGAATCCTCACAGCAAGAGCGTCTTTTTGGAATAGCCTTATGAAGAAGCCTGCCTAGGTGCCACCTCTGGCTCGCCGCCTTTCCCTGAAACAATCAGCGCAGCACCGACGAGCACTGCACATCCCCCCAACAACTGGAGCAGGCTAAAAGCTTCGCCAAACAACAACGCCGAAAACCCAAACGTGACCACAGGCTCCAGCGTGCTTAGCACCGACGCTTTTGTTGAGCCAATCAATTGTAAGCCGCGGAAGAAAAAACTGATAGCGACCACCGTAGAGAAAACGACAATCCCCAGCAGCGCCCACCACCCTTGTACCGCAAAAGACAGGTCGACACCTCCGTCTTTTAGCGCAATGAAAAAGGTAGAAATGGCAGCAAACAGGGCGATGTACGCAGACGTTACATAGGACGAGACGCCTTTAACCACTCGATTTCCCACCACAATATAAACGGAATAAAACAACGCCGCTGCAAGCGCCAACAGCACGCCAATCGGCTGAATCCCACCAAATGACAAGCCGAGCACCAGTCCAAGACCAACAAGTGTGATCAGCATGGCGATGACAGTCTTTTTCGTCAACTGCTCTTTCTCGACGAAGTAGCTCAGTATGGCAACAAACACCGGAAATGTATACAGCAGCAAGGCCGCCATTGAGGTCGGTATGTACTGTACCGCAGAGAAAAAGCTAAGGGATTGCAGGGTGTACAAAATCCCGCCGAGACAAAACATGGCGAGCACCTGTCTTTTATCCAAGCGAAGCGACTCCTTACGCCAGAGCAACAAACCAAAAAACAGGGCAGTCGCCAATAAAAACCGCAAAAACAAGAGCGTTGAAACAGACACACCCGCTTCGTAGGCGTACACAGCAAAAATAGACATGACGCCAAAACCAGCAGCCGATCCGAAAATATAGAACACACCGACATACAGCGGATTCACAACATTTCACCAGCTTTCTCGAAATGACAGCGACGAGTGATGCGACAGGTCTGAAAATGTTACGATCAGTGCTTCAACCCCGCCCCTTCTCTGCGGAATATACGCGACGCGAGAAAAATGGTGAAAACCACATAGATAAGCAAAGAGCCAATCCCCAGGAGTGCATGCATCGGGTCGACCTTGCCATAAAACACTTCCTTGGACAGTGCGACACCGTTGAACACGGGCATCACGTAGTAATGTGTAGGGATGTCGACCGGACTGACTGGCATCAGCATATATGAGGGAACCATCGCCAAAAATATGACAGCACTCATGTACGTCTGCCCCTCTTTAAAAGACTTGGCAACCGTACTCAAAACAAGCTCCAACCCTGCAAAGAGCGCCGCCAACAACAAAATAGTCACGATGAGCACCAACAAAGTGACAGGCGAGAAGAAGGCGAGTGTAAAATGATCTCCTTCCGTCCCCATTGGTCCCAGACGTATGGCCAGCGTGACAGAGATCAGTGACGCTACTGCCCCCATGGTACTCATGGTCATGACAGCCAACAGCTTTGCCGTGAGGATGTGCTGGGCTGCAATCGGTGCCGTCAACAGCGATTCGAGTGTTCCCCGCTCTTTCTCACCAGCGACGAGATCATTCGCTGCGGCCATTCCCGCAGATGCGAGTGAGACTACCAACATCAACGGAATGATGCCAGCCAGCATCCCTCCCGACTTCCTTTCCTCAGAGGCTGCATTTTGAAAGGTGGAGACAATCGGTTGAATCGTCTGCTCGGACAAGCCCGCTTGGTTCAGCCTTTTCGCTACGACGTCTTTGCTGTACGCCTCTACTGTCTGCTCGATCAACGTACGGGCATAGACAGATTTTTGATTGGTGGAGTCATAGGCAACTGATAGCTTTGCTGTTTTTCCCGCCGCGATCTCTTCATCGAAGCCAGCAGGAATCGTCAAAATGGCGCGCAGCTGACCTGCTTGCAGTGCTTGCTCCGGATTGGCTGGCTCTAGGATTTGAACGGCAGGATTTTTTTGCAAAGACGTAATCAATGAGGATGATCCTTGAACAGCTAACGGGATGTACTCCCTCGCTTCTTTTTCCACATTGCTATAGGATGTTCCCAGCAAAAAGAAGACGAACGGAATGACGAGCAATGGCACCAGGAGCGTCCCCATCCACGCCTTACGATCGCGAAACAAGTCCATCAGTTCTTTTTTCAGTACGGTCCAAACGACATGCGAGCCCATCAGCCTTCGCTCCCTTCCACGACAGCCATGAAAATGTCGTCCAGATCCTCTGTCCCAAACTGCTCGCGCAACGTATCCAATCCTCCGGCGAACCGCAGCTTACCCTTGTGCATGAGCGCAACCCTTTTGCACAGCTTGTTAATCTCGCCCATGTTGTGACTGGAGAACAGAATCGTCTTCCCCTCTTCTTGCAGCATTCTGACCATTCTTCGAAAGATGGTAGCAGCCGTTACATCCAGTCCTGTCGTCGGTTCATCCAACAAAATGACATCCGGATCGTGTACCAGCGTCCGGGCAATCGCTACCTTTTGCTTCATTCCCCGGGAAAAGGCCCCCACTCGCCGATCGATAAAATCATCCATCTCAAGCATCCGGCTCAGACTATGAATCCGCTCCTCAAGCCTCGCTTGCTCCAATCCGTATAGATGACCGAAGTACGCGATATTTTCCCGCGCTGTCAAACGGCTGTAAAGTCCCACATCTCCCCCGAACAAAATGCCGATTCTGCGGCGCACTTCAAGCGGTTGCTGTCGAACGGAAAAACCACTAATCTCGATGTCTCCCTCGGTCGGGGTCAAAACTGTCGCCATCATGCGCATCGTCGTTGTCTTACCCGCACCGTTTTCTCCGAGAAGTCCGTATACCTCGCCTGCCTCGACGCGAAACGATACATGCTGGACCGCTGCGATTTCCTTGAATCGCTTGCTGACATCCTTGACCTCAATCAACAGCAGCCCCTCCTCTCCCGTATTTTCACTAGAATCGTACCTTCAGTAAGTACGATGCCCGCTTTTCTCCCGTAAACGTCACCTGTACGACACCCGTCCGCCCACGCAAAGCCCTCGGTATAGCGCCAGTGACTTGGAATTCCCGCCGCTTCTCATCGACTCGCGCGACAGACACGGAGCCTGGGGGCGAAAAGACCTGGTCGCCTTCCGGTGTGTAAAACGACAGGGTGATTTCTCCGGGTTGCCCGTGTGCTTCTCCCGAAAAACGGATGATTTCCATCATTCCTGACACCGCTGACACTTCCGTGAGGTCAAAAAGCGGATGACGCAGGTTCGCAAGCGTCTGCCCTTTTTTCCAGTCCTGCAAAAACGCATCAAACTCCTGTACAGCAACCATCCACGCCGCCGAGGAAGTCGTAGTCGTAGGGACATGCGAAGGTATTGCACCAAAAATAAGTGCAGAAGACGTCATCATCAGCGGCAACCAAATAGAAAACATGCTAATTCCCTCCAATAATTGGTGCCCTTAGCATGCCCTCACAAAAGTTACCCGTATGTGTCTTTGGCGAATCAGAATCTTTTGACTTTAAAAACGGTAACTCTCATATCCTACAACGGATAGCGCTCTTTCCACTTTGTCAGGGAAAAATCTTCAAACAGCGCGACGAAAGACTCCGTATCGTTAATATAATGACGGGTTTCTTTTGCCTCTGGATGCTTTTCTAGATACAACGTTGCTACCAAATGGCTGACAGGAACACCTTCTGCCTCTTGATCGTAAATGCCCCGCTCAGCGAGCACTTTGCCAAAATAACGCACATAGGTGACGGTTATTGTTTTTTCTTGACCATCTTCTTGCCACGTAGAAATGGAACGATCAAATGTATCAGACGGTGATCCACCTTTTCCAGGTGCCACACTTTCTCCTGCAACAGAAATGAGCTTCATGTACTTCCATCCTCCTTTTTCTTCCTGTACGTTCATTATAGGGGAGAGTGGAAATTGTTACAAATTGCTTTGTCATCTGCCATTGGAAAAACCACTGCCTTTATTTGTCTGATACACTAGACAGAACGATTTAAAAAACTCCGAAATTTTTTCGCATCCCGTGTCAGATAATCCGTGAACCAGAAGTCTACATAGTAAATCAACAAATCACGAGGAGTTTTTGCGATGGATCACTTGTTAATCAGGCCCAAGACTCATGAGGAACACACCCAGACAGACGACGAGACTTTGGTAGAGCAGGCAAAAGCCGGAGATCAGGAGGCGTTTAGCGAGCTGGTCAGGCGTCATCGCTCCAAAGTATACGGCTATGCACGGTCGTATACACAAGAAGCCTTTCTTGCCGAAGACATCGTTCAGGATGCTCTCATTCGCGCCTTTTTGCACCTTGGAACGCTGGTGGATAGCCGACGTTTCCTCCCTTGGCTGCATCGGATTGTGCGCAATCAAGCGTACACGCGTCTGGCGAAGGGGCCGCAAAAAAGGGAAACCGTCTTCTCGAGTCTAGGCAAACAGACGTATGAGCAGGAACCGACTGACTGGGAGGACCTCGATAGTATTCTGCACAGGCTGGGACGGTCTTGGTCACACTCTGCGCAGAACACCAATCCCGAAGAGGTCATGGTGCGGCGTGAACTGTTTGAGACGATCAGGAGCCTGCTGTACTGCCTCAATCCTCGGGAGAGACGCATTGTGGAATCTCACTTTTTTGACCATTTGGCCCCTCATGAGATCGCCCACATGTTCCAGATGTCCCAGGCGAATGTCTACCAAGTGCTATCGCGTTCTCGCAAAAAACTGATTCAGGAGAAAACTCGTGTCGTTGTTGATCAATACATGAAGACGAGAAAGGTTGCGGGGAGTATGAAACAAGCAGTATTAAATAAACCAGAAGCCTTCACTATGCCTACTTGGGTTACTTGCGCAGCAGCACTATACGGATTGGTAGAATCGACCGATCGAAAAATGTCTTTGCCGATGATCCTTGGCCTGAGCGGGCATGCCTTTCGCCTGACAATCGTCCCTGAAAATATCCACATTGCGGGTCCGACGATGTTTCACTTTCAGCGGGTCTTGCAGCAGGGTTTGAAAAACATGGGCTTTGAGTCTCGTGCCGTTACCTCGTATCATCTTTCCTGCGAACCAAGCATGAATGCCAATCAAGTAGAACCTTCGCTGCTCAGCCCGGAAGCACGCCAGAAGCGTCAGCTGTCTGTCCTCTTGCCAGAAGCATTGGAGCTGGTTCACCGCTCCATCGACAAAGGGCACCCTGTGCTTGCTTGGGACCTGTTCATGCCAGAGTTCGGATTGATCTACGGCTATGATGATGAAAAAAGAGTGTTTTACGCAGGAGATAACTGCCGAAACGACAGCACCATTCCTTATGAAAACTTGGGACGGGGTATCCTCGAGGAGCTATTTGTCCTTGCTATCGACCGTGCGTTTCCAATCGATCAACGCACGATGCTCGCAAATGCCCTCCAATCTGCACTCGTTCATTATCGTGGAGAAGAACCGCAGGACGCGAGCTGCGTCAATGGTCTAGCCGCCTATGCTGCTTGGCAGGAAGCCTATGAAAAGGGAACAGTTGAGTCGAATGGCAACGCGTATACGACCGTGATGAACGGGGATGCACGTCGCTACGCCTCTCTTTTCTGGAGCGAAATCGTTGATACGTGGACAGATTCTGTGTTTGATGAGGTTCGCCCACTGATGAAAGAAGCGGCTAGCTTGTACGGGGCGATTGCTGATGGCTTTGACACGTTAAGCAAGCTCTTCCCGTTCCCGGCTGGAGGCGAGCCGAACGATTCGGAGCAGGGTAAGCAGGCTATTGCGTTGTTGCAGGCGATTGAGCGAAATGAGCGTGCTGCCGTATCTGTACTGGAACAAATACAGACGGGACTCATTGCAAATCAGGCGCGCACATAAAAGGGACAGAAAAAAGAACGCAGTCAGAAAAGCTGCGTTCTTTTTCGTTCGAATTATTCCTCGTATTCGCCCCATTCAAGTGTGCCGTTTACGGCATCTACGTAAGGCCAGCCTTTGCTCTTGTCAATCGTATAGACAAGGGTGAGAAAAGGAGCTTCCTAAATGGGGTACTGGATACCTCCAAAATATGACCAGCTTAATCCGTCGTACTGGATACCTCTAAAAGATGACCAGCATAATCCGTCGCCACGTATATGCCCGTTCCATTTCCCAATATCTCCAGCCCATTTAGTAACTTTGGATAATAAACAATACGGTATATTGCTAACGGATCAGTCAAAACTTCAGAGTCTACTTCTTCAACAGCGTCCGATAATTGAGGGGAGCCTAATTGTTTTCTTTTGTCTGCTCCCAATAACTCAAGCACTGCTTTTTCTGCCCGTTGCAAAATAACCTCGTCTGTCGCAATTTCCCCTTGCTTCCAAATAGGAAAACTAGCGCTGTACATGAACAGCTCTCCAGTTTTGTTGTCAAAGACAACAGTGGCACCCATGTCATTGGATTCGGGACTTCTCAGATAGAGCTTTAACAGTTTTTCATCGATCTCACTTTTCACAATCGTTCGTTTCGTCAATGCTTTCAATGCAGGCTCCAGCTTTTCTAAAGCAGCTACGATCTGCGTGGCCCGCTCTGGGAGCTTTTCCTCGCTTTTTGTAACAGTTGCACTGTGGCTAGGATGGATTTCAGGACTTGCAGCCAAAGCTGTTCCACTTGTTCCTAGCAACATCATTGCTATTGTCAAAGCAATTGCTATGTGCTTCCCATTTCGTTTCATTAAATCTCCTCCCTTAATCCTCTATCTCGTCCCACGTAAACGATCCGTTTACGGCATCTACAGTTGGCCAGCCTTTGCTGGTATCGAGTTTGTAGGCAAGAATGGGAGCATTATGATCACTGGATGTCGGCCAGATGTAAGTCAGCTTTACCGGTACATTTTTGGCGAAAATTTCGGCAACCTGCTGGTCTGTTACGGATGGTTTGAGCACAGGATATTTGCGATCCTCTGCGGGAACTGAGGCCAAGAACTCTGCGACTTGTCCTTTAATTGGATCAATAACTACTCCATAGGAATACTCCATGACTGGTATACCGTTTTGTTTCTCGAAAAATAAAAAGCCGTACTGCTCGATGGATTTCTTTTCCTCAGTCTCTTGCTTGTTATCCCTATTCGAAAGAACCTTCAGAGCCAGTGAATCTTCTGGTTTGATCCGTTCGTACATTTCGACTTGCCATTCGGATGTTTTAGCATAAGGCTCCAAGAAAGCAATCGCTTTTTGTAACGATTGTTCTTTGGTGAGCGGAGCAGGAAGATATGGGATATGCGTCCAATTCAGATAACCACCAATCTCTCCTGTCATTTTGTCCTCCACTACCGAAGCGTAATTCACTTCAACATAGTTGGCCCAATAATGATTGATTATGCCGTCCTGCTCCTCCTTTCGATAGGTCGAATACGTCTTCTTCGTATCTATTCCAAACAGGCGCTCTAAAATTTGTGTATCCGTTGCATTTTTCTCAATGAATGGCTTTGCCTGGGGCTTCAAGGAAATATTTTTCAGATCGGCAGCATTTAGCTTGCCTTCCCCGTTTTCTTCCCCCCATCCATCAACGATCTGCTTGCCTGTCAGTGCATCAAATATTGGAGATGTTCTTAGCTTATACGCTAAGCCAGGCTTACCTTCACTGCCTTCCCATACATATCCATGCTGGATTCGTTCAGGTGTAAAAATCTGCTTCTGGATCGCCTCTTTTGCGACAGCTTTTTTCGGGTCAGCAACCTGAACTCCCTTCAAATCGAGTGGTTCAAACGAGATCCCGATTAAATGACCGGCGAAATCCATGTCTACATCTATGCCAAAACGCGTTCCTTCTATTTCCAGACCGTTCAACAGAATCGGATAATAGACATTTCGGAATTCAATTGACTCTTCCTCATCATCCACGTATGTTGACAATTGTGGGGCATCCGTCATGCTCCGCTTCTTCGACCCAAGCAACTCCTCAACGGCTTTATCGGCTTTTTTCAAAATGGCCTCATCTGTTGCTTTTTCTTTCTGATCCCAGATGATGGTGGCAGCCTCGAAGCCAACCATCTCACCGCTATTGCGATCAAAAAGGATATACGCATCCTCGTGTATGTTGTCTGGATGATGCATAGTCAAGACCACTTGATTTTCATCTTGCTCGGAAATGAAGACTTCCCGTACCGTCAAAGTTTTCAAAGCAGGCTCCAGCTTCTCCAGCGCAGCGACAATCTCTACCGCACGAGTAGGTAGCTTGACTTGTGCTTCCGATGGAGTTTCTGCATTTTTCAAGATCATTTCCGGGCTTGTAGCAAATGCCTGGGCACCCGTTCCCAGCAGCATGGTTGTCACTGCAAAAGCAGCCGTTGCACTTTTCCAATTTTGTTTCATGAACATTTCTCCTAATCAATTATGATGATAGCTACGCATTCTATCTTACTTTTTTTCCACTATTTAGCATAGCTTACAGCACAAAAAAACAGCACTCTCCCCTTCCAGAGAAAGTGCTGTCGTATGTTTTGCCTACAGGCTGTTCAATACTTCCTGAATCAACTTGTTTACCATTCCCGGGTTTGCCTTACCTTTGGTTTGCTTCATGACTTGGCCCACGAAGAAAGCAGCTGCTTTTTCGTTTCCGGCTTTGAAGTCTGCCACGGCTTGCGGGTTGGAATTGACCGCATCGACGACGACTTGACGCAGAGCGCCTTCATCGCTAATTTGGACAAGTCCTTTTTCTTCGACGATCTGCTTCGGCTCTTTGCCGGTCTCGACCATCTCTTTGAAGACGGTTTTGGCGATTTTGGAGGAAATGGTTCCGTCCTCGATCAGCTTGATCATCTCACCCAAGCCTTTTGGTGTCATTTTCACATCAGCAAACACCAGATTGTTGGCGTTGAGGTGTGCCAACAGGTCAACCATCAGCCAGTTCGCTACGGACTTCGGCTCTGCTCCTGTTTTCACAGTCTCATCAAAGAAATCAGCCGTCTCCTTGGAGATCGTAATGACTCCGGCATCATCCCGAGACAAGCCAAACTCGTTCACATAGCGTGCCTGACGAGCATCTGGCAGCTCTGGAATGGTTGCGCGAACCGCTTCAATCCACTCCTCGGAAATCTGCATGCGAACCAGATCCGGGTCTGGGAAGTACCGATAGTCGTGCGCTTCTTCTTTCGAACGCATCGTCAACGTCTTCTTGTTCGCTTCATCCCAACGGCGTGTTTCCTGAACGACCTTGCCACCGGAAGAAACTACCTCCGTCTGACGCAGTACCTCGTACTCCAAGCCCATTTGTACGTTGCGGAAGGAGTTCATGTTTTTCAGCTCAGCCTTGGTTCCGAATTCTTCTTGACCATACGGGCGGATGGAAACGTTAGCATCGCAGCGCAGGGAGCCTTGTTCCATGCGAACGTCAGATACTTCGGTGTACTGGATGATCGCTTTCAGCTTTTCCAGATACGCACGTGCTTCTTCCGGTGTGCGGATGTCTGGCTCAGAAACGATCTCGACGAGCGGTACCCCTACGCGGTTGAAGTCTACCAGAGACTCTCCGCCAAAATCGCTGTGCGTCAGCTTACCCGCATCCTCTTCCAAATGCAGACGAGTGATGCCAATGCGTTTCGTCTCACCGTTTACCTCGATGTCGATCCAGCCATTGTAGCCGATCGGCTGGTCAAACTGCGAGATTTGGTACGCTTTTGGCGAGTCTGGATAAAAGTAGTTCTTGCGGTCGAACTTGGTCTCACGGGAAATCTCGCAGTTGAGGGCGAGTGCTGCTTTCATCGCGAATTCTACCGCTTGCTTGTTCGTTACAGGCAGTACACCTGGGTGTCCCAAGCAGATCGGGCATGTATGTGTATTCGGCGGTGCACCAAATTCAGTCGGGCAGCCGCAAAAGATTTTACTGTTGGTCGATAGCTCGGCGTGAACCTCCAAGCCGATGACGGTTTCGTATTTGCTCATGCTCTTACCCCCTCACCCATTCCGGTTTGCGCCCGTAGAAGCCTGCTGTTTGCTCATACGCATGGGCTACGCGCAATACGGTGGATTCGTCAAATGCACGACCTACGATCTGCAAACCGATCGGCAGACCATTTTTGGAGAATCCGCACGGCACGCTGATTGCTGGCAGTCCAGCCAGGTTTACAGGAACGGTACAAATATCTTCCAGATACATTTTCACCGGATCATCTACGTTTTCGCCTACTTTGAAAGCCGTAGAAGGCGTGGTTGGGTGTAGGATTACATCGTAGTCAGCAAAAATGTTGTTGAAGTCCTGAATGATCAGGGTGCGAACCTGCTGCGCCTTTTTGTAGTAAGCATCGTAATAACCAGACGAGAGCGCGTAGGTTCCGAGCATGATTCGGCGCTTCACTTCTGGGCCAAAGCCTTGGCTACGGGATTCCTTGTACAGCTCGATCAGGTTTGCCGCATTGTCTGCGCGTACACCATAACGTACGCCGTCAAAACGAGCCAAGTTGGACGAAGCTTCAGACGAAGACAAGAGGTAGTAAGCTGGCACTGCATATTCCGTGTGCGGCATGGAAACCTCGCTCCATGTAGCTCCCATGCTCTCCAGCTGCTTCAATGCTGCCAGAACAGCATCGCGAACCTCAGGGTCAATCCCTTCTCCGATCAACTCTTTCGGTACCCCGATACGCAGTCCTTTCACATCTCCAGTCAACGCGGACAAGTAATCCGGTACGTCCACATTAGCAGAGGTAGAGTCGTATTCATCATGTCCCGCAATCGCTTGCAGCACATAGGCAGAATCCTCAACGTTTTTCGTCACAGGTCCGATTTGATCCAGCGACGACGCAAACGCAACCAGCCCGAAACGGGATACGCGTCCGTACGTAGGCTTCAAGCCGACAACGCCACAAAAAGCAGCAGGCTGACGGATGGAGCCACCTGTATCAGAGCCGAGTGTGAAATAAAAATGACGCGCAGCCATTGCCGCCGCTGAGCCACCGGAAGAGCCTCCCGGAACGTAGTCGGTGTTCCACGGGTTTTTCGCTGGGAAAAAGCCGGAATTTTCGTTGGAGCCGCCCATCGCAAACTCGTCCATGTTCAGCTTCGCAACGATGACCGCATCGGCATCCTTGACCTTTTTGGAAACAGTCCCGTCATGGACAGGATCGTAGTTCGCCAAAAATTTGCTCGCGCAAGTCGTGCGAACGTCTTTTGTAACCAGGTTATCCTTCAGTCCGGCAGGCAGGCCGTAGAGAAGACCCAGTTCCTCATTTCCTTTGACCAGACGCTCGTCCAATTGACGGGCATGAGCCAAGGCTCCCTCTTCATCTACATGCAGGACGGATTTGATTTCTCCGTCATGCTCCTTGATGCTAGCGATGGAAGCCTGCACCAGATCCGTTACCGAAATCTCTTTTGCGCGCAGGGCGCTATGTATCTCAGACAATCGCTTGTCAAACAGCGACACAGTGGGTTCCTCCCTTCTCGTTATCCAGTAGGTTATTCAAATACAGCCGGTACTTTAAACTGCCCGTCTTCGTGATCTGGTGCGTTTTTCAGCACGTCCTCACGCGGCAGGGACGGTCTGTTTACGTCTTCGCGCATGACGTTTTTCACGTCTGTAGCATGACTGGTTGGCTCAATATTGGATGTATCGAGCTCATTCAGCTTGGCTGCAAAATCAAGAATCGCATTCAGGTCTTTTGTGTACCGCTCCGCTTCTTCCTCAGTGAGCTGCAAACGGGCCAAATTAGCTACGTGTTCTACTTCTTTGCGAGTAATGGCACTCATTCTTTCCACCTCCGAATCGTATCACATAACTTTGATCTTACTTGAAAAGAGCAGGTTCAGTCAATTTTCGTAGGGATTTCAACAGGAAAAACAAATAATGTTGTCGACAAAAAAATATTGATCGATTATTAACCTATAAAAACTTTGTCCGGCTGTTGTGGTGGGGAGGAAACAGGAGAAAACGCTCAGCTTCTTGTCCCACCCGCTGGGGGATTCACTGCCCGACTCCATGCAAAAAGCGAAACCGCGTCCAAAGTAGTCCATTCAAGTTGTTGTTTCAGAGGTGGACGCTTAAAGGCGTGTTTCGCTTTTTGCATTCCGTCTCGGTCGGTGTACCAAAGATCTTCGCTTTTTTCTCCTGTTTCCTCTACGAGCGTTCAGTGTTAAACGGGTCTTAAAAGACTTAAAAGATGGAAGAATGTAATCAGTTACGACAGAGAAGAATATTTCCAGACGTAGCGACTTGTGGAGTCCTACCAAGCGGAGAAGGGATGAGCGGGCAAAAGAAACGCAACCGTGCCCGTACGACGTAGCGGCTACCACTTTTGCGTTTCCCCGCGAATCCCTTCGGAGCGGGCAGTCTTAGCCCTCAGCAGGACGGAGCCTGGAGCCTAGACTGGAAATATTCTTCTCCCCACCACAGCCACATCTACTAGAAAACTTCATCTCCTAAGAAAAACAAGCCCAAGGCATTTGCCCTGGACTGTGCGTCTTCTATCTCTTGCTATTCAGCCTTCTTTTTCGCCAAGGCCTGCCCCATCAAAAGAGACTTCCCTTTTTCAACGCCCGTTGCCCATTCGAGCTCGTTGGACTCCAACAACAAAATGACGGTGGATCCAAATTCGAACCAGCCCAGCTCCGCCCCTTTTTCATAACGAGGTGTCCCAGCAATATTCTCGTGGGTTTGGCGCCCATGCTTGATATTCGTCGTAGCTGTGTTGTAGCAGACCTTCACGCTTCCTACAAACAAAGCTCCTACTTTAACCAAAGCCATATCGCCCAGGCTATCTGTTTTGATGTGAGTTACCAAGCGTTCATTGCGGGCAAACAAGCGGTCTACGTTTTCTATTCCGAGCTGGTTGACTGGATAGAGTCTGCCAGGCAAATAGCAATAACAGCTCAAATCGCCCGTTACCGGCATATGAATCCGGTGATAGTCCCTTGGACTCAAATAAATGGTGATAAATTTACCACCGTAGTAACGCTTGGCCTCTTCCTCCGAACCGCCCAACAGCTCACTCACACTGAACTCTTTTCCCTTTGCTTGAATCAAGGTACCTTCGCAAATATCACCTAACTGCGAAACAGTTCCATCTACCGGGCTGACGATGGTATCTGGGCCAGGTGCAATCGGTCTCGCTGCGGGCTTCAAGCGTCGGGAAAAAAACTCCTTCAGCGTGCGGTATTCCGAAGCCGGCTTTTCTATGATGGACGTATCAATTTGATAGTGCTTTATGTATCGTTGAATGGCTAATCGACTAAAGGGAGTAGCGGTAATTTTGCCCATAGTCCGCGACATCGCGTTTTGTGGCAAGCGATGAATGAGACCTGGGAGCAGCTTTTTGCCCATAAGAAATGCTCCTTCGTAAAACAACAATACCCTTACTTTACCACTTCTGCTAACAGCCAGTAAACCCCGCACTATTACCAGAGGTTCATCATTTTCTTCGACGGTCTTGCTATACTATAATCATTCTAACAAGCCAACTATCAGTGGTTGTTCAAAAGGTCGACTTTTTGAACACACATTATCAGGAGATATCGGTTATGGTGAAGAAGCTCGATTTTACTACCCTTGTCAGTCAACATGGAGATATCCTAACCAGTCTGTTCGATCATATGTCGGACATGTTCTTTCTCATGGCTGTCGAACAAGCTGCGGACGGGGAGTATCAGTTCCGCTATGTCTTGATGAATCCATCTGCTATGCACAATGCTCAATTGTGCGAGGAAGCATACGGAAAAACGTTTGAGGACGTGTATCCTCATGAAAAAACCAGCTTATTACAGCATATGTACACACAAGCAGTAAAAAGCGGGAGTCCGATCCACTTTACTGCAAATGGTGACATCATTGGCGAATCCATTCTTTCTCCTGTCTACGATAGTAATGGTGTATGTACGCATGTATTTTCCATTACCCGCGATGTTACCGAACGCACAAACCTGGAATCACAGCTGGCCTATATGGCGTATCATGATGTGCTCACAGGATTACCGAACAGGCGCCTCCTCTCCGAAAAGCTCCAGCAAGCTCTACGTGCTGCCCAATCAAAAGAGGAGATAGTCGCTGCCCTCTATTTGGACTGTGACCGCTTTAAAGAAATTAACGATACCTGGGGTCATGACACTGGAGATTTGTTTTTGCAAATGTTGGCTACACGCCTCAAATCATCCGTTCGAGATGGAGATATTGTCGCACGTCTGGGTGGAGACGAGTTTGTCATTGTTCTGACCGGCATTCACTCCGAACGTCAGGTTGAAAAAATTGCGAACCGTATCCTGCTTGCGACTCAAGAGCCGTGGATGATCGAGGACCGGGCCGTACCGTTCTCGACAAGCATAGGCATTGCCCTCTACCCTGCATCTGCAAGCGAAGCGGAACAACTGTTGAGCAATGCAGACAAAGCACTTTATCAGGCCAAAAAGACAGGGCGCAATCGTTTCTTTTTCTTTGACCCCATTTGATTATTGACTATAAAACAAAAACACTGCCACGACGGAGAACAGCAAACTCACCACATACAGAATGATGACCGTCTGCTTCGTAGACAACCCCCGGGACATGAGCCGATGATGAACATGTCGACGATCCGCTTGGTACATGGGGGAGCCTGCCAAAAGCCGACTGATCATGACCTGTACAGTGTCTATGACGGGCAAGCCTACTGCCAGCACAGTCACGACTAATGAAATGAGCGTAGCCCCTTTCATCGTTCCTTCCAACGAGATCACGCCGAGAGCGAATCCCAAAAACATCGATCCCGCATCACCCATAAAAATTTTCGCCGGATAAAAATTAAAGCGTAGAAAAGCGAGTGCAGCACCTGCCAGTGCGACTGCCAATAGTGCCGTTAATTCTTGACCTTTGAGCATCGATAAAAAGAACAAGGTCACCGCTGAGATCACAGTAGCACCTGCAGCGAGTCCGTCCACCCCATCCAAAAAATTCACCATATTGATCAAGCCGACGATCCACAGCACGGTCATCAGCAGGGAAACCAGGATTGGAAATGAGATATACATCCCTTCCTCTCCCCCCAGCCACATGAAATTGATTCCCCGAAAGCGAATATCCATGAAGAATGTCAGCGTCGCTACCAATAACTGCACCATCAGCTTCGGCAGTGCCGGAAACTCTTTTTTCTTCGACTTGTACGTATCGTCTACCCATCCAATGGCCACCAGCATGGCCCCTCCAACTGCCAAAACTGCAACGGTTTTTTGCGCCCCTGCAAAAAAAGTTGACACCAACAAGAGACCGACGAACATCGCCAACCCACCAGATAATGGGATCGGTCTGCTATGTCCCTTTCTTCCCTTTGGTATATCTAGCAGCTTTGTTTTCCAAGCCAGCCAATTTGCTACTGGCATTAACAAATACACAACAAAAAACGAGGAGAGTCCTGACACGATATAAGTAAACAGTTACCCTCACCTGCTTTGCCCTTCATTTTGTCTTTAGTGTGGACAAAATGGGAACAAAAAAGCCGCCCCTGTATAAGAGGCAGCCTTTTTTATTGCGAAGCTTACAGTTTTTCGGAAACCATTTTTGCTTGTGTGAAGAGCAAGAGGTAGTCTGGTCCACCCGCTTTGGAGTCTGTACCGGACATGTTGAATCCTCCGAATGGATGTACACCTACCAAAGCGCCTGTGCACTTGCGGTTGAAATACAGGTTACCAGCATGGAACTCTTCGCGTGCACGCTCCAGGTTTTCACGGTTGCGGCTGATGACAGCGCCAGTCAAACCGTACTCGGTGTTGTTCGCGATTTCCAGTGCATGATCGAAATCGTTCGCTTTCGTGAACGCTACCACTGGGCCGAAGATTTCTTCTTGCATGATGCGAGCTTGTGGATCTACATCTGCAAATACAGTTGGCATGATGAAGTAGCCGGATTCTGGACCTTTTTCGCCACCTGCAACCAGTTTGCCTTCTGTTTTACCAATCTCGATGTACTCGAGGATTTTGTTGTATGCTTTCTCGTCAACTACAGGACCTGTGTAGAACTCGTTGGTTCTGATGTCGCCGACAGTCAGTTGTTTGGTCAGCTCTACTACGCGGCCCAGTACTTGATCGTACACGTCTTGGTGAACGATCGCACGGGAGCAAGCGGAACATTTTTGACCAGAGAAGCCGAATGCAGAAGCCACGATGGACTGTGCAGCCAACTCGGTGTCGCAATCGTTGTCAACCACGATGGAGTCTTTACCGCCCATTTCGGCAACCAGACGCTTCATCCATTTTTGACCTGGACGATGTTTCGCAGCCAGTTCGTTGATACGCAGACCTACGTCACGGGAACCTGTGAAGCTGATGAAACGAGTCAGGTTGTGCTCTACGAGGTAATCGCCGATTTCGCTACCGGAACCTGGTACGAAGTTCACAACACCAGCTGGTACGCCAGCGTCTTCGAGGATTTCCATGAATTTCGCAGCGATAACTGGAGTAGTAGAAGCAGGCTTCAATACAACAGTGTTACCCGCTACGAGAGCTGCTGTCGTCATACCAGCCATGATCGCCAGAGGGAAGTTCCAAGGCGGGATAACGATACCTACGCCAAGTGGAATGTAGTACAGTTCGTTGTCCTCATCCGGGATACGTGGCAAGTCATGGCGCTGGGACAGCTTATCCATTTGACGTGCATAGTATTCCATGAAGTCGATTGCTTCTGCTGTGTCAGCATCAGCTTCTGGCCAGCTTTTTCCTGCTTCTTTTACGAGCCAAGCAGAGAACTCATGCTTGCGGCGACGCAGGATTGCTGCTGCTTTATACAGATAGCGGGAACGAGCTTGTGCAGGCACCTTTTTCCATGTTTCGAAAGTGCTAGCAGCTGTTTGGATCGCTTTTTCAGCCAGTGCTTGGTCAGCCTGGGAAACTACGCCCACTACTTGTTCTTTATTAGAAGGGTTGAAGGAGCTGGATTTCTTTTCAGTTGTGATGCGTTCTCCGCCAATGATAAGCGAATACTCACGGCCAAGCTCACTTTCTACCTTAGCGAGCGCTTCTTCAAATGCCTTTTTATTTTCTGGCAGACTAAAATTGGTGAACGCCTCGTTTTTGAATTCCACTTGCATCTGTGACGCCTCCTTATCGATATCTTCCATGTTTCGGATCACTCATAAAACATATGCAAGGATCATACCAACCAAACAATTAAAAGCTCGACTCTATTAGTGTTTGCATTTTTCCCGAAAAATCACCGCCATGATTCAAGAAGTATTTCGAACACTTTTGTACATGAACCGTTCATCACTTTACACTTTTGTTCAACTCACTATCTTTTGTGTACAAAAAAACACCCGACTTACTCACCTTTTCAGGCGATCATTCGGGTGCTTGTTGCTTTTCCTTATTGTCTGTAAATATGCATATACGGCTCACCATTTGTCGGTCGAATGTAGAGCGACAATGGTTTGTTCATCGACTGCACGTACATGTTGACATGGACGTTCTTATCGAATAGTTGGTTGATACTGCCCGCTGCAAATTGAGTAAACTGCAATACCTCTGTTCTGGAGTCATACTCTGCCGTAGCTGTGATTGTCATTTCCGTCAGCCTGCCATCCATGAAGCGCCCCAGACCAGTCATCCCGATGTACTCACCGAAATAACCCTTAGACTGGCGCATGAGCTTATCGTACTGCAAGGACACTTCTGGGTACTTCTTCTCAGCCTCAGAGCTTGGGAATAGTAAAAACTCCTCTTCGATCGGCAGCCACTTGGATACCGTTGCTTCATTCGCCCCTACAGTTCCTGACATGATAAAGTGACCTGGCACCAGAGAAGAATTCGCTTCCGGTACTTGATACATCAAAATCAATATCGGAACCTGCGGGCTGTTGGCACGTACAGACTGCACAATACGAGCTGCGACCTGCTGGCCTTTTGCTTGCAGTTCTTGAGTCGTGTAGACCTTGTCCTGACCGGTTGCATCCTGGTAGTTCGGCGAAAGCGACAAGCCCAACACCATGCCAGCCAAGCTCTTATCCTTTTTGTTCAGGTAATCGTGCTCCAACACGTGCACGAGAATTCCGTTTTTCTTTTTCCCGTTGGCCCCAGCCGTCTTTTCTTGTGCAATCCACTGGGTGACTTGCTCTTTTTTCACCACTTGACCTTCTTGGAAATAATACTCGGACGTCGGGAATGTCTCCCGAGCAAACTCCATCAGGCCTAATTCAAGATGACTGAAATCGATGCGATATTTCGTATCCCCAAGCATACCTCGCGTCTGGTTCGGCTGATATGGCGTAATACTGCCGTAGTAATCCTCTGATACTTCCACTACCTCCGACAAGGACGGTGTAGTAGGCTCAGGAGCTTTGTCCTTGCCCCCAGGTATCAACGAGCAGCCAGTCAATGCCATCACAAGAAGTACAGCTGTGAAGAACCTGCATCCTGTCAAAAACTTCACTTTCATAGATTACTCCTTTTCGTATCCAAAAGTGGGCGATGTACAAATCATTCGTTCCACTTGATCCATCGATTGTCTTCGAGCTTATAGATCAATGCCGATTCGCCAATCCCCACCCATTTTGTATCCTCGCCACCTGACGCAATGACAATCAGCTTTTCTGGTGAGCGAGCATCAAGCAAACGCCATTCGCCCTTGATTTTCTCATAGATACCTTTTTCGGTTGCGACAGCGAGAGTGCCAGTTCGTCTGTTAATGGCGAGCGAATAGATCTGCTGTGCTCCGGGAATCTCCTCTGTCTTCCACTGCCCCTCTTCATTATAGAGCAAGCTGAATTGAGCCGCTACATAGAGTCGGTCTTGTTCGGGATCAAAGTCCATGGCAAATACTTCCTGGTCCATCGGCTGCCACAGGCTCCAAGATTGGGCCTCGTCCGTCGATTGATAAATGCCTTCACCCGAGACAAAGGCAAACAGACGTATTTCGCCTCCTTGGCGACTCCCCACAAAGCTGCTGATATTCGCAGGCTCTGGCAACCCCTTGTTGACAGAAGCCCATTTTTTACCGCCATCTGTCGAATGAAGAACCCCATCAATCCCGCCGACAAATATTTGCTTCGGATCATCCGGGTCCACAAACCAACCTTCGATCGCATACTGCTCTAAATCTGCCGAGAGAGATCCCCATGATCCACCCCCAACCGAGCTATACAGCCCTGCATCGGTGCCCACCCATATTTGCTTAGCATCATCGGTCATCATCAGATTGTGAATGGTTGCTCCCTGCTCCAATACGTCCTGATAGGTCAAGTCCCCTTGTAGAGCAGCAGCTGTAACTGTTGGAGGATTCGTATTGATTTGTTCACTGCCAGTACTGCTGTTACTTCCACAGCCAACCAATTGCAGCATGGCTAATACACCGATTCCCCATTTCAGAAAGCTATTCATGCTCTTCACGTCCCTTCCCTTACTCATCCGTTGTCGCCACCGTTTTCTTAGGCGTTGCTCTCCAATACTTGCAGGAAACCTGCTTCGTCCATAACAGCCACGCCTAGTTTTTCTGCTTTCTCCAGCTTAGAGCCCGCTTTTTCACCTGCAATCACCAGGTCTGTCTTCTTGCTGACGCTGCCCGTTACCTTCCCACCCAAGCGCGCAATCGCTTCCTCTGCTTCCTGTCGCGATAATTGCGTCAAGGTGCCGGTTAAAACGATTGTTTTGCCTGAGAATGGGAGGTCTGCGCCACTTTCAATGCGGATTCCTTTGTACTCCATGTTCACTCCGGCCGTACGCAGTCTCTCAATAACTGCCTGAGCCTGCGGCTGTGCGAAGTAGTTCACGAGACTCGCAGCCATTTTCGGCCCGATCTCATCGATTTGTGTAATCTCTTCTTCGGATGCCTGCATAATGGCATCGATATTGCCAAAATGCTCCGCGAGAACACGTGCCGCCTTGGCTCCGACCAAACGAATACCAAGACCAAACAGTACGCGCTCCAGCGAGTTTTCCTTGCTCGCTTCAATCGCCGCGAGCAAATTATCTACGGACTTTTCACCCATGCGCTCCATGCCCATTAGAACATCGCGCTGTTGATGCAAGTAATACAGGTCAGCAACACTGTGAATAATACCGTCGCGATACAGCTGAGCCACGACCTTTTCTCCCAAGCCGTCAATGTTCATGGCTGTTCGAGACACGAAATGAATCATGCCTTCACGGATCAGTGCCGGACACATCGGATTGATGCAGCGCAGAGCCACTTCTTCCTCCAAGCGCACCAGCTCACTGCCGCATTCTGGGCAATGCGTTGGCATGGCAAACGGTACTTCATTTCCAGTACGACGCTCTGGCAAGACCGCGATAATCTCCGGGATAATGTCCCCGGCTTTTTTGACGACAACATGATCGCCGATAAGGAGACCTTTTTCCCGAATAATATCTTCGTTGTGCAAGGAAGCACGCTTCACAGTCGTACCTGCCAGACTAACTGGCTTCAACAAAGCAGTCGGGGTAACATTCCCTGTACGCCCCACAGATACTTCAATACCTTCGAGAACCGTCACCGCTTCTTCGGCAGGGAACTTGTATGCGATAGCCCAACGCGGACTTTTCGCAGTAAATCCGAGCTCCTCCTGCTGCGCGTAACTGTCGACCTTGATCACCATGCCGTCGATTTCATAAGGCAAATGTGGACGCTTCTCTGTCCAGCCGGCAATAAAAGTGAGAAGTTCATCGACTTCGTCAAATACGCGTCGCTCCTGATTCACCATGAAGCCGAGCGTCTCCAGCAAATCAAGCCCTTCACTGTGCGATTCCACTGACTCCCCCTGCAAATCGCCAATGCCGTAAACAAACGTATCCAGTTGACGGGATGCGGCAATCTTTGGATCGAGCTGTCGGAGCGAGCCTGCTGCGGAATTGCGCGGGTTGGCAAATAACGCTTCTCCACGATCCTCGCGTTCTTTGTTCAGCTTTTCAAATGCTCCTTTGGACATGTAAGCCTCACCGCGAACCTCAAGGGTCAACGGTTTCGTCAGCCGCAAAGGAATGGAACGAATCGTTTTCAGGTTTTGTGTGATGTCTTCGCCTGTTGTTCCGTCTCCACGGGTAGCCCCGCGGACGAACAGCCCATTTTCATAATGAAGTGACACGGCCAGACCATCAATTTTCAGTTCAGCTACATATCGGACAGCCTGACTGCCAACGGCCTGACGTACTCGGCGGTCAAAATCCCTGATGTCCTCCTCATTAAAGGCGTTTCCGAGACTAAGCATCGGTGTCCTATGAACGACCTTTTCAAAGAAGGGCAGCGGTTCTCCCCCTACACGCAAGGAAGGAGAATCAGGTGACTGCAAATCAGGGAAGCTGGTTTCAAGCTCCTTTAGCTCCCGCATCAATTGATCGTATTCCTGGTCAGAAATCTCAGGTCGATCCTCTTCATGGTAAAGACGATTATGCCGCTCAATTCGTTTCGCTAATTCTTTAATTTTTGTTTCCGCCGTCAATCGATCCATTTCGTTCATCCTTTCTTACTCTTACCTGTTCAAAAAGTTGGCTTTTCAGCACCGAGATAATGGTGAGAACCGTACGAAGGAGGGGCGGAGTGTAGGTCCCTACATGAGCACCGGACTTCGAAGGTGAACGCCATTATCGATGCGAATAAGCTTCCCGGACTGCTTCGTGATCAAAAGACGACTTTTTGAACTACCATTTTTGCGATTGGCTGTATTTGCATTTGCACACTATCCTTTTTGAATAGGAGCGAACTTCGCTAATAGCTTTTTAATGCCAGTCGGGCTTGGGAATGCAATGTCGAGCTCCATGTCGTCGCCCGTTCCTTTTACTTTGACGACCGTACCGTTGCCCCATTTGCCATGTGCTACTCTGTCGCCAACCTTCCAATCAACGCCTGCTCCTTGACCGTGACCAGGCAGTTTTTCACCCACTGGACGGGTAAACGTAGCAGGTGTGCTGCTTGCGGTTCGCTGACCCATGCCAAACTTCGGAGCAGAGCCTGCTTGTGAGGAAGACGCTCCAAACGGTCTCGCTCCCGTGTCACGTCCAAAAGCACTGCCTTCACGCTGTCCAAATGCACTGCTTCGTCCACCGCCGAAGCTTCGGTCCGCTGTCGCTGGATTTCCTTCCAACAGCTCAGCCGGAATTTCTTGCAGGAAACGAGACGGCGCATTCACATTGGTCCGTCCGAACAACGTCCGCATACGGGCACAAGTCATGTACAGACGTTCCTCCGCCCGTGTAATTCCCACGTAAGCCAGTCGGCGCTCTTCCTCCATCTCGGTATCGTCAAACAAAGAGCGACTATGCGGGAAGACACCTTCCTCGCAACCAACCAGGAACACGACAGGAAACTCCAGCCCTTTGGCGCTATGCAAGGTCATTAATACAACCTGCCCATCTGCCGATACTTCCTCCTGAGCACCATCTTCTCCCAAGGAATCGATGTCTGCCACCAACGCGAGGTCAGTCAGGAAGGCTAGCAAGCTCTTGTCTTCATTTTTGCGCTCGAACTCCTGGGTTACAGACAGGAACTCCTCGATATTCTCCAGACGCGCCTGTGCTTCCAGCGTTTTTTCTTCTTTTAAAGAATCGCGGTATCCAGAGCGCTTCAGCACTTCTTCCACCAGCTCAGTCACACTCAAGTAATCGGTCATTTGCATCACATTCGAGATGAGATCATTAAAGGACAGGATCGCATTCGTCGTACGTGAAGGCAGCCCCATATAAGCCGTCTCCTGAATCGCTTGGAAAAGGGACTGACCATTTGCGTTCGCATACGCTTGTAGCTTATCTACTGTCGTATCCCCGATATTACGCTTCGGTACGTTGATAATGCGCTGCAAGCTGATATCGTCATCCGGATTGGAGATGAGACGCAAATAAGCCAAGATGTCTTTGATCTCTTTGCGATCGTAGAACTTGGTTCCGCCGACGATGGTGTACGGAATGTTCGACTTGATGAAAACTTCCTCGACCACACGGGACTGTGCATTCGTCCGATACAGGACTGCAAATTTGTCGTAGCGCTTGTACTGTGCCATCTGCTTGCGAATCGTATCGACAATAAAATACGACTCGTCATGCTCGGAATCACCCTGGAAGCACATGATCTTGTCGCCACCCGGATTCTCCGTCCAGAGCTTCTTTTCCTTGCGCAGCTTGTTGTTGGCAATAACCTGGTTCGCCGCCTGCAAAATCGTTTTGGTAGAGCGATAGTTTTGCTCGAGCTTAATAAGTTTGGCTTCGGGATAGTCTTTTTCAAAGTTTAAAATGATCGAGATGTCGGCACCGCGCCATTTATAAATACTTTGGTCAGCATCCCCCACGCAGCATACATTTCGATACTTGTCTGCCAACATGGAAATCAAAAGGTATTGCGCCCGGTTTGTATCCTGATACTCGTCAACGTGTATGTAACGGAATTTCTTTTGATAAAACTCCAAGACTTCCGGCACTTCTTTAAACAGACGAACCGTCGTCATGATCAGATCGTCGAAGTCCAGCGACTGGTTATTTCTCAGCTTTTTCTGATAAGCCGTGTAAACCTTTGCTGCCACTTGTGCAAATGGATCGCCCGCAAGACGCGTATAGGTTTCTGGATCGGTCAGCTCGTTTTTCGCTCCACTGATCGCTGCCAAAATCGAACGCGGCTCATACTGCTTCGGATCGATGTTCAATTCTTTTAAACATTGCTTGACGACAGACAGCTGATCACCGGCATCCAAAATGGAAAAGCTGCGATTGATACCGAGTCGGTCGATATCCCTGCGCAAAATCCGCACACACAAGGAGTGAAACGTCGACAGCCATGCATCCTGCGCTGCCGCTCCGCCAATAATGGCAGCCACACGGTTTTGCATCTCCCGTGCTGCTTTGTTGGTGAAGGTGATCGCCAAAATGCTCCAAGGTGCTACCTGTTTGGCACTGATCAAGTATGCGATACGCTGTGTCAGTACCTTGGTCTTGCCGCTACCCGCACCGGCCAAAATCAAGACGGGGCCTTCTGTTGTAAGGACTGCTTCCCGCTGCTCCGGGTTCAGCCCTGCTGTGATACGATCTGCAAAAGACATATGTATAAATCCACCTTTCCACGTTCCCTAGACGAAAGCATATGTTCCTATTTTCGCACAGATCGCAGTGGAGTTCCAGTTCGTATCCCGAACAGGAAACATCATCCTTTCGGCAGCAATGGCTCGTACATCAAATAAGCCCGATTCTGCGTCAGCCATTCTTGCTCCACCCATTCTCCTTCCAGCGAATAAACATCACGATACAATTCATTCTTCCGTTCATACCCTCCCCAAATCGAAGGATGGATCTCATGTTCTTTCTCGATAATGACATACGTCCGTGTCGGTGGCATGTCTGAACGCCATTCCCCTACCAAATGTGTATCGGTCAGATAGACATGCAGTTGAAAGGGCTGAGTCGTCCGGTTGGCGATTTGCAAATCCAGATAGTTATAGAAACAAGTTGCCCCACTTCCGAACGGCTGTGTCCGATTCGAATCGGGAAAAACATCGTAGCTATGACGATGTCGTTCCGTCACTGTCAACGGCGTATGCAGGGTCATCCAGTACAGCAAATTGGAGAGCTGACAAAGCCCTCCGCCAACTCCAGCTGTGACGCGTCCCTGTGAGAGCAGCATGCCCTCTACATAGCCTTTGCTACGGGTCGGCTTGCCAATCTGTTTCCAGTACGAAAAGGTTTCTCCGGGATGGATAAGCAATCCGTTCAGTCGTGCAATCGCCAGACGCAAATTGATCACTTTGTTGTGCTGCATCCACATTTCCACGTTCTGCAATGGGCGTAACAAAATCGTTTGATGAGAATAATGGACATAACGCAACCATTCGCTTCTTTTCTCATGAGCGAACCTCGTTTGACCAAATGTCCATTGTACATACCTTTTCCAACGAAAATAGGCCATGCCTGCTGCCAGACGCCACTTTCCCCGTGCGATCGGTTTCATTGCGCACCCCGACTTCCTGATTATTACAATAGACGCAAGAATTTGGGATGAAGTTGCGGTCGAATACGGGAGAGCCCCTCACTTCTTACACTTTTGTAAGCGAGACGTAAGCATATGCCATTTCTCCTCCATTTCCGGATGAGCTAGGATAGGAAAAGTGCGCGATCGGACGACGAACAACGAGAGAAGGAAGTGATGGGATTGAAAGAAAACGCACCTACCATGAACCAACGAATTGATACAGTAGATACCGTACGGGGCTTCGCCTTAATGGGCATTCTCCTCGTCAACATCGTGGCATTGCTGTATGCACAAACACCTGAGATAGGAAGTGTGGACCACTGGCTGTTCCAGTTTTTCAATTTCTTTGTGGAATCTCGCTTCTTCGTGATCTTTTCCTTCTTGTTTGGCGTGGGCTTCTATATTTTCATCAGTCGTGCAAAAGCAAAAGGGGCCAATAGTACCGTTTTGTTCATTCGGCGTTTGATTGCGCTGCTCGCTCTTGGCTTTGTGCATAAAATGTTTCACCCTGGCGAAGCACTCTTCATCTACGCCATCTTCGGCTTCATCTTACTGCCTTTTTATCGTTTGAAGGCGAAAACCAATCTGGTCGTCGGCCTTATTCTGTCTATAGCTGTCTGCGCTACCGGCTTCAAGCCGCTTTTAGTGCTTCCGTTGTTTATTTTGGGACTCGCTGTTGGGCAGTACGGGGTCTTTCAGGACATTCCGAGATTTTTGCCTGTGATTAAAAAAGTGCAGGGCGTGACCTTCATCCTTTCGTTAATCGGCTTGTTTATCCAATACCGGCTGACTCCTGCTGATCCAGCAATGGGTGGAGCGAATCTGGTTGTAGACGATACCATGTCAGAAGAAACCCTACAGCATTTGATGAACTACACGATTGCTTTGACCTCCACAGGTCTTGTCATGGCTGCCTTCTACACAACGACCCTGATTCGGCTCTTGCAAAATAAAACCGTCCAAACGCTCTTGTCTCCGCTAACCAGCTACGGTCGCATGGCTTTGACAAACTACGTCGGACAAACCGTATTGATCCTTGTGGGAAGCTATTTGTTCGATTGGTTCGGCAATCTGGGCTACTTGCAAACGACACTGATCTGCCTCGGTATCTACGTGGTGCAAATGGTATTTAGTGTACGCTGGCTGGCTGTCTTCCGCATGGGGCCACTTGAGTGGGTATGGCGATTATTTACGTATATGAAAATCACACCACTGCGAAAATAAACAAGCAAAGACCCCAGAAAAAGCTGCCTGACAGCTGATCCGGGGTCTCTTTCTATTTTTTCGCCAAGTATTTGCGAATGTCAAAAGCAACGGCTGCCACAATGATGAGCCCTTTGATGATGAGCTGCCAATACGGGTTGACTCCGATAAACGTAAGTCCGTAGTTGATGACGCCAAAAATAAGGACACCCGCAAGCACACCTGGAACGGTACCAATTCCGCCAGACGTCGAGACTCCACCTACCACACAGGCTGCAATGGCGTCCAGCTCGTACATGTTGCCGTAGTTGTTCGTCGCGCCACCTGTTCTGGCTGACTCCAGAACGCCTCCGAGTCCATACAGGGCACCAGCAATGGCATAAATAATCATGAGGTTAAAAGCGACGTTGATCCCGGAAACAGTTGCGGCCTGCATGTTGCCTCCGATGGCGTACATGTTTTTTCCAAGCCGTGTTTTATTGAAAATCACCCAGACGATGAACGCAACCATGATCGCAATGATAACGATATACGGAATCGAATACGGGCCACTCGGGCCGATGTACCCTGTCCCAAGCTGATTGAAGTCACTGCGCAGTCCAGCAATTGGCTGCGATTGATTGGGCTCCATATCAAAATAGATGGAGTTGAATCCGTATACAATGACCATCATGCCCAACGTGGCGATAAAAGGGGGCACACTAAAACGAGACACAATGATGCCATTGATCAGACCAACCAGCAAGCCCGCAGCAATTGCAATGAGAATGGGGATAAGCAACGGCAAATCGGGTAAATCCGGGAAAAACCTCCGCGGATAATCTTGGCTTTGCAGCATCGAGGCGGAGATGACAGCCGTCAATCCAACCACTCGCCCCGCTGAGAGATCCGTTCCTCCTGTGATGAGAACAAACGCAGCACCCAAGGCAATAATGGCGCGAGTTGAGGATTGCATCAAAATATCCCGAAGCGTTGTAATGGAAAGAAAATTGGGATCGTAAATCGCTATTCCCGCTATTAACAAAACCAGAACGATATAGATGGCGTTTTGCGTAACAAAGCCTTGCACCTGTTTAGCAGACAACTGAGACATACCTCTTCCCCCTCCTTTCTCATGCAAGATGTTTGGTAGCCAGCCGCATGATCTCTTCTTCGGTTGCCGCTGGGCCAGACAAAAAACCCGAGAGCCTCCCCTCGCACATGACCATGATCCGATCTGACATTCCAAGCAACTCCGGCATTTCCGAGGAAATCATGATGATGCCTTTTCCCTGACTCGCCAGCTCCGCGATGATGGTATAGATTTCGTATTTGGCGCCGACATCGACTCCACGCGTAGGTTCGTCCAGCAATAAAATATCCGGATCAGTCAAAAGCCACCGCGCCAGCAGAACCTTTTGCTGATTGCCTCCTGACAGGTTTTTGATCAGTGCTTTCATAGAGGGAGTCTTAACACGGAGCATCTCGATGCTGCGGCTGACATCGGCTCTACACTTGCGCTCATTGAGGAGCAGAAAAGGGGTTTGGTAACTGGACAAATTCGCAATGACCGTATTTTCCAAAATCGATAAGACAGGAATGATGCCGGTGACGCGCCGCTCCTCCGTCAAGAGCGCCATTTTGTACTTCTTCGCATCCTTCGGTGATTTGATCCGTACCTCCTGACCGTTGATCGACACTTTCCCTGCTGACACCGCGCGCAGTCCAAACAATGCCTCAATCAGCTCTGTTCGTTGTGCGCCCACGAGGCCGCCTATGCCCAAGATTTCGCCTTTCCGTAATTCAAACGACACGTGCTGAAATGACTGGGGGAAGGGTGAGGTCAGTCCCTCTACCTTCAAAATCGGTTCCCTTGGCGTATTGGATCGACTCGGGAAACGCTGCGTCAGGTCCCGTCCGACCATTCTGGAGATGATCAGGTCTGTCGTCAGCTCGGTCGCCCGCCATGTTCCAATGAGCTTGCCATCGCGCATGATCGTCACGTCATCCGCAATCCGTAAAATTTCTTCCATCTTGTGTGAAATATAGATGATGGCGACACCTCTGCTCTTCAGTTCGCGGATGATCGCAAATAACTGCTCCACCTCGTTTCCCGTCAAGGAAGACGTCGGTTCGTCCATAATAATCACTTTGGATTGGTAGGAGACAGCTTTGGCAATTTCAAGCGACTGTACCTTGGATACAGACAAGTCACGGACTACAGCGTGCGGATTCAGGTCCATTCCCAGATCAGCAAACAGCTTCTCTGTATCCGAAAGCATTTTTTTCTCATCCACAAACGGAAAAGGACCGATTCTTTTGACCGGAAAACGTCCTAGCCATATGTTTTCCATGACATTGCGAAAGGGCACCGGATGCAGCTCTTGATGAATCATGGAGATGCCATGTGCCAGCGCGTCCTTTGAGCTGCTCATCGTCACCTGCTCATTGTTTAACACGATTTCTCCCGCATCTGGCCGATAAATTCCGAAGAGACACTTCATCAGGGTCGATTTGCCTGCTCCATTCTCTCCCATCAGTGCATGGACTGTGCCGGGACGGACTTTTAGCGTGACATCATCGAGTGCCTTGACCCCTGGAAATTCTTTATGAATGTGGTTCATTTCCAACAAAAACGCATGCTGGTCCATGCGAATGCCCTCCTTTTTGCAAAAATCATCCCCATCACCGAAACAGGAGAGTCGGATTCGTCTCTTCACCGACTCTCCTGCTTTTTTATTTCGCGTCGTTCATGTTTTCCTTGGTGATTTTTTTGTAGGGCACCCACACGTACTTGCCATCCGTAATGTCAAAGCCTGTGGAATCTTTCGTTGGCGTTTCGCCCTTTGCCAAAGACGCAGCGATACTAAGGGTGGCTTTTCCTTGGTTATTCGCATCGTTGAGGACCGTTCCGAGCAAGGTTCCTGCCTCCAGCTCCTTCAGTGCAGGCGCTGTGGCATCCACGCCAACAACGGGCATATACTTGCCATTCGCAAAATAACCGGATGCCTTCAGCGCTTCGATCGCCCCTAGTGCCATATCGTCGTTGTTGGCAAGAACAGCTTCGATCTTGTCACCGGATGCTGCGAGGAAGGCTGCCATCTTTTCCTGCCCTTTTACGCGATCCCACATGGCTGTATCTTCCGCGACCTTCTCTACTTTAATCCCTGCATCTTCAATCGCCTTCACCGAAAACTTCGTCCGCAGCTCAGCATCCTGATGCCCTGGCTCACCTTTTAACATGACGTATTGGAGGACGCCATCCTTGTTTTTATCTGCTTCCGGGTTTGCCTTCCAGTAATCGACGATCAGCTGCCCAGAAATCGTGCCGGATTCCTCCGCTTTTGCTCCCACGTAATAGACCTTATCCCACTTCTGCATATCCTCTGGCATCGGCTCACGGTTAAAGAAGACGACAGGAATATTGGCTTGCTTCGCCTTGTCGATAAGGACACCAGCAGCTGTGCGATCCACCGGATTGATGGCGAGGGCGTTTACCTTTTTGTTAATGAACAAATCCACTTTGTCATTTTGCGTAGGCTGGGCATTTTGGCTGTCTACAATGTCCACTTCCGCTTTGCCCTCCGCGGCCTTAGAAATCGCATTGCGCACTCCTGTCATGAACGTATCATCGAACTTGTAGATGGCGACTCCGATTTTGGGATTCCCCGCAGGAGCCGATCCTCCCCCCGACGCTGCCGGCTGCGAACCGCCTGATTGTGAGCATCCAACCACCGAGAGTGTAACAGCGGCCACCAATGTAGTGGCAATCAGCTTTCTCATTCGATAATCCCCCTTTATCCCCTATGTTTACATCTGATATACACCAAATGTAAGCGTTTTCCCAAATGTGTTCCATCGAAAATCCTGCGCATTTCTATCAAAATTCTCATCTGTTTTTCGGGGGCCTATTTAACGAAGGGGAAAAGGAGCTTTTGATTCTCCGACCAGAACATATTCTCCCGATCGATTACTTTTGTTCCGGTGTCGACCAGACTGGGCACGGCTTCACCGTTGCTCGCTTCGACTGCGTACTTGACCCCGAGATATCCCATCGATAGCGGCTTCTGGATGATCGTCGCGGAAATGATTCCTTCCTGCAAATACTCCAGTACTTCCGGCGGACTGTCGATTGCTACGATTTTGACTTTGTCCCGCAGTCCACTGTTTTCCATTTCCTCGGCCACACCGATCGCAGTACTGGCATCGAGTGCAATCACCCCTTTCAACTGCGGATGCTTACGGATCAGTTCGCGCGTCCAGTCACCGATCTGCTTTTTATCCAAGGGAACATTTTCGTTGGCCACCAGTTCAACCTGCGTTTCCCGTGGGAGCAAATCGAGGACGCCCTGTTCTCTTTGTTTGGCATTGGCCTTTACCCGATCTGTGCCGAGCAATGCGATTTGTCCCTTTTTTTCGATCAGGAATACCATTTTTTCGAATGCCTTCATGCCCATATCGTAGTTATCCGTCCCAATGTAGCTTTTGACGGCTGAATCATTTCCGACTGTGTCGAGTACAAGGATCGGGATGGCCCGCTCTCTTGTCAGCTTGATGGCTTCTCGCAAGACTTGTTCGTCACTAGGTGCCACCACGATTGTCTCGGAGCCATCAGCAATTGCCTGCTGCACCAGTTCCATTTGCCTGTGGGCATCCTCCTCATAGTCCGGCGCGTAAAAATTCAGGTTTCGCTCATATTCCTTGGCAGCCATCTCCGCTCCGAGCTTGACCGTTCGCCAATAATCGCCGTGCTTCATACGGACGATCAGCGCCACTGTCTTTTTCTTGTCTACTTCCCCATTCGTAAGCGGAGCACTGCACGAGTAGAAAAGCGTCACCGCTACCAAAAAGAACAGTCCGTATACGCTAAATCGTTTCACCGCTGCTGTCCTCATAAACGATCTCGCTCCTCTGCAAGTTGGCGCGGAATCCATACACGCACAACGGTCCCCTCTTCCTGTTCGCTCGCGATTTCCAAACCGTACTCTTCGCCGAAGGTCAAGCGGATGCGCTCTTGCACGTTTTGAATCCCAACGCCCGAGCCTTCTTCGCTTTTGTAAAAGCCAGCTTTTACTTGTGCAAGAACATCAGGGGACATGCCCAAGCCATTGTCGCTTACCTGGAGTAACACCTTACCGTCGATGAGTGCTGCCAATATACGAATCCTGCCCGGATCAGCCAAATGCTCAATTCCGTGGTAGATGGCGTTTTCCACAATCGGCTGGAGCAGTAACTTCAGCGTCAGACAGTTGAGCACCTCACCTTCATCCTCGACCACGATCTCGTACTCAAATTTTTGCTTGTACCTCATTTTTTGAATAATGAGATAATGTCGCGCATGCTCCAGCTCTTCTCGCACCGTAATAATGTTCTTGCCTCTGCTCAGGCTAATCCGAAACAGCTTTGACAACGAAGTAATCGTGGTGATGACATCCTCGTTTTTTCCGTTGCCGACCATTCTGACCACAGAGTTCAACGTGTTGTACAGAAAATGCGGATTGATCTGTGCCTGTAGCACCTCCAGCTCGCTTTTTCGTTTGGCTTCCTGTTCCCAAATGATCTGGTGCATCAATTCCCTGACCTTCGCGACCATCAGATGAAAACGCAAGGAAAGCTGCTCGACCTCATGGCTTCCCCGGATCGGTTCACTCTCTGAAAAGTCTCCTTGCTCCACCTTTTCCATGGATCGCTCCAGCAGCTTGATCGGTCGTGATATTTTCGCAGAGAGATAATGCAGCACGAACAACACAATGACAATCACAAAGATGAGCAGCCAAAAAATGAAGCGACTGATTTCTTTTTTGGTCGTCACAATCTCGTCCATGTAGGACACCCCAATGATTTTCCAGCCTAGCTGATCGATCGTTTTGATGGTAATCAAGCGCGTTTCGTCCTGTGTCTCTTCTACATAGCTGCCGTAGGAATGCTTCAGCGGCAAGGAACGGTTTTCATTTTTCAATCCGGCGTAAATCAACTGCTGCTGCGGATGGTAGACAATGTTCCCAACCAAATCGATGATGTAGACGTACCCCTTTTTCCCCAAGCCCACTCTTTGGCACAGGTCATCGATCTCTTTGAAATTCACATCGACTAAAAGTACAGCCGGAATTTCTCCGTCAGGTCCGTGGAGAAGAATTTCCCGACTCATCGAGACGACCCAGGTGTACTCCCCTTTAAACAAGTTCTGGATATGCGGGAGCGAAAAGGACAGGTTCGTCGGGTCCTCGATCGCCTTTTGGAACCAGCTCTGTTCGGTCAAACGAGTGTTTCTCCTCAGTACTTTGGAAGGAGTCGTGGCCAATAACGTTCCGTCACGTGTAAAAACCGCGATGGAGACGATGTCCTTTCTCGTTTCTACGATTGTCTCCAGCTGTTCACTCAGCTTGTCTGCCGTGAGTCCCTTGCTTCTTCTGATCTTATCATCGACGAGTTCGAAAATTTGCGTCATCCCATTCAAATAGCTGTCCAGATTGTATTTCACCTGCTCCAGGATTTGCTGCGTGTGCAGATAGGCGTTTTGCTCAGCTGTCTGCGCAAATTTTCCGTACAGCATTACTCCGACAAACAGCATGACGAGTACCGTCACGAGTGTAAAAGAAGTGGTAATGATAAATTGAATCCTTTTGACCTTGATCACCGCGAGCAATCTTTTCATCGGTTAACCTTCCTGCTCGCTCTGACTTCGGTACTCTTTAGCGGACATGCCTGCATACTTGCGAAAGCTGAAACTAAAGTAATTGGGATCGGTATATCCTACTTTCTCCGCGACTTCAAAGGACTTCAAATCGGTCGTCCGCAACAGCTCCTTGGCTTTTTCCATGCGCAATGACAGGAGATAGGACACAAAGGTGGTTTTCGTCTCTTTCTTGAAAATACCGCTAAAATAACCGAGGCTAATGTGCAGATGATCGCACACCTTGTGGATGGATATGTCGGGAGAATGGTAATGCTTGTGGGTGTAGTCCAATGCCTGGGTGATCAATCTTCTGTACGTCGTTTGCCGTCCGCTTGCGATACTTGCCATGATGCGCTCACAAATTTCTGTAATCTGTACGCGTGCGTCCTCCATACCAGTAAAAGTCGTCATGACCTGCAACAGGTGGTATTGCCCACCAAACAACTGATCCATATCGACCTCAGCTCGATGGGCCGTCTTCAAAATCGTCGTCATAATCTCCAACAAAAAAATTCGATAATCGTCAATCGATATGGGTACACCCATCATTTGATCAAACATTTCATCGATTACGATCCGAAGCTCCGCACTCGTCCCCATTTTGATACACCGAACAAATTCATGCTCCCTTCTCTCATCGAGTCGTATCTGCTCACTCGCTTGCTTTTCCACGTCATTGATCACAATCATCCTGTTGCAGCCAAGGATGCTTTTGTAGTCGAGTGCCTGCCTAGCGTCCTCATACGAGTAAGGGAGTGCTGCTACATCTGTCACGACGTTGCCGATTCCGATTGTTACCGTGATGCTCATATATTTTTCAATCGTTCGCCTGATTTCATCTGCGATGTTTTGTGTTCGCACTTCAATTCGCTGCGTGTCGTCTGCCATTGTTTGCATGAGCAGCACGACCTGATCTTCATGGAGAAACACAATGCCCTCCTGTTTGCCTGCGTTCAGCTGCTCTTCTGCAATATTTTTCACTGCAAAAAGAAACAGCTGCTGCTCCTCCTGCTTGGGCTGGTCGACACAGATGATAGCCACGAGATATTCGGGACTCCTGAGCTCTATCCCGTATTCGCAGGCTTTTGAAAAAACATCGTGCTGGACTAGCTGACGACTCAGCAAAGATGATAAAAAAACCTCCCGCAAAACCGGCAAGCTTTTTCGATAACTATCGCGCAAAAGCTGAACGTTTTCCCGATGTGCCGCCTCTTCGTCCATCCGTCGCTTGACCTTGTCCAGCGCTTCCATCAGCTCACTCGCAGAAAACGGCTTGAGCACATATTCATCAATTTGCAGCTTCACGGCCTTTTGTGCATACTCGAACTCATCAAACCCAGTCAGGATAATGATGCGAATGGCAGGATACTCGCGCCCGATGGACTCCGCCAGCTGAAGTCCGTTCATAAAGGGCATCTTGATGTCGGTTACGACGACGTCCGGTCGCAGCTTCTCAACCAGCTCCAATGCCTCTCTGCCGTTCTCTGCTTTGGCAACCACCTCGTATCCGTGGCTATGCCAGTCAATTTCTTGGCTAACCCCTTCTCTCACATCTTCTTCGTCATCTACCAATATCAGCTTATACATAGGCACCTCCCGCTGTTGTATTTGTACAACGGGAGGCGACTGTTTTCCTGCCAATGGAAGGTTATGGCGTTACCACGTCATATTCAGATCATCTGCATAGAACAGAATCGCTTTATGATAGGCCAAAATCGTAGGATCGCTTGAGGTTTCTGCGAGGTTTTTCAGGAGGAGATTCATGGCTTCGTGGTGCTTCCCGAGATTGTAATAGGCCATGGAAAGAAAAATCGGAAAGGAACGGTCCTCGGGAAACTGTTGCATCCCCTTCGCGAGCGTAGCTGCTGCCTGCTCGTATAGTCCCAGCACGCGATACGTACTGCCCAGACCCAGTAATGCCCCTTGCAGGTCGTCATCGACAGACAGTCCAAGCTCAATCGCTTTTTCGTAAAAGGGAACGGCTTCCTTCTCCAATCCAGCTGCGTCGTGGCACCACGCACATTGATAATGGGCGACAGGATCAGTCGGGGATTGGCTGACGAGCTGAAGGGCAAGCTGGATCGCTTCGTCCAGATGCCCTTCTTTTCGCAGTTGAATGATATTTTGGATCATCGGGTTCATGTGAGCACTTCCTTTGCCTGAGTATCTCTCTTCCCCCTAGCGTAACAGGGCAACTTGGCAAGGTGAAGACGTAATTTATGTGCCCTGCAAAGATTTTGCCCGCTCTCTTTCGCTTCTCCGTTGTCGGTACGCTCTCATCCACGACCAGCCCAAAATGAGAAACGGAACCAGAACCAACAGGATCAACAGAATGCCGTCCCAAAACTCCCACGAGTGAAGCGGAGCGTTCTTCATGTCGTCGCCGATGATCCAGATAAAATCGACCGCCATGCGCAGTTGATACTGGACAAAGAACCAGATTCCCCACACCGATCCAATCAAGTAGACCCAGCTATACCAGCGGATAACTCTTTTCTCATGGTCGGCTACGTACTCCCATTCCTCCTGCTCATCCTGCCTCAAGGAACGGAATTTCCCTTTTAGAAACAGACGTGTATTCACCATCAAATTGGAGCAATGGAACTTGGTTGCCAGCACGTAATACAAATCCGTCTGCATGAAAACCATGAACTGAAAGGCCAAAGCCATGAGCAGGATCACATTCAGCATACGAATGAATGCTTCCATGAAAGGCACAAGCGTCAGCCAGCCTTGATCATTGGCAAACAACAGAATGACACCGATTCCCATAAACATCGCATCCCAGGACATTCCCGCCAAAAACGCCCTGTATCTGCGCTGTGGCTCCACGAGAACAATATTGGACATATTCGTCTCTGCTACAGCAAAAACAAGTCGATGCCCCAGACCAATACGACTGCCGATTCCCAATGATCGGGCCGCCATTAAGTGGGCCATCTCATGGAAAAAGAGAAAAACCCAAGTGGCCACGAAAGAAACCACAACCGAAACCGTCACGGAAGAAGAAACAAAAATATCGGAATAGACCGGAATATACTTGCCCGTAAACACACAAATCAAAAGACCTGTGACAAATAAGAGACCGTATAATCCAAAGGCAACACGATTAAAGAAAAACTGACCCGTCTCCTGCTTGATCCAAGAGAAATGATCTACTACCGGTACTGGCTCGTTGACAACTTCTCCATCTGCCATGTACACAAATTGATAGGAAGCAATTAAATCCTGCGCAAAGTCAAGCACATCCACCGGTTCGCCCAACTGTTCTTCCATGATCGTCGCGACTTCATTGATGCTCTTCCCTTCATCCAGCATATCGATGATCTCGACACCAATGGCCGGAAGCACAATGAAATTGCTGATATCCGTTCGTCCAATGAGGATCTCTTCCTCGTTTTCCGCCCGACGCGCAAGCGGGTGCATCTTGAGAATGCTCTCTCCTGAGATGTTCACTTGACCGACACCTTCCTCTCTTACAGGAACGACTCCTTACTTTGCGAGCACTTCATTTCTCTTGATATGAAAAATCGGCTCCGTTCCGCTGCCGCCCCCGCAAGTTGGGCATTCGGCTTCATTTCGCTCCCACTCAAAAAACACGCTCTTTTCCAACGTGTTGAAATCAAAAATGATAAATTTGCCTGCCGATTGTACCGGAGCGATTCCTGTCAAATACCTGATTGCATCGGAAGCCATCATTCCCGTAATCATCATGGTGTTGGGGGCAATGGTGGCGGTAGGCAGAATAAAGTTGGTATCGAGCAGCCTTTGGATCAACTGCGGATAGTCCTCGATCTGTGTAGAACGATGCAAATGCATGCAGTCGATACAGCCTGTCTTGCCCGGTTCTACCATGAAGAACTGTCCTTCGATCAGGTTGAATCCCCCGGCAATGAACGGGATTTGCAGCTTGGTGCAGGCATGATTCACCCATCTCTGCAAAAAGAAAAAGGGCTGATCGGCTGCGAGCATCACGAGGTCACTTCCGGCAATAACCCGCTCCACGTCTTCGCCTGACTTGATTTGCAGCGTCTCCGTTTCAATCAATACCTCAGAATGAAGCCTTCCGATGAAATCACGTGCCGCTTCCACCTTCAGGCGACCAATATCATGCTCGTTAAAGACCATTTGTCTGTTCAAATTGCTGAGCTCTACTCTATCAAAATCCACGAGCTTGATATGCTGGATTCCCGCTCCTACCAGATTGACCAGTAGTGTAGAGCCAAAGGCACCCATTCCCAGGATCGTCACTTTTTTTCTACTTACTTGCTCCTGTAGCTCGCTTGGACTTTGATTGAGATCGGTAAACAAGGAGAAGTAGCGGATATTCGCTTTATATCTTTCCTTTTGTTCTGAAGTCAGAGCGGAAGCCTCTTCCTTCGCCTGATCCATCAGGAAGCCCAATCCACTCAGTGATTCCACTGCTTCCGATATTTCTTCATACGTAATTTCGGGGTAATCCACAACCAATAATGTATGTATTTCACCGATAGTACGAGTGCCATCCATCAGTCTGATCATCTTGCGGATGGACCCGTTCTCGTCTTCCAATTCGAAGGTATAGCCAGGAGCTTCTCCCAAGCGGATCATTTGCTCTGTCACTTCATAAACGGGATGTACTGGTTTAAATAAAGGACGACGTTCCATACAAAACACCTCCCAATAATGGGGTTCGCTAACCCGGCTCATTTTAGATAAAAAAAGGGAATAGCTCGTGTGCTATTCCCCCTCTTCTTAAGAGAATTAAGCTGCTACTGCAGTAGTGCGAACGCTTTCAACTTTTTTCGCTTGGATTTTCATGGATAGTTCCTCCTCTCTATGATCGAAAATTAAGACAAGTTCATTATATTTCATAAATTTACATAAATCTACAAATATTAGCAAAAAATTATATATTTTGGTAATATTCGACTATTTATTTCGTATGCAATAGGATTTTCCTTCCATTTTCTATGAATATTCTCAAAATTCCTTCTTTCAGGGAAATGTTTTTCATTCTTTTTGGAAAATACCCCTGATTTTGGGACACTTTTATTTGGGGATTCGTAGTAATAGGATGTAATAGGGAAATGTAACCAAAGTCATTTTTGTTTGATCAAAAAAGGAGAAGCTGCGCAGCGAGCCTTTTTTGCTTAGGGGGAGCACAAATGGAGGAAGATCAAGTGATCATCGGGCGGGTCTTGAAAGGAAACAAAGACTCCTACTCCGAGATCATTTCCAGATACCACGGAAAAGTAAGTTCCATTCTTCGTAAAATGCTGGGACATACACCGGATGCACAAGATATCGTGCAGGAAATTTTCATCAAGACGTATTACCATTTACCAGAATATAAAACAAACTACGATTTTTCTGCATGGTTATACCGGATAGCAGCCAACCACTGTCTGGACGAGCTGCGCAAACGCAAGCGAAAGCAGCGGCTCACCGCAAGCGAAGAGATAGAACCAGTGGATAGCCATACGCCGGAGGTTGCCTTACTGAATAAGGAGGGTCAGCGCCTGTTGCGTCAAAGGATGATGTCCGTCGAAGAAAAGTATCGGATCGTCCTCGAAATGCGCTACTTCGAATCATTGAGTTGTGAGGAAATCAGCCATCGACTGTCCATTCCGTCGAGTACTGTGCGGACGCGCCTGTCTCGTGGGAAAGACAAGCTCAGGGAAGCAATCGGGCATGCAGGGCAAGGGGGGGACTTTCATCTATGAAATGCTTAGATAAAGGACAAATTGCTTTGTATCTATACGACCTTCTGGAGCCAGAAGAAGCCAAGGACATGTCCGCCCATTTGGAAGAGTGCCGTCATTGCCAGCGTAAGTTGAAGCAGGAGCTGGATGAGCTGGAAGATCCGGAAGACTCACTGGCGACAGACGAGCCGTCCGAAGTTGTCATTCATAGCATCATGGCGAACCTTCCCCCTTACCCTATACACGTTCTGAAACGATCAGAGAGACAAAAATCACAAAAAAAAATCAATTGGAAAAAAAGGAGTCTGGATATCGTGAAAAAAGCAACGATCGCCGTAGCAGGAATAGCAGCAGTCGTCTATTTTGGAACACTTACCTCCCCTTCTTTTGCAACTTATGTACATGGTTTGTATGCATCTACCATCAAACCTCAGCTGAAGCAGACGCAAGAGAGCAGCCTTTTTGAAACACTAGCCTCCACAAACCTCCTCATCCAACGTGGCCTTCAAGAAGGCTATAACCAAAAAGTTGATCTGAAAGCTGTCGATAATGGAATGACCCTTGAAGTAAAAGAAGTCATGGCGGACTCAAGGGATGTCCGAATTCTTTTTACCATCAAGGATCAGAATGGAAAACCAATTGAGGATCTGTTCTCTCGTGTTTTGCAGGACGATGTTCCAACCTATGAATTGAAAATAACAGATAAGGATGGCAAGACGTATACAAATTACGATCAGGAATTTCAAAACGGGCATAATGATTTGATCTCAGTAAAAGGACAGAGCGAGCTCATTATGCTCAGCCGTCCCATCCAAACCTTTTTTAGTGATACGAGCGAGATTCCAGATGAATTGAACATCGAACTTGTGATCAAGGACGTCGAAGACCTTGACGGAAAATGGAAGGTTACCTTTCCAGTTGACATTTCCAAAGCGAAAAAAGACACAAAAATTGTTCCCATCCATAAACAATACACCGCTCCAAATGGCGAATTGATTGATCTCAAACAAGTCATGGTGACACCAGGCCAGATGGAACTCGTCATCGAGAGCACCTTGGCAGAGGATACCTCTCAGAATCTTACCTATGAAATTGTGGATGATACGGGAGTGGTGCTTGCGAAATGGAGCGAAATGGACAGAGGGAACAAGGAGAGGTACCCACAGCCATATTACAAAAATGTAGCCAGAAACTACGATGTCCGTATTGTCGATGACACACCTACAGGCAAAATCGTTAACTTTCTCACATTTCACTCCTTGCCAACAGATAAAGACCTGACCTTTAGAGTCGCAGCGACCTATCAAACAACTTCCGCAGACTTTGAGCAAAAGCTGTCCATTGATACTCTGAAAAACAAGTCTGTCACGACAGAGCATGATGGAAACGTGTTCACCTTCTCGAATTTTACTGTAAAAGAAGAAACGATTAGGAACGAGAAGAGAATGAGTGCAACGATGCAACTGGATGCAACCTTGGCACCAGGTGTTGCGGACGTAGATAAATTTGCAGCAGTAGATGAAAATGGCAATAAATACACTGGCTATTTCAAAGGCTCACTAACAAGAGATGCAAAAGGCAATATTGTCTTGAGCGGTCCACTCGATTTGGTGAAAGATCTGAAAGTGATCCCGAAAGAACTGACGATTGTCATTAAAGAACAATTGAAAGAAAACAAAGATGTCGACTGGAGCGCAACCCTTCCCTTGAAAAACTAAAGCAGACATGAAAAACCACCTCGCCCAATCATAAGTTGGGGAGGTGGTTTTTTAGTTGCTTGTTCTCTTAACGGCCTTCACAGTAGCTAATGCAGCAGCTAGATCGTCATAGATAACATTCCCTACGACAACCGTATCTGCAATCGCAGCCATCTCTGCCGCTTGCTCCGGGTTGCGAATCCCGCCACCATAAAAGAGGTGGGCTTCGCCCGCGCCTGCTTTGGTAGCCTTCACGATTGCCGGATCGCCGTATGTACCGCTGTACTCCATATAGACAATCGGCAAACGACATATGTTCGTCGCTACCTGTGCGTACGCTTTGGCCTGCGAGGCATCCGCAATCGGACGTGCTTTCGTCAGATGTGCTACGCCCGCATCTGGATTGGCGATAATATATCCTTCTGTAATGATCTCATCCCAATGAATATAAGCGCCAAACGCTTGAAGCCCCGATACATGCGGAGCAAAAATCCAGTCTGGATCGCCAGCGTTCAGTACGAGCGGGATCAAGTACGAATCAAATCCCGGCACAACTGCATCCAGCGAGGAAATCTCCAGGACAGCCGGTACTGCGTAACGTCGCAATCGCGACATCAATTCGAGCGTATTGTCATAGGTCACACCGTACGTGCCGCCTACAATGATCGCATCTGTTCCGGACTCGCAAATCGCCTCCAAGGCCTCGTCATCGATTGTTTTATCCGGGTCTAGTTTAAATGTATGGCGCCAGCCACGATAGTCAATCAACGTTGCCTGCCTCCTAGCTATTTTCCGATCCGCTCAAGCGCCATCTGGTATCCGTCATTTCCATAGTTCAAACAGCGTTTGACACGGGAAATAGTCGCCGTACTTGCGCCGGTCTCTGCTTCAATCTGATTGTAAGTAAAGCCTTTGCGGAGCATTCTCGCTACTTCCAGGCGCTGTGCGAGCGACTGCATTTCGTTCACCGTGCACAAATCGTCAAAAAATTGATAGCACTCTTCCATCGTTTCCAGGGAAAGAACAGCTTCAAACAACTGTTCGAGCCCTTTTCCTTTTAATTTTTCCAATTGCATGTCTGTCACCTCTGTTATATAGTCCGTCTTTCGAACGGTTTCTCACTGTACAATTTTTAAGCACTAAAGCTTTAACAATTATCTTAGAAGAAACCGCCTTCATCCGCAAGCCCTAATCCTTACTGGAACTTGAGCGACTTCGACAGACCCGGTGAGGTCGACAATATCGCCACCCATGTATTTCCTGGCAAAAGCGGTGCCTCTTGCGTCAAAGCCGCGTCCTCATAGGCACGGATGACACCATTGCTGCGCTTCCATTTGACCTTGCGTGCTTTTCCTTGCTGGAATAAATAACCGTCCCCCGGCCCGATTACATCGACCGATAGACGCCCTTCTTTATCCAGCACGCGGTGTTTGGCGGAGATGACCAACAGATTGCTCGTGGACAACTGTTTCTTGTCGCTTAAGTCCAAATGCGGCTTGCCTGCCGTAAAGCGCATGTATTTCTTTTGCTCGGCATCATAGGTAAAAGCAGCTTTATTCAATGAGTGGAAGGTCAGATCTACCTGTGTTGCAGGCTCGCCTTCCTTGATCTCAGCGTCCTCCTTCAGGAAAGTGAAGTGAGGCACCTCTGCCGTTTGACGCATCCCTTTATCCTGCATCGCTTTTTCCAAGAGCTCTGGCTTGGTGTACAGGTTATGTGGCATTTTCCGGAATTTTTCTCGCCAAAAGTATTGACCGTTCGGAATTTCATCCAGATGGCTGTAGTCTTTTCTCGCCAAGGTTTCCAGCGCATCCGGACTGCCTCCTGCGTGCACGAGGACCGCATCAAAGCCGTTCCCGATCTGGATAAAATAAGGACGGATACTGCGGACAGGTCCAATTACTTCTGGTTTTTGGCTTTGGAATATCGCAAGAAAGCGGGTCATTTCCCCTTCTGACAATACCTCATAAATCATATCCGCTTTGTTGACGCCTGTTTGTGGACGGGCGGGCGGCGCGTTGTTGATCATTACCATGATCGGGCGTTTGCTCCCCAGGTTTTCGTGACTGCCAAGTCCTGTCATTGGTGCCTTATACGCATACTCGACGGGCTGATTCGTTTCCGGTGGCGTTTGCACAATCGGATCGGGTATCTGCGGACTAGGTTGGGTGTCCACCGGCTTTTGAGCGCAGGCCGTTGTTAAGAGCATGAAGGCTAGTACCATGAGAGACGATTTGACTGTTCGTTTCATATGAATCGCTCCTTTCCATCTCTCGTTGTCTTTTTTTCCCTGTTTCTTTTTCCAGAAGGATACAGGGGAATCCTGCTTCCACACGTTTTCCACGATTCTCATACGCCCGTGCCACACATCTTGTTTTTGGCTATGCTACAATAATGAAAAACAGATGCAAAGCGAGGCCACAATCTATGAATACCCCCTACCTCGTCTATCTGGTGGACGATGAAACAAACCTGTTGGAGTTGCTGCAATCGTATTTGCAAAGTGCCGGATTGCAGGTGAAAGCGTTTTCTAGTGGCAAGGACGTCTTGCCGTTACTTGATGAAGATACACAACCACATTTGTGGATATTGGACATCATGATGCCCGACATCGACGGCTATGAGCTCTTGCGTCTCATTCGTGAAAAATCAAATGTCCCGATCATCTTCATCTCCGCTCGCGATCAAGATGTCGATAAAATCATCGGACTGGAACTAGGCAGCGATGACTACTTGGCGAAGCCTTTTCTACCACGCGAACTGGTCATCCGTGCGAAAAAGCTGCTACAGCGCACCTATGAAAAGCCCGGTGCCACTGCTTCCTCTACCCAAACTTTCCAAGATTGGGTAACGGTTGATCCTTATATGATCTCAGAAAAAGGCAGACAAGTAAAAGAAGGCGACGAACTCATTGATTTAACCACAAAAGAATTCGAGCTCATCGTCTACCTTTTGCACAATCAAGGCTTGGCCTTGAATCGCGAGCAGATTCTGACCTCCATCTGGGGGGAAGACTACATCGGTTCAGACAGGGCTGTCGATGACTTGGTGAAGCGCATCCGCAAAAAAATGCCCAAGTTTCCATTGGAGACGGTCTATGGCTTCGGCTACCGAATGACACGTATATGAGCAAATTCCGACTGAAAAACCTGCCGATTTCCAGGCAAATCCTCATTTTGTTCATGATCCTGACAAGCGTCCTCGGGGTTGGCCTTGGCATCGGGTATCCACTGGCTGTCAAACAGTATCTGGTATCCAACACTTACACGCTCTTGGAAGAAGAGTTTTACACATTATCACAACATATCTCCTTCAACGAGCATAATGAGCTGCTGCCTGTTCCGGCTGCGGCCCCTTACTTTTTACAGCTCTTGCTCCAACGTTATGAGTACTCATTTGATATGATCGTCTATGCTGAGAACGGACGAGAGCTGGGCAGCCGAAGCAATGGCCGCATTCCCTACGAGGATGCCAAGGAGTTGTTCCGACAAGCCGCCTCGTATCCAAGCAACAAGCTCCAGCATGGTTCGCTGGACCGAGGAGCCGAGAGCTATTTGTTCGTCAGCAAAAAAATGGATTACCACGGCTTCCCCTACTACATGGTGCTGTTCTCCAAGGAACAGGAGCTCAACCAGATCAACTCGATTTTGACACGTCAGTTTTTGTTCATATTTGGTCTGCTGCTGCTCGTAAGCTGGTTGTTGGCCGTGTGGTTTAGCGGGTATTTGAGCAGACCGCTGCGCACACTTGAAGAGCTGTGTAAAAAAATCGCTCGTCGTCAGTTCGATATCCCGCTTACGATGGATCGCGGAGATGAGATCGGACAGCTCGCCCGCTCTTTCGATATGATGAAAAACCAACTGAAGGAATACGACGAGTCTCAGCAACATTTTGTCCAAAATATTTCCCATGAGCTCAAAACACCAATCATGGCGATTCAAGGATACACGCAAGGCCTCATCGAAGGCGTCTTTCAGGGCCCACAGGCTGAAAAAGGGCTTGCCATCATCATGGAGGAGAGCAAGCGCCTCGAAAAGGTCGTCGGACAGCTCTTGTATATCACGAAGATCGAGTCTGTCTCTCAAATGATGCAAGTCGACCGCGTCGACCTGTCAGAGATGATGCACCTGTTGAAGCAGCGTCTTTCCGTGCTCAACCCGCAAATCGAGTGGGAGTTAAATCTGGCAGCCGACTTGATCGTGGAGGGAGACGGCGAGCAATTGAGCACTGCGTTCGTGAATATCATGGAAAATCAACTGCGCTACGCCAAAAGCCGACTTACCATCACAGGGAGACACGCGGGAAAAAGCGTCGTCGTCGCGATTTCCAATGATGGGCCACCCATTGAGGAGGCGCTGCTGCCGAATTTGTTCCAGCGTTTCCGCAAAGGAAAGTCGGGCAAGCATGGGCTTGGACTCGCGATTGCCCGTGCCGTTTTGGAAGCACATAAAGGGACGATCGATGCCCGCAACGATCCAGATGGACCTTGCTTTACGATGATCGTACCCGTTGAATTTAAAGGCCGATTGAACTGATAGGAGGGGACACTTGTCCTCTCTTTTTCTATTCTAAAGGACAAATTCAATAAAAGCGTAGGAAGATACCGTGACAAAACCGAGCTTCTCATACACGTGTATCGCCGTGGGATTATCTGCAAAGACAACCAAATAGACATGATCAGACTTCTCCAAGCCAATCCGGGAAATATCTGAACTGATTTGCGTACCCAACCCCTTTTGCCGATGATGGACAGATGTGCCAATGTTCCCGATTTCGACGTAGGCTTCGTCATAGACATGAAAGCCGGCTACGGCCATTGGCTCTCCTCCTTCCGAAAAGAGCGCGATGTGTGGCATTTCTGCTACTTCCTCCGCCCGAAAACTAATCATCCCGAGCTCTGCCGCCATATTCTCCACGATCTGTGCTTCAGATAACTCCAGTATTCGTGATTCTCCCACAGGTAAAAGCCGTTCTGGATCTGCTAGTTTCATCAACCGCATGGTACGTGTGGCGAGTATATTCGGAATCTGTACGCGCGTCAGACAAGGCTCTGCGAGTGCAATCACGCCCTTTTGTCCATCTGGCAGGCTGCCATCTAACACTTCTTTCATATAGGAGAGCATCGGTTCCACCTCGTAATTTTCCTCCCCCTCGACCACATGGAGAGAAAATGCGTGAAACGGCATCCCTTTTAAGTAAGACCCGATAGCGGTTACTTCTCCTTGGACGCTGTCCGTTACGACGACGCTCCGATCCGTTCGCAAGTACATATTCCCGTATAAAATATACGAATCTTCTAACGAAATTTGTTCCAAAAGCTGGCGTTGTTCATGACCTGTTCGCAATTTTAGCAAAGAAATCACTCCTTCTACCGATTCCCTATTGACGTTGTCGTACATCGCGGTTAACATGGTAAAAATTTCTCTATTAAAGAGGCAGTTCAAAAAATGGAAACCAACATCACCTAGGAGGAGAGAATCGTGGCTTATTATTACACAGAACCATCTCGGACGTTTAATGAGTTTTTGTTGTTGCCAAATCTCACCACAAAAGAATGCAATCCGAACAATGTGGACTTATCCACTCCGATTACCAAGTATAAAAAAGGTGAAAAGCCTGCCATCTCACTAAACATACCGTTCTCATCCGCAGTCATGCAAGCAGTTTCCGACCATCATATGGCGGTCGCATTGGCTAGATGTGGCGGTATTTCGTTTATTTTTGGCTCCCAGTCTATCGAGAGCCAGGCAACCATGGTTCGCAAAGCAAAAGGCTACAAGGCTGGTTTCGTCGTGAGCCGCTCCAACCTGACACCAAGCCATACGCTGAAAGACATTTTGGAATTGAAAGAGGCGTCAGGCCACTCCACCGTTGCCATCACGGAAGATGGTACGGCAAAAGGTAAGCTGCTCGGAATCGTAACGGGTCGCGATTATCGCATCAGCCGCGACTCTCAGGACAAACTCGTCAGCGACATCATGACACCATTCTCGAAGCTGATCTATGGCAAATCTGGCATCTCGCTCTCCGAAGCCAACGACCTGATCTGGGAGCACAAGCTCAACTGCTTGCCAATCGTAGACGAAAATCAAAATCTCGACTTCCTCGTTTTTCGCAAGGACTACGATTCCCGCAAAAACAATCCGCTGTCCCTCTTGGACGCGAACAAGAGCTATATCGTAGGTGCCGGTATCAATACAAAGGACTACAAGGAGCGCGTCCCTGCGTTGGTGGAAGCAGGCGTTGATATTCTGGTCATCGACTCCTCCGACGGCTTCAGCGAATGGCAGCGCGAGACGGTTCAATATGTAAAAGAAAACTTCAATGTTCCGATCGGTGCAGGTAACGTCGTCGATAAGGAAGGCTTCCGCTACCTCGTGGAATCGGGCGCAGATTTCATAAAAGTAGGAATTGGCGGCGGCTCCATCTGCATTACCCGCGAACAAAAAGGAATCGGACGCGGCCAAGCCTCTTCCCTCATTGAAGTGGCAGCAGCTCGCGACGAGTACTTCAAGGAAACAGGCATTTACGTTCCGCTCTGCTCCGATGGCGGAATCGTACATGACTACCACGTGACACTGGCTTTGGCTATGGGAGCAGACTTTGTCATGCTGGGACGTTACTTCGCTCGCTTCGACGAAAGCCCGACAAAAAAAGTGAAGATCGGCAACAACTTCGTGAAAGAATACTGGGGAGAAGGCTCCAACCGCGCTCGCAACTGGCAACGCTATGACACTGGCGGCAAAAGCAGTCTCGTCTTTGAGGAAGGCGTAGACTCCTACGTTCCATACGCGGGCACCCTGCGCGAAAACATAGACCGTACCTTGAGCAAAATCAAATCGACCATGTGCAATTGCGGGTCGCTCTCCATCTCAGAGCTTCAGCAAAAAGCGCGAATCACCGTCATCTCTGCTACTAGCTTGGTAGAAGGCGGCGCACATGACGTTATCTTGAAAGAAAGCAGCATGGCTGCTGAGTAATACAATCGACGCGTAATCACAAAAAAACAGTCTGCGGCTCACAATGCTAGCAGACTGTTTTTTTTCTTAGGGCCCCCACACTCAGTAAGAGAACGGGCAAGAACAAACCGTACGTCAAGGAATAAGGCATCCAAATGTCCGAAACGAAAGAGTCAAAATACGGGCGGTTAGGCATCGTCGTCAATGCCAATACGATCATGATCATCCCCAGCGGAAGTGTCAAATGGCGGTAATCCCGCAGCCCCAGTGTATATGCGATTCCAATGTTCGTCGCATAATAGCAAATCGTAATTTTGACAAAGAGCGTAATAAACCAGATGACGGCCATCAACACTTCGATTCGCTCAAAAAAATTGCCGATACTGATTTTTTGCGCAAGTGTGTAGCTTGGGTAAGCGAGCAGTACGGTAATATCGGCACCCAAGACCAAGATAGCCACTGCGGTAATCATCGTCAGGAAGAAATTCGCAAAAAGGATGCCCAAGATATACGCTTTGGCCGCACGCGCTGGCCGTTTGACCAAGGGAAACATCACGATCAGAATGACCGTTTCCAGCAAATAACCCACGTACCTGAAGTTCCCCCCGAAAACAGGAGCAAATCCATGCGCAAGCACAGGCTTCACATTTTCTATTTTGATCTGGGGGGAAATAAATGCGATCAAGATAAAAAAAAGCAACAGAAAATACGGAAACAACAGCTCACTCACTCGAGATAAGGCTTCTGCTCCACTGCGGACCCCCATGACGATGATCACCAGAAAAAGGACAAGAATAATTTCAATGGGGGTCTCCTGCATAATCTGCGTCGTGACAAAATCGCCAATCTCCATCAGCATGAGCGAAGCGTCGATGAAAAAATAGCTGATGAACAACACAGCCACCGCTTTCCCCAGCCACTTCCCCAATATTTCCGCGCTGTACTGAAAGATCGACTTGTTCGGATACCGCATACTCAGCGAAACATACAGATAGGTTAAAAGAAAGCCTTCCCCCCACCCGATGAGGGCGGAGATCCAGGCATCTTGTTTGGCAGCGGTAGCAGTAAGGGATGGTACGTACAAAATCGCATCACCAATCCCAAAAAGCGCCACGAGTATCATGAATTGCCTTGCGCTAATATGGCCGTTGTCTAACAATTCCTCTCGCTCCCCCGCCTCGCTACTGGCTACTGCTTCATTCCACAGTTCCCAAAATGAAGTCGCTGAATGGTTTATAGACAAATGTGATCCAGTCCAACGGGTTCGGAATATTCGCCTCAAGCGATTCCGCTATGCCAAGTCCCGTCGCAACTACTAGCAAAATGAAAAAAACCAGCATTTCCCTTTTCATCGCGTTCTTTCTCAGATAAGGCACTTCAAAGAGGGCAATGAATAGGCTGATCAGCAAAATCAACATGATGGTCCACATGCTGTGCAGTGCACCTACTTTTTTTGCAGGATTACTTTTACCATTTCCATGGATGGAAAAAGTTATGCTCTACTCCTTTTTCATGAAAGGAATAAACGAATTGCCCACTTTTCCTGTCCGCCTGAGCTTCACGTCTGTTTTGATTTTCACTTTCAGGTTGGAGAATTGAGAATCCCAATCCTCTTTCACCTTTTCCCACCCTTTGGGGTCATTTTGGTAGATCGACTGCCCAAATCCAAAAACATCTGATCGGTATTGCTTTTGTGCTTTATGGATGGCGCTTACGATTTTGTTTCTGATCTGCTTTTCTACGTCAGCTTCCAATTTGTATATGGTTTTGGAATCGGACAAATCGATACGGCACGCCACCTCGCCCACATTGCCTTCTGCGGAAATGCTCACCTCTACTTGTGGTTTTCCTTTTTCCACCTTGCCTTTCACAGTTGTTTTGTTTCGGATGATCTCAATGACAATTTTATTGTTTTTGGTACAAGGAATTTCTTCTACTGTACTGTCCACTCTGTCCGTGATGTAGCTGAATCCGATGCTTTCCTCTTCGTTAAACCACCCCAGTAGCTTGTCTTCTTTGAAGACACCGATTTCGTGATACCTTAGCAGCGTTGACTGGCTTTCTTTTTGGGAAGTACCACTAGAAGTCCCCGTATGTACCTTCCCTTTCAGATTAACGCCTACCAACACTGGCTCGATCCCTTCCCGTAGCAAATCCGCAATAAATTCATCCAATTGAATGGAGACAATTGATCCCCAAGCACTCTCTGCCGTTTCCAAGCTTTTATAGAGCTTCGTCGCCGGGATTTTTTCCAGGGGGTCGATCATGCTGAGAATTTGTAGTGCTGTCGCGTCCTTGGCCAGAATGACATAAAAATCGGGCCGGACCTCATGATCGCGAAATAACAAATCCAGCACTTCCTTTGTCCCTTCTTTTGCTATCTGCTCCCCCAAAACCAGCACCTGGATATGGGAAAAGTAAAGCCTTCTCGGCGTTACCGTTGTCATTTTCCGGATTCCCTCAAAAATGCTTGATGCCCGCATGCTATAAGTCGCAACAGCTGATTGGCTCATCCCCCCGCTCTCCTTTGACGCTACCCCTCCCGGATTGACGATTTGGGCGGATATCACATACTCTCCATCAATCTTGTCGATACCCGTTCCCATGACGATTGCCAAATCATTTAATTCCCTGCGGTTCCAGCAGCCTGTCAATAAAACGAGAAGAGCCAGGGCCAGGAGGAACACTCCTTTTCGATTCATGCCTTCTCCACCTCGGCTATCGATTTATCATCACATCGGCACGATACTTGCGCTATATTTTACTTTTTCGTTCTCTGACGCTGTTTTTCTGGCGCAAAAAATGGGGACGCGTATGCATCATCCAGATTGGAAGCCGAATCAGCGTATCCTTTTGATCGGATAGATTCACTGGTGCAAGCGGAGCCATATAGGGGACACCAAACGAACGCAGGGTGCACAGGTGAATGCACAAAGCAATCATCCCCACAAATACGCCGATCAGACCAAAGCTGGCGGCCAGTGCGATCACCCCGAACCGCAACATCCGGATCGGAATGGACATAGAGAAGGAAGGGAAGACAAAGCTGGTGATCGCTGTAATGGAAACGACGATGACGGTAGCGGGTGAAACAAGCCCTGCCTGCACGGCAGCTTCCCCTAACACGAGTGCTCCCACGATGGAAATAGCTGACCCGACCGCCCTCGGCATTCGTACCCCCGCCTCTCGCAGCATTTCAAAGGTAAACTCCATCAACAGCGCCTCAATTGCTGCTGGGAAGGGCACGCCTTCACGTTGGGCTGCAATGCTCATGATCAGATTCGTCTGTAGCATTTCCTGATGGAAGGTCGTAACGGCGACATACAGGGATGGCGCGAGCAAAGCGATAAAGAAAGAGATAAGGCGCAAAATTCGCAGAATCCCAAAATCCGCACGCATGTAATAGTCCTCGGAGGACTGAAAGAATTGGACAAAGACAGCTGGGACCAACAAAACAATCGGTGTACCGTCCACCAGAATGGCGACACGCCCTTCCAACAGCCCGGCTGCCACCGAGTCGGGGCGCTCTGTATTGTAAATGGTCGGAAACGGCGTAAAGGTATGATCCTGAATCATTTCTTCGATGTTTCCGCTCTCCAAAATACCGTCAATCGTGATTTGCCCCAAGCGTTCTCGGACTTCTGTCACTACGCTTTCCTGCACGACTCCTTTTATATACATCATGGCGACTTTGGTCTGTGTCATGTCCCCGATCTGCATGGTCTCCAACCAAAGATTGCGATTATTGATCCGCCGGCGAACCAAAGCCGTATTGGTCCGGAGGTTTTCCGAAAACGCTTCTCTGGAACCCCGAACCACCGTTTGTACGGAAGTCTCCTGAACACCACGATCTTCCCACTGCTTCGTATTTGCGATAAAGCCATACGAATACCCATCTACCAAAATAACGGTATCCCCCGTCAATATCGCATCATACAAATGGTCAAAGTCATAGACCTCTTCCACTCCACCGATCGTGAGCAAGAAGTCCTTCATCAGCATCAACGGATTCGCTTCTACGGGGAAGTCCTCTTTCCTGGCATGAAGCATGAGAGACTCCATGAAGCCGCTAATCATATTTTTGTCGACCAGACCCTCGGTGTATAAAATCCCCACCTGCATCTGATCGACAGCCTCCAAACGCACTTGGCGCGTCACAAGATCCGTGCTGTTGCCGAGCTCTCGCTTCACCTTTTCCAGATTTTCGTCCAACGAGTAAAGGAAGGGCGCAGCTTGTTTTTCTGTATGGATCATTTCAAATCACTCTTTTTCCAGTTCGGGATATGTTTACTATCCCTCATGGCTCTGGGGTCTATGCTGAACACAAAAAAGCCCCCTATTCTAGGAGGCTTCGGGACTGGTCATATTATTCGACAACTGTCATCATTGTTACGGCAAACGATATACGGCAAATGGTTCCCCGTTTCGGTACGTGTCACTCAATCGGTCCAGCTCTGCCAAGGTCGCTGCATCCAGCGTCAAAGCTGCACTTTGCAAATTATCCGTTAGCTGTTCTACACGGGTCGCGCCCACGATCACCGAAGAGACAGCCGGCTTGTGCATGAGCCAAGCTAAGGACAGCACACTGGAGGATACACCAACCTCCGCCGCTACCTGACTGATTTTGCGTCCAAACTCCAGCTTGTCTTCACTCAGCAACCGCACGAATCGCGGCTCCTTGTCCGCCCGCGAACCAGCTGGGGCCTGTTCTGCGGAGGTATATTTGCCTGTTAAAATGCCGCCAGCAAGCGGGAAGTACGGAATGATCCCCACCCCCTGGTCCAGACAAAGCGGTACGAGTTCACGCTCCGGTGTCCGATCTGCCAGCGAGTAGCTGACCTGCGTCGATACGTAACGATTCAGCCCTTCCCGCTGACTGATGCCAATTGCCTTCATCAATTCCCAAGCCGCATAGTTAGAAGCCCCGATGTAACGCACTTTCCCAGATCGAACCATGTCATCTAGTGCGCGGAGTGTTTCTTCCAAAGGCGTCTCTGGATCAAACGTATGAATTTGATATAAGTCCACATAATCGGTGCGTAAACGCTTCAAGCTGTTCTCCAGCTCCAGCATCAGGTGGTAACGCGATGAGCCTCTCTGATTCGGTCCTTCGCCTTTTACCAGACCAGCCTTCGTCGCCAAAACGACCTCGTGCCGCTTTCCTTCTAGCGCCAGCCCGATGATTCGCTCCGATTCTGTTTGCGTGTAAATATTTGCCGTATCAATAAAAGTAATCCCGCTTTCGATTGCGGTATGAATGATGTTTACAGACGTTTGCTCATCCGCACGCCCTCCAAATGAGTTCGTGCCTAATCCCAATGCTGATACCTTCAATCCACTGCCACCGAGTCGGTAGTATTTCATATTGTGATCGACCTCTTTTCATAATAGGAGTGCTCTTCCATTATCTCCTACTTTGGGTGGGGATTGAAAAATAAGATTAGGAAAGTTTATTTTTCGAAATATTCTGAATTTTTTTCATGGTTCTTGATACACACATTTGGGATACCTTTAAAAAATCTGCTGTTTGTGTCTGATTATAGCCTGCCATCCTTAATTGCAGGACTTGCCATTCTTTTGATGAGATTTGATTTTGCAGTTGCGCAAGCATTGCAGCAACATATAGCTTGTCCAACACATATTCTTCCACGTCTCGTCCTTCGTCCTTCAAGACATCCATAGCGGTGGCAGCTTCATTGCCCGAAGCGGATGCCTTCAGGTGTGGCTCCTGTAAATACTTCACAGGTCTCCCGACATCCAGCGCTTTTTTGATCTGTTCCACAGATTCCCCCAACAGTTCGGACAGTTCTTCCATTGTAGGGAGATATCCCAGGTCTGCTTCTATTTTAGTTATCTGTTGGAGAATCGTTGTTGCCGTTCTAGTCGGCCGTACAATATGTCCGCTATCTCGAAAAAAGCAGTTGATCTCCCTCACAATTGTGATGACGGCAAAGGACGAAAACTTCACGCCTCTTGCTATATCAAAGGCTTTGATGGCCTTGATGATTCCCATTCTCCCCAATTGCAAGATATCCGCTTTTTCCAAGCAATATTGCTTCACTAATGTCTCTGGCTTTCCGATATATTTGTGCACAGAATGCCAAATGAGATCTTCATTTGCGAGTATCACTTCACCCAGATACTCACTGTCTTCCTTGCAGCGGCGAATATTCTCCATGTTATACAAGGAGTATTGTTCTTTTTCCTTGCCAACTCTTTGTTTTACGAACATGGCATGCTCACTCATAATACCTCCTCCCAGCCTATCTTCATGATTCTCTTAATAAGCCGTTCATTTTTTGGTAATGGGTCATGACTTTTGTATAGTAGCCATCGTGATAACGATTTCGGTCGACATTTCCCTCGCCTTGGTTATAGGCGATGATGCTTAAACGAAGGTTTCCATATTTCTTTTGCAAGAGATCCAAATACTTGATACCTGTTTGTAGATTGGTCACGGGATCAAACAAGTCATCAGGATGAACTCCCAGCCCGCTTCCTGTACGCGGCATGATTTGTAATAGTCCTCTAGCGCCCTTGCCAGAGATCGCGTCGTGCTGAAAACGGCTTTCCTGCCAGATCATCGCCATGATCAAAACCGGATCTATTTCGTATTGCTTGGATAATACAAAAATTGTTTCTGTATAAAGCTCGACTGTAGCAATATCCAGTCTCGGTGCAACCTGTGTGATTACGTTTGCAAGCTCCCTTTTTGTACGCAACTGCCTATCTGTGTCCCTGGCCATTTTCACCACAGGATGAATTTCCAACAGCCCCTTTTCCACGGCTGGCCCTACAACATTTGCGGGAATGAACACTGCGGCAACAATGCCGATTAGCTTTGTTAGCACGTAACTCGCTTTTTCAGATGTAGCTGATGGACTGCTTGCAGAATGTTTTTCTGCATACTTTCCACCCCGATTGCCGTATCCAGTGTATGTACTGATCGGCGCGAAGCATGGGCAAGGGAAAGATAGGCTTCCTGCACCTTTAGCAGCATGGCATTATTCGCATCTACTTCCGTTCGCAGAAAAAAGGTTGCATCGGGCCGCTTCGTCAAATCACTCATCGTGGCATACCAGGAAAGAGGAGTATCCTTCATATAGAAGTAGTAATAATTGGACAGTTCGTAATGATCAATGATGATGAAGTCGACGTTCTCCTTCGAAATCCGCGCCATCTCTCGTTGATAGTCCAGAAAATCCGCTTCAAATAGCTTTCCTACCGCTTTCTCATCCAGTTCAATTTCGCAGCGAAGCCACATGCCAATGACCGCTCCGATTGGGGTATCTAAACGCGGAAACGTTACTCTTTTCACTTTATATCCGAGGCCTCTCAAATTTTCTTCTAGCAACGCCGCTTGGGCTTCCTTCTCATTGGCGTCAATTCCTTCGAAAGCGACAATCATGGGCTGTCTCATGGCACTAGATCGTCTCCTCATTTGTCGAGATTTCCTCTGCTGCTTCACGAAGCTTTTTCTCTGCTTCAAGCTCAGCAGCCTGAGTAGCCAGATGGTCTGCTAGCATTTGCTCGAATTCTTCCTTTGTAATCTCATATATCTCGGATTGGAGTAGGTTCACCGTGTATCCCATACCGTCGGTCAGTAAAAAGTTTGTGTAGGTCAATGGCTCCTCACGAAACTCCTGCTTTTCGTAATCGAAGGCAATGACTGCTTTTTCAATGCCCGCTACGCAACCGCCGAACCAAATATTGACCTCTTCTTCTCCACCCTCGGCTGTAGGTGTTGTATGCATATTGGTCGGAACGTGTACATATTTTCCAATGACCTGGTGGGAGAGCTCCTCTGTCAATTCCTCATTCATCTTTTTCAACAAAACTGCCATGCTGGATCATTCCTTTTCATCGATTATTTGTGTATGTCTACAGCTCACCGTACTGCTTCAAAATCGCCTTGATGATTTGACACACTCTTTCCTTGCTGATGTTGAATTTCTGACCAATTTCCTCATGGTAGTAGCCTTCACTTCTCATTTGGAGAATCAGCTTGTCTCGCGTGGACAGCTTCATATACTCCATGATGTCGATCATCATCTCTACTTCCTCATATCGAAACTCCTCACTCGGAGCAGCAATACGGCTGATCATCGTTTCCTCTTCGTTCTCATCTCCACCAGAGACAAGAACTGCATTACTGTTTGTCAGGTTTTTTTGCGTGCCGGCTTTCCGCAAGCAGTCACGAATTTTATTGGTAATCACATGATCGACAAAGGTAGTCACTCTGGCTTTTTCCTGGTCGTAATCCTTCATCGTGCGATACACCTTTAAGAGAACCTCCTGAACGACATCATCATGGGTCATTCCAGCAAACGTCATCCCGGTCAGCTTGGCTTCACAGTTTTCTTTTGCCTTCTGCAAAAAATCATCGACTTTCCCTTCGAAAAATAACTCGTCCATTTGGTGAAGTTGATCTTTCATACTTCTCCCCTCCTCATGCTCCTATTCACAGTGGCTCTATCACACTAGGTAATTTGAGGAGAGTTTTAGCAACCAGTTTTCAAAATTTTTTTCGGACAAGTTTGCAAGGTACCAGCCGTGAATACTTTTCCATTCAAAATCTTCCATGCGGCGCACTGACGCTTGATGTACCATTGGCAATCGCGGCAAATGTCATGAACCACACAACGACAAGTCATGGGCACGACATCTTGTTCCTTTGCTGACATCACGATGTCATTGACTGTCATTTTCTTCTGGCAGACTTTTTCATAATCACATCCGTGACAGGCCATGCTACCCACCGATCCTGACGATCCCGATTCCTTTTAAGGACTCTGGGTTCACTTGAACATGCTCGCGAAAGAACTCTTCCAAAACGGCTATCGGGGTGTCTTGGGTCGACGTATATTTCATGACCTGCACCTGCTCTCCATCTGCCGAAAAACTAATCTGATATAACATGGTTTCTCCCCTCCTTTTGCCTCTTGTCGAATCTATACGAAGCGATTTGAGGTGAATTAAGCGGATTTTGAAAATAAAAAAAACCAGCCGTTTATTCCAGCTGGTCCTCTACATATAATTCCTCTATCATTTCCTCTGTTATATTCATCTTTCCAAATTCCTGACAAACTTTTTGAAATCCAAACAGCAAGGAATCGTTTTCTGTGAAAACCTCGTTCAGATCCATTCCCACCATGCCAAACGCGTCACTAAGCTCCTCCCAGCCTTCGCGATCGATATCCTCTCCTAGCAGAAATTCAGCTAATGCAGAAATAATCACGACATACAATACAGCTTTTTTGGAATCTCTCATTCTTATCCCCTCACTTCTTTCTCGTTTGAGATAGAATAGACAGTTTCGAATGAGTTTTCTCTCTACAAAAAGAAAAAGCCCGCTTTTTTACGAGCTTACTTTACATCTGAGATTATTTTTTGAATCAAACTTTCATCAATCAAATGGCTGGCTACTGTCAATGCCTTTGCCATTCGTTCCTTATCTCCATCAAAAACCTCGTGGATAATGTGACGCACACTTTCTTCATTCAGCATGAAGTTCTTGGCCATCGCCATAATCCCAACAACGGCTTCATGATCTTCGAGCGCTTTCGCAGAAACTTTTTCCTTCGTTTGTTGAATGATGATTTGTATCCTATCACTTCGCAATGTTATGACCTCCTGGCTTTATTTACGATCGAATATGTATTTCAAGGGAGACATCTTCCCCATCTGTCTAACCTATGAACGTAGAAGGAGCACATTTTGTTCCAAAAATTCTCAGAAAAAGGGGGTGAATCATTCGTGGTTGTCGACCTCTATCATCATCTCTATGAATTACTGTCTACGGATAGTCAGGTGCTCGCATTACTCGGCATTGCTCCAGACGACAAGGCCTCCCTATCCAAGCAGATTATCAAGCGAAGAAAGCTCGCCGTGCTATCTGATGTTGCGAAGCCTCTCCTTTCCTTCTACGCAACTTCCGGAAAGCGCGACACCGTTAATCCCCTCCTTCTCACCAGCTTCTTCCGATTCGATGTGATCACGCCTGGTGATATCGAGCTGGCGCATCAAATCGCGAACCATCTTTTCCATCTCTTAGACGGCAAAAGCTTATCGATGAATGGAATAGAAGGTTTGGACACGTATGTCGTTTCCCAGCAGGAAACGGATATGGGTCATTCCTCTGCGTACTGCTTCACACTGATCACGAAGTTTACTTTGCAAGTTTGTTAGACATTTCAAAACCCCGTCTATCCTATGACAAGCTGATCGAGGTTCCCTTTCCACACGATTCAGCAACAGCACCCAAATCCCCTATTTTGAAGGAGTGACTTTCATTGTCTAAAAAAATGATTATCAAAGGTGTCGGTCAATTTCTTGCCAAACGCGCTTCCAAGGATGGAAATGGCGTCGAAGTCATTACGCTTGGTAATATGCAGGACTTGAAAATTGACATGAATGTTGAAATGGAGGATATCTTCGGCGGCGATGGACTCTTCGCCATTGATACTCTCGTTAAATCGAAAAGCATTGAGATTACCGCAACGGATGCCAAATTTGATCTGGCCGCACTTGAGCTCATGATGGGCTCCAAGCTGCAAGAGCAAAAGAGCGACTATGTGTATGTGCTGGGTGAGCAGAAAGCAATCAAAGCTGGCAGCCTGGATCGATCTGCATCCACTGGCGACGCTGGTGTTTGTGAAGTTGACTTTGGCGGTACCCTCTTCAACGGCGGCGGATTTGCTGTTCGTCTGAAAAATAGCAATCGTCTTTTGAAACAAGTTAGCTTGAGCACGTCTGCTGCTCCAAAAGCTGACGAATTCATGGTGGATACTTTCAAAGATGGCAGTGAAGATAAAGCTCGTCTCATCTTCTCGCCTGCCCTGCTCAATGAAGATGTGGTCTTCAACTATCAGCGAACAGAAATCGTAGATGTAGTCGATATTTTGATGGATGAAGTGCCATTCCCTGTTCATGTCGTCCATCACGGCTCTTTCCTGCAAAAGGACGGAACCTATGCAGGTATTGAAACAGAGCTGTTCTCCTGCATGGCAAAAGGCAGCTTCTCGATCGATGCGGCACGCTCCACAGCCAGCACTTCCGCTATTTCCTTGTCCGTTATCGATCCAGAGCGAGCAGATGGCAAGCTAGGTAGTGTGAAACGCTTCGTATCTAACAAAAAAGTGTAAATCTTTCGAGGTTAAGCAGGCTGAGTGGAGAGCATCATGCTCTTCGCTCTTGCCTTGCTCTTTTAAAAAGGGAATAACTTACAACGAATCATAGCGAACGAAATCACATTCAGCAAGTGGATAAATTTTACTGATGATTTCTCGGATAGTACAAGGAGGGATTTTTCCATGCTAAACCACCAAGAAGATCTGGAAAAAAAACACGCAGAGATGATGAACCAGGAAGCTGTAGAGCGTATCAAAAAACAGCAGGAGGCTGATCTGGTAGAAGCTATTTTCTTTGAAGATGATAGTGAAATCATGCTGCGTGACGGCAAAACCTATCGGATTCCGCCTGTGACCTTAAAAGACGCCCGCATCCTGATGAAAAAGCTGGGAACCGTCCATATCGACGCAATTATCCTAAATTTTCTCCCCTATGAAAACAAGGAAGAAGATTTATTCGATATCCTACTTCTAGGCTTTCGCAACTACCCTATGGTCACTCGCGAGTACTTGGATGAACATTGTGATTTGGAGACGGCCAAAAAGCTTATTAACATTCTCATTGGTCTAAACGGCTTAAAAAAGTAGAGAGTGGCGAGGGTGACAGTTCCGCGATTCGCGATATGGAATCTGGTGAGCCACTTGATTGGGGCGATCTATTTTTTCATCTCCATAAAGACTGTGGTTTGAAAAAATGGGATATTTGGGAGTACACCCTTCCCCAAGTAGCAGAGTTAATGAAGAGAGTGAATAAATACATTCAATTTGAGGTAGAGACACGCATGGGTTTTCCTTTCCTGAGAAGAAAGGGAACGAATTCTGTCGACAGCTCTCCCCATGCATCTAGCTCGCAAGACTATCAGGAAATTTCCGAAGACGATATTGCCGTACTTGGCAAAGTGTTAGGTGGTCTATAACCCGTTTCTGTCTATTCTAAGACCAGAACGGGATTTTTCTTTTGAGGAAGGTGATATTCATGGAAACTCAACGCTTGACCGATGCCCTCCGCTCTGTAACGAATGCTGCACGGAGTTCTGTAGAGCAGTCGGCATCTCCATTTCGTGCCCAACAAGCTACCCCATTTTTTCAAGCACTGCATCAACAACTGTATGAATTGCGCCAGATGATACGCGACATTGAGTCGAAGCCGCTCAGTTTTTCTCGTAAGTACGAGTCTCAGCCCGTTTCCCATGCTGCTCCTACTTCCCGGCTATCCGTAAGTACAGGAGAAGTCATTTCTCCGTTCCGCTTTGCTACTTTTCCTGATGCTCCTGTTAAAAGAACGGAAAAGTCCTACGGCACAAGAAGCACCCGCCATTCACAAGCATGGGAAGAAGCTGCCGTAGATATGTTACGAAACATGATGAGTAACGGCCTTCACACGCTGATCACCTCGATGGATATCGAAAATTGGGAGTCAGCGAAATCTTTGAACCGTATGATTAAGAAGGCAGAGCGTAATTTTTTGTTCAAAGACACAAACATGATGGATTTGGCGCAGGCACGTGTTTCTGGACGAACGACGGATCAAAAACAAGTGGAAGAAGAAGCACTTGGTTTGCGCGAATACTTGCGATCGGGAGTCAAACAAGACCTGCGGGATATCGCGCTAACACATGCCGTCAGCCTTGAAGAAGTAACCAGAGCTTACTATACGTCTTCTCGCCAATCCAATGACCCGCATGTAACTGTAGCTGATATTCGGGAGAAAGCAGCTCTATTACCAGATGACCCTCTTGCTCCCCAAACCCAGATGCAATCCATCTGGCAAGCAGCATCCCTTGAAGCATTCGATCTTTTTAAAAATCAGCCCGGTAGCTTTCCCACGCTTTTGGTCCACTTGCTTCAGCGCATGAGAGAAAGCCAGAGCCAATTATCGCTCGCTGTGCGCCTGTTGAAAAATGCTGCGGATCAATACGGAGGAAAAGCTGCCTACGTCAAAGCTCAGCGCAATCTTCATGAAGGAAGTGAGCAGCGAAGACAAGAGCGTGTTACCGCCCTGCTTGGTCAATCCTCTTCACCCTTTACGCAAGAAGCACTGGAGATCCAATCCTGGCAATTGCAAAATCTGTCTTCCTATCAGGCTAGCCGCACTCGATTGATTCGCAACAGATTGGAACAGAAAAGGGTACAAGAGCTGTATCCGTACAATGACAAATTGTTAAAAGCACTGATTGCAGAAGAGAAAAAGCTGCTGAAACAGTTGCATCTGCTCTGGCTGAAGATGCGCGATGTAGAGCGTCAGGCACATTTGCTCACCAGCCGAATCCTTTTGGTCCAGCGCGCATTCGGTGGATTGCAAAGCACGATTACCACCTTGATTCCTTCCGTCTCCTCGCTGGACGAGAGACTGCGTGCTCTATCTGATACGTCCGTTGCTACTGATGAGCAAATCCAGAACATGACCAGTGACTTAAAACAGCAGGAAAAACAGCTCCAGAAAACACGGGAAGCCTTGAAGGAATTGACAGAAGCACTGTCCACGGCTGTACCCAAACCTCCGAGTACCGTAGCGGGTCCTCAGGCTGCTCCTACAGCCGCATCCCCAAGCAGTTCATCCTCTGCCGCAAGCAGACTCGCCCCTGTTGCTGCTCTCGCTTTTGAGGAATTCTCGGGTGATCTCAAGACGAAGATACGAGATAAGTTCTTGAAAGGAAAAAAGAAGGAGGACAAGAAAGAGTCGGACGATACGGCGGACGATACGGATGAGTCAAGCTCCACACCGGATATCCCAACGAGAGAGAGAGCAAACAGAGATTCAACGCCTCCCGATGATACAGCCCAGAGAGTACCACTATGGCGAAAAGGATTAAAAACCGCCGGGAAATTGTTAAAAGGTCTAGGTCTTGTAGGCGTTGGCATCACAGCGCTAAATTTTGTGGATAGTCTAAACACAGATTGGCTGCAACCTATGTTTATGTCCGATTCCCAGCGACAAAGCAAAGTGTTGGAAAATCAAAAGGACCTCGTGAATGAATTCGTGAGTATTGACAAGATGCCTCCTGGTTTAAAGCATGCTTTTTTTGCATCGACATTTCTTACAGGTCTTGGAGATGGTTTGATCAACTTCATGGGTGGCACTGCACCTTCATGGAGCGATTACATTAACTCTTTCGTAGCTGCTTACAAATATGATGGCAAAGACCTCAAAGAAGAGTTAAATAATACCCTCCAGCTAGACAGCAAGGAATCTCAACTCGAATTCGATAAATATAAAGCTGCGTACAAAAATAAAGAAGAAAAAGACAAGAACTCAATGCTTATAGATATCGATGACAGCGGCTCCAAGCTGGACAATACTCCAATTACTTCATGGGAAGAGGTCAAAACACTCGACCTTGGCAAAGAAGTGGTTGGTCATCACCTGGAAAGCCTCTCTCTAGAGGAAGGCAAGTTAAGATCCGAATTAGAGAGAACGCAGGCTACTCTTAAAAATCAAGGTAAATCCGATGATTCTCCAGAAATGCTGAAAGCTTATGATGATTACTACAGTGGTATTAATACGAAACGGAATGAACACTTAGCCTTTTTCGAAGAAGTATTCGCTAAAATCCCTAAGGGTACAGCTGCCTCTGACGTAGTAGACTCAGTAATCGCTGATATAAAGGCTTCTATCGCACAAAATAGCCTCGATAAAAACAACCATACCTCCGGCACAAAAATTAATTCCGTGAAGGACAAGCTGAGCTCTGAGCTGGAAAGTAAAGAACTTCAATATTCGATCGACAGAAACAAAGCAATCTTGGCAGGCCACAGCGCAAATTCTGAAGTAGTAAAGAAGCTTGATGAAGAATATTTACGCAGTATCAATGAGACTTTCGAAGCGACGAGTTCTGAATTGGATCGCCTTTTGTCCGGGAACCAAATGAATGAGACATTCAAGAAAGACATCGAGAACTTAAAAAAAGGCCTCGAAAAAGCCAAATACGACAATCTCGTATCTCTGCACATGTCCAAGCAGCCCACCAAAGGAACCTTCAACATGCCCGACGGCTTGCAGCCACTGACCTACTGGGGCATGCAAACGGCCAATGGAACACACAGCACCTACGACTTTACCTATGGCGGCGGCAGTAATGTGAACATTACGATCGACAAAATGAGCGGAACGGAAGCTGACCTACAGCGCATCGGCTCGACCGTCAGCGAAGCCGTTCGCAGTACACAAGCAAGCCTATCCACCGAATTAAGCCAACAAGTCCGCTCCGGCATCGCCACGAGCTACACGAGATTGTAAGGAGGTACAACGATGACCCAACAATACGCCTTTGGCACTGCTAATCAGCGCTACAAAAAAAAGCTGTTCCTTGATACTGGCTTTGAGTTTATCGAAGTAAACGCCCGACTCATCGAGCCCTATTCTCCGCCAAGCCCCCAGCCTTCTTTGCGCGAAATCAAAATCATTAACGCTCCCTCGCACATCCACCACTCCGGTTTTAGCAGCTACCAGTGTTCATTGACCTTACTTTTTCCAGACAAGGAATCGTATAACCAATACTTGAGCTACGCAGGCTGGACCCACAAATTTTACGATGAAAAGGGAAGCATTTTTCTCGGAAGCGCAGAATCTATTACCCCCCAAGTCCTTGAGGCAGGACGGCGCTACAGTGTAACCGTCGATCTGATCCTCATCAAAAAAGACTCAATTGAGCGCGAATCACGCTTTCGGTTTCAAGATATTGAGGGACATTGGGCACAGAAAAACATTGAGGAAATGGCCGATCTCGGGCTCATCACGGTTATTACCCGAGATGGGAAGCCTGTCATTTACTTCCGCCCCAATGATTTTGTGACACGCGCCGAATTTATTGCCTTTTTAAATCGGACAAGGCGACTGGTAGAACGGATGATCCGGGAATAGCTGAGGCAGTTAAAACGTTTCTGTCTACTCTATATAGGAGGTGATGAAAATGATCAGCTGGGCTGATGTGAATGAAAAAGACTGGTTTTTTAATGAAGTAATGGAGGCCAGCAATTATTTGATGGCTGACGGAGAACCGTTCATTCAAGGGATTGCTTATGGCTCCTTTGAAAGCAATGCTCCTTACTTGTATGAGGAACAGAAGGGTTCCACTGGGCAAAAGGTATTTACACTCACTGCCAAATTGACACCGAGTGCAGATAACCCTCTCTTTGTCTATATTGATGGCACGCAAACCCTTTTCAAAGAAATTCGGCCGAATCAAACAGACCCGAACAAAACGGACGTCGAGCTGTATTACGCTCCATCTGCCAACTCGGTTGTCGCTTTTTCCAGCTTCGGCAAGCCTGCCTTGGACCGTTTTGGCAAACCAATTCCCCCCAACTCCTCTTCCTTTGCTTACCCGAACAAACGCCTCGATAACGGAGACACGTATTTCTACAATCCGTTTAGCCGTCAATTCAACGAGTATTTGTACGCTTATGGTCGCTCCTTGAAGCGAATTGATGTGCCTGAAGAGGAATGGAAATCGACACCTGCCCAAGACCTCGCCAAAAAATATATCGGACTCAAGCAAGACGTCTACATGGTTAGCCCTGCTCCCGGAGCCACGATTTATCTTCCCTACAATCTAAACGGCGTACAGTTGCGCTTCATCTACAACAGCTACGAAAACGGCGCTCTGTTTATGCGAGGCGGATATTTTTCGGTGAAAAGCCCTGGCGTTTGGAGAAATGACCGCTTCTTTCCCAACGCCTACATTAATCGGGCAGAGGCTTTTCTGCTCATTGACCGGCTTCGGCGCTCTTTTTACCAACGCTTTACGGATTCACAGCCCCCCACACAGCGGCTGGATGAATCCCACACGGCATACGAAGGGCAACGTGTTTTCCGCCTAAACGGTACCTATCCCGCGGGTAAAAAGCTGCTTGCCGTCAAAGTAGATGGAAAAGTGGTGAATAGTTCCGACTATCAAGAATTTGATGATCATACGGTACTGTTCAACATGCCGCTTGAGGCGGGCAAAAACGTTCATTTCCTCTATGTCAAAGAGACGAGCACCCGCTTTGAAGATGTCGGGCGCGAAAAGTATATGTACAACAGCAACACCGGGGAAAAAATTGCACTAAACGGTGGGATGACAGGCAGCAAGCCTTCATGGTGGGCACCAGCCGTCCTCTCTATGGAAGATGAGCGGTTTGGGAACGGAGATTACTTGATCGAAGGAATTGCGATCAACAATTTCGTCGATGGAGCGGCTGTCGTCAACCATATGTACGAGGTATCGTCATCCAACGCGGAAGAGAAAGAAAAATGGTTCATGCCTTCCTCGTTGCTCACCCGGGCACAGGCCGTCTCTTTTTTGAATCGCTTTCGAAAATGGTCCCTGGAACGGTTTAAATAGGAGGTGTTTTCATGCAAACGATGTCCAATGAACTGCGCAGAATTCTCTCCGAAAGACTCAAACTGGGAGAATTATCGAAGCCCGCGTGTCGCGTCGAGATAGATCGACTCATCTTCGTGCCGGGCCGTACCGAAGAGCTCGATTTCATTATGAGTGATCCGCGGGAAGAGAAAACATTGACCCGCACCATCATTCAAGATGGTTCAGGGGACGGGGGAACTGCTCTCTCCAAGATTCCCTTTGTCTTTCCTGTCGAGGGCAAAAGCATCCGAGATATTACCGCCTATATGGGCGACAATCGCAAGCACCAAGGGATCGATATTGCTTGTCCGGTCGGTACGCCTATCAAAGCTGCCTGGGCTGGCCAAGTAAAAAAAGTGACCGTGTCTGAAAAATATACGAGCTTTGGCTTTCGCGTAGAAATTCAGCATGCGGATGGCATGTGGACCCGTTACGCCCATATGAGCGAAATCCACGTCAAAACAGGGGATTATGTCACGCAAGGCACTATTATCGGAAAAAGCGGCAATACAGGAGACGTCCGCTCTGCAGGTGTTACGAACATGGGCACCTATGACGATCCCAATTCCCCCCGCTCCAAAGGAAGAGGAGCTCATCTGCACTTTGAAGTCTGGAACGGACAAGCCGTCATCGATCCGTTTCCTTATATGAATGGCTCGAAGCATCTGTTCGCTGCCTCTTCCAATAACGGCGCAGGAGTCACAACCGATGCCACCTATGTTGGAACGCCAGGAGCAACTCTTTTTGACGAACGGTTTACCAATAATACGTGGCACACAAAATCTGTCTACAAAGTAGACGAGCTGACCAAAAAACTATCCATGATCGAGAGAAGCTCGACTGAGCATAGCAACCTCACCTTTACCTTTGATCCCAAAGGGTACAAGACCGTCTTCCCATCCCCTACCGTTACGACAGGTATGAATCTCAAGCTGACCTCCGTTCACCCCGGCATTTTTAGCATGGGGTTCTCTACCAACTTCGGTGAAGGTGCCGGCGAGCTGCGCGTTTTTTTCAATGGAAAAATGCAAGTCAAGGTCATCAAATTCTCCGGGACAGAAAACGTAGAGATTCGTGATATCCCCTTTCCCAATGGAGAAATGGAAATCCGTATCGAGCTGTTCTGGAACGGGAAACAGGTCAATCGTTTTTCCCTCCAATACATTCAGATCAAGGAATTGCAAGGGCGACCTGATCTCTACGGGAACAAAGACAAAGTGGACCCGACTGTGCAGCAGGAGTTTTTTGAGGAAAGGGAAATTACGAGCACCTTCATGCCTGGTCAGCCGCGAAAAGTATCGCTCCAGGTCGGAAAGTTCGTCTATATGGACACCCTTACCCTCGACAATATTAACCACATCGAAATGGACGACCAATATGAAATGGAATCATGTGAGGCACGCATCACAATCTCAAACCCTGGCGGCTACTACAGTCCGGACTATAATCCGTTTTACTTTCCCGAAACCTACAAGGAAACGCCTTGGTCTTATTTTGTGAATGGATTCCATGTCGGTGTTCTCTCCGAAAATACTCCTGTCCGGATCTACATGGGTTATGGTCTGAATTTGATGCGGGTATTTACGGGGCTGATCGACAAGCTCGATCTGAATGGCGAGGAATCGACCATGACCATTTACTGCCGCGATATGTACAAGAAGATTTTGAACAAGGTCATTACCGAAGACAAGCAGTATCCCTCAGACGTCGGGCATTCTGCCGCACATGATACCAACGTTTTTTCCTCAATGGCTCGCCGGGACAAAATCATCTCGATAGCCAAAAAGCAGGCCAAGCAGCAGGGCCCAGAGCTCGATTATAAATTTCTGCTAGCCATTGCAGAGCACGAAACCAAAATGGGGACGCTGGGGAAAGGTCTTCCTCCAGGAGACTTCATTCTCGGATATGGATGCTATACCGGAGAAAAATGTGACCCGCAATACCAAGGGCTCGAACGACAGCTCTATCGCGGAGCCGTCCGCTATCGGGAAGCCATGGCGAGCAAAGGCTGGCGCTTTCAATCTGTCGACGATGTCAAATATTTTTGGCAAGGAGGCGACAAGGGCGCTTATCAATGGGCGAGCGATACGAACTGGTATAACAGCGTGTGGCAAATCTATCAAAAATTCCGCTCAAGCACGGAGTTTGATGCGATTCCAGAGTGGGAGAGTACCGCACCTGTCCCAACCGAACCAACTGCCAAAGCTGCCTACCTCAAATCCGCCATCGTACAAGACTTGATCGCTTATGCAGGAATGTACGGCTGGCGCAGTAATCCGCAAGACATTTTCTACCCCTATGCCATTGTACAAGAGACGAGCTATACCCACGTGACGCAGGCGACAGGCAAAGTTTTCAAAGCTGTACCGGATAAAGAAGGCGAATTCGTTGAAGTCGATCCCGAATCCACTTTGACCCCAAAAGGTTGGAAAAATCCTTTTGTTGAGCCACCCGGACGCAAATTCGAATCGTATCAATACAAAGTCGGAGAAGCCATCGCGGAAATTATGAAAGAGACGCCTTTCCGTTCCTATTGTGACCGTTACGGTACGTATCGCCTGGAAGAGATTGATATGAATCGGCCGATTGTGGCTACTTTTACCGAGCATGACAATTTGATCACGATTCATAAGACCATCGATTTTTCACGTGGCAAAAGCCATCTTGTCATTTTGGATGAAGAAAATAAGGTTGGTCATTTCGTAGACACGGAGATTTTGATGGAGCTGAAGGGCGAGGTACGTACAGGCGTTAGATCTGTTCCTTTTGCCAAAACAGACGAGCTGAAGAGGCTAGCTGCCCAGCGAACGTTTTTTGATTTGAAACGCTTGTGCCGTACGCTGCAAATTTCCATTCCCGGCAACCCTGCCTTGGATGTCCTCGATCGCATTTACATTATCGACTCCAATACAACCACCCGCGAAGCGTATACCATCAAAGGAATCCGCACGATGTTTGATGCGCAGAACGGCTATATGCAAATCCTCGATTTATTTTGGAGCAACAACGAGGGGGCGATTGTGTAATGGCCGGGATTGCTAATGATTATTTAATTTACCCGATCCTCGATCTGATCCGTGATGAAGTGCACCGTACTACGAAAGTCGCGGCAGACCCGTTCGCAGAGGAACCCTCTGTTCGTCTGATCCGGGAACATCCTCTCGATCCGGAAAAGGTCACGGGTGCCAAGCTATTCTACGAGTCTGGCTACATGCTGGACATCTCCCTCACGTTTGGCTCTACCGACACTACCACCTTCCCCCTTGAAGTCGATCAGCTCCATCCAGACTGGGAGTACTATTCTCTTTGGCGATTGACCTCAGTAACCACTGCGGGATACGCACCTGACGGAAAAACGGTAGGATCTTACCTGATCCGTCTACTCTATGATACGAGGGGCCTCTTAACTGGCACCGATGTCCTTCGTATAGAGAAAGAGAGGTGAGTACTAGTGGGCTTCTCCGTTGCTTATTCGGGCGGGGGCGTAATCGACAAGGTACGAGAGCTCCCCTACCCACACTTTTCCAAATTTACCGAGCCCTTCATTCGCGGACGCATGATTGATGTGACCGCGTCCAAGCAAGTCTTTTCCGATACCTATGCCCTTCCCTATCCGACAGAATTTTTATCTGTGGCGTTTGCTACCAATAATTATTGCGTCGGCGATTACTGGGAGCTGAGTCTGGACGGCGTGAAGGTCTGTGAAACGATTTATACCAAAGAGCTCCCGGAGTCCGTCTCGATGGGAAATAGCTTTGGGATCGTCTATCCGTTGAAGCCAAATGCGCAGATCCGCTTTGACTTCCACAACATTTCAGGTACGGAAAAGAAAGTTTGGTACAATGTAAAATTTTTACGCAAGAAACTGTAAAGGAGGCGTATGGATGCCTAGTAAACAAGTAGCTTGGATCGAGGGCGAGGTCACAGCCGATTTGCTCATCAACAAGCTGGCTGATGAAATCGTCAACGCCAAAATCCCGGATACGAAGAACCGATGGGAAAAGGTGTTTGAAGTCAATGAAGACAAGTGGGTTACGTTTAAGAAGACGACTGTTGCGGATACGCAAGGGACGTACAAGCATACGGATGGGAAGAGTTATCCGGTTTATAAATTACCGGATTTGCGTGAGTTGAGAGCTGTATACTCAGGGACACCCCTCGTTGATGAAGATGGGTATGTCTATGAAACATTTAACTCTGCCAATACGAAATCGGGTAAAAAAATTCAGGTAAAAGAGTTTGTCTATAAAAATGATGAAGGCAATGACATTTCCCTATCTGTCCCAGGTCTATTGGTGGTTAATGTCGATGATACCGATTCTGCAAACACAGTCGGTAAGAAGTGCTATGTACTCCTTCAAGGTAAATACGAGCTTGATGGAGTTACTTTTACACCTGGAGCTGAATGGAACGAGTACAAGATCATCACACAAATGCCTTCCGATTGGAACGACGTTCTAGCAAAATCTAAATGGACTGTCTATTACGCAGGAGGTAATTCAACCTATGTAGATCCCACTCCCTACAAATTCGGAATGGTCAAATACATTGCCAACCCCGTCCATCACTACGACCGCACTGTCGTCCTAAAAGCCGTTCCTGACGTACCTTCGGGCCAAACGCCTAACGATTATTTCGTCATGCTGAAGCATCCCATCCAGCAATACAACTACTTGGATGTGTCGTATGGCAAAGGCTTCACAGGCAAAAATCCAGTAGGAAAATCAGCCGATACGTACCTCCTTGCCTGCGATAATAGCACCATCATTCCTGGTAAAGTCCCGGTCATCCTCGACCAAAAACAAGCCGAGCTTCAATACAACAAATGGAATGATCCCGATGATACCGACAAATACACTCCACCTCACGAAGCATGGGCACTCGATTACGATGACAAAGTAGAAATCAAAAGCCCTTCCTCCCACTTTTTCTATGGTGCCGACTCTGTCGTCTCCTGGGTACCAAACAAGAAGCGTCGCCCAGACTACTGGGTCGAATACAATCTCTCCATCAGCAATGATCGTGTAGCAATCGTAATTGAGGGTGACCCTTCACCTGATATGGATGCCTACTACAGCAGCTTTGCTTATATCGGAAAAACCATTCCTTTTGCTGACTATGACCACAAAGGTAATTTTGGAATTACTGTCGGCATGGGTGATTTGACAAAGGAAAAATCAGGCTTCCTTCCAGCCGACATCAAGCAGGACACCAATCCTAACTATTCGGGCTGGGGACGCTATACCTCCAACGGCATGTACTCCTTCTCCATGCTGCAAACCCGAAGCTCTGTCTACTTCCAGGCGTACTACCCCGCCTTCATTACTCAGCTCCCCAAATACGATGGAGTGGGCACGCTCCCTCCAGAGCTGTCCAAGATGGTACTCGAAGCAAACGGCTTCCAAAGCTCGAAATGGACGAAGAAATATCATGCATCACCGATCTATCTGGTACACCAGTTCGAAGGCTATCGGGGCTACCTCGATAGTGTCGTAGCAATCGAGGACCATAATCTAATCAACAAGGACGAGCTCGTCGTAGATACAGAGGAACCAAAAGACCCGAAGGACCCCGCTGCCGGAACTTGGACAGAGGTATACAAGTTCTTCCGAATCAATACCCCTGTCAACTTCTTCAAGTACTCCCCCAACCCTACGGATTGCACCATCGCCATCTTAAAAGAAGTATATTAAAGGAGGAATTTCACATGGCCAATTTTAAATACACTGAAAAAATCACCACTTCTAAAGAGCTCCTGGATACGATTAAATCTGAATTCGAACAACTTACTAACTATACCTTTAACCCAGCTGCCGGAGAGACACAAGAAAAATCAACCTGGACAGTCATGACCGATCTCACCAAAAAAGATACCGCTTCTGGCAAAACCTCCGAGCTGGTCTTAAAGGGTAGCTCCAACATCAACAACGTGTCCAAAGATTTTTATGTCAAATTCGTCAATCCAGGCTTCACCAACCCGAAGGAACACAGCTCCTTGACGGTTCAAGTATTGGCAGACTACAATTCCACAGCCAAAACCTTCGCGACAGAAGGACATCCAGTCAATTTCGAATGGGCTGACGAGAAATTCGTCGTGAATGGCAAACCGACAGATCGTACGATTGATAAACCTGTCTACCTGTACATGAACGTGATGAACAATCGCCTTTCACTCGTAGCTGTTGGTGATCCGGCTGTTCACTTTGAAGATTATCGTAAGAGCTTCCTGTACGTAGGCGCACTCAAGCCATTCAAGTACAACATGGATGACGTAGTTGGAAACATCATGCTGACAGCCGGAGCTGTCGCTACTGAGCCTGCTGCTCCGATCGCCCCACACGATTATGGTCAATACACTTCTTTTGGCAACAACACCTTGCAAATGCTGGCGACAAAATCGGGCATTCGCTTCCAAAAGCACTACCCTGCCTTCATTACCCAAGCTCCACAGCCGGGCAAGGCATATAAGGATGGTCCTCTAGGCGATACTGGATTGCTGCTGGAGCCTCAAGGCTTTAACGCATCTGCTTGGACACGCCGTTACCATTTGAGCCCGATTTATGTCGTGCACGGATATGATGGATACCGCGGCAGCTTGGATGCATGCATTGCTGTTTCGAAAAACAACATTCTCCACTTGGATGAATTGATCATTGATGTCGATCCGAGCGACACGACTAAGAAACACAAACAGGAAGTTTACCGCTATTTCGACCACAATACCGAGCAGAATTTCATGAACTACTCCGCCAACGTAAAAATGGGGGTCGCATTCCTGAAGGAAGTTCGCTACTAAAAGAAGTCCCTCTAAAACCGTATAGCTAGCAAAAGGGGGAAACTAGAACGCATCTCTGGTGTTCCCCCTTCTTTTTGGGAGGTGAACTATTTGACCGGGATTTCTTCTCTAGCAGCCTATCAATTCAGACTTGCAGACCACCACACTTCTATTCGCAACTATATAGGAAACGTAACTTTCACGACTTCGCCCTCCCGTAAGTATTCCTTCGTCTATATTCCCTACGGACAAAGTGCCAGTATGGTCATGCTGGATTATTTGCTCGCGAATCGGAAATCATTTCATGCTGATCTTCAAGACTCTTTGCAAGATATGATCCGGAATGATACCAGCATGGCCAATCCCATGGAACTGGTCGTGGTATCCGATCGCTCGCCGCTTAAAGAAAGCTTGTTTCAGGACGATGCCTTGGATGCTGACCGGATCATCAAACAGCCATTACAAGTTATTCGTCGCGTTCATTTATCAGATCGGATCAAAACAGCAGGAATGGCAAAGCTCAATCCAGCCCAAATGTCCGTGCGCGTAAATAAGGATGAGCTGTATATTGATTTGCCACCAGCTGGAGCGAACCGTACCTTTTCCGCAGAAGCTGATCTTATGAAAGATCATTACAAGGCAACACGGACTGAGCGATTCGCCGGGAAAAAGATAGATGAATGGTTCACGGGAGAGCGTACTTCCACGTTTGATTTATTCGTCAACACGGAAAGAAGCTTAGCTGAGCGGAAGTTTTGGGCGTTGCTCTTTTTGCAGTTAGAAAGAGAATACGCGACTAGATCGATTGCTCACAACCTCACTGTTGAAAACGCTATTCCCCTATCCATCCGCGACAATAAACATGCCATGTTTACGGATTGGTCCCGTTCCATTGGCGAACGTCAATTTGCCTTCCAGATGACCCGACACTTCGTGCAAGCCTTTCACCGGATTAAAACAAAGTCGACGAAGGTGCTTCGCGACATGGACTGGGCTTATCTCAAAGCCCGTCAGTATGACTCCTTGCTGCACTTCCTTCACCGTGCAAGCAGGATCGCTACGCAAGATTTAGCTATCCATACGGCTTCCACAGGCACCCGAACCATACACCAAGGTGGTTCTATTTTACAGAAGCACGACTGGGGTTATCGATATTTCACGCGCCTTCTCTCCCTTGATTCCTTTTCACCAACAGCTTTCCGTCCGTACCAAAATGATTTGTTCATCATTAGCTCTCAACTCCATGCTTTTCGTCCCTATCAATCACCAGGCACACTCATGACACAATATACAATCGGTAATCGAGACGCGGCTTCGGACTTAGCTATTTTTATGTCACAACTTACTGGCACACGTTCGATTCAAACAGATGCATCGATCTTGAGCTATCTCGAACAAGCTTTTCGACGCAACAGTCCTCAACTGTTTATCCCCAATCCTCTCATCCATTCTCAGCGCGAAAAAGTCAGTAAGCTCTGGATTCCCCAGCACTTCGAACTTGGAAAGAAACATCTTTCTCGCCCCACTTCGATTATCAGGGATGACGTTCGCGCAGATCGCCAGCTCACACATGCTACTCATCTTTGGGAAAAGGAACGCGCCATCGATCTTAGCGGGGGCAAAGCACCTAAGCCATCTTTTTATCAGGATGAGGATGACCAATTCGCCCTCTTAGAAAATGTACGCCCAAGTCTCCTGGCTGAAGATATGGTCTTCGCGACCATCTTACGGTTACTGCCCACTCATCTTTTGGAGGATATCCTCGCCTCTAAAGAATTTCCTTCCCACCTGATGGACGACATGATTTTTGCCTCCCGCCTTACAGACGGTCAAAGCATTTTGGAAGCACTCATGGAATGGGCACTGACCAACAAGACTTTCGAGGCTTATGTGGATGAAGAATTTTTGGAGGGTGTGCGTACGCGGGTTCAGGCATTGATCGAATCCGAAGTCATCTTCAGTAAGACGTTGCAAGAAAAGGCAGGGATTCTTTCCTTTGAGACATGGGAGTCCACCCGCCCGAACGAGGTTATCTCGCATCTTGAAGAGGACAGAGTTTTAGGGAAACGGGAAGTCTTGCTCTCTTCCACGGTCGCAGAAGAAGGAATCGCCAGCCAATTAGAAGCGGCTCCTGCATCTATAGCAGAAACACTCGTTGGCGAAGATGTATTCCGTCCAGCCGAACTGCAAATTGAGCATCCTTTTGGTTACATGGAACCCGATCCGTCCGTTTTGTTTGACGAGCATACTGCCCGTAAATCCGCTCACGCCAGCGATCTTGACGAATTGCCGGTCACCGCACTGCTGCGCAGCAGAATCACGGAATTGTGCAGCGGCTATCTCTTCGCTACCTCCCCGCATGAACGAGCCAGTTACCTCGTCGATTTATACGATGTGGCAGAAAAAAGCGCCCGCGATGGAGAACTGCAGGACGATGAATGGCGTAAGTATGCCAAGCTCGCGCTGGAACAAACGGTATTGCATGAGCAACTGATTGCCTATCAACCAGAAGCAGCAGCTCATTTGATCGAATCCATCCTCAGCTACAAGCAACCAGATCAAGCTGTTATGAACGCGGATTGGATAGCCAACAACCAAGAGCGTGCTACCTCACTTCTCACCCAAATCATGGGTAAAAAAGAACTCGCAGATGCCGTCATCCTGGAATACTTCGCTGGCCAATTGGATCGCGGAAAAGGTTATATCGAACAACCATTGATTTCGGTCCGCGACTACAAGAATGCCTGGGCAGATCGTATAGAAGAAATAGGACAAGGTTTGGTCTACGACTACTCCAACGATGTACTCGAAGCTGAACACGATCCCGAGCATTGGTCAGGTGGTTTTTCTGTTCCAGAAGCATACGATCCCCATGATCCATTCAATGCGTACTACCCATGGACGACAGATAGGAACGCACTCGCGATGGGGCAAGACAACTGGACTCGTTTTGGTTCTGGTACATGGGAGCATAATCGCGACCAAGGCACATTTACCCACACAAAAGGCTCCAGTGGCATGAGCGGCTACATTCGAAATGACTTTACCTATACAGACTATCAGTTTGAGGTCGATTTCAAAGTCGATGAGCCCGCAGATGGAGACAGCGCTGGTATCGTGTTCAAATATCACAACGACCAGAACTACTGGATGTTCGTCGTCAGTGATGGAAGCGCCAGCGGAATGCCGCGACCCATGCAGCTTTTCAAAGTAGAGAATGGCAGCTCAACCATGTACTCTACCCCGATGAACCCGTTTGCCTGGGAAAAAGAGAAATGGTATACGCTGCGTGTTTGGGTAACGGGTAACCGCATCCGCGTCTGGGTAGATCATAACCTGCAATACGACTTTACCGATTAGAGGTGATCATTTTGGGTCATACGTTTGGCATTTTTTCTAAATCAGTGGGCAACGTCACATTCGGAAAAATGCGCTCCTCATTGGTAGAGGGCGCATTCCACCCGAATCATCCGGACAATCCGGACAGCCCCAATCGTCCTCGCGCAGAGGATCGTTACGCTGGATATCAGAATCCGCTGCTAGGTGATCCCGGCAAGGGTCAGATTGGTCGTTGGCAAACGGTCAATCTCGACTCTCTCGAAAGCATGATCGATCAGATGATGGAGCAATTTGTTCGGGACAAAAACTGGTACGCAAAGGTTCGTTGCCGCGAAGCGCTGTGGAACATGTACCGTCGTCTGGAATGGTGGGTCAATCAGCAAATCGATCCGCAAAAAAACGACTACCAGCGCGCCTTGCTCATGGTACGAGATTGCATTTACAAAATCCTGAAAAACGCCGAACAGCCAGATGGAACCCACCAAAATGTTTCGCTGCCAGTCTGCCCGGCTCCATACTATCATCACTTCAGCGGCTACTACCTCAATCATTACGATGCCATCGATAAAGAAGTCCCGACCTTCGATATGCGGACTCTCCCACTGACGGACAAGTTTCACGGCCTTTTCCGTTACGTATCCTCGACAGAAGATCAGGAATGGAAGATGGTTCACTCTGTCGGCACCAATGAGATGGCGGGGAATGAAAATATCATGAAGCTGGATGTGACCACGCTCAAGCACGGTAACTCCAGCAAGGTGACTTTTCAATGGCGCTTTAAAAAGCAAGGCTTCATTCGTTTCAAGTACATGGCTAGCACCTCTCCTGGCGATGGGTTGCTGTTTTTTATTAACAACAATCAGGTTGGCGGGGAATGGAATCAGAACAGCAGCTGGCAGGAGGCGAAATTTAACGTCAAGCCAGGGCAGACGTACAAGTTTGACTGGTTTGTGCGTCGGATGAGTGATCGGCGGTTTGGGAAAAACGCGGTTTATGTTAAAGATGTAGAGTGCGTTGAGGTGGTGCAGAGCTTGGATGAGCAGACGCCGCCGGATGTGGATACGTTGGGGGATGCGGCTTATGACATTCCAGGGTGGGAATGGATTACGTTTTCAGATAAGAGCATTATCACCACTTATTTTTCAGGAATTAACGATATGCTTTCAAGGAAAGTTCAAAGGGTTATCGACGCTGAATGCGCTGGAGATTTCAGTTTTCAATACGAAATGGGAGTGGATAACCCGCCATATACGGATGAATCGTCATTATTTTTCGATGAAGAATTTGTTTCTCTTACCCAGTCCGGAGAAGGGGTACGAGGAAGTACCGCTGTCTCTCACCATGGATGGCAATGGTCATTGGATGGACGATCATCCTCCACACAAGAAGATTCTGCTGTCATTTCTTATGACGTTGAAATTGGTGACAACTGTTCCGTTGATTTAACGGGGGATGTCCAACTTATCTGTCCACCGCTGGAGATTGATCACTACGAAGAACGAACTACCACTGTTACTGATCCGATTAACTTTTCCTTCACCGGAGAAAATCGCTGGGAATGGGAGACGATCCCTGGACTTGGCAGCGGAATTTATATGAAGGACCCAATCGTTTCAGGAAATGGAGATGCCACCTATACTTTTGACCTGGAGGCTGATGGGTGGATTGAGTTTAGCTTTACCACTGGTTTACGTGATACAGAAAGACTCCTCGTCATTATCAATGACGTGCAACAACTAGAAGCAACAGGTGATGAATGGGAGAAAAATGTACAGCTTCCTTTAACAAAAGGCCGTAATACCGTTATTTTTCGAATTCAAGATGACCTGACAGAAGAACCCCTTGAGGAAACTTATCCTGGTGAATTCTCTTATCGCTCGTCAAGTGGCAAACATAAAACACCAATGGGCAGCTACATTGATGTAGACCGGGAATGGAAGACAGACAGAAACTCTAGTTACACAAAAAAGGATCGTGCAGAAAATGTGTACGATATCTTTCTGAATCCTGGTTCATCCTTTGAATTTTCGGAAGAACTGGAGCTAAAAAGTCTTGTTGATGAATCGAAAGAGGACGAATATGAAGTGATATTTTCTGAAGACTTCAATAATCGGGATAAATACGCACGTGAAATTCGTGTTGATGACAATTGGGAATGGGAAGATATCGTTACTCGTTATCATGGGGAAGGTCACGGGGGAGACGGCGTACTCAAGGTTGAGAATAAAGACGGTACCCGGAACCGCCTTTATGTCGAGAATATAGATTTGGATGAACCGGGATTCGTAAAGTTTGAATATGGCGGTTCCTTTTCAGACTACGAGTATCTCAGTCTATATAGTAACAATCGGTTAATTTGGTCTGAAAACAAAAGCTCGAGTGATCCTCTTGGTCATACGGTAGTAGTTCCACTTAGCCGAGGAAAACAAACGTTAAAGTGGGTTTTTGAAGATTGCGATAAAGTCGAAGTTGAAGACCCTGATTCTGGATACAAGCCTCCAACGAAACCCGCTCCTTCTACAGGTGGGGAGCAATGCTATCCGGCTGGAACATACACTCATCCAGCTATATACGGCCCTGGATCTAAGCCACCTCATAAGACACATCTGAAATTTGACTGGGGCTATCAATATGATCCTTCAGAACCTGTTAAAGTATACTATGATGCTTCTGGTTCTGTCCCCATTGCTCATGGCACTTATAGAGATGATTTTACAATTAGACGATTTATAGATAATTCATCCATCACAAAAGCGATATATTCAGAACAATTGGAGATATATTCCGGTAAAGGCTTCGATGTTCCTAATGCATTCGATGTGCCTGTTGAATGGATATTCCGCCCTATTCCTGACGCTCCTAACAAGACACCGATACACTATGAAAATTCCTATGTTTTAACGTCTGAACAGGTTACAAATAAAAGCTATCCATATGTTTATTGGTATGCTGTCTTTGATAGTGTAGGTAATGAACGTTTAACAGTTGAGTTCGACTATCAATACTATTGTTATGAAATAGATAATCGACAAGGAAATAAAAATGGGAGACAAGTCTCTACACTAAGAATTGCTAGTAACGCAGCAGTGGCAGAATACAAGCGTGAAACCAATTCTCACATATACGCAACACGTAGAGGTATTAGATGGAGTACCCCATCAATCCCTCGCACAGGTAATAAAATGATGAATGTAGGGAAACTACAGAATCCCTATAAAATAAAAGATTGGAGCGGTTCAAAACCCCACAGCTCCCAAGAATTTTACTGTAACAAACCAGGCACCTACTGCATCGCCTTTGAATTTCAATCTTTTTTAGGAAAGAGTTCAAAGGTTGGCAAAGATAATATTCCATATTATATCGCAATCCGTAATCTCAAACTCCAATCCAATAAACAGCGTAAATTTAGTAATGACTTTGATAACACACAAGTCCAATTAACCGTAACTGATTTATCTAATCGTACAATTATCGATAGCGAGCTCCTAACTACAGAAGGTAAAGGATGGGTAGAAAAATCAATAAAATATGAACTTCCTCTAAACTCACACTATCGAATTGATTACACGTTATTAAAAGGATTAAGTCATAGAGGAGGAAAAGATGACAACGGCGGTTGCTTTCTGTTAAAAAATGGAACCGTTCAAGAAATTTGGAAAAGTTATTGTAAAGATAAACTTGGTTCTATTTATCCAAAAGACAACTCGCCATATGAACCTAATCTCCCCCCTCCCACTCAAGTAATCATACCCGACGACTCCTGGTGTTGGATCGATACAATCGAGATCAGACAAAGTAAAAAATCAAAACCATGCCGTGATGCCTATGTCCGCGTAAGAGTTTACGATGAAGACAACGGAACCATCATATCCGAAGAAAAGTACTCTGATTTTGATGATATACAAACAATCAAAGCTGCCATTACCAATGATTCTGACGAAGGGAAAAATTATTCTATCCGAATCAAGTTCTATACCGATTGCGATGCTGAAGCAAGATTGAGCAATGGAGAGCATACCTTCCATGACAAGCTCCCGCTCCCTAAATCATCTGCATTTGTATACAACTTCAAAACAACAGCCAACGTCCCGATATGGATGGGAGGATGCAACGGCAGCAATATTCAGGTAAACATCTACGATCAAGCAGGCAACAAACTTCAAAACACTACCGTTAATCTCTCCGGAAACTACGACTTTACCCTCGAAAACCTATCCAAACCTAACGTTACCAAAGTACGCGTTGAAATTACTACAGAACAAAAAGGCGAAATAAGCGAGTGGACTGGCAAAAGCTATTTGACTACGTTCAAGCTCCGAAATTTCAAAGCAACGGAAAACTGGACAATTGTCCCCTCTCCTTTTAATAGCCAATTGGACTTTTTCATTGATGGCGTTCTTCGAGGTAGCTATACAAATGCCGGTGGGGCTCCTGTGTTTCAAGTAGATAGAGGAAGACATACTTTCACCTGGGTATTTACAGCAAAAGGCACATCGGAAGTTTGGGATTACTGCAATATCGACTACATCAAACTAACCAACTGGATCTGCGACAAGGTCCTCGTCACCCCCTACTGCGATCCCGGCAGCGGGGACAAATGCGTCGAAGCACTGATCAAATGCTTGCTGGCGATCTGGAAACAACGCCCTGAGGCATGTGTGATTGGCAAACGAATATGGCTATTTACGTAAGGAGGTACTTCTATGAGTGTAGTTTCTCGGCGTAAATCAGGGTTTCTCTTCGAGGATTCTTTCGATTCTCTAACCCTCGATTCCAAGTGGAACATGACACCAAATGATTCTTCAAGGTGGTCGCTATCTGACGCACCAGGCTCGCTCCGTTTAAAAGGCGGAGCTGAGCCACTTCAACTCTTTTTAGATTCACTGACACCCGTAAAACAATTTGTCCTCGATATGAAAAATTCATACAATCCGAAAGCTTCCGGAAACACCGGCGGATTAACTGTCTTCATAAACCATAACGACTTTTTCCATGTCGAAGAATATTACGATGCATCGCAAGGTACTGCGAAAACCTTCCCCTGGCTTCGATTAATACGCGACTACAATACCTACACCGCGTATTGGTCCGAGGACGGAGCCATCTGGCATATCATCGGTTCAGAGGAATTTAATCGCCTTGCTCCTAAAATCGGTATGTTTCTCAACAGCAGCGCTACAGACGACTATCTGGACATGGAACACGTCCGCGTTTTCTCCCTCCCCACTCTCACAGTCTCAAACCTCTCCCCCGGCACCCGCGTGGAGCTGCTCGATTCCACAGGAGCTCCTGTCGACTCAAAAACGTGTCGGACAAGCCAAACATCCATTCAATTTGATTTGACTCAGCATCCTATTCCTTTCAATGGCTCCCTACGTATTGCGGAAGCAGACGGAAAAACAATCATTAGCTCCAGCGACCAGATGGAAATGTGGGGTGGGGACGAATACAGTTTTTCCCCTTCTCCCACCCTCTTTTTTATCGATGGCGAAGGAAATGAGGTCCCTCTGCAAGACAACACAGAGGAATTTCTCGGTCATATGCTCCAAGGCCAGTACAAAGAAGTGAAAATGATCGCCCGAAATACGATGCGTCATGGAACTTTTACAGGTATCCAAGGCGTTCTCACCTCCTATGCAGGTACCGATCAGTACAAGCGACTTGTAGATGTCGCCACAGACAAAAACGGTGTGCCCGGCACGTGGGGCGATTCCTTCACCCTGCCAGATACTGCGGCAGGAAATGAACAAGTTTTCTGGACGCGGATTTCCCGAGAAACCGATCCATCCCTTATAGATAAAACGACGCATGTCCATTTCGGTCTCAATTTGTCCGCCATTTATACCAAATAAATCAAAAAGGAGCTGAACGTATGTCGGTCAGAATCACCCGAGCAGGCACCGAAGTCGTCCTGGATCATAATGAGTTGGCCAACAAGGGAAAACGTACCCATGCCGAAATCGACTCCTACCTCCAGGAGCTTGATGATGCCAGAGGAGATAAACCGAGCTTAAAGGATAAATTCCGTGAGCTAAAAGACAAAGATGATGAACAGGATCGTCAGCTTGATGCCGTGAAAAGTGATGTTTCTACTTTTCAAACGCGGCTAAATACGTTATCATCAACGGTCAGTGCGGCAGAAGCGAAAAATCAGACGCAAGATCTCCGTCTTTCGCAAGTCGAACAAAAAAACGCCCAGCAAGACCAAGCCATTCTAAAGCTGCAAAGCGATGTCTCCTCTAACCCCAACGCCGAGGTGGTCGCTGCACGCCGAGATCGGGATGGAAGAACTTTTCCTAGTCTGAAAGCTCGGTTGGATGACATGCAGGGGAAGATTGGTACGGGGGGTGGCGGGGGAAATAATGGAGGAGCCTCAAGCAGCTCCTTTGATTTACAGACCCCAATCAATATTTTGCTGAATACCTTCCGTGATGCGGAAACACATAACAGATCGGCCTATCGTCAAAACAACATGTATGTAGATGTATTTAGCGATTCCTCAGGAATTGATACCGAAAAGTCGTCTTCTTTTGGGATTATAAATGGTGCTGTCTTACCCGGAGTTCACGATACAAACATCATCATGTCCAGTCCTACTGAACCTGCCCCTTATCATGTATCCTCTTCTAGTGAAACGTCTGGTTATCCCGGATGGTTGGGAATCAACGGAGTATTAACTGATTACTATTATTCAAATGGAGTAACTCCTCCGGCAGAAGGTCATTGGTGGCAAATTGACTTTTCCATCCCTAAAATTATTACTAAGCTCGCAATCAAGCCTCTTCGAATTTCCAGTGGACAGTACAGTCTCGCCTCGTTTACTCTTCAAGGTTCACACGATGATACGAATTGGACAGATATATACGTAGGATCTCATGTGAACACTGATTCAGAAACAGAACACAACTTCACCAATACTACTGCATACCGCTATTACCGCATGGCCAAGCTTCGCAGTCATCGCAGTACAAACACGGTGATTTATACTGGTTGGCACGAGATTAAATTCTATGAAATTATTGACGCGGTTACGCTCGTAACTAAAGCGGTTAATGTTGGCCGCTCTCCAAACAAGATTATTACGACTGCGGAGTATACTGACGCGGTCACCTTCGACCTAACCCTTGATGGAACAACCTGGGTAAACAACATCGATTTAAACAAGCTACTCGATACCTCTTCACTAAAAGGTACAAACCTCCAATTACGAGCTAACATTCCAGCTACAGGCAGTTTAAACTCTTTAGGGTTTACTTGGTATGACGATAGCATGCTTGTGGGGATGCCTGGTAAAGAAGAAGGAGGCAACGATCGTAGCAGTACCAAACCGTTAGTAGACGTCGTTGCTGCTACTAATATTTTGCGTAATGCTTATCGCACTTTGGAAGGCGCGAATCAGGGAGCATCGGTTAGGCACAATTTGTATGCAGATGCTTTTGTAAATGCGTCGGGAATTGATGCCTCTAAGTCCGAATCCTATCGAATTGGGAATGGAAAATTTGTCAAATCCGCGGGGGCTATTTATAGCTGGCAGACACTTGGTGTGCAGACTGCTTCTTCTGTTGGAGATTACAACAACAATAATCCTTCCTATCGACCATTCAAAGCAAATGGCACCACACCGACCTATTCTGTTGAAAAAATCGCAGATGATAATGCTACCGTATCTCCAGGTGGAAATTCTGATTACTGGCTTCAGAGTGGTACAAGCGCTGACTTATTCATGAAATGGGTGACACCCGTAGAAGTATCCAAAATTATTCTTTGGATGAACGGCAGTTATGGTGGGAATCACAACTATTGCGATCACCAAATTTTCGTCAAAAATCCTTCATCAAGTAAATGGGAGGCTGTTACTCCAAGGATAAATCTCGCTACGATAACTGATAAAGGCGTACATGGTGACGGTTCTTGGCACTACCCCCTCAACCTGGACTATCCTATTAATGAGGTCAAAGTAACTGTCTGGAATAAAAGTTCATATATGACCGTCACTGAAATACAAATACTGCAAGCATCTGATAAAAATCCTGTTATGGTTTCCAAGCCAATTCCATTGGCAAAAGCTCCGACCCATCTTTTATTGGATGCAGAGTATGAGGGCAACGCCAGCATTGATTTGTCATTCGATGGAGGAACCACGTTCACAACTGGTTTTCCTTTGAATCAGTTGGTTGACTTAAACACTTTCCTACCAGGTAATTCTCTTGTCATTCGAGCCAACCTTAGTGATAAAGCAATCCTCAACAGCATTGGTTGCATTTGGTATGACAAAGACACTCTCCCCACCTATACAGATACGGTAGGAGGTAGTTCAGGCGGTAACGTACCTGGAATGATCCAAGTAGAGAAATATGGCGTTATCGCCTCTCCCGTTTCTCCTTTAGAAGTAAATATCACCATCCCCTACAATTCTGACTATAAATTACCCCCTATTGAGGTTCTAAAATTTGCCCCCGGTGAACAAAATTACACTCACGAAATTGCATCCTTTTCTAGCAACGAGGCCTCAAACTTTGATCATGACCATTATATGGAGTTGGATGGTACATTACGGCTTAAAACCGACTATTTGATTGAAATGACAGAAGACGTAGTTCTTCCCTCTGGTAATAGAGTGTACTCATTATCCCTTGATGTGAATCATTTTTCTCGTATAGAGAAAATCAAGGTGAATTGAATATGGATGAGAGTTCAATTTAGTATTACGAAAGTTCAATGAATTGTTGAGGTGACAAAAATGCCAATTCCAGCAACAACCGGACAATTAAGAACAAAAATCTCAGATATGCAGATCGGTGACTATGTGAAGTGTTGGTACTCCTTTCATAGAACTAGTGGAAGCTTATCTGATAGTCCAGCAGGGATATTAGTTGGGTTAGGGACAGATACATTCTCTACGGCTGAAGAAAAGCCAGTAACAGGAGAGTCCACTACTAACAACTCCAAATTATTTTATTTTGTGAAAGTTGCCAAAGGATTGCTGATCGCTGATAGGGTGTGTCAACACTCCATCTCTTGGGATGCCCTGAATGCAGGGAAGGTGATACAAGGGAATCCCTATTCGTTTAGTACAAGCTCGAATATCTCACAAGGCTATGCTTCGAGTGAGAATATTTCAGGTACACTCCGATCTCTCACAGGTGGAGTAGCTTATGCAGATGCAAATGAAAATAAAACCTTAGATGCCAGATTGAGCAATGGAACATGCTTTCCTGTGAACAACGAATATGATAAGTACTTAATGGGATTTCCTCAAAGCATGATAAATGATGGATATACAGTAGATGATGTATTTCATTACAAAGTACGTTTTACAACTACGCAAGATACCACTATGACAGGTTCTCGTATATCAAGTACAGGAACTATTGAAGTTCAAGACAATACTTGGCGAGTTGGAAGGGGAAGTGAGGATAGTTTCCCAATATGGAAAGGTTTAGGGATGGGTAATTCATCAATAGCTTATGCGAGTACAGGTTTTCGGCCAGTATTTGAATACAAGGAAGTGTAGCGTATGGAAAAAAATGGAGATCGGTTACTTACACCAGTAGCGGGATGGAGACGATATGAGAATGACAGTCCAGCCATTTCATATATAGGCTCATGGGTTGTGCAACCAAGTGCTGGAAGTTCTGGTGGAAATGCCATTTATGCTGAGAGGAGTGGCAAAAATAAAGTCAAGTTTAACTTTTATGGAAACAAGCTAAGAATTTTAGGTGTGGCTAATGCTGGGTATCATCCAGACCTAAGAATAGTAATTGACGGCGTAGAAGAAAGCTATAGCGCCATTGTTGGAGCTCACAATCAAGGTTCTATCCTACAATACGAGAAACTAGGGCTAGAATTAAAAAAACATTCTGTTGAAATTTACAACAATGGTGACGGGTTCTGGTGGTATATTGATGCCATTGATATCGATGCTGATGGTAGAATTTTTCATCCAGATGAAGTAGTAGATGTTAAAGATTTAACTGTAGGAAAACGTATTCGTTTTAACTACTTGGCACCTGCTGGTACGTTTGGAACCATATCGATCGGAAAAGAAATGTCAGGACTTCTTCCCAATGCTCCTGCAACAAGTGCAAATGGCGATGGATATTTCATCATGTACGGTACAAATCACAAAGGTGATAAGTTGCTGATGGCTGACCGCAATATCCAAATCATTTCATGGGATGCCTTAAATACAGCAGGGATTGCAAGCGGAAGCGGGCTGCCAATAAAAAGCCTGCACACCATTCCAGGTTTGTCTGGGTATTCTTCTGCCGTGTGTAAAGTTTCTGCTTCAACAGAGTACAACACAGCAAGTTATCATGCATGGAAGGCTTTTGATGGATCAGAGACTACGTACTGGACAAGTACTGCTGGTACTGAAACAACAGAAGAGATTTTAAAGATCGAGTATTCTACGCCAACAAGAATTACTTCGTATGATCTATATGCAATATACAGTCCGAAAAAATGGGTCTTCGAAGCTTCTAATGACGGAACTTCATGGGATATCTTGCATAATGGAAATGAAGTATCCAGCTGGCACGGTCTTAAAAAGACCTTCTCATTCAATAATGATAAAGCTTACACACAATATCGCATCAGAGTATCAGAACGTTACGTGTGGAACGGCCTTTATTATGTCGGCTTTTATACTGCCCAATTGTTCACATCCTCTGATAGAGAAATAACATTGCGACTGCCGACAGGTGGAGTACATGCATCGGATAAAGACAACGAATGGGATAAGTACATTACCGATGACCAGATCTGGAATAATGTAAATCACGGTTCATGGACTAGTACAACTGATCAATCCAATTCAAAGGCCCGCGTGATTCGAGGTTATAACGGTCTCAAAAACTGGATATCTGGTTCAACAGATCTAACAACTCCTGGCCGAGGCTTCCGTCCCGTTCTCCTGATTGAGTCAATAAACAATAGATTCCTCGTACAAGACGGTTCAGACGTGAAAACGTACACTTCTTCCGGCTGGGAAACCGTTGGTACTACTCCCCCCACAGACGATATGTTTCTAAATAAAGGCATGCTTGATCTCAGTGCATGCACCCCATTCCTAAAGGAATTAAAAGACAAATCCACCCTCAAAATCCTTGTTTCGAAACCTAAGAGAGAGCCAACAGTCGCTCATCTCACTGGAGTCCCTATACCAAGAATAGTGAAAATGAAAAATGATACTAGCTTTCTTGGCGTAGCTAAAATCAACGCTTTAACCTTATCAGGTACAGAGAAAGGCGTTTTAAGAGTCGCAATAAGTACGGACAGTGGAGCAACATGGGGAGCAAAACAAAAGGATGGCTCATGGACAACTGTTGATGTTACTAACCCCATTGATTTCAAAGCAAAAGCAATGACAATAGACGATTTCAATAGCATCTCTGAATGGGACGAGAAGCTTGGCCAATCTAGAAACTTGCGATGCGCGTTCTACTTCGAACAGTCATCATCCACTGATGAAACAAGTCTAGACTCCCTTACAATGAATGTGGACTTACTAGATTCCTGGGACATGGCGATGCCCGGGGTCGATTACAAATATGGGTATAACCGAAATACCAATCTCCGAGTCCTCTTGCTGTCAAATGGAGACTACAAAATCAACGTTGGCTCTGGCGGCGGCAGCGGCTCCACCCTCACAGAAGTAGATGGAGGTACCTTTTAATGACACTACCAATCAAATTCAAACGTGGAAAAGAAAATGATTTGCCTTCCTCCGCCCCAGCTGGGGAACCTCTTTTTACCACAGACACTCATAAACTATTTATTGGGACTGGTACCGGGATCGCTAGTGCCGGAGCTGACCCAGCATTAAAAGACCGGATAGATTCGATCGAAAAACAGCGAAGTACCATTACTTATACGCACCATGAAGATTTTAGCAACCGCTCCCGTATTGATTTTGATAAGACTACGGCAGCAGTTCGGACAAATGCAGTCAGGGTTGCCAAAACGGCTTCTTTTCAAGAGAGCTTTGAAAATACCAATAACTACGATAGCATCAATTCCACTAACATCTTGTTCGATACTTCGAACCAGAAAGCATCAATTGCCCCCGGGAATTCGAAAGGGATCCTCTATACCAAACCTATTCCTGTTAAAAGCTCCGATACCGTCACGATAAACGCCAATACTGTCCTTCCTTCAACAATGGCATTTTCTCACTCGGAACGTCTCACCAACGATGATACTCGCTCCTACTTCCAGCCAATTGCATTTACAGATCGAACGAATCGGACATGGCATGTCGCTTTCCTGAAAACAGAGGGAGTTTATTATCGAGTTGAAAACCCGGATGGCTCGCTTGCTTTTGAGAAAATATCTCCTACTCCATTCAGTCCTAACTTTGATCCTGCTTCAACTAATGGAGTCTATATACCTGATGTAAGTTTCGTGGTCGATTATAACAACCGAGTTTGGCTCGGTGTACCAACAAGCAGAGAAAATTACTATAGGCACCTTTACCTTGGCTGTATTAATAGCGACGGAAGTTTCCATAAGGACTGGGTATTACACCATTCCACAAGTGGTGGAGAAGTATTCTATAAGTCTACCTCTCTTTGTGTAGACAAAAATAATCACATATGGTTCGGTTGGACATATGGATACTATGGCCTTTATATTGCCAAATTCGATAGTGAAATGAATACTTTGATACCAGCATTTCTTCTACCAGGAACAAACAGTAATGGTCTTTTGACCAGCCTTAGCCTTTTTTACGATAGTGATCAAGAGGCAATTGTATCCATACATCATACACAATATATAAGTGGAGTCTTCCTCACAAAAATAAGCCTTACTGGATCTCTCTTACAGTCTCCAAAGCAACTTACTATACAACGCTTCAATGACTCCCTAGCTACTTATTTTGACCCAGATACACGTAGAATTATTATTGCCGCCGTACAAAGTGCCAGTCCTAGCTCTATTTACGTTTGCACGATAGCTCCCCTCTCAGGTACCTTACTCCAAGCAAAAGCACTTCCCAGAACTGCCGATCGTATCAACAGCTTAGTCAAAGACGGAAACACCTATCGTTTCACCTACGATACCCAATTAACAGGAAAAATCTGCTCCTTATCAGTAAATGAAGACACCTTAGAGATCGCCGATGACGAGACTCTCGTGACGAATTTTAACGGCAGCCTCTCCTATGTATATAAGGATTCCAATCAAAAAATTCGCTGTGTCTACGCATCTACCGCCTACAGCAAAAATCTGACAATGATGCGGAGCGATTTTGTGTCTACCTCTTCGTCATTCACTATGGAAATTTCTCCAGACCATGGGGCACAGTGGCTACCTGCTCAAAATGGTCAAGAGATAAAGTTTTCATCCCCAACCGATACGATCACCCTTAGGATGAAGCTTGTAACGCCAACAGTAACCATGACCCCAGAGATAACTAAATTCAGCCTGACAATCGGTGGAGAATCAGGCAATCTCACACAAGAATTCGTCAGTAATCGTCTGCCAGCTGTATCTCCCATTCTTAATGCAGTGTTAACAGCGGAAGAGGATCAGAAGCATGGTACAATCAGTTGGTTTATTACCAATGACGGGGGATTTAATTGGATTCCCGCAACACTCAGTAATCAAGTTACCTTCCCGAATCCAATCAACTCAGATCTGCGAGTAAAAGCTGTTATTCATTCTCCGGATGGTGTTTTCGATAGTCCTGTCATCCAGAGCTTCACTATCGTCTCCTCTAATCTCGTTACCAATTTTACGGCAAAAACAGCCACAAACTTAACCGTCACTATGTCCGCCGACCAAGCCCTAACCGCCCCCGACACCTTTACCAAAATCAATTTCAACACACCCATCCACGACGAACTGCAACAATTCGATAAAAACCTAAATCGCTTTATCGCAAAGACACCCGGCGACTACTTAATTGTTGGCTCAGCACGAATCAAAAGCCCAACCACCTCACCAAACGGACTGCATTTAGAAATCCGAATCAACGGTGAACTCCATAAAGTACTCAGCAGCATCGTCTCCTATTCCAACCATGCCTGGTGTTTAAACGGTTCAAGCATCGTCCAGCTAAAGCCTGGCGACTACGTGGAGCTTTTCGGCTACTCGTTTTCTGCCAATGGCGTCATAGAAGCCCTCCCCGCTTATTCTTACTTCCAAATCAAGCAGTTGTGGTAGCATTTTCACTCAAAACACCGTGAGAAATCTCCCAAACTGTCTACTCTATATATAGACCTCACAAGAGAAAGCGGGTGAATAAACGGATGATCCAAACACTACTCAACTCTTCCACTCTCCCTTTGGTAGTATCCAGTGTACTGACAGCAATCGTCACCTATCTGGTTGCCCGCCACAACAACAAGAAAGAGTTGATGATTACAGACAGGCAGCAAATCTCGCAGGAAAACCAGCAAATTCGTCAGGAGCTTCGTCAGGAAATGGACAAGCTTCGGGAAGAACTCCACGTTTGGCGCAACCGTTGCATGGAGCTTGAAACCATCGTGCAGGAGTGGCGAGATAAATACACGACGCTGGTAGTAGAAAGACAACAGCTGGAGTACCGTGTCAAAGAGCTAGAAACCGAACTCAAAACGTACATGCAAGCGAGGATTTCCTAGATGTTGCATCGTTAACCACAAAGGTGACACCTACCTTCCTTGGGGCGAAATCTCGCCTCGCGAATTAACTCCCTTCCCAATGAATGACGGCTGGATGTTTGTTTATCAGCCTTGATCGCCTCTGACTCCCCGAAACACGCCCCGCTTTACTAACAAAAGGAGGAACAACCTTTGATTGACATGGACCAGTTCATTCACAGCCTGAGTTTGCTTACTTTTATGGCGATCTTGATCGAAGCCGTAACCGAAATTTTAAAGAATGCCTTCCCCCTATTAAAAGATCGCTCCACTTACATCCTCTCTATCCTCATTGGCATTTCGCTCTCCCTCGCTTTTCAAGTCAACCCCTTTGGTCTTGAAGGCAGCGGCTACTACGTTTCTGCCGTGCTGGCTGGTATCCTCACCAGCCGCGGAGCGAACTACCTCAACAGCTTTGTGAAAAAGCTGAATACATCCTCGAAACAATAACCTCTTCTTCCTCACACAAAAACAAAAGCACCTGCTCCGATGCAATCTCTTTCGCATCAGGGCAGGTGCTTCTTCTCTTTTTTCTCTATACTTCCTCTATCAACCGCGCCAACAAAGTAGCCCGCGTCGATATTTCTCCCAGTTCGATCCATTCATCCGGTGAGTGGGCGTAGCCACCTTTTACACCAAGTCCATCCAGTGTCGGGACTCCACAAGCAGCAGCGAAGTTGCCATCGCTTACTCCACCTGTACCCGATTCTTCCAAAGCCATCCCTAGTTCATTGATGCTAATCGATTGTGCAAGGGAAAATAATTTGCCTGTCTCTTCGGTACGCTCCATTGGCGGTCGGCGAATGCCTCCCTTTACGCTGATGTTTGTTCCCGCGAGCACTGGCGTGAGTTCACTCATTACCTTCTCAATACGTAATGCCTCTTCCATCGAGATAAACCTCACGTCTACTTCAGCTTCTGCCGAGTCGGCTACAACATTGGAGCCAATCCCGCCCTTGATGACGCCCACATTGACCGTGGTTCCTTTCTCGTAATCGGTCAGGGCATGCAGAAATTGCACCTGTCTCGCCAGCTCTTCAATAGCAGAGACACCTTTTTGATGATCGACACCAGCGTGTGAGGAAATACCACTGACTGCCACGGTAAAATGGGCGCTTCCCTTCCGCCATGTTTTGAGTGCGCCGCTCGGTTCGGTTGGTGGCTCCAACACAAAGCTTGCCACCGAACACGCGGCTTCTTCTTCTACAAGTCGGCGAGAAGTCGGGCTGCCGATCTCCTCGTCACTGTTTAATAGGAGCACGATTTTTTTATCTGCAGGCAGGCGATCCAGCTTTACCAATGCCCGCATCGCAAACATGGCTTGCAAAACGCCCGCTTTCATATCGTATACGCCCGGCCCGTACGCTTTCTCATCCCGGATCGCAAATGGTCGGCGAGCTGCCTCTCCTTCTAGCCATACGGTATCGTAATGGCCGATGATGAGGATTTGCTTTTCCCCGTTGCCCAGCGTACAACGCACCTGATCGCCATACGTCTTATTCGGGATCAGCTCTGCTACTCCCCCTGTCAGCCGTTGAAACTGCAAAGCGAACCAGCCCGCCATGCGGTCGCCCAGCTGTTTGTCACGAGAAGGCGAGTCCATGTTGACGGCCTCTTCGAGTAGCTGTAGATAGTGGGACATATTCTCTTGTACATAAGTGTGGATTGACATAGTGCCTCTTCCTTAGTGAGATTGTGAATTGAGTCCGAACAGGCGCTCTAGTCCGTACACTTTTTCCAACAAGACGATGAACACCAGACTCAACAGGATGACCACCGAGGAGATCGAAGCCACCAACGGGTCAAGTGTTTCCTGCATATAGGTGAAAATCGCGAGTGGCAGCGTCGTCGTATCCGGTGCCACCAAGAATAAGGAAACCGTCACATTGTCAAACGACGTCAAGAACGAAAAGATCATCCCCGACACGATGGCCGGACGCAACAGTGGCAACGTAATATCCCAGAACACCCGAAACGGATGGGCCCCCAGCATGTATCCCGCTTTTTCCAACGTATAATCGAACGAGCTAAGCCCTGTAAGCACCAGCCTTACGACATACGGAATCGAGATCAGCATGTGCGCCAGCAAAAGCCCCGTAAACGTCCCCGCGATACCAATTCGCGTGAAAAACAGCAGCGCGGAAATCCCGATAATGAGCGAAGGAACGGTAAGCGGTGAAAGCATCAGAGCGTTGATGATGCCGCTCCCACGAAACTTGTATTTGGACAGCGCGAATGCAGCCAATGTCCCTATGAGAGTCGCCAAAATTGCCGTTACCGTAGCTAGCTTAAGACTGAACCACAGCGAATCGATGAACTCCGGTCGATCCAAAATCATTTCATACCACTGCCACGAAAACCCTTCCGGCGGAAATCCGAGATATCCTGCTGCGGTAAAGGAGCTCGGGATGATGACCAGAAACGGCAGATTGACCAAAACAAGCACAAAGAATGTGATGAGTCCGAGTACGTTTATTTTTTTCATGACGCAAACACCTCTTTATACCGCTTGGTTTCAATCAGCTTCGTATACAAAGTCACCAATAGAATCGTGCTGCCCAGAAGCAGGAAGGCAAGTGCCGCACCCAAAGGCCAGTTCAGTGTCGCCATGATTTGCTCATAGGCAATGACAGGCATGACCTTCACGGACGTTCCACCCATCAAGGCAGGTGTTACAAAAGCACTCATCGACAAGCTGAACACCAGTGTCGTACCAGCAATCATCCCCGGCAAACACAAGGGCAATGTCACACTGAAAAACGTACGTGCGCGGGAAGCCCCCAAAATCGATGCCGCCTTATTCAGGGACGGATCGATGGCATACAAGCTGGTTGCAATCGCCAGAACCATGTAGGCAATAAAGGAATCCGTCAGACCGATCACAATACCCAGCTCGTTGTACAACAGCCGCAATGGTTGATCGATCAACCCCAGACTCATCAATGTTTCATTGATCCACCCTTTTTCCCCCAATACCACTACCCAACCGAAGTTGCGAATAACAACACTGATGAGGTGAGGGGCTAGGATCAGCATCGTGACGATTCCACGCATTTTCCCTGTAGCCTGCGCCATGTACATCGCTACAGGAAATCCAAGCAAGAGGCACGCCAGTACCGTCCAGAGACTCACGCGAATTGTCCGCCAAAGAATCTCCAAGTAGTACGGATCTTGTATAAATAATGAATAATTGTGAAAAGAGAACGCCTGATTCTCATCCTGAAAGCTGAGCAAAAGCATCATCAGCATCGGGAGGATGAATACGCCAAGCAGCAAAATCATCGCAGGTGCTGTCAACAATGTAACCGAGAGACGCTTGCTCATCCGTCATCCCCTTCCTGCGGGCATGACCAGTACGTCGTCCGCGTTCCATTGACAGTAAACCGTTTGACCTTCTTGGCGGTCCACCGAACTATCGGTCATTTGGACTTTTACCGAAAGCGTATGCTCCCCGACCTTGACCTCACATTCTGTGTACGAACCCAGGAAGGAGGCAAGCTGCAAATGTCCTTTTACCCGATTCGCTTCTTCACTGACTGCTGTATCAGTCAGCTTGATTTTCTCTGGTCGGATAAAAATGATCACTTTTTCATGGAGTGCCACTGTTCGCTGTTGCTTTGCCGCCTTCACGAGCATTCCACCAGTCGTCCGCAGCGTAAGTACATCCCCGTCAATTCCGATGACTTCCCCTTCCAAACGGTTCGTCTTACCGATGAAGGTATGTACGAATTCAGATGCGGGTTGATTGTAAATCTCCAGCGGTGTACCGATTTGCTCCACGAATCCGTGATTCATAACCACGATGCGATCAGAGAGCGCGAGCGCCTCTTCTTGATCATGTGTAACGAAAATAGTCGTAACGCCGATTTCGTGATGTAAGCGCTTTAACTCATCGCGCAGCTCTTCCCGAAGTTTGGCATCCAAGTTACTGAGCGGCTCATCCAAAAGCAGGAGCGACGGCTCAATAACAAGCGCCCGTGCAATCGCAATCCGCTGACGTTGTCCGCCAGAGAGCTGTTTCGGGTAGCGGTCTGCTACGTTTGGCAGCTTGACCAGGCCAAGTACACGATTCACACGCTCTTGCATCTCTTGCTTGCTCACTTTGCGTAATTTCAAGCCATAGGCGATGTTTTCCGCCACAGTCATATGCGGGAACAGCGAGTACGTCTGAAACACCATTCCCAGTTCCCGTTTGTACGGAGGCACGCCATTCATTCGCTGCCCCTTGATCAAGAGGTCTCCGCCATCCGGGTCCAAAAAACCGGCAATCATATTCAAGGTCGTGGTCTTACCGCAACCAGATGGGCCGAGGAACGAGATGAATTCGCCTTGCTCCACCTGCAGGTTGAAGTTTTGAACCACGACATTGCTTTGAAATTTTTTCATGATGCCGCGCAGTTCAACGTCAATCACCTTGGTCACGTGAATACCTACTTTCCTGTTTTAGGTGCGATTTCTTTGTTAAAGCGATCCAACCAAGCAGATGTTTCCTTGCTCACTACGCTATAGTCGAAGTCGACTACCTTTGTACGATCGAATTCCAATGTTTTCGCTACATCGTCTGGCAGCTTCACGGATGTTGCCGGATTGTAGTACAGCTTCGTTGCGTACATCGTTTGAATTTCATCTGTCAAAAGGAAATCGACGAATGCTTTAGCGGCTTTTGGACTCTTCGAACCTTTTACCAGCGTAGCTACGTTCGGTACGATGTTTCCGCCCTCTTCAGGGAAAACGAACTCCAATGGTACGCCTGCTTCTTTTTGTGTTAAGCTACGCGCCATTGTCCAAGTGGTGTACGCTGCGCTCTTGTTTTGCAGATTTTGCTGAAGCTGTGCTGCACTCTTTGCAAAGGTCGGCATGTATCCTGCAATCGTTTCCATTTGTTTGAAGCCCTGTTCCATATTTTTCTCGGACCCGCCATTTGCGTACGCCAGCATGATCATCGCAGAGCGTCCGAAGTTGCTCGCTACGTCTGTCATCGTGATGTAGCCTTTCACTTCCGGCTTCGCCAGATCATTCCAGGACTTCGGTACAGGCAAGCCTTTTTCTTTTACCAGGTCCGCATTGTAGGAAATCCCCATCGGCGTGAAGTTTACGACTACACCGCTATCCTCCGTCACATGCAAATCTTCCGGTACGTTTTTCATGTTCGGAATATCTGTTGCGGATACGGTTTCCCACAAGCCCTCTTGACGACCCTTCTCTTGCTCGCCGCCCTCAACGATGGTCAAGTCAATTTGCGGAGCATTTTTTTGTGCCTTAACCTTCGCTACGATGTCCGTAGAAACCCCGGAAACATAGGTCAGCTTTACATTCGGATATTTCTCGTTAAACTTTTTGAAGACTTCATCCTTCATCATCTTTTCAACGGTTGCGCCGTTTCCTGCTACTACCAGAGTGTCTTCCAGCTGAGCTTGTGCTTCGGTGCCGCTATTGTTGCCAGCAGCCGGTGCAGGAGCAGATGTTTGTGGTGCGGATGAGCCACATCCAGCCAGCAAGGAACCAGTCAAAGCGAAAATGGACAAGACGGATAATGCCTTTTTCTTCATGTAAGTTCGACCCCCGATTGTCTGTATTGTTCACGAATAGAGAACGTTGTTTCCTATTAGAGAACGATAATGTTATACTAGCATAAAGATACAGACTATTCAAGGTAGTCGTAATAGCATCATCATTGCCCGAATTGCGAGATTGTCAGCATTGTTTCTTACACGTAAAATAAGGCTAATGTAAGCAAAGGAGACGTTTGTATGGACCAAGTATTGTCTTCTGTTCGAAATGGCTGTCGGCTGTTAAAAATATTTCTCGATTCGCCAAAGGAACTCGGAGTAACGGAGCTCAGCAAAAAGCTGCAGCTGTCCAAGGGAGCCGTTCACAAGCTCCTGTCCACGCTGGAGTCTGAAGGCTTTATCCGCCAAAATGAAAAAACCAAGCAGTATACGCTTGGCTACACGCTTTTGGAGCTGGGCACTAAGGTGCTCACGAATCACGATATCGTTGATTTTTCCAAACCGTTCTTAGACCAGCTTGTCTCACGGACAAACGAATTGGCGGTCTTATGTGTACAGGATTCCAAGGACGCGATTTATGTAGCCAAAGAGGATTCACTTCACCCTGTTCGGTTTACCGTAGAATCCTTCCGGCGTTTTCCCCTTTACTCTACCTCCGCCGCCAGGGTTTTGCTCGCCTATCAGCCGGAGGAGTTTCAGGACGAGATATTGCAGGAACATCCCCTGAAAAGCTACACGCCTCATTCGTACACGTCGGTCGAGCAAATCAAAGAGGACTTGGTGACGATCCGTGAGAGAGGTTATGAAATCAGCTCGAATCGACGTAATACAGGGGTGACCGGAATCGCTGCCCCGATTTTTGATTCGACTGGACACATAACTGCATCCGTCAGTGTCATCGGTCCCTCTGACCGCGTGATGCCGAAAAAAGACGAGATTTTACAAGAAACGCTAGCGACGGTACGTGCAATGTCTGCTCAGTTAGGGTATCGAATGTCTTGAAATCTGCTTGAACTGCCATGAAAAAACCTCCTGTTCATCAGTCTGTTCTGATGACAGGAGGTTTCTCTTTGTGCTGACTCGCTTGTTTTGCCCATTGTAATGGCGCAGATCACCAACAAAAATTATGTAAAATTTTTCATCTTGAGGCGAAACGGTCTTATTCGTTTTTCGTCTTACTAATTATGAATCGTATTACATGTAATTAGAAAGGAAGTGACACCCTGTTATGAGAAAAACATATTTGCTGCTTACCTCTTTGATATTCTGTACATTGTTTGGTACTGACGCTCATGCAGGTTCACCCCAAGGAATGGCTGCACCTGTTCCTCCCCAAGTAATGGTTCCAACAAGTAGCAAGGACAAACACGGAAATACCATTGAAAAATCAATGGCATATGTGAAATCGCTACAAGTGAAAAATGGAAAACTAATCGTCTCGCTTGACTATGTTCAATGGTTTTTCGGTGAGGCAGGAGCAAAAGCTTATCGCCAAGATCATCCATTAGAAAAAGAGGACTATCCAATGCCCTATTACATTCGTAATAACAGTCCTAAAATTAGAACGTTTGAAGTTTCTCCAAAAGCTTCCTTTACTCTTCAAACCAACTCTATAAAAGATGACAATTTCAATTGGAATGAATCAGTAAACACCGATACTTTTAAAAAGTTCATGTTATCCAAGGGAATTCCTTATCATCTACCATTCCACATTGAAGTAACGAATGGAATCATCACAAAAATTACAGAACAGTACGTCCCTTAATTATTAGCAGCATTCCCTTTCTGGGATGCTGCTTTTCATTTTTTCTCTTTTGTTAAACCGGGATCGTTTGATCGCCGTTTAATAATCGATTAGCGCACGATTCGCGACTCTCCCTGTTCTATTCCTCGCCCATGTCCTTGTGCAAATAAGGCTCCCATGCACGTTTCAACAGACGAACGCCACCCTCAATCTCCTCGATGGTCTGCCCCCCGAAGCCGAACTGAAAAGCCGGAAGTCCATTTTCCTGCGGCTGAACCCATTTATGTGCGGTTGGATAGACACGAACGCCTGATGCAGCCGCAATTTGCTTCAACTGTTGCGGAGTGCTCTCACTTTTCACTTCTACCGTTACGGACAGCCCGGCATCCTGACCTTTGATCCGGATGTACGCCCCGAAGTGTTCCTGCAAGCACTGAAGCAGCGCCCCATGCTTTTTGCGGTAAAGCGTCCGCATCTTGCGTATATGCCGCTCCCAATCGCCATTTTTCATGAACAAGGCCAGCGTCTCCTGATGAATTCGTGATGCCGACTGGTCAAAATCCGCCAATTTCTCCTGAAACACCGCCAATAAAGTTTGTGGCAAAACCATATAGCTCATCCGAATCGACGGCAATAACGCCTTGGAGAACGTCCCCAAATAAATGACGCGTCCCTGCGTATCCAGCCCTTGAAGGGAAGGAATTGGCTTGCCATGATAGCGAAACTCACCATCGTAGTCATCCTCCATGATGTAGCTCCCTGTCTGATTCGCCCAGTGTAGCAGCTTTAGCCGTTTGGCATACGGCATGACAATTCCAGTCGGGTCCTGATGAGACGGCGTGATATAGACCAGCTGCGCTCCACTCTCATTGAGCGCTTCCACATCAATCCCATCCTCCGCCAGCCTGATCGGGCGTACATCATAGCCCAAATGAGAAAACACGGCACGAACACCGTGATAGCCCGGCTCTTCCATCGCAACAGCCTGTCCTCGTGTCCCGAATAAGAACCCCAATAAGCTGATCATCACTTGCGTCCCCGCACCGATCACTATTTGTTCCGGCGTAGCTTGTACACCTCGAGCACGTCCGAGATAGTGTGCGAGCTCCTCCCGCAGCTGCGGCTCGCCTTGTTGGTCACCGTAGTAGAGTACATGCTTGTTTTCTTCCTGCATGCATTGGTTGGTGTACTTGCGCCAACGGTCAAAAGGAAAATGCTCGGCATCTACGCGTGCTTGGTGAAAATCATATTGAACCGGGACTGGTGAGGTCGTAGGTGGAGGCGTTTGGACGTGAACCGTTTTAACTGGTGGCTGACCTTTCCCTGTGGATACAGGCATTGGCCCGTCCCAGTCCACATCGACCACATAAAATCCGCTGCGCTCCCGACTCTCGATATAGCCTTCTGCCATGAGCTGGTGATACGCGCTTTCGACTGTCGTTTTACTTACATGCAAAAATCCACTCAATGCCCGAACAGAGGGCAGACGCGTCCCGGAGATCAAGCGCCTCCCTTGTATTTCTGTACAAAAATAGCGATAAAGCTGTAGATAGAGAGGCTCGCTCCCTTCTACAAAGCGGGGACTAATATCTAGCAAGCTACATCCTCCTCGCTGACGAAATGAAAAACCGACGGAGACAAAAATCCCCATCGGTACTCACGTTTCTATTACGCCAAATACGCCTCTCTTACCTGTGGATTCATCAATAATGTCTGGGCGTCGTCTTTCAAAATAATTTCGCCTGTCTGAATCACATAACCGCGATGCGCGACAGACAGTGCCTGATTCGCATTTTGCTCGACCAAGAGAATCGTCATGCCTTCCTTGTTCAGCTCCGTAACGATGTCAAAAATCTGCTCCACCAGAATCGGCGCCAATCCCATCGACGGCTCATCGAGCATGAGAATTTTGGGCTTCATCATCAGTCCACGAGCAATCGCCAGCATTTGCTGCTCGCCCCCGGACATCGTGCCACCTTTTTGATTTACCCGTTCCTTCAGCCGTGGAAAGTAAGCAAAGGCACGCTCGATTCCTTCTTCGATCACCTTTTTATCAGATACACTGAAGGCACCCATCTCCAAATTCTCGCGTACGGTCAGCTTAGGAAAAATGCGGCGACCTTCCGGAACGTGGGCGATTCCTGCTAAGGCAATATCATGGGTACGCATCTGCGTAATATCTTTGCCATTAAAGATAACTTTTCCTTCTTTGGCACGGGTCTGCGCACATATCGTTTTCAACGTGGTCGATTTACCTGCCCCGTTGGAACCAATCAGTGTCACCACTTCGCCCTCGTTTACCGTCATGCTCAATCCTTTTAATGCGTGGATGCCGCCGTAATACGTATGAACGTTAGTCAGCTCTAGCAATGCCATCGATTTTCCTCCTTCTACGACACGTCCGACGCACTTTTTCCGAGATAGGCCTCAATGACGTTAGGGTTATTGCGGATTTGTTCGGGTGTTCCTTCTGCAATTTTTCTCCCGTAATCCAGCACGTGAATGTATTCGCTAAGTCCCATGACCAACTTCATATCATGCTCGATCAAGATAATCGTCAAATCGAGCTCTTTTTTCAGCCGACGAATAAAATCCGTCATCTCAACCGTCTCGCGAGGGTTCATCCCTGCCGCCGGTTCATCGAGCAAAATGATTTGCGGATTGGTCGCCATCGCCCGAGCAATTTCCAATCTTCGTTGTAACCCGTAAGGCAGACTCCCTGCTGCTTCATTGGCAATATGTGAGATCCCGACATACTCCATGAGCTGATAAGCTTCGACGCGCGTCCGCTCTTCCTCTTGGCGTACCCGTTTGGAATTGAACAGGATTCCGAGAATTCCAGCCGATAAGCGGCTATGCACACCCACCATGACATTTTCCAATGCCGTCATTTCTTTGAACAGACGAATGTTTTGAAAAGTACGGGTGATACCGCGACTCGCGATCTGATCAGGACGAAGCTTCTTGATGCTTTTGCCGTTCAGCAGGATTTCTCCCTCGTCTGGCTCGTAAAATCCGGTAATCATATTGAAAAAAGTCGTTTTTCCAGCCCCATTTGGTCCGATGACAGCCGTAATGCTACCTTTTTCGATCCCAATCGAGACGTCTTGATTGGCTACCAAGCCACCAAAGCGCTTCGTTAAATTTTTTGCCTCTAACAATGCCATGCCCATTTCCCTCCTCGTCCGCTATGACTGTTTTCCAGAAGCCAATTGGGACAGTTTACCGAGAATCCCCAGCTTTTCTTTGCCAAACTCGCTATTTTTGATCGCATCGAGATCGTTTTTCTTCCGTTTGGCCGGAATCAATCCGTTAGGGCGATACAAGGCAACGAGAATGAGCATAATTCCGAAAATGAGTCGCTGGAACTTGGATGGGTCCAGCTGGTTAGGCAAACTGATGATCCCCGCATTTTGCAGACCGTGCAGGAAGTTGGAGAATTCTTTTAACAGCTGTACCTGCAAGATTGTGACAAAAGCGGCACCAAGCACAACCCCTGGTATGCTGCCACTACCACCCAGAATGACCATGACCAATATCCCGATCGATTCCATCAGTGTAAAGGAGGTCGGATCGATAAACGTCTGCTTGGCCGCAAAGATAACACCGACAACACCAGCGAAGGAAGCACCCAAGGCAAATGCAGCCAGCTTGGTATTCAACAGGGAAATCCCCATAGACTGGGCAGCCAGCTCATCCTCACGTACCGCAATCCATGCACGGCCCAAACGAGAATGCTCAAAGCGTATATTCGCCAAAACGATAAAGGCAATCACAAACAACACGATGAAGTAAAAGTAAAACGGTGTCCCCATTTTGATCCCAAACAACTCTGGAGACGGAATCGGCGTGATTCCCTGCGGACCGTTGGTGATGTTGATGGGCTTATCCAGGTTGTTGAAAACAATGCGAATGATTTCACCGAAGCCCAAGGTCACGATCGCGAGGTAATCTCCTTTTACTCTGAGAACTGGCAATCCTAGCAATATTCCGAAAACAGCAGCCACAATCAAGCCGACTATGAGAAATGGCCAAAACCACTCACCGGATAGCGGGAACAGGTTCCCTGCAATAAACTCATTCGCTTGCGAAGTCGAGAAAATCGCGTACGCATAAGCCCCAGCAGCAAAAAACGCGACGTAACCCAAGTCAAGCAGACCAGCAAAGCCTACTACGATATTCAGGCCCAAAGCCATCGCTACGTAAATGCCTACCTGTGATGCTACCTCCATGTAGTAACGGTTTTCACCGGCTACCAACGGAATGATCAGGAGGAGAACGATAGCGCCAATCACCATCTTGATCGTCTTTGAGGTATTGGTGTAATAGACAAGCACAATGGAAGAAAGAATACCGAGAAACGCAATGACCGATTTATCCATAAGGTACAACGCGGCAGAAAAAGCTACAATCCAAATCAACGTGAATACCAGCGGAATGCCTTTAAACGATTTCCAAGCGAGATTTGCCATTTATTTCACCTACACTTTCTCTTTTACAGCTTCGCCAAACAGTCCTTCCGGCTTGAAGAGAAGCACGAGAATTAAAATACTGAACGCGAACACGTCTTTGTACTCTGCACCAAAGGCTCCGTTGGTCAACGGCCCCATAAAGGCACCGGACAGGGATTCCAGAAGACCGAGGAGTACGCCACCGATCATCGCACCACGCAGGTTCCCAATCCCGCCGAGAACGGCAGCTGTAAATGCTTTTAATCCAAGAATAAAACCGATATACGGATCGATCGTCCCGTAGTTTTGCGCAAACAGAACACCTGTAGCGCCACCCAGGCTGGAGCCAATCAAAAACGTAAGCATGATTACTTTGTTTACATTTATGGTCATCAGCGAAGCCGTACTCTGATCTTGTGCGACGGCGCGCATGGCGATTCCCCATTTTGTTTTATTCACAAATAACGTCAACGCAATCATCATGACGATCGCAATTACAATTACGATCAATCCTTTTGTTGGAATCGTAGCAATACTTCCTAATGGAATCGAACCTGTAAAAAGAGCGGGACTGTTCAGATAAAACTCATTACGAGCCAGTGCTTCTGTAAAACGTACGAGGTCTTGCAGCAAAAACGATACGCCAATCGCCGAAATCAACGGCACAAGACGAGGTGCTCCGCGCAATGGTCGATAGGCAATCCTCTCAATTCCTACCCCCAAAGCACCAGTTAATACCATGGCAATTATGAGTGTTATGAAAAGTGCGACAAATGGATTCATACCTTCAAGTGCCCCTAGCGCATCAGAGATCAATAATACCTCTGTACCAATAAAGGCTCCGACCATGAAAATGTCTCCATGGGCAAAGTTGATAATTTCCAAAATCCCGTAAACCATTGTGTAGCCTAAAGCCACCACTGCGTACATAAATCCAAGTGTCAATCCGTCAACCAACACCTGCGGCAAAATATTGATCATGCTTTCCCATCCCTCATTTCTCTTGTAGACTTGTACAAATTTTCTGCATCCATTCCGTTGACTGGACTTGTTTTCTCGTGGAAAAGGGGCCAACACCGGCGTGCAGCCCCCTATCCTGATATGAGGCATGGGAGTGTGTGCGCGTTGTGTGGTGTGATTACTCGGCCTTGCCTACGAAAATGGATTTGTCCTTGTCGAACTTATAAATGAATACATCTGCATTTGTGTTGTCACCTTTTTCATCAAAGGTAACCTTGGTGAATTGACCCTGAAAATCTTTGGTTTTGTGTACTGCATCGAGGACTTGCTCGCGGGTTGGTTTTTTGCCTCCGTTCGCTTTGGTCGCTTCCAAAACACCATTGAGGATGACGTTCATGGAGTCAAAACCGTAGACGGAATAGGTTTCCAGAGGCTTGTTTGTGGCTTTTTTGTACTCTTCAGCCCATTTCTTGCCCTCTTCGGTTTGCGTTACGTCCCCTGCTACTGACGTAAAGACTACACCTTCGACAGCATCACCGGCTATTTTTATCATATCAGAAGAATCCAAGCCGTCGCCACCCATAAAATAACCCTTAAATCCTTTTTCACGAGCTTGCTTGACCATAATTCCACCTTCTGGATAAAGACCGCCGAAGAAGATGATGTCCGGTTTTTTCACCGTTACCTGGTTAAGTACCGCGCTGTAGTCCTTTTCGCCCTGAGTAATGCCCTCAAAGCCAAGGATTTGGACTCCGTCCTTTTCGAATTGCATCTTCACTTGATCGCTCAGACCTTGGCCGTATGCTGTCTTATCATGGATAATATAGGCCGTTTTTACACCAAGTGTATTTTTTGCATAAAGAGCAGCCTTTGGTCCTTGTGCGTCATCGCGAGCACAAATTCGATGGACAGTTTTCTTGCCTTCCTCCGTGAGCTTCACCCCTGTATTGGCTGGGGATACCATGGTCAGCTTGCCTTCCTCGTACTTCACAGACGATGGAATCGCAACACCTGTGTTATAGTGCCCAACTACACCGTACACATCGGGATCAGAGATAAGCATCTCCGCATTGGATACCCCAATTTTCGGGTCGCCTTGATCATCCTGAGGGAAAAGCTGGAGATCAAAGCCAAGTGCTTTAAACTCTTCCTTGCGCTTTTCGAGAGCATAACCCGCGCCAGTCTTAATCGCATCTCCGACAGCGGAATTGCTCCCAGACAGAGGGGATTGTGTGGCAATTTTGATGAGACCACCCTCTGTCGTTCCGCCACCGCTGTTGCCTGGAGTTGATTGACTTTGCCCCCCGCTTGCGTTACTTCCGCCGCTTGAATTACTGTTTCCTGCGCAACCTGTTAATGCCATACTCGCCGCCAATACCGCAGATAAAACCCCGACATAAGAACGCTTTTTCATTCAGAATGAATCCCCCTTTTATCATTCTTTGTTCTTGTTACCCAGTCCATCTACCTCGTTAGCCAGGTTGCGACTTTCAAAAATGATGACTCTTCGGGGATAAAGATAGATGAGGCTTGGTTGCTTTTATTTTAAAATAAATCTGATAATTTACAAGAAGTAAAATATTTTTTATGTACATATATCATTGATGTACAAACAAAAAAACCCAAAAAAATACTCCCTCAAGGTAAAGGGAGTGCCGGAACGACAATTTGCCCACTCTTAATGTCGACAATGCCATCTGCCGTCAGACGCGCATATGGCAAGTGAGTAGCGGTAAAAAACAGAATTGAATAAATTGGATCGAGATGGACATGGCCTTTGACACGGAGCTGATTTACCAAATTTTCACCCATGCTGATCACTTCGTCCATCGGCGCAGACGTGTATTTTCCAGCAAGAGGCAATGGGCATTCGCATATCATTTTTCCTTCATCGATCAGGACGACTCCGCCTTTTATTTCCCGAATACGCTCCAATGCTTGCGCCATCGCTTGGGGATTGCGTCCGATTACGATCCAATCGCCAGACGCGGAATAGGTGCTGGCCAGCCCTTCAAGCTGCTCACCGAAGCCACGAAGCACTGCCAATGTTCGCTTGCCGCCAGTCGCATCGATGATGGCGATCAGCGCCAACTGCGGATCATGCTGCAAAGTTACATAACCATCCTTATCGACGGGCATGTCCTCTAGCGACAACCGCGTGATAACGGCATTCAGCATTTCCAAGACCGGGGCCTTCCTGTCTTCATCTGGCCGTAGACGGAACCATTCTGGATTGGCTCTCTTCGCCAAGGGATCTTGCAATCCCAACGAAGCTTCATCCCATTGTGGCTGAACCGTTGGAACAAGCAAGTTTCCATTTTCTGCTGCCAGTCGTCCATTTGCAATCACGATGGATGGTGTCGGTTGATCCTTTGCAGTCAACAACAGCATATCCGCGATTCGGCCTGGCGCAATTCCGCCGACCTCAGCGTCCAGCCCGTAATAGACAGCCGGGTTCAGCGTCGCCATGGCATACGCTTCCTCTGGTGGCATCCCCGCTTCGATGGCCACACGGATCGTACTATTCATGAACCCGTCACGATGCATCGGCGGCGTACTTCCATCCGATGTCAGCATCATCCGTGATGACCACGGCACCCCCAACGCAAGCCACCCTTTCACCAGCTCCGGCAGATCAGGGCGAATGGAGGAATGGCGCAGTGTCGCATACATGCCTAAACGGATGCGCGACAACAAATCTGCTGCATGGATGGCTTCATGACAAGCTGTTACGCCAGCTGCTGCGGCAATGTTCAAGGTCTCGTAAGAAGCTCCCGGATGATGCCCTTCCATCCTTTTGCCTAAATCCCGCGCATGCTTCAAACCAAAAAGCAGCGTCTCATCCTCTTGTAAAACCCCGCCCCAATTCGTCAACTCCCCACCCTGGATCACTCTTGGATGCTCCAACATTCGCGCCAAGCTTTCCTTGGTGAACGCCGGATGGGCCCTCCCTGTCTGCGGATCGAGTCTGCCCCAGAAAAATTGCTTCACCGGATGAGCTGCCAGAGAATCCATGATCGCTGCCGTTTGCGAAAAAGGAAGATGCATGAGCATCAGTGAGTCCGACACCATTCCAGTCGTTCCCGTTTGCAGTGCAAAGTCAGCCAACGTGTAAGGGTTATACCATTGAAACGGATGCGCGTGTGGCTCAATGTATCCTGGCACGAGATACTGCCCAGCCGCCTCCATGATCACGGTCTGGTCATCGATCAATGGCTCTTTTTCTCCTACATAAGCAATACGTTCTCCTGCCACTACGACGTGATGCTCTTGCCATTCTTTTGTGTACACATTGAGAACTCTTGCACCCTTTATCCAGAGGCTTGCCGGTGCCTGACGTCTGCTCACGCGAATCATGTTCAAGTAATCACGATCTGATATGGCTCGTACGCGCATCATTTCTTCTCTCCTTGCTGGTCTGCCGATGTTTTCAAAAAATGAACGATCATTCATTGCTCTTTACAGCTTCGCCGCCCATAAATCATTCCCCTGCAAGCTTGGTGATGGTAGTAACAATTCCCACGGGTGTCTTGTCGTCCTTCATCGCAGACTATCGAATAGAAGTCATTGCGACAGGAGGACAACTCTCATGCATAAAAACGTAGGTAGAACGGATGCCATGATTCGTATGACTGGCGGTCTGTTAGGCTTGGCATACGGCATCGGAAGAATGAGTCGCCGCCCATACAATGCTCCATGGCTGCTCATGGCATTTTCAGCAATGAAAGTAGCAGAAGGGGCTACGCGCTTTTGTCCGATGTACGCAGCGATGGGCATCAATACGACAAAAGGGAATGGCATGCAGGGCATGATGGATCAGCTCAAGAAAAAAGGCGTGCAGATGGCGGTCAATCAGTTCACGCGCTCCATGAATATTGCGCCCATCAAAGACTCGAACAATAGCCAAGATGATGCGAGCAACACTTCAGCGACAACGAATAAGGCAAACATACAGTATTCTGCAAGCCCACAATCATCAGCGAACCAGGAAAAACAACCTATCGACAATCAGCAAAACGCGCAGCTTACTCCCGAGGATCAACTTCTCGAAAAGGCGGCAAGAGAGTTCATTTCATTTCGTTCCCAAGATAATAACAACAGCAGCAATCGCTACCCCACGTACACATAAGGAGAGGAGGCACTGCATATGCTTGTCGGCTCCCAGATGTATGAATGGATGTCGCATAACTTCTTTGTCATTGCCATGATCATTGGCGTCATCGGCGTGATGGGATATTACTTCTTTCGAACGTCGAGAAGAAAAGGAAGGTATCGTCAGTAAAGGAGAAGCAACCAACCGCCTGTCATCGGGCGGTTTTTTCCATTTACACAATTACTTGTTATACATATAATTGTCATTGCAAGTATTTTTGAACGAAAGAGGGTCATTCCCCTGATCGATCATTGGCAAAAAGAACCGGTTGGATTTCTCATTGGAAATACATACCGGAGAATGATTCATTATGTCTCTCTTTTTTTAAAGGAGTTTGATTTGACCACGGAGCAGTTTGCCGTCCTTTATCGGTTACGAGAAGAAGAGGGCATCAATCAAAAAGAGCTGGCCCAGCGCTCGGCCAAGGATCAGCCTTCCATGACACGCATTTTAGACACACTCGCCAAAAAAGGCTTTATCGAAAAGACATTGAGCGAACAAGACCGCCGTGCCTACATCATTACCCTTTCCCCGAAAGGACGGGAATGGATTGAGCAGGCGATTCCCGTAGAGGCTCATGCCGTTGCAGACATTTTGGAAGGGATCTCTCCTGAAAAGCTGGCCTTCTTGCGGGAAATCTTGCTGGAGATTAACGAGAACATCAATAGAAAAACGACAGACTAGGAGTGACAGCATTGGGAGAGAGTAGAGAGAGACTGTGGACGAGAGATTTTGTCCTGTTAACGGTGTGTAATTTGATGTTGTTTCTCACTGTTCAAATGCAGACCCCAACATTCCCTGCCTATGTGAAGGAAGCGTATCAGGCCAATGATTTTGTCGTCAGCCTGGTCATTAGCTTGTTTTCACTTTCAGCAGTGGTCGCAAGGGTGTTTACTGGGGAAGCATTGAAAACGAAAAACAGTAAGATCTTGGCGATCGTAGCACTTGGATTCGTCGCGATTTTTAGCGCAGGCTATTACTGGGCGGGAAGCATTATTTTCTTTCTTCTGTTGCGAATCTTGGTCGGCATCGGCTTTGGGATGGGCAGCACGACCTTTCCAACGATTGTCTCCAATGTGATTCCTGCCAAACGGATCGGCGAAGGCATGGGGTATTTCGGCTTATCGACCAGCTTGGCTATGGCGCTCGGCCCGATGATTGGACTTGGACTGTTGAACTCGTTTGGGTTTGGCTGGATGCTCATGGTTCTCGTGCTACTCGTTTCTATTATTTTTCCGTTGATGCATTTCATTCGTGCGTATAATCGACTTCCTGTGTCGACCGAAAACACGCCATCCGTCACAGGCATTCGCCGGTTCTATGATAAAAAGCTGCTGCTTCCAGCTGGATTGAATTTTTGTCTATCCATTACGTATGGCGGGATTCTCAGCTTTTTGGCCTTGTATGGAAAAGAAGCCCACATTGAGAATGTTGGCTGGTTTTTCCTTACGAATGCACTGGCGATGGTGTTGATTCGTCCTTTTTCCGGCAAGCTGTATGATCGCAAAGGGCACATTGCTGTCCTGCCTCCTGGTGCGATTTTCGTCGGGGTCAGCCTTTTGCTCCTGTCCCTAACAACGACAGAGTCCTTGCTTCTCGTCTCTGCTGCCTTCTACGGGCTTGGCTATGGCATGATTCAGCCATCTATCCAGGCGTGGATGGTGAAGGTCGTCACACCTGAGCAACGCGGCATGGCGAATGGACTGTTCTTTAATTCCATCGATCTGGGTATCGCGGTCGGCTCTGTGCTCCTCGGTGTCATTGCGACACATTCGAGCTACTCTGTCATGTACCGCTGGTCGGCAGCGTGCTTGCTGTTGTTCCTCATCGTTTATTTCCTTTCGCAGCTGGCTGCTGCCAAGGCGAAAAAGGCGGCGCTGACGAGTGAAAACGTTGGTGTGTAGTTGAAACAACCTATTTTCCCCATAAAAAAGCTGCTCCCTATGAACAAATTTCTTCATGGGGAACAGCTACTTCGTTATAACACCTATGGACTAGTAACCAAACAACATTTGTAACCTTCTGCATCCGGCTCATGATGAAAAATAATCGTCCAGGTCAATGTAGAGTCAAAGATATACAGATCAAAAGTAAAGCGGGTGTATGATTGTAATAATCGCTTGGTACTCAGCCTGAATACTTTATTTCGAGTGAAGTCTCTTCCAATCGAACTAACAGAATCCCAGAAAAATAATACTTCTTCTTTGTCATGAAGATAATCCATCGCTTCTGAAACTGTTAACCCTGTGGTTCTGTCTCCCTGGATAAATCCCCATAAATAGCCTTTGTCTAGTTTTACGTACCGTTTGTAAAAAAACTCCCTTACACAATCACCCTTGACGTTAAAAAATGTATGAATGTATTGCTCTCTCAATTGGATTGACACTTCTTTAGAAAGGACAGGTATGTTACGAATGTTCAATACATCTTCTCTATACTCAACTGGACGATACATGTGCACAACAGTTGCCGTCTCGTCTTTTAGCATGAGAGTTCTAAATTCAATCTTTTCGATATCCTCATAATTCGTCATTGCAAACAGATCGTGTTCATTATTGGTTTGGCTCTTATGGATCATTGCAAAGGGACCAGTGGGAATGGTCACCACGACACACCCGTCAGGAACATGAGTGATGATACTTACTCGTCTACCTATCATTTTCTTTTCCGAAATCGAATTCCAAACTTCATAGTATAAATGACTGTCGACGACATTATTAATTTCACACAATCTGGAATCTGGCGCTTGCAAGAACTCGTCCCGATCATAGTAACAATCCACTTCAATACCAACTATAAAAAATGCTTCAACGTCAACAACCTTTAGTCGCATGGTATCTCCTTATTTTTCAGCAATCATATCAAGAAAGGGCGTAACAGAAAATAATGTTACGCCGAATCAGTTAACCTATATTTTTACCAAGGGAAGAAATGATGTCCGTCTAATCTTACCCACTGTCCACTAACCTTCTTTGTTAAATGGAAATGAGGAAGATTAGCTACCATCAATCTACCATGCCTATCAAAATAATGGGGATCTTCGTATTCAAATTTATAGTTCTCCTGTGTTACAACTTTTTCTGCATAATTTTTGCTAACACTGAAGGTTTCCCCTCCCCTTCTTGCTTCTAATTGAGCCTGACTGAGAGTTAAAGGTTCAGAAATTATTATTCCACCGTCTGAGTTTAAATAAGCCTTGAAATGTTTTACTTTTTTCTTTTTAATTTGATATTCAACTTCTTCACTCATTGTAACACTTTTAGTCACAAATTTAATAAAGGACCTGCCAAAATATTCCCCTATTTCCTTAGCAAGGGCACCCTGGTTTGCAACATAATCGCCTACAAATTCACCTGTTATTACCGCTCCTGTAACAAGAGCTATAAAATCCCCAACAGGTATTGGGCCATCAATCGCAGCAATAACCCCCAATGCTGCTAAGCGTTTAAGTAACTGTTTCTCAGTTATTTTAATCCCTATATCTTCTAATACTGTTAGAGCGTGGCTCGTCGTTATACTTCTGATCTCCACCTCTTCTGGGAATTCATTGTGGATCTGATAGTAATCATAATATTCTTTAGCAAGCGCATCTATTCGCTCAAAGTCCCTCTGTAAGGCTTCTTTATCTATTACCGGCATATTATTATCGTTGTTCTCAGACTGCGTTGTATTATCTGCATACTCATCAACAATTAAAGCAATTTTCTTCGAACAAGTAATATTCGTTATTTTCCAAGTACTTATCTAACTCAGCACTCAATTTTTTGGAATTATCTGTACCCTCTTCTGACAACATGTTTATATACTGTTCAATTTCATTTCGCTGAATATAGCCGTCATTCTCATCGCTCGTTTTTGCAAAAATACCACTAGCATTTCCAAATAACAATGCGATGACCATAAACACCGTTATCCACCTTTGATTCTTAAACATAAATTCAGTTGATACTACATATTGTAGCAATCAACCTTCCGCCCCCTTCAATAAATATTTTTGGTAAATATTACATATATTACCATAAACATTTATACTACATTCACTATCTTCGGTAAATAGATTCTATAACTTTTGGAAAATTAAGTTATTTAATTCAAGGATTTGAATAAATAAAAGTGAATGCTAACGTGAACTCACTTATCTTTCAAAAAAAACTGTTCCCTAGTAGAATTTCCCACTAAGGAACAGTTTCTTTTGCTGTTACGACTTTTGCTGATACTTCATCGCTCGTGCCGCAATATCCGTGCGGTACTGCGCCCCATCAAACGAGATCCCTTGGACCTTCGCATACGCTGTCTCACGCGCTTGCGCCAAATCCGCTCCGGTTGCCACGACGCCAAGCACACGGCCACCGCTCGTAACGATGCCTTCCTCGGTTGCCTTCGTACCTGCGTGAAACACCGTAGCTCCCTCGTTTGCCTGACCCAGTCCCTGAATCAACGCACCCTTTGGATATTCTCCCGGATAACCCGGAGCTGCCATGACGACACAGACAGCACTTCCTTTTTGCCATGTCACATCAACTGCATCAAGCTCACCATTGATCGTTCCGACAAAAATATCGAGCAAATCTGTTTCGAGCAACGGCAAGAGCACCTGTGTCTCTGGATCGCCAAAACGCGCATTGAATTCCACGACTTTCGGGCCTTGCTCCGTAATCATCAGACCTGTGTAGAGAATGCCTTTGAACGGAATCCCATCCTTGGCCATCCCTGACGCCATCGGCTGGACAATCGTTTTGACGATCTCGTCTACCAGCTCAGCAGACATTTGCGGTACCGGGGCGTATGTTCCCATGCCGCCTGTATTGGGGCCTCGGTCATCATTGAAGATTCGCTTATGATCCTGAGAAGTAATCATCGGCTTAACTGTCTCTCCATCGACGAAAGACAGCAGCGACAGCTCTTCGCCGAACATGCACTCCTCAATGACCACGCGCGCTCCCGCTTCACCAAAGACGCTTTCCTGCATGATCTGACGGAGTGCCTCTTCCGCTTCCTCCACTGTTTCTGCGACAACGACCCCTTTCCCCGCTGCCAAGCCGTCCGCTTTGACAACGATAGGAGCTCCCTGCTCTCTCACGTACGCACTCGCGGATTCGTAATCCAGGAACGATTCATAGGCAGACGTCGGAATCTCGTAGCGTTTCATTAAATTTTTCGCAAAAGACTTGCTGCCCTCGATCATTGCCGCTTTTTGGTTCGGGCCATAGATCGGCAGATTGCGCTCCTGGAAAAATTCCACAATCCCCGCCAGCAAAGGATCTTCCGGGCCAACGACTGTCAGATCAATTCCCTCATCTTTGACGAATTGAGCCAGTGCAGCAAAATCGAAAACGCCAATCGGCACGTTTTGTGCGATTTGGGCAGTGCCCCCATTTCCTGGCGCACAGTATACCTTTGTCACTTTAGAGCTCTGCAACAGCTTCCAGGCAATCGTGTGTTCTCGACCGCCACCGCCGATCACTAATATTTTCATCGTATTTCCTCCTGTGTGAGAGGTAATCCACTCGTAAGTACGTGATAAAAAAGCGAACGTTACTCCCAAATAGCCTCTTTTAGTGCTTGAAATGACGAGTGCCGGTAAAGATCATCGTAATGCCCGCTCGGTTGCAAGCATCAATCGATTCTTGGTCGCGAATGGAGCCGCCTGGCTGGATGATAGCGGTAATCCCTGCTTTGGCTGCCGCTTCCACGGTATCTCCCATCGGGAAAAAGGCATCCGAAGCCATAACCGCGCCACTTGCCAATGCACCTGCTTGCTCGATGGCGATTTTCGCTGCCCCAACGCGGTTCATCTGACCTGCACCCACGCCGATGGTCATATTGTCTTTTGCCAAGAGAATCGCATTCGATTTGACGTGCTTGACGACTTTCCAGGCGAATTTCAGCTGTGCCAGCTCCTCTTCCGAAGGCTTACGGTCTGTGACCACTTGAATCTCGCTTTCTTCGAGCTGCTTGTAGTCGAAGTCTTGAATGAGTGCCCCGCCTGCAACAGGAGCCACGCGGAACAGATTGTCCACTTTTTTGGCTGGTTCATTCAGCGCAGGAATACGCAAGAGACGCAGGTTCTTTTTCTCAGCCAGAACAGCCAACGCCTCTTCGGTGAAGTCTGGTGCAATGATAATTTCCAGGAAAATCTCTTTCATCGCGAGTGCCGTGTCACGGTCAATCGAGCGGTTTGCAGCCACGATCCCACCGAAAATAGAGACAGGGTCTGCTTCGTACGCTTTTTGGTAAGCGGCGCGAATATCAGTACCGATCCCTACTCCACAAGGGTTGGAGTGTTTGATCGCAACGACAGCAGGTTCAGCGAATTCGCGTACAATCGCCAACGCTGCATCTGCGTCATTGATGTTGTTATAGGAAAGCTCTTTTCCTTGCAGTTGAGTAGCATTCCCGATGCTCAACTGATCCGATAACGGCTCACGGTAAAATGCCGCACGTTGATGTGGATTTTCCCCATAGCGCAAATCCTGTGCTTTCTCGTAAGTCACCGTGTAGCTCTCAGGCAACAGTTCGCCCACCTGCTCACTCAAATAGCGAGAGATCAAGGCATCATAGGCAGCCGTATGACGGAATACTTTTGCAGCTAGCTTGCGACGGGTTTCTAGCGTAGTATCGCCATTTGCCTCAATTTCTTCTGCTACTTTTTCGTAATCGGCTGCATCGACTACGACACTGACGAACGCGTGATTCTTCGCAGCAGAGCGCAGCATCGTTGGTCCACCAATATCAATATTCTCAATGGCATCTTCATATGTCACGTCTGGCTTCGCTATCGTTTCCTTGAAAGGATAAAGATTCACGACAACCAGATCAATGGTTTCAATCCCAAGGTCTTTTAGTTGCTGCACATGTGCTTCACTGTCCCTTACAGCCAAGAGGCCGCTGTGGATATTGGGATGCAACGTTTTGACGCGACCGTCCAGAATTTCTGGAAATCCAGTCACTTCAGAAATGCCAATGACGGGAACTCCCTCTGCTTTTAAGAGAGAAGCCGTACCCCCGGTAGAAATGATCTGTACCCCGGCTGCTACCAATCGACGGGCAAACGGAATCAATCCTGTCTTGTCAGAAACGCTGATCAACGCTTTTTTCACACTCACGGATAGAACCTCCTGAATTTTAGTGAAAACATGGGTAACTATTGAACAAAACACGAACAATACTTATATATTATAAAATAATTGTACGCTATTATCAACAACTTCGTCAGGAAAACAAACGCAGCCGCCCATGCCTGTTCGGCACTTGCGACTGCATACACCTGCATTTGCTTTGATAAAGTTATCGTTTTTTCTTGCCTTTGCCTGATAGCTTTTTAATGCGACCTGACAGTGAGACTGATTTGCTTTTGGCATTCGCCCTGATTGGCTTGATCGGCTTCTTCGACTTGCGGCTCTTCGCCTTTACTTCTTTGGGCATTAAGTTCCCTAACTCTTCCATAGAGATGGATTCGCCGTCCTTTACACGATCCCTGACGCGCTCTTTCGTCTCCTCTGGCACTTCGAATCCCATGTTTCCCAACTCATCGAGCAGTGCATCTACATTGGCTCCGCCCTTCGGCATTTTTTCCGCTAGCTTCATAATATCGTTAAGCGTCCATTGCCGCCCTGTTTTTTGGCTTAGCTTATCGAGCAAGTTCGAAACAAAATCTCCGCTCAAGTCGGCCCCTCCCTTTGTGGGAATATCCCTCTCTTACTGTATGTCACAAGAGTTGATTTGGTTTGTCATGATTCGCGGAGGAAGGAACGCTGTCCAAATATTGACAATGATTTTCAGTTTCATATAACATTTAAATGATACCAACAAAATCCAACAGTCCGGGGGCCCATATGAACTTTATTCGAAATTCTCTGTTTTCTCCGCCTGTTGACGGTTCTTTGGGTGGCTTGTCGTCCTCTACCCTACATGAAACCCTTTTACAACCAATCTTGGAGCATATGGAAGCAGGGGTGACTGTTTACGGGCTTGACGGCAATGTCCTTTTTTTCAACAAAGCTGCCAAACACTTCGGCATGTCCGAAGCGATAAATCTGCACGAGCAAACATACGGCTCTTCTGCCTTTTATCATCCAGACGGCATTACTCCTGTAGCTTTTGGGGAGTTGCCGTCTGTTCGAGTATTACGCGGGGAAATCGTCAATGGCCAGGAATTATGGACACAACCGAGCGGAAAAGCCGTTTCGATTCTCGTAGCCAATGGGAAGCTCCTCACCCAAGCATCTGGTGAACCTGTTGGTGCCCTGATCGTTACACACGATATTACGGAGCGTAAATGGGCTGAGCAACGGCTGGAGGTTAGCGAGCAGCGCTACAAATCACTGTTTGAGCACAACCCGGACATCGTGTGCTGGCTGGATCTAGCAGGCAAGTTCTTGAATCTGAATCCGGCGTTTGAAGTCGTCACTGGCTACAGCCTGAACGATCTTCGCAACCAGTCCTTTCAACAGTTACTGGACAGAGAAGGCGTCAAGCGCGTCCTCTCCATGTCACGTCATACACAAAAAGGCGTATCCGATAATTACGATCTGTCTGTGCTCCATAAAAATGGAACGCGCATTGAGCTAAACGCCACCGTCGTCCCTATTGTCGTAAACGAGACCAATGTCGGCTATTTTGTCATTGCCAAAGATATTACCAAGCGCAAAGAAACCGAGAGAATGATTCACTACCTTGCCTACCATGATACACTGACAGGCCTGCCCAATCGCTCCTTATTCCAAAGCAAGCTGGAAGATTCGCTACTCCATGCCTCTCACCAAGCACAACCGCTTGCGATCCTGTTTCTGGACTTGGATCGCTTCAAATACATTAACGATACACTCGGCCATTCCACCGGGGATCATCTGCTTACGCAAGTTGCCGAGCGCTTGCGAGACAGCGTCGGTCCTCATGACACCGTTTGCCGTCTAGGCGGGGACGAATTTACCATCATCCTGCCAGGAATGGCTTACGATGAAGCGATGCATTTTGCTGAAAAGCTCATGCAAAAGCTCATCTCGCCGATCTTTTTGGGCAACCAAAGCTTCGTGGTCACTACCAGTATGGGCATCAGTCTCTTCCCTCAAGATGGAACTGACGCTGAAACCTTGATAAAAAATGCGGACACCGCGATGTACCAAGCCAAGGAACACGGCAGAAACAACTATCAGTTTTTTTGCCCCGAACTGAATATTGCTCTCGCCAAAAAAATGATGCTGGAAGCCGGTCTTCGAACCGCATTGGATCACAACGAGTTTCAGCTACATTACCAGCCGCAGTACGATCATGAAAAGATTGTCGGCCTGGAAGCCTTGATTCGTTGGCAGCATCCTGCATACGGAATTGTGTCCCCTCTTGATTTCATTCCCCTAGCCGAGGAAACGGGCTTGATCATCCCAATCGGTCAATGGGTGCTGGAAAAGGCCTGCCAACAATGCGTGGAATGGCAGCAGCAAGGCTTGCCACCTGTACGTCTCGCCGTGAACTTGTCCATGCGCCAGTTGCAAGACAAGCATCTGGTGACTATGGTCCAGCAAACGTTGCAGAAGACAGGTCTCGCCCCTGCTTACCTTGAGCTTGAAATTACCGAGAGCATCGCCATGCATCGACTCGATACAGTCATCCCGCGTCTTCAGGCACTTCAAGACATGGGGATCCATATTTCCATCGATGATTTCGGAACAGGCTATAGCTCGTTAAGTTGCTTGCAGTCGCTCCCGATCAACTCTTTGAAAATCGATCAGTCTTTCATGCGTAACATGTCCACCAACACGTCCATCGTGTCCGCGATTGCTGCCATGGCACATAGCTTGAGTCTTACGCTAGTAGCCGAGGGCGTGGAGACAGAAGCGCAGCTGGAATTTTTACGCTCACTTGGCTGCAGCACTTTCCAAGGATATTTTTTCAGCAAACCTATTTCAGCAACCGAATGTGAGTGGTTGTTGGCAAACCTCGCAGCAAAATAGGGTGAGTCGGTCATAGTTAGAAGCCGACACCGTATGAAAGGACATGAATAACATGCATGTAGGACGAGAAAACATGATTGACAAATATTAGTGACAGGAATACGATGACAAAGTCAATCATTCATCCTCGTTAGGTGAGGCTCCTATACAAACATAGGCCACTGCCCGGAAATATCGAAAGATGCCAATGGGTAGAACAGGAACTGCCGAACTAAGGCTTTTCTTAAGGTGGCTAAGGAATGTTTCCTTTACGTTGTATAGTGCCAAAGCTCTGGTAGGGGGAGAAAAAGTGGTGTTATTTTGTGCACTTTTCTAACCCTCTAGATTCCCGCTAGAGGGTTTTTATTTTGAAAGGGGGGAACGTTTTAATGGACAGTAGTCCAAGGTACCGAATGAATAACTGCAATCAAGATTGTGTACGGAGAATTTTCCGGCCTTGTGGCGCTGCGGCATGTTCCCCATACCTTATTTGACATTTTCCCTTTTTATGGGACGAGTGTATGTAAGTATCTTTATGTAGACATGCTTGCGCAACATGGTCGTATCCCTCCGATCCTTATTTGCGAAAGGATGAGAAAACCATGTTGAACATTTACAAAACGAATACCATGGGAAAAATAGAAGAACTGCATCAATTTGAAAAAGGCTGCTGGATCCATCTGACCGATCCTTCTGAGCAAGAAAAACAACAAGTCGTCAGGGAGTTGTCGATTGATCTTCATTTTTTGCAGGATGCCCTTGATGACGAAGAAATCGGACGGATCGACAAGGAAGGAAACCGCGTGAAGCTCTACGTGGACATCCCGATCTCCACGAAGGAAGCGACGAAGGACCACTATACGACGGTTCCGTTGGGAATTATGGTGATGGAAGATTATATCTTAACCGTTTGCCTAGTAGAAACGGCTGTCATGAATGAGTTCGTCAAAGGGAAAGTGAAAAACTTTCACACGCACATGCGAAACCGGTTCGTCCTGCAAATTTTATCGAATACTTCGCATGATTATTTGCATTACTTGAAAAAAATCAACAAGCAGACAGAAACGATGGAAAAATCGTTGCGACAATCGACGAAAAACAATGAACTGCTTACCTTGCTAGAATTGCAGAAAAGCCTCGTTTATTTTTCGACGTCCCTGGAAACGAACAGTCTGTTGATCTCCCTGCTTCGGAGCGGCAGTTATTTGAAAATGTACGAAGAAGATAAGGAACTGCTGGAAGAAGTAAAAATCGAAACCAAGCAGGCCATCAAAATGACGGAAATCTATACCGCCATTTTAGGGAACATCATGAATGGCTTTGGCTCCGTCATCTCCAACAATCTGAATCGCGTAGTGAAGCTGTTGACCGCCATTACCATCGTCATCACCTTACCTATGGTGATCGGCACCTTTTATGGCATGAACGTCCCGCTTCCTTTACAGGATCATCCGCACGCATTCACGATCATTATGGTCATGTCCACTGCTATTACGTCCGTAACAGCCCTCCTGTTTTGGAGAAAGAAGTATTTCTAAAACAGATGACCAAAAAACCGACATCATAAAAGGATGTCGGTTTCTTCTTTATCTCTCGATTTACGTCAGCTGGACAAGCCTTCCTTCCAGCTTCACTCTCTCTTCTGCTAAATAGCCAATGACCTTTACCAAAAGCTCATGCTCCACGGCATGGATACGAGCCGCCAAAGTCTCAGCCGTATCTGCATCTTGCACCGCTACGGGGATCTGGGCAATGATCGGCCCTGTATCCAGACCGGCATCAACCAGATGTACCGTTACCCCCGTTATCTTTACCCCGTATGCGAGTGCCTGACCAATCGCGTCTTTTCCTGGGAAAGCAGGCAAAAGCGACGGATGCAAATTGATGATTTTTCCTTCGTAGTCAGACAAAAGAGTGTCGCCCACCAACCGCATGTAGCCTGCCAGCACAACCAGCGATATATCGCGTTTTTGGAGCTGCGCCACTATTTCCTGCTCAAACGCAGCCTTGTCTGCATACTCCTTCGGTTGAAAAACAAAGGTGTCGATCCCTAAACGCTCTGCCCGTTCCAAAACCTTGGCGCCAGGCTTGTCGCACACGAGCAAGGCAACTTCTACACCTGGGAGCTTGCCGTCCTGTACAGCCTGCACGATCGCTTCAAAGTTGGAGCCGCTGCCTGAGGCGAAAATGGCCAGCTTTCTCACCATTCCACCCCGTTGTATACGACTTTGCGCTCTCCCGCTTGAATATGTCCGATCAAATACGCCTGTTCTCCCAGCTCTTGCAGCTTTTCCATCACACTCACTGCGTCTTCTGGCTTCACGACAAGCATCATGCCAACGCCCATGTTGAACGTTTTGTACATATCCGGATATGAAATGTTACCCGCATCCTGTACCAGCTCGAAGATCGGCAGCACCGGCCAGGAACCAACGTTGATCACAGCCTGCATTCCTTCTGGAAGCACGCGTGGAATGTTTTCAGTAAAGCCGCCGCCTGTGATGTGTGCCAGAGCTTTCACTTCATGTGACTCAAGAACGGATAGCACTTGCTTCACGTAAATGCGGGTCGGTGTCAGCAGCTCTTCGCCGAGCTTTTTGCCTAATACGTCAACATGATCATGCAGGGACATGCCTTTGTCTGCCAAAAGAACCTTGCGAACGAGCGAGAAACCGTTGCTGTGCACGCCGCTGGAAGCCAGACCAATCAGTACATCGCCTGCCGCCACGGACGCTCCCGTAATCATTTTGCTCTCGTCCACGACACCTACGGTGAAGCCTGCGATGTCGTATTCGCCTTCTGCGTACATGCCAGGCATCTCGGCAGTCTCCCCACCAATCAGCGAGCAGCCGGACTGGGAGCAGCCTTCCGCGATCCCTTTGACAATCGCTTCGATTTTTTCCGGAATGACCTTATCTACTGCCAGATAATCGAGGAAAAAGAGCGGCTCTGCCCCTTGAACCACTACGTCATTGACGCACATAGCGACAGCATCGATGCCGATTGTATCGTGTTTGTCCATGGCAAAAGCGAGCTTCAGCTTGGTTCCTACTCCATCTGTGCCAGAAACGAGAATCGGTTTCTCGTATTTTTTGGTATCCAGGCGAAACAGCGCTCCGAACCCGCCCAAATCCGTCATAACTTCCGGGCGGAATGTTCGTTTGACGTGCTTTTTCATGCGTTCGACGGCTTCGTTGCCCGCGTCGATGTCTACACCAGCTTGTTTATATGCTTCACTCATCGTTTCTCCCCCTAGCAAGAGGTGCTTGTATTAGCATTTGAGCGCAGGAAGCGCTTCTTCGAATTCAATCTCAGTCGGATATTCTCCGTTAAAGCATGCGAGGCAGTGTCCTCTATTAGGAGCCGAATCGGTGCGGCCAATCGCATCGATCATTCCTTCAACAGACAAGAACGACAGCGAATCTGCCTCAATGATTTGACGAATTTCCTCTACGGATTTGGTCGATGCAATCAGTTCCTCACGCGACGAGGTGTCGATGCCATAAAAGCAAGAATTCATAACAGGCGGAGAGCTGATACGCACATGCACTTCTTTGGCGCCAGCCTCACGCAGCATGCGAACGATCCGATTACTCGTCGTACCACGAACAATGGAGTCGTCAATCATAACTACGCGCTTGCCTTCCACTACCTTGCGAACCGCAGACAGCTTGAGATAGACAGCACGCTCGCGCAGCTCCTGACTCGGCTGAATGAAGGTACGTCCGACATAGCGGTTTTTGATCAAGCCGATTTCGTACGGAATTCCTGTCGCTTCCGCAAATCCGATAGCAGCAGAGATACTCGAATCCGGTACACCTGTGACGACATCCGCATCAATCGCGGATTCCAATGCCAGTTGCTTGCCCAGACGTTTGCGCGCCATGTGGACATTGATTCCGTCGATGTCACTGTCTGGTCTGGCAAAATAAATGTATTCAAACGTACAAATCGAACGTTGTGTCGTTTCGGTAAACTTGCTTTCGGTAATGCCATCCTTGTCGATGACGATCAGCTCACCCGGTTGCACGTCACGCCAATATTGGGCGCCAATGATATCGAACGCACAAGTCTCGGACGCGACAGTGATCGCATCTCCGAGTCGTCCCAATGACAGCGGACGCAAGCCATTCGGATCGAGGGCGATCACGAGCTGATTCTCGTTCATGACGAGAAGGGCATACGCTCCCTTAATGTATTGCAGGGCGTCCTTTACCGCTCCCGGCAAATCCTTGCACTCAGAGCGGGCGATTAGATGTGCGATCACTTCTGTGTCACTGGTCGTCTGGAAAATGGAGCCTTTTGCTTCCAGCTCTTTTCTAAGCACGGCGGCATTCACGAGATTTCCGTTGTGGGCAACAGCCATACTGCCTTGCGCATAGCGGAAAAAGAGCGGTTGGGCATTTTCAATCTTGCTCGAACCAGCAGTCGTATAACGGGTATGACCAATCGCGATATGACCGCTGAACTTCTCCAGATCGCCCTTGCCAAAAGCCTCTGACACAAGACCCATTCCGCGGTGCTTATACCATTTCTCGCCGTCGGAGGCGCAGATACCTGCGCTCTCCTGACCGCGATGTTGAAGGGCGTGCAGACCCAGATAGGTCAATTGGGATGCTTCTTTGTGGTTGTAGATGCCAAAGACGCCGCATTCTTCGTTCAATTTGTCCCAGATTAGCCGATCAAACATGGAATCGCATCCTTCCAGGCTGCTTTCACCTCTTGAGTCGAAGCGTTGATCGCTTCTGTACCGTTCACGTTTACTACCAGACGATTGCCGCCGACCGTACCGATGTTTTCAGCAGGTACGCCATGTTCACCTGCCAATGCGAGAATCGCCGCTGCTTTCTCCCCAGAAGCACTGAGCAAGATGCGAGATTGAGATTCACTGAACAAGAGCACGTCAGTACGCAGCTCGGACGTAAGAGCCACCTGCGCACCGAAGCCTTTGCCGAAGCAAGATTCAGCCAGCGCAACACCCAGACCGCCTTCGGACAGATCGTGTGCGGAGTTCACCAGACCTTGGCGAATCGCTGTGAGAACCAGCTTTTGTACTGCCGCTTCCTTAGTCAGATCGATTTGTGGAGGACGTCCGGAAATGCTGCCGGTAGCCATCTTTTGATACTCACTACCGCCCAACTCAGCGAAGGTCTCACCCAACAGGATGATCGCGTCGCCTTCATTTTTGAAATCCTGCGTCGTAATATGGTCAACATCAGTGATCAAGCCGACCATTCCCACCGTTGGGGTTGGATAGATCGCGTCACCGCTGCGCTCATTGTAAAAGGATACGTTTCCGCCGATGACCGGAGCATCGAGTGCTACGCACGCTTCGCTCATGCCCTCGCACGATTTTTCAAATTGCCAGAACACCTCAGGCTTTTCCGGGCTTCCGAAGTTCAAGCAGTCCGTAATCGCCAGCGGTTCTGCACCGGAGCAGACGACGTTGCGCGCAGATTCTGCAACCGCAATGGCACCGCCCACTTTTGGATCGAGGTATACATAGCGACCGTTGCAATCCGTACTCATGGCAAGAGCCTTGCGAGTACCGCGCACCATGACAACAGCAGCGTCAGAACCAGGCTTTACAGCTGTGTTTGCACGCACGATGTGATCGTATTGCTCATATACCCACGCTTTATTCGCCACTGTTGGCTGAGCCAGCAAGCTTTTCAGCGTAACATTCAGATCTTTCGGTTCACTGATTCCAGCCACTGCATCTACATTCGCGTTTGCTTCATAGTAAGCTGGCACCGCAGATGGACGATGGTAAACAGGCGCATCATCTGCCAAGCTGTCTACTGGCACTTCGGCTACTACTTCACCTTGATGCAATAGGCGCAGCTTGCTGTCTGCCGTTACTTTTCCAACTACCGCGGACGCCAGACCCCATTTGTCAAAAATCGCGATCGCTTCTGCCTCTTTACCTTTTTCCACGACGACGAGCATACGCTCCTGCGATTCAGACAGCATCATTTCGTATGCAGACATGCCAGATTCACGCTGTGGCACCAGGTCCAGATTCATTTCGATACCATTGCCCGCCTTAGACGCCATCTCGGAGCTGGAGCTGGTCAAACCAGCCGCTCCCATGTCCTGAATGCCGACAACGATACCCGTGTCGATCAACTCCAGGCACGCTTCCAGCAGGAGCTTTTCCATGAATGGATCGCCGACTTGTACCGCCGGGCGTTTTTTCTCCGACTCTTCGGTGAGCTCCTCAGACGCAAAGGTCGCCCCGTGAATACCGTCGCGCCCTGTGCTGGAACCAACGTAGATAACAGGGTTGCCGATACCGGACGCTACCCCTTTTTGAATCTTTTCGTGGTCGATCAAGCCGACGCACATAGCGTTGACAAGCGGATTGCCTTCATACGTAGGGTCGAAATTCACTTCGCCACCCACAGTCGGAATCCCGATGCAGTTCCCGTAGCCTGCGATACCTGCAACGACGTTTTCGAACAAATATTTGACACGAGGAGACTTGAGCTCCCCGAATCGAAGCGAGTTGAGCAGCGCAATCGGACGCGCGCCCATCGAGAATACGTCACGGATAATACCGCCCACGCCAGTCGCAGCCCCTTGGTACGGCTCGATCGCAGATGGGTGGTTATGGCTTTCGATTTTGAAAACAACCGCCTGATTGTCACCGATGTCGACAATACCCGCACCTTCCCCTGGTCCTTGCAAAACGCGAGGTCCTTTTGTCGGGAAACGACGCAGGACAGGCTTGGAGTTCTTGTAGGAGCAGTGCTCCGACCACATGACACTGTAGAGACCAGTCTCGGTCCAGTTCGGCTTGCGGCCGAGAATTTCTACGACACGCTGATATTCTTCGTCAGTCAGACCGATTTCTTTGTATAGTTTTTGATCGGCAATTTGTTCGGCTGTCGGTTCTTTATGCGTGAGTTGTGACACTGTTCTGCTCCCTCCAAGTCTTCAGGATCGAAGTAAACATGCGGCGTCCGTCATCGGAAGTCATCCATGAGTGGACGGCACGCTCCGGGTGAGGCATCATGCCAAGTACGTTTCCACGTTCGTTGCAAATGCCTGCGATATCTTCCAGTGAGCCATTCGGATTCTCGCCATGATAGCGGAAAACGATCTGCTTGTTCGCTTTTAGCTTCGCCAGCGTTTCTTCATCACAGTAGTAGTTTCCTTCGCCGTGTGCGATCGGAATTTGGATGACTTCCCCTGCCGCGAAATCACGGGTAAAGGAGGTATCGTTGTTTTCCACACGCAATTCGGACAGCTTGCAACGGAATTTCAGTGAACGGTTGCGCAAGAGTGCTCCTGGCAACAGCCCGACCTCGGTCAGGATCTGGAAGCCGTTGCAGATTCCCATGATCAGCTTGCCTTCTTCTGCTGCCTTCACCACTTGCTCCATGACGGGTGAAAAACGAGCGACTGCACCACAGCGCAGATAATCTCCATAAGAGAATCCGCCTGGCAAGAGAATCGCATCATATTTAGAAAGATCCGTATCGGAATGCCATACGTAATCCACTGGCACTCCCATTACATCTTCAACTGCGTTAAACAAATCAATGTCGGCATTCGAGCCTGGAAAGACAATAACGGCTACTCGCATGTCCTTAGCCCTCCACGATATCAAAGCGATAGTCTTCTACCACCGTATTGGCCAGCAGCTTTTCGCACATTTCACGTACACGTTCTTCTGCTTGCGCACGGTCAGAAGTGTTCAATTCCAGCTCCATGTACTTCCCGATGCGCGCATTGTTTACTTCATCAAAACCCAAGGTGTGCAGAGCACCTTTTACAGCGTGTCCTTGCGGGTCCAAAACACTCTCGCGCAATGTTACATAAACAACAGCTTTAAACATGTACGTCTCCTCCTAGTCTCGTAAGCATTTCTTTGTAAGCTTCCTCCACATTGCCTAAATCGCGGCGGAAGCGGTCTTTGTCGAGCTTTTCATTTGTTACCGAATCCCAGAAACGGCATGTATCTGGGGATATTTCATCGGCGAGGAGAATCTCCCCGTCCGTTGTTTTTCCGAATTCCAGTTTGAAATCGACCAAAGTAATGTTGCGCTCGCTCAGGTAAGGCACGAGGACCTCGTTTACAGCAAGACCCATGCGCTCCAATGTCGCTTGGTCACTCTCACTCGCAATCCCCAACACTTTGATATGGGAGGCATTCACCAATGGATCTCCCAGTGCGTCATCCTTGTAGTAAAACTCGACAACGGGCTGCGGAAGCACAGTTCCTTCTTCCATGCCAAGACGCTTGGCCAATGAGCCTGCTGCGATATTGCGAACGACTACCTCCAAAGGGATAATCTCCACTTTGCGAACAACTTGCTCTGTGGCGGACAGCAGACGGACAAAATGGTTGTCGATGCCCCGCTCCTTCAGCATGGTGAAAAAGATTGCCGTAATGCGGTTGTTCAGCTCACCTTTTCCAGTGATTTGCGCCCGTTTCTCTCCATTGAATGCTGTTGCGTCGTCTTTGTACTCTACCCAGTACAGATCAGGCAAAGATGTCCGATAAATACGTTTTGCCTTACCTTCGTAGAGTTGTTCCTGTTTTTCCACCGTAGGAGTCACCTTCCCAGTCAAAAAGGTTGAGTTTCGGTTAATTCACGAACGTTTCAACTACATTAAAACACAAACATACGCATTTATCAACGAAAAATGATGGAATACACTTCGACAAACGTTCGGGATTTACTGTATGTTTTTCTTCTCAACCTCACTAACATTCGCAAACTCATTATCCAAACTACCTCATATGCACATAGAGCCCGCCCACGGAGCAGACTCTTCTCTTTTGTTTATGATAAACTTGTCGTTGGTACAACCAATACGTGAAAGAAGGAATTTCAGATGTTTCCATTTGAAGTGTCTTTTCCTACCAAAATTTACTTTGGCATGGGCGAACTGGAACGTTTGGGCCAAGAAGCAAAATCGATGGGCCAAAAAGCATTGCTCGTCACAGGCGGCAATGCGGCCAAACGTACAGGACTTTTGGACCGCGCCAAGGCTCTATTGCAGGAAGCTCAGGTGGCGTATCTTGTTTTTGACAAAATCGAACCGAATCCACGTACGGCAACGGTTGATGCTGGAGCTGCTCTTGCTCGTGAGCATCAGTGTGACTTCATCCTGGCTATCGGTGGCGGCTCCGTGATGGATGCCTCCAAAGCGATTGCGGCGGCAGCGGTTTCCGGACGACCGATTTACGATTACATGCGAGGAAATCCGAGCGGCTCTGGTCAATTGCTGGTACCCGTTCAGGAAGCACTGCCGATCATGACCGTCCCGACAGTAGCCGCTACAGGTTCGGAAGCAAACCATATCAGCGTCCTGACTCATTGGGACACGCATGAAAAATCTTCGATCAACGGTCCAGCACTTTACCCGAAGATTGCCATTCTTGACCCGTCCATCACCTTTACCGTTCCTGCTCGTGTCACAGCGGAATCTTGCGCCGATATCTTTTCGCATCTGTTTGAGAACTATTTGATCAGCGCAGAAGGAACCCACGTTCAGGACGGTATTTCCGAAACACTCATTCGTCTCGTCGTCGAGCACTCCATCACAGCGATTCAGCAACCAGACCATGCAGAAGCACGATCCACCCTTTTGTGGGCGAGCACGCTGGGCATCAGTCCATTCGCCGCTGGTGGTCGTGGTGCTGGTATGCCGTTGCACGGTGTTGAACATCCGCTGAGCGGAATCTACGATATGGCTCACGGTCGGGGACTGGCGATCCTGTCCCTTCCTTATTTTGAACAGGTGATTTTGCAAGACCGTCCCGAGAGACTAGCCCGTATGGGACGTTATTGCTTTGGCGTTACCGTGGAGGACGACGGCGAAGCAGCACGAGCAACGATTGAAGCCGTTCGCCGTTGGTATGAGCGCATGGGAATCACAGAACGTCTGTCTGACTTCGGCGTGACCCAACAATCGTTGGCACAAATGGCTGAAGAAGCAGTTCGCATCGGCGGACGCGGAATCGGGTATCTGCCTAGCTCACGAAAATTGAATGAATCTGATGTAATCGCGATCTACGAGGCTTGCCTGTAATCGAAGCATCAAACACACTGGCGAGCCCTCGTTTAGTTGTGTAATAATACAAATTAATCATTAATCAAAATTATTTTACTACGGAGGTTACCACCTATGGCAGATCCACGCATTAATGAACTGGCAAGCCGTCTCGTCCGTTACTCGCTCCATTTGCAAAAAGGCGAAAAAGTTCTGATCGAAAATACAGGCCTGCAACCTGAACTCGTTCGTGCACTTGTGCGTGAATCATTTGCAGTTGGGGCTCTGCCTTTGGTCACCTTGAAAGATCAGGAAGTCATGCGTGCACTCTATCAAGGCACGAGCGAAGAACACATGGCCCTAATGGCAAAATACGAGTATGACCGGATGAAAGACATGGACGCTTACATCGCCATCCGCGCTTACGACAACATCAACGAGTATGCCGACGTACCGGAAGACAAAATGGGCATTTACGCTCGCGTCCTGTATCAACCTGTACATACGAACGAGCGCGTTCCGAACAAACGCTGGGTTGTACTGCGCTACCCGAACAAGTCGATGGCGCAGCTGTCCAAAATGAGTCTCGAGGGCTTTGAGGACTTCTACTTCTCCGTCTGCAATCTGGACTACGCGAAAATGTCCGCTGCCATGACTCCGTTGAAAGAGCTGATGGAGCGCACCGATCGTGTACGCATCGTCGGTCCAAAAACAGACCTGCGCTTCTCCATTAAAGGAATCAATGCCATCAAATGTGACGGCAAGCGCAATATCCCGGATGGCGAAGTATACACCGCTCCTGTGCGCGATTCCGTTGAAGGAACGATTTTCTACAACGCGGCATCGATCTACAACGGCATTACCTTCAATGATGTTCAGTTTACTTTCAAAGAAGGCAAAATCGTGGAAGCGATCAGCTCCAATACAAAAGCATTGAACGACATCCTCGACACTGACGAGGGCGCACGCTATATCGGAGAATTCGCGATCGGCTTCAACCCGCACATCCTCCACCCGATGCTGGACATCCTGTTTGACGAGAAAATCGCGGGCAGCTTCCACTTCACGCCAGGAAATGCTTACACAGTAGCAGACAACGGCAACCGCTCCTCCATTCACTGGGACTTGGTCCAAATCCAACGCCCTGAATACGGCGGCGGCGAAATCTGGTTTGACGATGTGCTGATCAGAAAAGACGGGCGCTTTGTGTTGCCAGAGCTGGAAGGCTTGAACCCGGAGAATTTGATTTAAACGAAATGAATGAAAAAATGGGTTAGGGAATGAGGTTCCCTAGCCCATTTTCTATCTCTGCGAAAAACCGACAGCTAGTTTTATACGCAAAAAGGAACAGCCACTATTGCTGTTCCAAAGTAAAATACATTTCATTTATTCAGATTTACTTCCCATTTCTAGTTGGTTTGTCTTTTCTTCATCCACCGATTCCGCACCTTCTCGAATTTTTTCTACAACTTCTTCAGATTTGAGTTGCTTGTGCGAAGGAAGATCTAAGAATGTAGACGCACGTTGATCGAGCCACAAGCTTTCCTCACCTTCACTATCAGTTGCAACGAAAATAAACCCACCTGAATAACTAACGTACGTAATGTTTACATCTTTCCCTAGTGTATTTTTAATGTTCTCGTAAAGGTCAAACAATTCAGGGCCACTTTTTTCACCACCAGCCATGATTGGCTCTTTATCTGTTGCTATAACGATACCTTTTACTTCATCCTCTTCCATAATGAACGAAAGTTTTTCATCCGTTGAAGATAGTAGTCCTTGCATATTCGTATCGTTGTATTTACGTATTTTATCCGCTTCTGGTAAAACAGCTCCCTGAATCGAAAAGTCTGACAGGGTTACATTACTACTCGATTTGCTTAAGGGTTGGTTCTCTTGGTTACGTGCCTGTTCCATCTTTTTATATGCATGTAGTGCTTCCTTATCCCCTTGGTTAATGGCCCCAGCCCAAGTAGCCAATGATATTCCAGCAACAACTACAGCACCTATCAATGTCCATGTGTATTTATTCATAACTATCCCCCAAAGTTAATTTTTTTCGAAGACATACAATGAGTCAACCCACGGTATAGTTATAGGAACATTCTACCAAAATACGGTAAATAGTTGCGCACGCCAATCGGAATTTAGATCTCCATGAATGAGGAATTCCATTTGTCGTTGATAGATAATATCTGCAATAAAAAAATGGAGACTTTGAAGCGTCTCCATTTTTTATTTATGCTGGAAGTTTATATACCTATTGCTTGAAATAGAATTCGGTACGAGAGTTGTTCTTTGGCATATTTCATCCATACGGCAACCGCACCTCAAAACACGTTCGAATCACATCACTTTGAACAGAAATCGTTCCCCGATGCTTCTCAACGATATTTTTTACAATAAACAAGCCGAGTCCAGTGCCTCCCCCTTGATGAGCTCGCGCTTTGTCGCCCGTAAAAAACATTTCAAAAATATGCGGCAGCGCCTCTTCAGGTATCTGGTCACCGTAATTCATGATTTGAACAACTACTTCATCGCCCTCCCGGTAAGCGTTCAAATCGATAAAATGGCCATCTCCCCCGTAGCGTATCGCATTGGTCAGGATATTCTCAAATACGCGCGCCAGCAGCTCTCCATCTCCCACGATCACTAATTGAGCAGCAATCGTACACCGTGCGACCAGCTCATTTTTCTCAAAGGAAGGATACATCTCTTCATTTAACTGAACCAACAATTCACTCAAATCAATGACCTTTTGCTCGATGTTGACCATGCCGTAATTCATTCTCGTAATTTCGAACAGCTCATCAATCAACTTTTCCAATCGTTGCGACTTGGTAAAAGCAATCGTCGCATAATGCCGCATCTGTTCTTGTGGCATCTGCTCGTCTCGTAAAACTAAATCTAAATAACCCAGCACGGATGTCAGTGGTGTGCGTAAATCGTGTGCCAGATTCAAAACAAGCTGATCCTTGCTGCTTTCCGCGAAGTCTCCTCTTTCTACCGCCTTTTGCAGCATTTCACTTGCCAGATTGATATCCTTGGCGATATCTGCGAACTCATCATGGGAAGAAATATGCACATTGTGCGTAAAATCTCCATTTGCCAGATAATGAATGCCTTTGGAAATCTCCTGAAAATAGCCAACATACCGTTTGGTTAGGAGATAGAACAACAAGATCGCAATGGGAGCAAAAACAAGCAAAAAGAAATTGATATCTCCCATTTCCTTGATGTAACGGCGAACCAGGGCAAGCGGATCTTCGTACTTGACCTCCGCCCGATAGTAAAACTGGAGCACTTTATAGAGCAGATAGGTTACGAGACCGGCCAAAAGCATGCCAAACCCAAGAAGCTCAATCATTTTGGAACGAAAGCTATATCTCCTCTTCATCATGGAAAAAATGAACCACTCCCTCTACTCGCTTCCGTCCAGTGCTCAATCATGATAGACTCTTTTGACACGTTCTCCCAAACGGCTAACCAGCTCGTTCGTAATGGTTTTACATGGAAGGGCCATTTCCTCGGCAGTGATCCCCTCTTCTTGATCTCTGCCGATAAAGGTCACCACATCCCCTTTTTGCACCTCTTCCATATCTGTAATATCTACAATGAGTTGATCCATGCAGACAAAGCCAATAATCGGTCGCCTTTTTCCTCTGATCAAGCAGGTAGCGCCCGCTTGAGACAGCATACGTGGAACCCCGTCAGCATACCCGATAGATACGATGGCAATCTTACTGTCTTGCTGTGCTGTGTAAGCTCGGCCATAGCCCACGGAGGCTCCTTTTTCCACCTGTTTCACCTGCACAACTCTTGCTTTTAGTGATAACACAGGACGTAGGTCGACGCTTGTTTTTACCGTGTCTCCCTGCTTGCTCAACATTCCGTAGAGAGCAATCCCAATCCGAGCATAATCGTATTGCAGCTCCCCATAATTGAGAACGCCGTAACTGCTTTGAACGTGCAGCCTCTGTGGATCGATTCCCTTTTCTTTCAACTGCTCGATCACTTTCTGGAAACGAGCAATTTGATTTTTCGTGTATGCGATATCCGAAGCTTCCAAACTGTCAGCCACACTCAGATGCGTAAAGGTACCGCATACCTGCAAATTTTTATAGCGATACATAGCCGCAATTTTTTCCGTGTGTTCCCAAGATTCTCCGAGTCTCCCCATTCCCGTGTCGATCTTGATATGAACAGGGATTTTCACGTTGTAGCTATTCAGTTTTTGGGCATATTCGTCATCTACTACGGTTTGCGTCAGTCTGAAACGGGCGATTTGGCGTATCCGTTGCTCATCGGTATAGCCAAGCACCAGGATCTCCCCTTTTACTCCCTTCTTTCTTAGCTCGATTCCTTCATCGATTGTGGCAACAGCAAAGTGATCAATCCCGAGCTTGTTTAAATACCTCGCGACTTGCCACCCGCCGTGACCATATGCCTGCGCCTTCACGACTGCCATCACCGCACAATCCTTCGGGAGAACCCGCTGGATTTCCCTGACATTATGTTGGAGATGAGGAAGATGGATATCCGCCCATGCCCGTCCTGTTTGATCCGATTTCTCACCTCGAAAGCGCTGGATCACCTTCATCGCCATCACAGAAAAAACAAACGACAGCACCGTGACTAGCGTAAAATGAACCAAGCTGTTTTCAACAAGTAGCCATGTCAGTCCCGTTACTTTGGCCGCCGCGCGAATGAGCACAATACATAGCGGATGAATGACATAAACATACAGACTCAGCTTTCGTAAGGCTGGGCGATTTCTACCTTTCCAGAACAACAGAAGTTGAAAAAGAAAATACATGCACGGTATCAAAAAAATATACATACTGTCATGGCGTTGCAGCTGAAAAGCGTGTAAAAGCAAGCCTTCTATAACTAACATGCTTCCGAACAAAACAAACCCGATGGCATACGGTGCAACCTTTTTCTTTTTCCGTCTGCGAGTATTGGCAATCATCCCTCCCATGACTACAAAAACCGGGGCAAAAAAAATACCGTTCCGCGTGTAATCAAACAGGGTAAACATCGATTGATAGAAACTATCCACATACGGATTCATCTGGGCAAATCCAAAGTAACTGTCTCCCAACAGCCCGATGCCATACAGCAGCATGGTCACCCAAAACGTTTTCCATACGGATAGTCTTGTATACAAAAAGGTACTGATACACACCCCCAGCATGATGCCTGGGAAATACCACAGATGATACAGGGTCCCGTTAAAAAGGAGGTCTTTTACCACCGAAAACACGGTCAATTGATCCGTAAAATAGCCTGCGTACACATTCACTGGAAGATAGAGAAGAATCGAAAGCAAATATAGCTTTCCTACTTTCCATAAAAACGGCTTCAGCAAGTACGCATTTCTGTTGCGATCTGTGCCAAGCTTTTGCAAGAAGAAAAATCCTGTGCACATAAAGAAAAACGGAACCGCCACCCTGGCTATTGTTCGTGTCAGTGTAAAGTCAGCCCATTCGCTTATGGACAGCAGAGGAGAAGTATGGATTGCGATGACAAGGATCGCTGCGATGATTCGGAATTGATCCAGCCCGCCATACTGCTTTTCACTACCCACGTTCATTACGTGCCTCCTGATGAAACACCGTAATGATAAATCCATCCACATTGTTGCCCGATATTTCGTATCTCTCACCATCCACAACCGGGATGTGCGTAACAGTATCGGTAGCTTTTACATAGTAGATTTCAATGCTCTCTTCATCCACTAGCAAATGCTCCTGATGGAATTCGTAGTTTTTCACATACTCGATATACTCTTCCAGACAGAGCTGAAGCTTTTCCATTAAAACGGCATGCGGATAGCCCACATATCGAAAATGCCACGGCTCATCCGAAATGCCTGTCAGCTGTTCCTTGTCTTTGTCGTAGCGTTTGATAAACCCATATTGACTGGCACGTTGGCGAAACAGTTGGCATACGCCATGATCGGGAAAAGAAGGGCAAATAAAATCGATCTCTTCCTTCTTTTCCCCTACATCAATCGCAAGCCCGGTCTGATGTTCACTTTCATTCGGACGTGCTACAAATTTACTGGTAAACACCTGTCCATTTTCGAGCAAGGATTGATCATAGATATCCGTTTGTTCGGCCTTGCTGCGAAAGCCACTGACTGGCACGATTGTCTGCTGTGCGTTGCAGGCTTTCAGCAGCTTGGCAAGCATCTTCGCAGCCGTGTTTTCCAGCATAATATGGTTGTGTGTTCCATCAATCAGCCTCATGCGGTTTAGTAGAATACTGTCGTCTGTTTGCCAGCGGATCGGGTACTGGCGATTCACCAGAATCAGATGGCCGTGATGCAGATTTTCGCTGTTCAAAGAAATCGTAGAGACGTGAAGTTGTGTCATCGATTAGTCCTCCTCCAACGCTAGCATAATCAACGTATCAAGAAGCTCTTTATAGGAAATTCCCGCTGCACGCAGCATGCTTGGATATCTGCTTTTCGAGGTAAAGCCGGGGATTGTATTCACTTCGTTAAACACAATGTCTCCGTCTGGCGTGACAAACATATCTACGCGAGCAAAACCACGACAACCTAAAACCTGATAGAGATGGGTGGCTGTTTGCTTGATTTTTGCAGCGAGTTCTTCGTCAATTCTTGCTGGGACGTGGATGTGGGCAGTCTCCAATGAGTACTTTTCCGTATAATTGAAAAAGCCTTGGAGCAACTCGATTTCATCCACTTCTCCCACAAGGATCTCACGATTTCCTAGTACCGCACAGCCGACCTCAAATCCCACGATGTTTTCCTCGATGACTACTTTGTCATCATGCAGAAGGGCGTTTTCTATACCGAAAACCAATTCTTGCGTGTTGTATGCCTTTGTAATCCCAATCGAGGACCCTGCCTTTGCAGGTTTGACATACAAAGGGAATTCCAGTGCTTCAGTGGCAGATTGAACAGTGGCAAGATCAGTATTTGGATAAACGGTAACGGATCTTGGTGTTTTTACACCGGAGCTTGCCGCCAGCGTGTGAGCGATATCCTTGTCCATACAAATCGCAGAGGATAGTGTCTGACAACCGACAAACGGAATTCCGGCGAGCTCCAACAGCCCTTGCACCGTTCCATCCTCTCCGTTTTTGCCATGCAAAATTGGGAACGCCACATCAACCTGCGTGATCATCATGGCACCGTTCTCCTGTGTAACAATTCCCCGCATCTGTCTGCAAGGAGAGAGAAAGGCAGGCACGCACTTCTCACTTTGATGCCAACTGTCATTCCGAATGCTTTCGATGTTGCCGGTATATCGCAGCCATTGCCCTTCCCTCGTAATTCCTAGCAAAATCACCTCATACTTTTCCAGACACAAACTCTCCAGCACCGAACTCGTAGATTTAAGAGATACTTCATACTCCGAAGAACATCCCCCAAACAATATCGCTACAGTCAATTTCTTCATACTCATTCACTCCTTCTTTCTTTGTTCACGTAGCTTGTTACAATCACGCCGCCCATATTGTCACCCGAAATCTCATAGTTGCGAGCAATCGGTACTTTGAGCGTCATCTCTTGATCGACAGGGTAGTAGTTAATTTCATAGATCTTCCCATCGTTTGTCACGGAGATGCTTCTTTCGTCTTTTAGGTAATCCAGGTATTCCTCGAGCGAAAAGTTATTCTGCTTCATGATCGCGCTATGCGGCAAGCCAACATATCGGAAATGCCAAGGCTCGAATTCCGTTCCTGTAATGGCTACCTTGTCCTTTGGGTAGCGCAAAATAAAACCGTATTTCCATGAATAATCTTCCAACCACTTGCCTTCAGGAGCGCGCTCCATTTTCATTTGCGTCGATCCAATATCAAGCGCGGAGCCTACATTATGTTCGCTATAACCGCTCGGCATCGCATACGCTGGCCCCATTTCTGCATATAGCTGATCTTGTTCTTCCTTGCCTCGATAACCGCTGTTCAGGATAAAGTGGCTCACGTTATCTTGCTGCGCAGCTTTGATCATCTCCAAAAATTCTTTGGCTACACTCTCTGACACTTCGATTCTTTGATCTTGCAAACGATAGCCTTGTAACAGTTCTTCATTCTCAGACAATCGAACCACATCGTTTTTTACCCCTGCCTCATGAACCGGATACTCTTTATTGACCAAGAGAAGGTCTCCTTGATAAATTTGATCTTTTGTTATTTGTATCGATTGGTGCTCCACCTCGGTAGCCTCTCCCAACGTTTCAGTGTGTCCCCCAACATTAGGTGGTCCATCTGCTATTTTTTGAATCACGATATATCCAAACAGCAAAAGCATCACAAGCCAAAAAACCCTCTTTTTCATTTACAGTTCCTCCTTCACTTACACATGTAGGATAGGGAAAACTGTTAAAATAAAAAGTAGGGTAAATATAAAATAATTTTAAAGTTGGCCATTCATTTTTATAAAGATGCTAGCTGGATAGAGAGGGGGTCAGAGCATGAACAAAACAGACCGTTTGTTGGCAATTGTTCTGGAGCTGCAGCGCAAAGGTACGTTGCGCGCAGAAGATTTGGCCGCGACCTTCGAGACGAGCGTTCGGACGATTTATCGTGATATGCAGGCATTGAGCGAAGCAGGCGTCCCCATCGTTGGGGCACCAGGGCAGGGCTATTCGTTAATGGAAGGGTATTTTCTGCCGCCCGTCAGCTTTTCGGTAGAAGAAGCCGTTGCACTCTTGATCGGTGCAGACATGGTTGAGCAAGTATTTGACCAAAACTTTGGCAATAGTGCAAGAGCTGTACAGCGCAAAGTAGAAGCAATCCTGTCAACGGATGTAGGTGAACAAGCAAGACGTATCCGTTCAACCTTTCGCCTCATAAGCCCCAGAGCAAACAATCTGCGCGAGCAGGAAAAGGCGCATGCACAACTCCTCCACGATGCGATCATCAATGAGCGGAAGGTACGGTTCCGCTATCGGAGGGGCACACCTGGGCATGATGACGATCGTGAGACAGTGCGTGACGTTGCTCCATATGGTCTGGTGCTGGTTCGTGGTTCTTGGATACTTCTCGCTCATTGCGATCTGCGACAGGATATTCGTCGATTCCGCCTGTCACGCATGAGCGGCCTGATCGTATTGGAAGACCGCTTTATCCTCCCTGACCATTTCCATTTTGATGATTACACGCCTCTCGACGATCGGTCCCTGGAGGTGCAGATCGTTATCAGTGCAATTATCGCTGATCGGGTAAAAGAATCGGGCTATTTTTATATAGAAGAGATTACGGAGCATCCGGACGGCTTTCTCGTCAGATTGCGCGTCAGACAAATCGAAGAAATATTGTCTTGGGTACTTGGGTTGGGGGCAGATGCGGTTGTTCTTACGCCTGAATCCTTGCGTAGCCGAATGCGAGAAGAAGCCAAAAAATTATTCGAACGCTACTGACATACTGCTGTCAGTAGCTTTCTACTATGATAAAAGCAAGAAAACCAAGAGGAGCTGATTCGCCCATGAATACAAAGGAAATCTTGAACAAATTTGAAGACGTGACAAACCACTACCTGCATGAATTAGAAGGCTTCACCATGGAACAACTCTTGCAAAAACCAAGTGAAGAGGAATGGTCGATCGGTCAAATGTACCTTCACTTGATCCAATCTGCCCGGTATTTTCAACTGGGAAGTATCGAGAAGTGTAGACAAGGAGGTCCTACTGTCACAGAAGCAGGTACCGAAAAATCCGAGATCGGGCAGACGATATTTGCTCAAGGCTCCTTGCCGCCTATTCGCGTGAAAGTCCCTGCCTCCCCGGAGTACACACCTGCACAGCCAGAGAGCAAGGAGCAATTAATTGATGGACTCATCAGCGTGCTCACACAAATGAAAGAGCTGGAACCGATTCTGGACGAAATTCCTGCGCATCACACGGTGGCTCACCCAGCCTTCGGTCCGCTGACGGCAAAGGAATGGTTTGCCGTCGTAGAAATGCACTATCGCCATCACCTGCTCCAGCTCAACCGACTGAAGGGTTAGTTTTTTTCTCCAAACATCCCCGCAAGCTTCTGATAAGTCGGCGGAAACTCTGCCTGATAGCGCAAAAAGGACGGGATCGGGTAGCGGATTCCGCCTTTTTGCGTTCCCACTAATCCCTCCACCAGCTCGGCGGCATCGCGAAAATGAAAGCTGAAGGCCATCTCGTGATCCTGTGTCTGGGCAAACAATCTGTCTCCATAACACGGTACGATCACTTGCGGCTGTCCCGTCTGGATCGGCTTGATTGCGATGTCTGCACAGTCAGCCCGACTGGAAAAGGTGGAAGGAATCGATCCACCACGCTTGTACAGCATCCCCGCCACCAATCGCATGACTTGTGCCGCATTGCCGTAAATCACGACGACATCTGGCTCGATCCCTGCCCGCTCCAGCGGAAATGATACGTAGTAGCCGCTTTCTTCTGCTGAAAATTTCGGGACATCCAGCTCGCTTTTCGCCCCATTTTCCAATGAATCTGTATACATCCCACAGGCGAGATGCCCCTCTGTATAAAACGCAGGCTGCTCTTCATAGCCAAAAGCCACCTGCGCGATCGGACAGGACAGATCGGCTCCATTCATCGCGATACTCCAGCCATAACGCCGTGAAAAACCGACAGCTTGGCAAATGGTAATCGGATAACCCAGATCACGAACAGGTCGCTTTGCCTTTGACGGCAGAGCGGCTTCTTCTTTTCGGATGCTAACTCCTACAGGAAAGGTCTCGGTCCTCACATACATTTGAAGCGCTTGATTTAGCTCGATGGCGTTCATTCCATTTGCCCCCTCGTTTTCACTTACATCACTCATACTCCGAATTTTTCGTCTTTTTTGCCCAAAGTCCTGTCCTTCCCTACATTTTTCTCAAAACTTACAACATCGTAAGGTAATGGAAAGGTTAATCGATAGGGAGTCGAAACAATCCCTGTTAGGATAAAAAAAGATTACACGTATGACTTGGGATGGCTGGAGGGTTCACAATGAAAAAGTTCACATGGCTGGGCACGGCGCTTCTCGTCTTTCTGTTAATGGGATGCTCCTCCAGCTCACCAGATGCAGTGCAAGGGCTCGGAAAAGAAGAAGCGGCGCAAATCGCTGCAGCCGCTGTTAGACAATATTATCAGATGGATGTTGATACAACTGATCGGGAAATCACGCTGGAGGACCCAACCAATTCGGTATACAGAGGAGTCCCTGTTCACGCCGTACTGAAACGCGAACCTGTGAGTGGCGATGTCCATGGCTTTCACGCCATCATCGAACCGAGATCTAAGCAAATCCTTTCCCTGTCGATTGACGTTATTGGAATAAACGGAGAAATGGCGACAAAAACGATGACAGAAGCAGATTTGGAAAAGACGGCATCCGATTTCATCCGCTCGAAAAACCTGCTTGCGACGAACGACTTCCAATTGGTTAAAGCTTCTGACGCTCATTCCAATGACGCCAAGCGTTACTTTTATTACACAGATGGCTTACATGATGTGGCAATCGGAGTGGACCCAGGCCTGCAACAGGTCGTTACGTTCACCTATGATTGACGCACCCTAATCCTTTACATTTACAGTGGGTTCTCCGTTGCGACCGCAATCGCTTTTGTAACGGAGAACCCATTGTTGTTAGTTTCCGCTGTATTTATCCTCAATTTCCTCTCTCATTTCCTGATAGGTCTCGGTTGTGAGACTTACCAAGTAATTGGTAAGCTCCTCCTTGGACTGTGTAGCCAACGCTTCTCTTGCTTGCCTTTTCCCAGTAAGGTACTCCCTCGCTTGATTGCCAATCTTGCCACTTGCAGACAAATGCTCAATCGCCATTCCGATGTTCAGACTCTCCCGCCAGTTTTTCTCGTACCAGTCCCGGTCGTAAGCATCCACCCATTTTTTGCGGTCGATCAGCACAGCGTCTGCTTCTGTCAAAGCATCCCGTTTCCACTGCTCCCACTTCTGGGCAATTTCTTTCGCGCGTTCCAGCTCTTGCTTGAACTGCTCACGGTTCGTCACATTTGCATACAGACCTTCTGACGCGTGGGCAATTTCCTTCAATTGCTTCTGCCCTTCTGCATTCACGTCAAAGCCAATGACGTTCAACAACGGCATAATTTTGGACTGGGACAATTCCTTGGCTACTGCCACCGGATTGCCATCGCACGTCTCGATGCCGTCACTAACTAGATAGATGACATTCGTATTTTTATCCGCTTCGAATCCCGCCAAATCCTCCTGAGCGAGACGCAAGGAGTGCGCAATGGATGTCCAGCCCGTCGGCTCAAACATGCCAAGTGCTTGTTCAAGACCTTTCGCATCGTAGGCTTGCAATGGATAGACCATCTCACTGCTGCCACAGGAGAGCTGTTTATGCTCATCTGCATTGCTACCCTTATGTCCATACACGCGCAACGAGATTCTCGCCTCTTCTGGTAGTGCTTCCGCGAATTCCTGGATCGCTTCCTTGGCGAGCTGCATTTTCGTTTTGTCCCCGATTTTCCCAGCCATGCTGCCGCTTGCATCCAGGATGATTTCTACGTTGAAATTTTCCCGAAACTGAAAGCGGGCGTCCTCGATGTCAGGACTCCCATACGAAGCCATTCTCCAACGGTCGACAACCATTTGGGGACTGAGGTAATCCTCGGCAAACAGGGTGAGCAATTGATTCCAGTACAAATCCAAGTAAGCATCATTCATCCCATCGACCAAGGTAGGCATTTTATCCAAAACCTGTATGATCTCAGCTCGATGCGGATAAGCTGCATGGAAAAATTGTGTGCCAGCAAGCGGTCCGGGCTGTGAAGCAATCAACTCCTGTGTCGTCTGCGGCCATTGATTTTGCTGGATCCCTGTACCCGCTCCTATTGCGCCCAGTGAACAGCCAGAAAGCAGCAGCATGATCATGATGCTGTTGATCAAGAGCGACATCCGTATTTTAGTGTTACGCATTCGGTCATATCCTCCTTGCCTTGTTGCCCTGTTGATCAGATCGCCGCGTTTTTCTTTCGGATGAACGCCAGATGGTTTCTTTTGATAAAAGGCATACCGATGGCGAGTATGAGCAGTTGCAACGGAAACTCTTCTCGATAAAATGCGCCGATGACCGTAGCCGGTACGATCAGGGCGTAAAAGTAAATCATCATGTATCGCCAAAAGCGCTGCCAGTTTCGTTCCTGTCTGGACATGGCCTACACCTTCCTTCTCATCCACTTGATCATCACCGACTCATTTCTTTTCGACGCAAATGGTCCATGCCAGCCTGTTCAATATAAGGAAGAGCAAACATAAAAAAGAGCAGTGCATACGGGAGCTTTTCACCCAACGCCATGAACAGACAGGACAGCGGCAGGAAAACGCCATAGATGATCACCGTCATTCCATTCCAGAACCACTGCATTTTTTGTAGCTTTCTTGTCATGCCATTTCCTCCAATGCTCGCCGTTCCTACATAGGGATGTGCAGATTCGCCCATCCGCTTACTTCATCAATAAAACCGATCCGTCTGCTTTCCCCTGTCTGGTAGATTTGCTCGGAATAGGCAGGAATGAAGTCAAAGCCCATCGATTCCGATTCGTACTTTACAGAAGTTGTTACTTCAATCCGATTGTCACTGTTGAACAATTGGACGGACGAGCCGCTGAGCGTTGCATTGTTGTCTGATAGCACTTTGGCAACCACCCCAGTAATTTTTGCTGTTGCCGTTTGCAAGCCAGCGTAGACATAAGTCTGCAACTCAACATTGCTTGGTAATTCGTTGCTCAATACCAAGTCAATCGCGCCATATTCAATTTCACTTTGAGACCAATCGGCGTGCGATGCTCTCATCTGGCTCTTGGCAGCTCCTAGTTTGAGCGTGAGATAATTTTGGTCATAATACCGCTGGGGTGACGCATCATGTATTTTAATAGCCCACTCCATCTCATCATAAATATCCTTCACCGCCGCAATACTCGCCTGCTGCGCACTGTTCGACGCCTGCTCCTTGTCTACAAAAATGGTCGAAAAGTTGAACAGCGCAACAAACACCAGCATGAACATAAACCAGTAAATCGTCAGGGTGAAGATCGTCATATTTCCACGTTCATTTTGCAAGTGACGCAGTATACGTACCATCTAGTTCATCACCCTGCTCTTCATTTCCCGATCAAAGGAGATATATCGGTCTTCCTTTTTGATAGAGAGCCAGTCAGGAAGGAACCCCAGCTCCATCTGGACGCCGACCTTGGCTGTAAAATATCCGTCACCATCCCACCTGATATCGCCGTCACTGAAGGAAATATAGCCTCCTGCCGCGTTCACCACATTTCTGGCAGCTTGTATGGCTTCACCCGAATTCCCCGTTATGGCGTACACCTTCGCTGCCTCATTTGCTGCCGACTGAGAGATGATGACGCCGTAGACGCCCACAAGAAACTGCCAGCAAATCAGCATGATCAGAAAGACGAACGGCAGTATGGCGATAAACTCTACGGTGACCGAACCCTTTTCATTGGAAACGATCTTCTTCAGGCGCATTCTTCGCTCATCTCCTCTCGAACTTATTTGCAAGCTATCTTTCATCGAGCAGCAATCCCCCTGCTACAGCTGCTTCCGCTCCTGCCGCCTCGTCTTTCCATTTATTCACGTACATCATGAACATGACCGCAAAAAACGGGAGAACAATCACATTGAGCAACAACTCAATAAACATAACCGCCCCAAAGGTCGCCGTAATAGACGTGACGAGGAACAAGCCCGCCATACTGATTAGCCATTCCACCACGCTCACCATTAGCAATAGGCCAAAGATTGGGAAGAAATGCTTTTTGCCCATTTCCATGGCAGATCGCCAGCAACGCCAAGCCGATTGTTTTTTCAGCACTACAAAAAACGGCGTCAAATAAAACAAGATCATAAGAATCAACCCGGGTATCATGAACAGCATCATTCCTGTAGAGACAAGAAAGCTAAACACGATCCCAAATACGAATACAGAAAAGCTGTGTTCAAAAAAAGTCCGAAATGCTTTTCGAATCGGACGCTCATCGCCGTCCAGATCACTTTGGACATACTGGGCAAAAGGGATCTGGAGGATCAGCAAAAACAGAAAAAGTAAAAACAGATTGAAAAAGCTTGCTACGAATTTGGCGCCCGTGATCGCGGCAATCAGATTCAAGTAGTTCAGCGTAAAGTTGTGGATGATAAAAAATGGAACCACGAGCACGGCGGACAAGAGCAGCAAAGATTCGATGTTCCGTGCATAAAACCGAATGCTTTCTTTGAAGGGATGCATATGGGTTTCTCTCACCTTTCCTGTTAAGGGTTTCGCAGTTTATCCATCAGCCCGTTTTCCAAGATGGTCCTATTCAGCTTCTCGTGGGCTTCCCGCAACTGTTCAACCGAATGGAAAGACTCATGCTTCCCTGTCGTATGCGTCTCAAAGCTTTTCACGGATTCATCGGCAATATTTCGCAGTGTTTTGTCTTTGTATACAGAGAGCAAGTCGCTCAGCTTTTTTCGTTTCTGCTCCTGTACCCGATCTAGTTCTACTCGATCAGATTGGAAAAACTGGTAAAGTCGATCCACCGAGTCTTTGATCAGCACCTGCTTGCGAATGCGATCATACAAAATATAGTCAGATTCAAATAACACATCCCGTAATGCCGTTTCTTCTCCCGCGATGACGTAGTTGCGCGCGAAAAATTGATTGAGCAGATCCATCCCTCGATCATAAATGGCACGCAGCTGGTCCCGGCTTTCCATCATGGTTTGGCAAACGTCGATCAGCTTCTCTGCATCTTGCCGAAGCACCGTGTCCATCTTATCCTGGTAGCTGGGCAAAAGCGCCGTCAAAAACTCGTATTTTTGCTCGTACATCTCGATCGGCTTATCCTTATCAATGGCCAGATTGTTCTTAATCTTGCGCCCCGCATGTGCATGCACCAAAAATAGTTTCACGACGGGCTCTGCTTCCTTGCGGCGAACCACTTCACCATCCGGTCGCAACACCAAGTACCCGACAGCGTCTTTTTTCCCCCATCTCCAGTACGCGACATGGTAGTAATATTCTCCGTCTACGTAGGCCGGGTAATTATACAGCTCTGTCCTCTCTAAAAAACGCTTATTCCGCTCGATCTGAGCCTGAACCTGTGGTGTATTCACGACTTTCATAAGCAAGGACCTCCGTTACGCAAATAAGGATTTTACCCAGCCAACAGCTTTTCCGACTCCATCCCGGATTCCACGGGTAATCGCTCCTCCGGCTAGCTTATCAGCGTACTTCACGAGTTTGCTCAACCCCCACAAAACCGCACCGGTGACAACAAGCACACCGCCTACCGCCTGCCCACCTGGTATGACGGCAGCAATGACCCCTCCATCCATCAGCACACTGCCGAAATTACCGACGCCATCCACGAATTTTTCATTTTGTGTCGCTTCATTCTGGCTCGGATCAAACGCCATGCCAAAGCTGCCGATCGTATCCATGATGTCAAACGGAAGGCTGATCGCTGCTACGCCCACATTTAAGCCTTTTACGATCCCCGGCATTCTGACGCCGGATGGATTTGCCGAATTCGTCAGCTGACCGCCTTGGAAAATATCTCGAAAACTGTTATTCGGCAATTGTGCCAACACAAATTGATAGTTGGCCCACGCATTCATCCCGTCGAGTGAATCGACACCTAAGCCTGTTACTGTGTTTACATACGGCGTATTCTTGAAGGCAAGATCAAGGCCTTTTATCGCCAGATCTCCCAAGAACAAGCCTTTGCCACGAAGTCCCGCTGCCATGTCTACTTCGCCATTCATAAGCAAATCAGCGCTATATGCCAGCGTTCCGCCCATGACGTCCTTGAACGTCCATTTGACTGCACCGTATTCAAGCGTCTCCGTCATCGGCTTCGAGCTATCTGGATCGACGCCAGGCTGCTGAGAAGCAGGCATTTGTACATTTGGTGCAGGTGCGGTTGCATTTGGCGCTTGCGGGTTCGAGTGATTGACGCTTGGCCCCTGCAAATCAGGTGCCTGCGGATTTATCCGATCCCAATTTGGTGCTTGCGGATTCGTCCGATCCCAGCTCGGCGCCTGCGGGTTCAGCTTTTCCCAATCAGGAGCCTGTGGGTTTATTTGTTCCCACTGCGGCGCTTGTGGGTTGAGCTGCTCCCATTGTGGTGATTCCAGATTTGGCTGATCCCACTTCGGGGCCTCGTATTGTAACCCTTGATACTGAATGGAAGCTGCCAGGCCCACCAGCGGAAACAGATTCATCATAAGAATCAGAAAAGCGAAAGTCGCCGCTGCCATTGGGCCTCTTACCCATTTTCTCACTTTACAAACCTCCTTTTGGAGATTTCGTCTCTAGTTCGTTTTCGTATGTTGAGCAAACTTCTGGTTGATCGCATCCACGGCTTCCTTATAGGACTTCTCGTTCAAGGTATCCAGGAATTGCTCCAGTTCATCTGCCTTTTTCTGTGCGATTTCCAGCTGCTCATCGTTCAACTTCCGCAGATGATCAGCGAATTCATCTGAAATGATATTGTTTGCATCCATAGTCATGATCGCAGATGTGAGATCATGATTTTCCCGTTTGGCGATACGGCTCCATTTCAAAGCAAAGTGACTAATGTCGATCGATCGAGAACTACGAGTGGATACAGCTTGATGGGATGCATTGGCTTTCCACTCTTTCCACTTGTTCGCGATTTCTTTCCCACGATTGAATTCTTCCTGTAGCTCCTTCTGATCTTGAATCAGGACATAGCGGCCTCCCGCTGCCTTTGCGACTTCTTTCAACTGCTGCTGTCCCGGACCATCTACACCAAATCCAATCACGTTAATAATCGGCGTAATCTCGGAATGGGCCAACTGTTTGGCAGCTTCGACAGGGTCACCATCACATGTTTCGATTCCGTCACTGACGAGGAAGATCATATTGGTGTTCTTATCTCCAGGCAATTTGCTTAAATCCTTTTTCGCTTCCTGCAAAGAGTAGCCAATCGGAGTGTATCCGGTAGGTTGGAACTGATTCAAAGATTGCTGCAATTTTTCTTTGTTGTAAGGCTGCATTCCGTATACCAGTTCACTGCTGCTGCAAGATAGTGCTTTATCCGACTCTTTCCCGCTACCCTTGTGCCCGTATACGCGCAGAGCGACATTCGCCTGTTTCGGCAAAGATTCAGCAAAGGCTTGAATCGCTTCTTTAGCAGCATCCATCCTCGTCTTGCCATTCGATTTTGCCGCCATGCTGCCACTCGCATCCAAGATAATTTCAACATTGTAGCTTTCCTTAAACTTGAACCGCGGATCATCGATGTCCGGATTCCCAAATGAGGCCATTTTCAGTTCATCCATGATCTGTTGCGGATCGGGGTAGCTCTGGGCAAACAGCCCCAACAAGGCAAGGTAGTATTGGTTAATCATTTCTTCGTCTGGGTTTTCAACAGAAGGAAACTTTTTAAGTTCAGGCAATACTTCTTCCCTGTTGTTGTCATACGAAACCCCAGAAAAACGTCCTGGTGGGGAATTGACGAAGTCCTCTGTCGTTTCCCGCTTTAGCGGCATTCCTTCCTGTGCCATCGCCTCCAACGCTTTTACTTTTTCTTCTCGCGTCAGTTGGGCATTTGTTTCCCCTGTTTGGTCTGGCGGCTGGCTTTGCGTAGGCGGTGTTTCCGTGCCTGGTGGAACAGAAGGATTTTGACCCTCTGTGTTCTGGGGAGTCTCCGGTTGATTGTCCGCCTCTTGCGAACACGCCGTTAACAGGCTCAACAGGAGGATCACTGCAATTATTCCCTTCACGAGTCTCATCAAAGTGCTACCTCCTGCTTGATTTCGACTTACTATGTATGAAGCCTCGTATGATTCAGGTGGTGAAGAAACATCCCTTCACCACCTCTTTTCCATATGCTCATCACCAAAAAAGCATTCAATTTTTGATTAATTTCCGTCTAATTTTTTGATGATATTGCTAAGCGTATCCCCAATCGATTCGCCAACAAGTGCCGGGTTACCATTAAAGTAAGTAATCACCGCTCCAAACACAGCGATCACCACACCCGCCAATGCGATCCACTCAATTGCTTGCGCTCCTTTTTCATTTCCCAGAGCTCCTTGACCTTTTGCATACCATTTCAGCATCATGCTTTTCATAAAAAATCTACTCCCTTCATTATTTGGATGATGAATAAATAAAGAACTGTGCACTCCCATCTCGCTGACGGGCATCACCTCCTAAAAGTGAAGCCATGGATTATGGCATGATGTCAGAGAACAAACTGAAGTTCTCCAAAATATTCAATACCATCAAACCACCAATCAGGATAATCGCTGTAGGAGTCACGACAAACGTGGTGATCAGGGTTACTTTTGGCGATGCCTTGGCCGCCTTTTCCTTAATCAGCTCTTTGCGGATTCTCCGCATGTTTTCCGCCTGTGCCTTGAACGTGACGGCAATCGGCACCCCTAGGCGCATCCCCTGAATGAGCGCTTTGATCAGCATTTGAAACTCCGGATTGTCGTTGCGTCGCAGCAATTGTTCATACGCCTTTTCCCTCTGCACACCGAGATCCAGCTCTTGATTGAATCGAGAAAACTCTTCCCGAATCGGCCCATCAAAAAACTTGATGACTTCACGCAAAGCCTGATCGAGACTCACCCCCGCCTGAAGCGTCACGCTTACGGTGTCGAGAAATTCTGGCAGGTCGTAGCGAAGCTGATGTTGACGATCGCGCGCTGTTTTCTTCAACAGAAGAATGGGTAAAAAGTAGCCGATCAACGGCCAGGCGATCAAGCCTAGATGCGATAAGGGAAAGCGGAGAATGAAAAACAGCGTTCCAGCAATAATGCCGAGCAGAGCCATGAAAATTTTGACCCCTTGGAATTGGGCGACGGTCAAATCTAGCGGCCGTCCAGCTTTCAGCAACCAATCCTCGACCTCATGCGACTCACTGAAAAAGTTGATGCGCTGCCCCATGACAGCATAGTCGTCTCCATACCGTAGCAATCGCTTGACCAGACGCTCGGATGAGGTCTCCTGCTTGCGCACACCGTAGTTTTTGTGCCCGCTCATTTCATGGACATGTGCGAGCAGCTTTTGCTTCTCGACGGAGTAGCGATACCACTCCTTCAGACAGATCGCAAACAGCAATAGAAACAAGAACACGCATGTAATTATGAGAGCATCCATGTTTTCACACCTTTATGTTGGTCACTTTCTTGACGAGGATATAGGACAGGAGAGTTCCGATTACAAACAACCCCAGAAGAAAAAGACCAAATCCGGAAAACAACGGATCAATGAAGCCTTTGTTCATCATGTTCATCATCAGCACCAGGGCGATTGGCATGATCGGCACCAAGATCGAGACGTACCGCTGTTCCGCCGTCATCGTCTTGATTTCCTGATTCACGATGCGGCGATCCTCCAATGTCTCCGCCATTTCTTGCAGCACCTGGCTCAGATTCCCCCCTGCCCGCCGTTGAATCAGCAGGGTAGCCGTAAAGATACGGAATTCTCGCGTCGGTATTCGTTTTTCCATGTCAGAGAGCGCCCGGTCAAAGCTGACGCCTAGCTGCAGCTCACGCGCCATACGGCTAAATTCATCACCCGCGGGATAGTTCATCTCCTTGGCTACCAGTGAGATCCCCTGCGAAAGCGTAAGACCTGCGCGCAGCGAGTTTGCCAAAAGGCGGCACACTTCAGACAGTTGTTCATTCAATCGCTCCTGGTACTTGTTGCGTCGGACAAAGAACAGCACGTTCTGTATGAGATACATCACCACTGCACCGATAATGATGTTAAAAGGAAAAGAAATATTCACAACGTTACTGAGCAAGAAGGCGAGCCCCATGGTACCTACGATCAAAATTCCGTAAAACTCCGAGGGAGCAAGCGGGAAGTTCGCTTTGATCAGCTTTTTTTGGATTTCTTTGGCATAGGGCGTCTGGTCAAATTTATCTCCCCAAACGATGACGACGCTTTTTCGTTTTCCCTTCACCTCGAACCATTCTTCCGCTTTCTTTTTCCATTCGGTCTTCTTGGCCCGATAGCCGAGATACTCGTAGATGCCCCAGATGCCAAACAACACCGCGAGACTAAACAGAATAGGCATGGTCACGCTGCTTCCCTCCTTCCACCCTGAATATGGATTCATCCAGATTGATTCCAAAAACTTGGAGCCTCTCCAAGCACCGCGGGATGACCCCGGTTGCCGTAAAGTAGCCAAGGACTTCCCCTTTCGCGCCGATCCCCTGCCGCTGAAAGCGAAAAATCTCGTTGACCTCCACCCGTTTGTCTTCCGTTTTCGCTACTTCCGAAATCGAAACGATTTTACGTGTTCCGTCTGAAAGACGTGTGACCTGGACGATGATATCTAGCGCACTGACGATATATTCACGGACAATCGTGGAGGGCAAATCCATCCCGGCCATGACGACCATCCCTTCCAAACGGTTGAAGGCATCCTGTGGTGAGTTGGCGTGGACGGTGGTAAGTGATCCTTCATGCCCAGTATTCATGGCCTGCAGCATATCGAATGCCTCTGCACCCCGTACCTCCCCGACGATGATGCGGTCTGGCCTCATCCGCAGAGAGTTTCGCACGAGCTGACGGATCGTGACTTCCCCTGTTCCCTCCATATTGGGCGGGCGGGCCTCCATCCCGATACAGTTGGGGTGAGTCAGCTTCAACTCGGCCGAATCCTCAATGGTTATGACACGTTCATAGTGCGGAATAGCTTTTGCTGTCGCATTGAGCAATGTCGTCTTTCCGCTACCAGTCCCCCCAGAGATGAGCGTGTTCATTTTAGCTTCCACCACGGCTTGAATGAACTGAGACATCGCTTCACTGAATGAACCAAATTGCATCAGATCATCCATCAAGAAAGGCTCTTTGCGAAATTTACGGATCGAAACGAGTGTGCCATTGAGACTGATCGGAGGGATGACCGCATTCACGCGGCTTCCATCCTTCAGACGGGCGTCGACCATCGGCGAGCTTTCATCGATTCGTCGACCAAGCGGTGCCACAATCCGGTCCACGATATGCCGCAAATGTTCCTCGTCACGAAATTTTAAATCGGTTAATTCCAGCCTTCCTCGTTTCTCGACGTACACCAGGTTGTGTCCGTTAATCGAGATCTCCGTGATTTCCGGATCGGCGAGCAGCGGTTCAAGTGGACCAAGCCCCACCGATTCATTGATCAAACGAGTCAGCAGGATATCCTTTTCATTTCGCGGAATGACTACTTTTTCTTCCGACATGTATTGGGAGACGAGACGTTCGATTGCGAGGCGCATCTCATCTGAACGAAGGCTGGTCAGTCTCTCTAGATTGGTCTCCCGCAAGAGTCGGGTCTTGTAATGCTCAGCCAGCTCGTCGATGTACGGATTGAAGGAAGGAGCTGCTAATGTGGCAGCGAGTGTCGTCTGTTTTGCCTCATCCCCTGGCGCTGTCTGCTCTTGCTTTCGTCGGAATAAAGCCATCTAACTCCCACCTTTTTGAACTTGCTCTTTATGACAGTTTTTTGAGTACCCATTTTCGGATGTCTTTCGCAGCAGGAGAGAGCTTCTTCTCATTCGCTTCCTTTTGCAACGGTCGGCCTTGATTGACAGCCGCTTGCACGCCTTGATGATCTCTGCTGATTTCAGCAGTAATCGGTGCAGTGAATAATCCTTTCAAATCAGACACATTCAGCTCGTTATCCCTTCCTACCTGGTTGACGACCACTTCGAGCCTGCCTGCGGTATCAATGCGCAGACGTCGGAACAAGTCTTCCACGAGTCGGTAAATTTGAACGGACGGTGTGTCCAGATTCATCACGTAATAAATCATGTCCGACTCTGACAAAGCGGCAAAGGTAAGCTCGTTCATATGCGTTGGCAGGTCGATAATCACAAAGTCATAACTGCGGCGGCTAGCACGGATCAACCTGGTGACAAATGCCTCGGACATATTCTCCGCCGTCTCAGCATCACGCGGACTGACCAGCACCTCCAGCTTGGAATGGTCCTCCCGCTGGGCCACATTGCGAATATGAAATTCGTTGATTTCATCCATAACTGGCATGAGATCGCCTAATGTACGGTTGTTGTCAAATGACAAGAAGGTTTCGATTCCACCGTATTGGAGATTGAGATCGATGAGCAGCACACTGGCCGTAGATTCCAGCTTCAATGCTTGCGCAAAGCCCGTTGCCAGCTGCGTTCGTCCGCTTCCCCCTTTTCCACTGTAAAAGGAGTACACCTTTCCCCGACCTCGCACGAAAGCTTTGCCGGATGCATCCGTGCCCTTTTTTCTCTGTTTGATCTGGGATAAATCTGATATTTTGTCGAGACGATCAGACAATAGGTTGAGCTCATCGGGCATCACGATGTATTCCACCGCACCCGCACGGACAACATCTCGCAGCAGGACAAAATCCTGTTTTTCTGTGAGATAAATGAGGATGCCCTCCGGAAGCTCTCCTTGTATGTACTGCACCAGCTCTACTCCTGCTCCGTCTTCCGGCTGCACAAGCAAAACGACATCGGGTCCAATCCGGTCAATTTCTTTTTTCACTTCGCTGGAGGTCGTGTAGCGTACTTGCTCATACGGAGTCAAAATGTCCCTCAGCATGTCTTTTACAGAGTCGTAATCAGCAACGACGAGAATCTTCATATCTTTGTTCATGACTTACCCTCCGGTTTTCGGTGGTTGATTAGTTGGCTGCAGTGGTACCGAAGTTGGTTTCGTTGGAGGCTGGGCCGGAACTGTCGGTGGTGTTTGTACGGCTGGCTGCCCTGCTGCCGGTGGTGTGACAGGCGGTGTCGCAGGTTTCGCTTCAGCTGGTTTGCCAGGCGGTTTTGTCTGTTCCGGCTTGGGTTCCACAAACGGATCGGGTATACCCAAGTCCCCTTTGCCCACATTCGCTTTCAAAATGCGAACCATCTGAGCATAATGCTGCTGGTGAATGAATTTCGGAGCTTCCTCGAACGGCAGCTCGAGAGCTACCCCCTTGAAGCTGTTCTCCGATTTGGCCACCATGGCGACTGGCACGTCTTTCATGAACACTTCCGTCACGGGCTTCCCGTTCTCCTCATGCGAAATGATGACGTCCACCCGGTCTAGCGCCTCCAGCTCCTGGTCGAAGACGACATTGCTCGATGAAAACACCGTTACGAGCCTGTTGTTTTGGTCCCGTACAACATTGGCTGGCTTCATGATATTTTTCGTGATGATGTCTCCCTTTGACAAGGGAACGATCGTGACTTGATTTTTCAAACTAGCTTTATCGATGACGTACGAATCATCCGCGTACTTTTTGGGGATTTCCCTTACCGTCAATTGATCGGGTTGTATCAGTGCCCGAGATGGAATATCTGCATTTGCTTCGTATATTTCCACCATTTCGCCCAGTTGCGCATTCAAATCCTTGATTTTTTGCAGAAACAGAAAGCCCGCAAGTGCAGCAAGTAGGAACGATAATACAAGGAAAATGATTGCCCTACGTTTTGATTCCAACATCAGAAGATTCCCTCTCTTTTTCGAAAAATCCATTCATGTTCAAACTTTGTCGTTTTATTGGCAAGATTGCGAATCGATCAACTCATGAGAAAAGCACTAGGAGTACATGATCATGACCAGCATGAAACTGGTCCCACCCGCAACAAATGGAGCCAACGGGATCTCTCGCCCGAGCTTCATCCTGCCTGTCATTTTGGCGATGGCCCACATGGGAAGCACGCTGACTCCCGCAAGCAAATACGTAAGCATGAGCACGACCAACCCCGCTTGCCATCCAACCGCTGCGCCGACCAAAGCGAGCAGCTTAATATCTCCTCCGCCCATCTGACCGTTGCTGATCACCGCCATCAGTAATGAAATTCCTCCCAGCACAATTACTCCCATCGCATAAGTCAGCCATTTCTCTGGATGAAGGTATGCATGCAGAACGAGAAAATATGCAATTCCGGGAAGCGTCAGCCAGTCGTAAATGAGACGGCGGCGTAGGTCGGTATACATAGCGACTGCCATTACGAAAAGAATGGGAATGATGACATACCAAGATAACACCATATGTCCTCCTTCCTGCTTTTTGAGGAAAATTTCACCATTACAGACTGTGTATGAGGGAAATTTGTTGCAAAAATATCCAATTTTTTTGTGTGTTTTTTGGAAAAGCGCTTTCATTGTCTCGGAGATTACATCCGTTGTCGTTTCATGAGGCAAACATTTTTTTGTGCTATTCTAGTAAAAAATACGGCGACGAAAGGGGAGAATACCGAACCGTGCAGGAGTATCTCGAACTGACTGAACTACTTGCAGAGATTGAACGTCATCCGATTAGTCTGTTGTTTATAAAAACGGCAAACTGCGGTGTTTGCGATGTCACCTACGCAAGAACAGTAGAACGGCTGAAACAATTTCCACAAGTGAAAAGCATGGTGGTATCCATGGAAAAAATACCTACCCTTTCCGGGGAGTATCTCGTATTTACTGCTCCAGCGATCCTCTTGTTTGTGGACGGAAAAGAAGTGTTTCGGCAAGCCCGGTTTGTATCATTTGAAGAGCTGGAGCGTGTTCTGACCTCTATCACTTGCTAAAAAATTCACATTTCCTTCCACCGTAAAGATTTGGATAACCTCTCTTTTGATGATAGAGTAGAGAGTATGGATAAATCAGACTCGTAAGACAATCTGTTGCATTTTATCGTTTTTTGAAGGAGAGACAGTGGATGAGAGCCTTATTGGTAGACGACGAGCAACTACCCTTGATGCATCTGCAACGATTGCTAGAAAAAGATGTTGGCGGCGTTAAGGTAGTCGGAGCCTACACCAATCCTCTCGAAGCGATCGACCAAGCAATATCCCTTCAACCAGATGTCGTATTTTTAGATATTAATATGCCACGCATCAGTGGACTGGAGATCGGAGAACGTCTGCAAGGAATCGATAACTCTCCGGAGATCGTATTTGTCACGGGGTATGATAAGTACGCCGTTGATGCTTTTGAGCTGTGCGCGCTGGATTACATCATGAAGCCCGTACAACTTCAACGCTTGCAAAAGACAATGGATCGACTGCGTGAGAGAATCAAGTCCGCGCAAGAAGCCGAACCTGTTAAAGAAGAATCAGTCGTTTCTATCCAATGCTTCAATAGTATTTTGTTTCACCAGTCGAATCAGGAGCCGCAAGAGATCAAGTGGCGCACGAATAAAGCCCGCGAGCTGTTTGCGTATTTGTTGCATCACCGTAATAAGATGATCGACAAAGATTCGCTGATCGAGCTTTTGTGGCCGGACTATGATGGAAGCAAAGGCGTAACCCAGCTATATACGACGATTTACCTCATCCGGCAAACCTTGAAACGCTATGGTCTCCAAACGATATCGATCAACAAAGGCAATTTAGAAGGCGGCTATAAGCTGACGATCGATTCAGCTGCGATCGATGTGGAAGAATGGGAGAATCGTCTCAAACAGTTACCGCCCCTCTCTCTTGCCAATATGCAAGCGTATGAGCAAGTACTTGCGACGTATACAGGTGATTATTTCGGAGACTACGACTATTTGTGGGCAGAGTACGAGCGAGAAAGACTCCGCAGGATGTGGCTGCAGCTCGCCAAAACAATGAGCAGCTTCTATTTGGGACACGGCAGAGTCCAGGAAGCGATCAACGTCAACCAACGCATTCAGCATTTGCACCTGCTTGAAGAAGACAGCTACATGATCTTGATGCAGTTGTACGCTTCCTTGGATAATCAAGCGGCTGTAGAAGAGCAGTATCAACTCTTGACCTCTCGATGGGAGATTGAACTCGGCTCTACTGTAAACGAACATATCACCAAGTGGTATCACATATGGAAACAGGAGACAGAACAAAAGTAATGATACTCTCTCACTAGATCTAGGGGGCACTCATGAAGATCCGAAGTGGTCTATACAGCGTACTTCTCGCTGCTTTTTGCATTCTACCTTCCTCTGCCGCCGCCTCCAGTTATGGAACGGCGACTTATTCGCCAAAGCAATCTCAAGACGTACTACAAAACCCTTATATGGGACTGGCTCCCGATTCACGGACGAGTAATCATGAGCAAGAACACACCCTCGTCTATGCCAATCTAACCTGGAGGATGCTCGAGCCAACCAAAGGGGATTATGCTTTTGATGAGGTCGAAGATACGATCCGGCTAGAAGAATGGACAAAAAAAGACGTCAAGTTCATCCTCCGCATCGTTATGGATCTTCCTGATAAAAAATCGGACATGGAGATACCGGATTGGCTATACAACGAGATCGGCGGGGACAATGACCATTTTGATGATGGCGAGTGGTATCGAAACGACTATGGCAAAGGCTACAGTCCCAACTACAGTAATCCATTGATCATCAAGTACCACAAGGAATTGATTGACGCTCTGGGAGAGCGCTACAAGGACGATCCTCGCATTGCTTTCATACAGCTGGGAAGCGTCGGTCACTGGGGAGAATGGCACACCGACACGTCTATTCCTTTCCCTGCAACAGAAATCACGGATCAGTACGTACAACCGTATCTAGATAACTTCCCTGATCCCATGCTGCTGATGCGCAGACCACACCCAGTTGCCAAGGAGTACAAACTGGGGCTGTTTAACGACATGTTCGGCAATAAAGAAGATACAAACAGCTACCTGTCCTGGATACAGAAGGGCTATGTCTCCTGGCTGACCAAAGAAAAAATGCCTGCCATGCCCGACTTTTGGAAGTATGCGCCAAGCGGTGGAGAATTCTCTCCATCCGACTCATTGACTAGCTACTTTACTCGCTCCTCGATTAACCAGGTAATCTCACAAGCCAAAGCTTCGCATATTAGCTGGCTTGGCCCAAATACACCCGCACGTTTCGAAAAAGACGGCGATCAACAAGAATATTTGGACCGCTTTTTAAACACGATTGGCTACCGCTTCTCCATCACCAAAGAGACACATGCCAAAGCAGTCGAGCCCGGAGACAGCCTTGCTGTGACGATGGATTGGCAAAACCGCGGTGTTGCTCCATTTTACTTCCCTTGGATTCTCGAGCTGTCACTCGCGGATGAAGACGGTGAGATCGTAACCAAGACCAACACGGACGAAGACATCCGCAAATGGCTTCCCGGCAAGAAAACCGTCAAGCAAAGCTTGGAAATTCCAGATAATCTTCCTGAAGGAACATACACTCTCTGTGTAGCAATCCTCGATCCCCATACAGAAGAGCCGGGCATTCAATTTGCCATGGAAGGCAAACGTTCGGACGGAAGATATACGTTGGGTACGGTCCAAGTACGAAACTGATCCATCAAAAAAATCCCTTCCTGACCACCCGTATAGGAGTCAGAAAGGGATTTTTTCTTCTAATCATTATGGTGCATAATCGCCATCGTAGCTTACCAATGATACGTTCTTCACACCTTCTACCTCTGAAATATCTTGAACAAATGCCGTATTATCTCCTTTGATTTTGACTTCCACGATCAATTCCACCATCTCTTTGTGTACGGTCTTTGACTTCAAGGCGTATTTCAGTTTGTTCAACTGGTATTTAACCCCGTCATTGGCTTGATCGTGATAGTTGATAATGAGCAGATAGGCAACATCTTTCATTTGCCGCTTGGATAATACGACAATGACAGCCGCCACCACCAGTGATCCCAAGACGGAAACCGGGTACACACCCGCTCCCGTCGCAATACCGACCGAGATCGACCAAAACATGAAAACAATATCCAACGGGTCTTTGATAGCAGTACGGAACCGCACGATGCTCAACGCGCCGACCATCCCGAGAGAGAGCACGATATTGGTACTAATCGTCATGATAATCAGGCAAGTAAGCATCGCCATTGCCACCAGCGTGATGTTAAAGGTATGTGTATAGACGACACCGCGAAACGTCTTTTTGTAAATATAGTAGATGAACAAACCTAGCAATCCCGATAGCACTAGCCCTATGATGGTATCAATGATCGAGATGCTGGCGAATTGATCCATTTTTAAGACACTTTTTTTAATGATATCTTGAAAATTAATCGTATTGGTAGTATCCATAGTTTCCCGACTTCTCCTCACACTAAAGATTATAGTATTTTTTGGTCTCCTCTCTGCAAATGACATATTTGGAGATAGCCGATCGCTGATTACCCAGGTTTTGTAGCAAATGTCTAATATTGAACGGCAGGAATTGATCGTACTTCACTTCCATGATCATCATGGGCTGATGAATAGCTCTGACCATCATGATGTTTTCGTCAAAAATATCGAGTGAATTGACGTTTGCCTTCAAATACTTGTCAAACGTAATTCTGACATTCCCTTCTCTCACCAAATACGCCTCTCGAACATAATCCGTAATGACGCGAGGCCGAAACAGATGATTTTTGCACGATAAATAAAAATCTCGAAGCACAGCACTTTCTGTCTCTCGCAGAAACTCAACATCGCCTGCCAAAATCAGTTCATACTCATCTCGTGTGATCGACGCTGATTCTTTGCAAATGTATCCACCGAACTTGCTCTTTCGCTCCATTTTGATGACTGCATCACTTTTGTTGTAGATGCGAATGCGATACTTTTTTCTTTGAAAAACCCCGTAGTTTTTTTCATAGAGAGCCGTGTCGTGAAAGTCGTCAAAGTACAGGCTACGAATATGATACCCTTCCTCACTTACAGAATAAGGGTCAGGAGTCGCGATCAGACGCAATCTCTGCCGCAGCGGCTCGTAATTACTCAGCCGAAGATAATACTTCAACTCATGCCGCAATCGCTTGTTGCCGAGCTGGATGCCCGTGCTCTGTATTCCTTTCATTTCAATACGAACTCCTTCACCCCATGATAAAGCGCATCCTCGGACTCTACCCTGTCAAATGCCGTCTGTGTGTTCCCTTTGCTGTCCCGAACAATCACACGCCAGAAAAAGCGGCCTTTACCCGGATCGTTTATCGTGTATTGGACTCCTGTCAGCCCCTTGGCCTGCGCGTGTATCTTCGTAAACGCAGGATCGTAACTGACGGTAAAGTCGTAGGTCAGATCGTCACCTTGCAGGTCATAGGAATGGTCCCAGGCAAAAATGAGCTTATCTCCTTCTTTTCTTGGCTCCCCCATAAAAAAGGGCATCGGATTCTCTTGGCGTTCATAGTACCTCTTTTTGTTACGCTCCGGTTCACCAGATAGAAGTGCTTGCTCATTGTGAAAATAGGAGACATCCAACGGTAAGTTATATAAATCAGGTTGTTGCAGCACATATTTACTCACAATCGGATAATAGCTCTTCAAGTATTTTTCCGTTTGCTCCTTCGTAATGATCTTGCTGATTTCCTCAACCTTTTCGTTAAGCGTTTTGATGTTTTCGGGATCTTTAAAGATGCGGCGATGCAAATTCGACACCCAGTAGTCGGAAATGCCAAACTGCCATTGTCCAAGCCCTTTTTCCGGGCTTCGCTTGAGCTCTTCTTCAAAAAATCCCCACGATGCGTCATAGTCCCACGGTAGGAAATACCACTTGTTGGAGTTGCTAGGGCTGTACAAGTAAAAATTATGAACAGCCGTGTCGTGATTCCCCATCAACAGGTTGGATGCCAGCCATGTATAGTAGTTCTCCCGATCAAAATGCCTGTCCAAAAAGTCTTGCGTATTGATCGCAGGATTGTGAAGATCGTCCAGCATCGAAATGAGCTTTTCATGGTTCTCACTGCCTTTGATCTCCAAAATTTTCTCAAAGGCTTTCTTATCGTAGGTAGGGTCTGTTGCCAGCTTGAGTTGTTCCTCGTAACGGTGGAACTCGAAATCAATTGCCTTGTACAAATTTCCGTTTCGGTCCAATCCGTGCGCCTGCAAAAATGTTTTGTTTGGCTGTTCAATTTGAGTGAACAAACCGTAATCAACAAAGTCTCGGTCCGGATTTTTTTTGGTCAAATCCTTGATTTTTACCTGAACGAACTGCGTCCGCAAACTGGTCATATTTGGCATTTTCTCGAAATAATCAAAGCTAAGCTTTTGTCGAACACGCGTCATGTCAGACTTGTGCTTACTTAAGTTGATGTTGCGCTGATCCCGCCAGTATCCGGCGCTGTCGAACAAACGGATTTTGTACGATTTTTGTTCCGCTCTTCTGCTCGATTCCCCCCGCAGCTCAACCGTTCCGTTCGCTCTCGACTCGCCAAAACCAAAGTACCCCTGGGTTGGCCCCTCCGCCGTCCCTTCCTGCATAATGACTTTGGCCTGGAGATCTTCTCCCTTTTCATTCCGTCCACTAGGAGCTAGATTGAGTTCCGTAAAGGTGGTCGTTTTCAGTTTCGAATTTTCTTCGTTGACTACCGTCACATATAAATGGACAATGCTCCCATCAACATCCTGATCGTATACGCTTCTATTTTCAATCAGATCCTCGTTCATCTGCTGAGTTGACGCCATCTGATTCGTTGCTGGCGAGTTGTCTGACACTGGCTGTTCAGGCGCATCTTGTGTACAACCAGTCGATACAACTCCTAATGCAACGAGCAGGCTCAGTACGAATCGTTTTTTCTTCAACCTATGTCCTCCCCAATCTATACATCCCCGTCTATTCCATTCGTTTTCCTTTGACAAAGAGCGGCTGTAGGCAGTAGGTGTAATAATCGATATTTTTCAAGTAATAGATCAGCCTGCCGAGACCGGCTACCAGTGCAAGAAACGAAGCAATAAAAAATGAAAAACCGTAGTTATGAAGGGGCAACATCGCTATAGTGATGACAACGGTACTGACGAGAAATAAGGTTGTCACCGCAAACGCTCCCTTCCGATCGTCAAAATAGAGCAACATCAGCACGATCACAAACATAACAGCGTACAAATATCCCGCGATGACCAAGATGTTGTACCGCTCCATTTGATCGGACGTAAAACCGATGTGCGGAAGTAGCGTAATGCCTAGAGCCAGTGCAACGAAGGAAAAGAACAGCTGCACCTCCATCATGAAGCTAAGCTCCTGCATCAACGTTTGAATCATGTCCGTTTTCGCCCGCTTGATATCCTGCACCGAGCCTGTACCCAATATCGTTCCGTAATACGCTCGATACTTCTCGTAAAAAGCAGTCTCCACAGATACCACAAACATGACCATGGTAGGCAATATGCTCAAGGAAGCGTAGAACGCTGGCACGTCGTAAAAAGGCGCAATCACGTAAGTATCCGCCACGATCTCCTGCAGCGGACTCCCCAGCCAGTAAATAAAATGGTGCACATAAAAACCGAGAGAACAAAAGAGACCCACACCAAGCAGACTTGGGTACTTTTTCACGTACTTCAGGAAATCAAAATAATTCCTCTCCCGCTTTGGGAAAAAACTCTCCAGATGAAGCATAGATAGGACGATCATCGTAAAAAAGCCGAGATCCAAAGAAATCAGCATCGCGATTCCTTTTTCCAGCTCAGTCAGATTCAACAACAGAAACGCAGCCAGAAGCGTAACGGCAACAGCAGCCAAATACCCACGAATGATGCGCATATAATCCTTTAATGCGGACAAGTAGGCAGATTGCAGCCATACAACGATCAGTTCCACAAAAAGAAGGTAGGCTACGAGCTTAAAGCCAGACGGTAGAGGCGCGAGCCAGTAAAAGGCACCTCCGAGAATTCCCCCCAAACCTAGACAAACAGCGATAACTCCATACAAAGACGCAATGATGTCGTTATACTCACGCAAGTAAATTTTGTCTGCGATATAGCGAGAAATGACCATGGAAAAGCCGCAGGTAATTAACAGAGAAAACACGAATGCATAAACGACAGCTGCTAAAAAAGACATCCTTTCCAAATAGCTGACATTCCATTGAAGAAGAATTTGCTGTAGCACCGTAATCATTACCATACAAATCAGCATCGGTCCGACTGTGACCAACGAAGAAAATGCATACGCCTTCACACTGGACAAATACCCTTTATTCCGAAACATTTTCTTCAGTTCAAAGCCAATGCCCGCCATGTTTCTTACACCTCGTATTTCCGATACATATTGCGATATCCCGCCAAGAAATTCTCATGTGTGTAAATAGCTGATACTCTCTGGAAGCCACATCTGCCCATTCGCCGTCTCATGGGCTCGTTTTGGCATAACGTAATGATCGCTTGAGCAACTTGAGTAAAATGCATGACGGGTACCGTTATCCCTGCGTTGCCATAGTTGTCACCATTGCCGTACAACAATTCCCGACAGCTTCCCACGTCCGTTGTGACGAAGGGCTTTCTGCATGCCATTCCTTCCAAAATAACGAGCGGTTGTCCTTCACTGATGCTGGTCAAAACAAGCATGTCCATTTTTCCGAGATACTCTTTCACATTGACCGCACCCGTAAACGTAACATCCTCCAGCTGCAGGCTTTCAACCAATTGCAGGCATTCTGTGTAGTACTCCTCGTCTTCATCCGTCGGACCCATGATGACAAAGCGTGCGTGTGGCACTTGTTCTTTGACGAGCCCGAAGCTGTGCAGCATTGTTTTAATATCCTTGATGGGTACCACGCGGACGACAGCGCCAATCGTTATTGCATCGTTCTTTTTTTCCTCCACGATGTCTACATAATCGCTCACTTTTACACCGTTTGGGATCACTGATACTTTGGAAGGATCACAGCCTAGCTCAATCTGAATTTCCTTGTTTCGCTCAAACAACGTGATTACCTCATCCGCGTAAGAGTAGGCACATGCAGAAAGGTTATGAAAATAATCGATCCAAATATCTTTAAAGTGACCCTTAATCCAGTTTGCCTTGATAATTTCTTCTTCCCGCTCGCGGGTGTAGATTCCGTGCTCCGTCAGCAAAAACGGCTTTTCATGCAGATACTTCCCGAGACTCCCTGCTACACCGCCATATCCCGTACAAACACTGTGATACAAATCCGCTTGCGGCATGCCGTTTTGAATGACCAGACATAGTGGCAACACCATCGAGCGAATCATCCAGATCATTTCGGTAAAGGGAATTTGCGGGTATTTTTGCTCGCAAAGCCGCTGGATTACCTCGAAAAAGTCCTTGCTTGTAAGCAACTCGGCTACGGATGGCACCTTACTCCCCGACAACACGGAAAAAAGAGCATGCCAGTCGCCCTTACTGCCATCAAGCAACGAAAGCACCGCTTGCTGTTCATCCTCAGTTAGCCCCAGACGCTTGCCCAGTGCAGCATCTTCTTTGAGATAGGCATCCAGAAATACCTCTTTGATTTCCACCACATTCGCGGGGAGCTGGTAGACGTATTTCCCCCTATTTTTCTCTTCTGCACCAATCGCATAAATGATAAACTCATGCTCTGGCATGCTAGCGATTAAGGAATGAATCCAACTAGAGACACCCCCTGTAATAAAAGGGTAAGATCCTTCGGCAATCAGACAAATTTTCATCGCTTACTCTTCCAGTCCTATTTCAAATTTTGCACCCGTTGCATGTACGAGATAGGCGCCTTCCTCTATTTTTTCTACCGTGCAATTTACTACGCTCGTCATTTTTTTATTTGTCCGCAAGATGTAATACATTTCGTCGGAGAAGTTGTTCATGTATCCTGTCATTTTTTTATCCGTATGCGCTATATACACATCCGTCTGCAAATAGCTCTCAAGGCTTGCTGCAGCTTCGGAAGCAGTCTGGCTGCGTAGCCATGGATAGTGCTGGTAAAGCTCTTCCATCATACGTTGAAAGTCTTTTACCAATTCCGGCCACGACTTGTTATTGCTTCGTTCCTTGTCCAACACATCGTCTGGATGAACAAAATGGGAAAAGACACCGATGGATGTGATCGCATTCGCTATGTACCAATCATGAATGTCTGTGCGACTGTATCCCGAGGTAATACGAGGCAGCTCTACGATGCCATCTTCGGCCACGGAAAACTCCTGGATGTATTCGTGCGTGCTGTCTGATTCCGCATATAAGGAGGCAATGACTCTCAGATCAGGGAAGGACGTTTTCAGCGCTCGACGCCCTTCGGCTCCCAACACGTTGGAAGGCGGGACATACACCTGTACGTCATATGACGAGAAGACCTTCTTGATATAATCGTTCAGGTACGAAAGTGACTCGGCCATACTTGCTTCATCAGGCCAAGCCTTATACTCGTAATGGCTCGCTGTCGCTTGATCAGTAACCAGCGATTGATGATTATATCCGTGGATGCCCAATTCGCCACCCAATTTCACCAAATCCCTGCCGTACGTAATCAGATTGTTCGAATCTGTTCCTTCCTCATCGGCGAAGGGGGCGGTAACACGGTTATTGTAGGTTTTGATAATCGCTCCCGTGTAGGTCACATCGTAATCAGCAGCAAGCTTGATCATGTCGGGCCACCACACATCCCGAAAGAAGCTGGGAATATCTTTGCGGTACTCGCGGTAAATACTCGGCTCGATTCCCTGGCGAAAGGGAGCAGGAAAGTCGTCAATATACGTGATTTTCATATTGAAAATGGGGTACATGAAATCTTGATTCAGTAAACTGATGCCACCAGCAATCAGTCCTCTGTTCATGGCAGATTGCATATTTGTCCCGTTATAGACTAGGAACTTTCCCTGTCCATGCAGAGCCTCCCATAGCAGTGGCATATTGTCGGCAGAAACAGCATGTACCTTCGCTTGCCTATCCAGCTCTACGGGAATCGAGGAATTAACAATGGACTCTCCCCCGATTTTTGCATTTTCTCCTTGGATCAAGAGATTGGATCTCATCTGAATGCCTTTTGTCACGATGGGGAGATCGATGGAATTGATCCCTAGCTTTCGGTAAATGCGATATAAACTGTCATTGTATTCAGGCGTACGAGAAAGGAACACATTTCCCCCATTGTGCGCATATTGCATCATCGCATCCAGATCGGCTAGCAAGCCCAGATTTTCTACAGTGACAATGACCGTCATGTATTGGGGATCGGGCTTCGAAAATTGCTTAATGTCTGCGAGATCGTACTCCTTTTTCATGTACCGTAGCACTTGCTCTACATTCCTCGCGATTGCCATGCTGCTCTCATCCTTGGAATCATGCAGAATGAGGAACCGCTCCCTTGCAAGCTTGGCGATTTCCTCCTGGCTGATTGCGTTTTGCTTCGGCTCGTCAGTCTGCACTCCCGAGCCTCCCGATTTATTACTGCTCACCTGGAGGATGAACTGTGATCGGGTAGCTTCTATGGTGATCCCCAGAATCGCCACAAAGATCAGAATGAGGTAGATGTTTTTTTTCACAGGAATGTCGTTGGACCTCGACTGGCTCCATTCTCGATCCATTTCCCTGTCTCTTTTCTTTCTCCTGTTCCTTGTCATTCTCATTTTGTATCGCTCATCTCTTTCGAATTCGTACCTGTTTCCTGTGCAGCAGCGACTTCCTTCCAAGCACTGTCTTGCTCATCAGCTTCTAGGGTGTTCCAGTAGCGAATCATCATCAGCGTAGCGTGAGAGATTTTAACCGCCGAGCCTTTTAATCGATTCATTTCTGCCGCAAACCCTGCATGGTCTCTGATCGTAAAAAATCGCTTTAGCGACATGACATATGGCTGTTCGCTTTCTGGATGATACTCATGAAACAATTGACAGTACTGTGCGGCTTTTTCATAGGACTGGTTCACTAGCTCACAATTGATCTTGTCCATAAAATAGCTTTCTTCTTCCTGATAGATGTCCAATAAAGACTCCAGTACAAAGGAATACGTATAGCTGTATTTCACATAGGTTCGTTGATCAATAAGTGGACTGTCCAAGTACTTCTTCAATACGTCTGCGTAGGCGCGCAAAACCTCAAGATTCTGCTTGTTTTCCTCGTATTTCACCGATAAATCCTGCAGCTGAAGCTGAAGGTTGCGTCGCATTTCCGTTAAAGCGGCTGCTGCGTAGTGAACCGTTTCCGAATCTTCGTTTTGCAGGGCTGTCTCCAATGTACCGATCTGCCAAATGGTCTGCTCTTTCAGGACATCGATCAGCATCTTTCGCCGCGTGCTGGTGTCATTCAAAAACAGAATGTCCTCAACTGGAACGATGTTCATTTCCTTTTCCATGTCCGTTCTTCGAAAAATATTTGATCCCTCCGAGAGCTTCAGCAAATCGCTCTCCAGCATTAACTCATTCACATTCTTTTTCGATGTGCGCTTGTACACATCGGTAATTGCTAATAATAAAAGACCGAAAATGGGAAGAAAGCCAGCGACTAGCATTCGCACGATCAGCATTTGCTTATTACGGCCGTGGCTTTGCATCAAACTGTAACAAACAGTCACCAATACATGGAGGAAGACAAACTTAAGCATAGGCGCCATCCCTCAGGGAGAAGCGATCCTGGTCTTTTTCCTGTACAATTCTCGCTGCCATGCCGAGTCTACCAAGCCGATCAATCACGATATTGGCTTCTTGCTCGTTTGAATTGGAGAGAATGATATAGATGTCTCCTGCTTCGTCCATTCCCATATAATCCGCTTCACGCAGAGAGCTGGCGATAAAGGAAGAGAGCGTATGATGGTCCATTTGCGCAGCGTCCACTGCCAAGAGTGTAAAGTCAGTGTTCAACTGTTGCTTGGCGTCCCTTTTGTTCTTCAACATAGCCGAAAAATAGGCTGGAATCAGGATGGAGGTGTCTTCTAGATAGCGATCCTTTTGTGTGGAGTTTAAGAAACGAAGTGAACGCGACAACGCGGAAGAGATCAATTGAACGGCGACCTGGAAAAGGTTTTGGGTGTACATCGTAAAATTTTCGAATCCAAGTTGTTGCAGCGTTATGACCGCCACCATTTTGCCATTGTCAAAAATGGGAGCTGCCATAAGAGGCATGTCGTGACGCAGCTCTTTATTCACGATGATCTTCTTCATTATCATTAGTTCAGTAAGATAAGCATGCTCACTCATTTTCAACGAGCGTGGCAGATCAAAGCCCGCTTTATTTGATTTAGCCATCAATCGCAAGAAGGAGCCATTTTGATTCATCGTATAAATTGCGATCTCATCGGACTTCATGATTCTTTCCAGCACCTTGACCGATTTCTGCAATACGCGTTCCGGCTCGAGGCTATCCAGCTCCTTGGTGATGTTGTAGATTTTTCCGAAGCTGTCTTCCGAATTCACGATCTGCTGCTGCAATTCTTGCTTGACCATCAGGACATCGTTGTAAATGTCTTTTAAAAAGTCATACTTGTCTTCCAGCGCTTGCTTTTGCAGTTCCTTAGACAATATGTCCCTGTTTCGTTTATCGATCGAATACCCCACAGCAATCCCGATAATAAAATAGACAGCGATATGAAACAGAGCATTGGCGTCATACAAGAGCGATACGACATCGCGCCCGTTATGCAGGCTTTCTCCGATAAAAAGTCCACAGGCCAGGATGACAGACAAGAGCGATTGCTTCGTTCCGTAAATCGCGCCTATCAACACGATGTAAATCAGCTTGAGATCAAAAACACCACTGTTAACCGTTCCAACTGTAGCGAAAACCACCACAAGAAAAGCGAGAATGTTCTCAATGTACGGCCTTGCATCCCATGAACGGAGCCAATTGATCGTTTTCTTCGCTTCGCTCTCCTGCTCTTGTTCTTTCTCTGCGAGGGTCTCTTGATACCACTGCGCCGTTTTTTCCAGCCCCTCCAGCAATGAATACATCGGGATCCAATCTAGTCTTCTCTTTACCCGCGTATTGTCCAAAACCGACTTATCTACATCTCCTGGGCGTTTTTCCCTTCGCACTATTCCCTGGAGCTGCTGGTTCGCCCCGAGAATGTCAATAAGCTCATTAATGCTGCTTTCCTGATTGGTAGACAAATTCATCACCCCGGTATCATCCGTGGTAACGGAACGGAAAATGGCGTCAGCTACATCCTCTACATAAATAAAATCTCTCGTTTGACTGCCGTCCCCGTGCAAAACGATTTCTTTTCCATGATTGATCTGGGTTAAAAAAGTAGAGATGACGCCGCCTTCCCCGACTGCGCTTTGTCTCGGGCCATACACATTCGCCAAGCGAAAGACAACCGTTCGCAAGCCATACATTTCCGCCCATTTGCGGCAATACATTTCGCCGATGTGCTTGTTTATTCCATAAACAGATACCGGATCACACACTGAATCTTCGTGTAAAGGAGTATTTTCATTCATGCCGTAAACAGCGGCTGATGACGCAAAAATAAATTTGGACACGCCATATTTACTCGATAGCCTCAGCATATTCATGAGTCCAAGAATATTCGTATTCGAATCCAGCAGGGGGTCTTCCATGGATGCAGCAACACTTACTTGGGCCGCTAAATGTACGACGACATCGAACTTGTTGCTTTTAAATACTTCATCGCATTTTTTATCCGCTACATCCAGCTCGTATGCCTTATGCGGAAATGTGACGTTCCTCTGATTGCCTGAACTGAGATTGTCGAGGATAAATACTTTATAGCCTTCCTTATTAAATCTCTCTGCGACAAAAGAACCGATGAACCCATAACCACCTGTGATCAAAACTTTCATACTAACACCTCAGCTATTCGTTTCCCCTGTCTATCTCCCTGACGAACATTTAACCCTGTTCCCAGCACTTTTTGGACAGCCCATTCGATTCGCTCCAGTTGCAGTGGCTTCGCTATAAAATCCCGCGCACCTGCCTGAATCGCATTGATGACGGTATCGTGCCTAGACACCGCTGAGCAAATAATGATCTTGGCATCCTTGTCCAACTCCATGATTTTGCGTGAAGCAGTCAAACCATTCATGCCGGGCATGGTGATATCCATCGTGACGAGTGATGGTTTATACAAGCAGTAATTTCTAACAGCCTCCTCTCCTGAATCAGCTTCCGCTATGACATGTAGTCCTAACGACTCAAATATGTTGCGCAGTACATGTCTCGTAAACGCTGTATCATCAACAATCAGAATGCTATTCATCCAAACCGCTATCTCCCATCCTATCCATCTATATCTTTTGGATCATTTTATTATAGTAATATATTCCTGATTTCACTACCAACCAAAGTTACTGTCTTGCAAATTTCATTTCCGATAGGCACAAAGACCCCCAGACATGTAGCTTTTCCTATTCTACTAGGATCATCTCAACAATTTCTGAACAAAAGTCAAAAAGACCATCAGATGTCTCCGCTCCCCTGCCATATAAAAAGAAGAACAGGGACAGATACCTATACGGCAGCTTTTCCCTGTTCTTCTTCATGTTTTTACACTATTTTTTTCGCCGAACCTTCTCTTTCTCTTTTTTCAACAAACGAATTTTTCTACGAGTCTTCCCAGTTTCCATGTACCCTAGCGAAAGCTCCGCCTTCACGCAACACCACAGCTATTCGGTTTCACCTAGTATCTGTTTCCAACAAATTTTGAACAGCCCATTCAATCCTCTCGAACTGTAAGGGCTTTGCGATAAAATCTCGTGCACCTGCCTGGATCGCTTTGATGACAGTGTCGCGTCGTGCAACTGCGGAGCAAATAATGATCTTCGCATCCTTATCCAGCTCCATGATTTTTCGGGAAGCAGCCAAACCGTTCATGCCCGGCATGGTAATATCCATCATGACGAGTGACGGTCGATACAAACAATAGTTTCTAACAGCTTCCTCCCCTGAATCAGCTTCTGCAACTACCTCAACACCTAATTGCTCAAACATGTGACGGAGCATGAGTCTCGTAAACGCTGTATCATCAACAATTAAAATGCTATTCATCCAAAATGATTTCTCCTATCTTTTATACCGCGACTTTCAAACCATCATAAAGGGTTTCCTATACGCAAAAATGACATAATCGGACCATTTTCTACATTCTACTAGGAACATCTAAACAGTTTCTGAACAAGAGAGCATCGTCAGAGAAATAAAAAAGCCGAAGCATCTGCTTCGGCTCTACTCACTTTTCTATTCGGTTCTCTTTTCCCGAAATTATTCAATGAACTCACTATATTTTTCTAGAACATCTTCTTTTAACGCAATCCCTGAATTTTTGCTCAGTGATTTTTCACTTTTTGCTGATTTTGAATCTAAATTAAATTTTCCTAAATCATTGTTAATTACACTGTATTGTCCATGTCCATTATCATTCAAGAAAATAATGTACTTCTCACCTTGTTCCATTTCTTTATATTCATCAATCGTGATTTTTTTCGTTCCATCTAACTCGATCATACCAACAGGTTCTATTATGGAAAGTGTTTCAGATTCTTCTAAATCAAAGTCATTCGGAGATTTAATCATTTTATCTATCTCAATCTCTGTTAACGTATAAAAGTCTTGCAAACTACCATCTTCATAATAACTGGTCTTATGTTCTCGATCTGAAAAGTCAGAGGTTGGAGTCCCTATCAGAATTAAATCTGCTTCATCCAACTCCTCGGCACTTTCATATGTCATATAAAGTGCTTCTAAAGAGATTGTTTCCATTGGCTCATTCTTTTTGGAAAAGGTGCTGAAAGCTGCGCACACAAAAACGATGGCAGTCAACATGATTCCAATTGCTATTTTCATATACAATCGATTCATTTTCAGATTCATCCAAAAACCTCTCCTTTGACTTTATATTATTTCTCTTTTCTATTGTCCCCATTTATTCTTTAATTCTGTCTTATCATAGGAGCTCGGTCCTCTACTTTGTATCCCTTGTTTCATAACAGAAGTTACGTTGCCAACAGGATGTGCCAATTTCAGACTGTGTCCAATTTCGTGTGTAGCATTCGAAATTCTTTCAGCTTCGCTCATATTAAACGCGTCCATATTGTTGTGAAATATATGAACTTTGGTAGAGCTCCAATTACTATTAATAGTTGCCATCCGAGTACCATTATACGGGTCCATCCTTCCTAACAACCCTTGAACACTCGTTTCTCCTACATAGTATTTATCTGAATTCTCATGCGTACGTGAAACAAAGCTAACCTTTGATGAAATGCCTTCCCAATTACGAATGGCTTGGTTATAAACATTCTCGTAGTCATAGGAGTAGTTGTATACGGAGGAATCAAACTCATATACCGTAGTCCCTCCCCATGTTTTTCCTCCCTGCCAGTAATCAGCAAGTGCAGACTGAATAGGAACAATCAATAAGAGCGTTGCAATACCTAAGCTAGTAAATTTTCTCTTCATGACTCACACCTCTTTTTCCTTTTTTTGGAATTTATACCAATTGTATGAATGTTTCTGCAAGTTGTAAATACTATATTTTCGGAGAAGATAGTTATTTACACCCAAAATCAAATCATCGGCCGAATTGGATAGAATCGGAGGTAAAATTATGGTACAAATGAAAATTCTACTACTCCTTGCACTGCTCTTCCTCTCAGGGTGCAATGAAAAACCGGTCGAAAACATCACCTTGCAAGCCGTTGTTCAAGCATTTGATTCGAACACACTGCCTTTGACGAAATCCGAAAACGCAGATTACTTTGTCCTGAACGGTCAATCCCCTGAAAAATATGCAGTGAACGGAAATCCCCTGTACATTTATGTGTTTGCATCAGAAGAAGATGCCAAAAAGGGATTGGAAGATTTCTTTAACCAAACGGAAAATTTGAACATGGTTATACCACAAATATTTGCGGCAAAAAACGTTTTGATATTTTATCTTAGCTCCGAGCCGAGAACAGATCCATTTTCAGAAAGGGACGAAAAAATCTTGTCTATCGTCAATTCCATCTCGGTTAAAGAATAGCGGTTCGTGGGTCTTCTCGTTCCAACGTAAAAAGCCGAAGCATCGCTTCGGCTCTTTTTGATCCTCTTCCATTCTCCTCTTTCATTACCAAGCTGCAATACAACTATCCGTACGCATATCAGTACCACCACTCAGCACACCATTTTCATCACGCCAAATGATTTGACCGCGCCCGAAGTAATTGCCGAGCTGCGCCCACTTGATGGTATGGCCCCTGCGCTCCAAGGCTTGTGCCAAATGCTCCGGGAAATGACGCTCCAGCTCCACCGTTTTGCCTTCCATCCACTGCCAGCGCGGTGCATCGAGCGAAGCTTGCGGATTGAGGTGGAAGTCGATCGTGTTCATGACCACCTGTACGTGTCCTTGTGGCTGCATGAAGCCGCCCATTACGCCGAATGGCCCCACTGCTTTTCCATCCTTCGTCAAGAAGCCCGGGATAATGGTGTGGAACGTTCTTTTGCCTGGCTCCAAGCAATTGTCATGAGCAGGGTCCAGCGAGAAGTTATGACCGCGGTTTTGCATGGCAATCCCCGTCCCCGGCACAACGACCCCAGAACCAAAGCCCATGTAATTGCTTTGGATAAAGGACACCATGTTGCCCTCACCGTCAGCAGTCGCCAAATAGACCGTGCCGCTCGTTTTCGGCTGACCAGGCTCTGGCGTCAAGGCTTCATGACCAATCAGTGCACGGCGAGTGGCAGCGTATTCCTCTGACAACAATGCTTCCTTGGAAACTTTCATTTTGCTCTCTTCTGTGATGTATTTCAATCCATCGACAAATGCCAGCTTCATCGCTTCGATTTGCTTGTGATACGTTTCCGTCGTGTCTTTTGCGTCAAAATCAAAGCCCTTCAGAATGTTCAGCGCCATCAGACCGATCATTCCTTGCCCGTTCGGCGGGATCTCCCACACATCATAGCCGCGGTAGTTGACACTGATCGGCTTCACCCATTCCGGCTCATAGGCAGCTAGGTCTTCTTTGCGCAAGTAGCCGTCACACTCCCGGGAAAACGCGTCAATCTGGTCTGCCAGCTCTCCGCGATAGAAGCTCTCTGCATTTGTTTCCGCGATTTGACGCAGCGTCTCAGCATGACCCGGCGACTTCCAGATGTCGCCCGCTTTTGGCACCTTGCCATCTGGCGTAAAGGTGGAGAACCAATGTGCGAACTCTTCTCCTTTGCATAGCTGGGAAAACTTTTTGTGTGCGGCATTCCAATAATGCGCCAATGTTGGTGATACCGGATAGCCATTCTCCGCATAATCAATCGCTGGCTGCAAAACCTCTGTCAGTGGAAGACGTCCAAAACGCTTGGACAAGGCGGCCCACGCAGCAGGTGCGCCTGGTACCGTGACAGGTGTCCAGCCGTAGGTCGGCATTTCTTCCAGACCTTTTGCTTTTAATGCCTCAATGGAGATTCCTTGTGGAGCAGGCCCGCTTGCATTCAGTCCATGCAGCTCGTCTTTGATCCACACGAGGGCAAATGCGTCTCCCCCGATGCCGTTCGAGGTCGGTTCTACTACAGTTAGGCACGCAGCCGTTGCAATCGCCGCATCCACCGCATTTCCGCCCTTTTTCAATATATCGAGACCTGCTTGTGCCGCCAGGGGCTGCGAGGTCGCCACCATGCCGTTCTTGGCAAAAGTCGTCACACGCTTCGATGGGTATGGGTATTCCATTGCGTCATAGTTAACCATGATTTATGCCTCCTTAAGTAGTTCTTTGTTAGCCAATATGAAAACCTATGAGAGTCCTTTTGGTTTGAGTCAACATAGTGGAGGAGAAGAAAAAGCACAGTTCTCTTCGACTCTGACACGCCAGCAGGGGGGAATTACTGTCCGTCTCCACTTCAAAAAGGGGACCGTCGAGCCAAAGCCACCCTACGGGCGGAAGTTTCTCAGGGAAGAGGTGTTCGACAACCTTGCTCCCCTTTTTGAAGTTCCGACTGGGTAGGCGTTGTCAAGGTCTACGAGCCCTGTGCTTTTTCTTCCTACCAGCTTACGTAAACTTTCCTAGCCGATGAAAACAAACCCGTAAGCCATCGCTCCCAAAATGACAAAAGCGGGATGGACCTTCCATGTTTCGAGCAGAAGGTAGGATGCCACTGTCAAAATCCCTGTTTGCATCCAGCCGATTCCCTCGACTGCGCCCATCAGGAATTGATACGTCATCGTTCCAAGCAAAACAGTAACGACTGGCCGTACCGATTGGGTCATCGCTTTTACCTGTGGAGCACTGCGAAATAAATTAATAAAGCCCATCAATAAGACCATCGCAATCGCTGTTGGAGCTACCGTTGCCAATAACGCGACTACTGCACCCGGTACACCCGCTACCTGATAGCCAATGTACCCAGCGAGCTTGGTCGCGATTGGGCTGGGCAGCGCATTTCCTACCGCCAACACTTCTCCGAATTCCTGTACAGTCATCCACTGGTAATGGTCAACCACTTCATTTTGGATCAACGGGATGCTCGGTGGTCCTCCCCCGTACCCCAAAATGTTGGAGATGAAAAAGGCCCAAAATAATTGCAGGTAAATCATGCTACTCCCTCCTTGCCATCCTTGTTCTTGCGCTTGCGGACAGACCAAGTAGAGTAGGCAAATGAAACGGCCAGCGCAATTCCTACTACGATGCCCGGATGCCAATCAAGGAAGAGCAACGCTACGAGTGAGAGGGCGAGTGAAAGGCTCACACCTGCTTTGCTGGACGCTCCCTTCCAGCCCTTTGAAAGGAATTCCCATGTAAGGACGCCTGTCATGACTGCGATTACGGGACCGATTGCCTGGATCATGCCGTATACACCCGGCGCATCCTTCCATTGATAAATGACTTGCAGCAAACCGATCATCACAAGCACGATTGGCATCACTACTGCGATGTTTGCCACCAATGCACCCTTCCAGCCTTTTACCCGATAGCCGATAAATGCGGCCAGCTTGGTCGCAATTGGTCCTGGAAGAGCGTTGCCGAGCGCCAGATTGTCGGAAAAGTCCTCATCTGTCACCCATTTGTACTTTTTCACGCATTCGGTGTAAAAGAGAGGAACCATCGTAGGTCCTCCCCCAAACCCGAAGATTCCGATGCGGAAAAAGGCGAGAAATAATTGCCAGTAAATCATAGCTGTACCTCCATCCTTGCCAAGCTAGCGGATAAGTTCGCCCGATTGCACCAAATGACAGGATACCAGTTGGCCCTTGCCGATGTCTGACAGACTGGGCACCTGCGTCTTGCAAGTCTCTGTCGCATATGGACAACGCGGATGAAAAGTGCAGCCGCTCGGTGGATTTGCTGGACTCGGCAAATCGCCTGTCAACAAGATCCGTTCGCGCTTTTGCCGTGGTTTCGCTACTGGAACAGCCGAGAGCAGCGCCCGTGTATACGGATGACTCGGATTCTCAAATAGCGTCCGCTTGTCAGCAATTTCTACGATCCGTCCCAAATACATCACCGCGATCCGGTCGCACAAGTGCTTCACGACCGACAAATCATGCGAAATGAACATCAGGGTCAGATTGAATTCTTTTTTCAAATCCTTCAACAAATTGAGTACCTGTGATTGAATCGATACGTCCAATGCAGATACGGGCTCATCGGCAATGATCAGCTTTGGTTTTACGACCAGTGCGCGGGCGATTCCGATCCGCTGTCTCTGCCCACCGGAAAAATCGTGTGGGTGGCGGTTCAGATGTTCTTTTCGCAAGCCAACGACCTGAATAATCTCCTCGATGACTTTTTCCCGCTCTGCCTTTGTCCCGATGTTGTGCACCATCAGCGACTCCATCAAAATCTGCTTGATCGTCATCCGTGGATTCAGCGAAGCGTATGGGTCCTGAAAAATCATTTGCAGGTTCCGCCGCATGACGCGCATTTCTTCTTTTGGAAGTTTCGCTAAATCTTTGCCGTCAAACCAGACTTCTCCTGCTGTCGGCTCCAAGAGGCGTAGAATCGTTCGGCCTGTCGTAGACTTGCCGCAGCCCGATTCTCCTACAATCCCAAGCGTTTCACCCGGATACACGGTCAGATCAATACCATCGACTGCTTTTACATGTCCCGTTGTCCGCTTCAAAAATCCACCCTTGATGGGAAAATGCTGTTGCAGCCCTTTTACTTCTAAGAGAGGTGTCGTCATGCCTGTTCTCCCTCCTTCGCGTACAGCCAGCAGCGACATTTTTGATTGTCCAGTTGCAAGAGTTCAGGGGGCTTTTCGTGACAAATCGCTATCGCTTGCGAACAGCGCGGGGCAAAACGGCAGCCCACTGGCATTTGATACGGCAGGGGAACTGCTCCTGGAATGGTTTCCAGATATTCGCGCTCTTCGTCCAGCTCCGGAATCGAGTTCATCAGACCGATCGTATACGGATGCTTCGGACTGTCAAACAGCGTATCGACATCTGTCTCCTCTACGACTTGCCCTGCATACATGACGATCACGCGGTCACACATCTCGGCTACTACACCCAAATCATGCGTAATCAGCATGATGGAAGTTCCTGTCTTTTCTTTTAAATCGCGCATCAAATCGAGAATTTGCGCCTGAATCGTCACATCCAGTGCCGTTGTCGGCTCGTCTGCAATAATCAGCTTCGGATCGCAGGACATCGCCATCGCGATCATTACACGCTGGCGCATCCCTCCTGATAGCTGATGCGGAAACTCTCCGTAAATCTCTTCTGCACGAGGCATTCCGACTGCTTTTAGCATCGCAATCGCCCGTTCCTTTGCCTCTGCCTTCGTTACCTTGCGATGCAGCATGACTGCTTCCTCAATTTGTTTGCCTACAGTATGCAGCGGATTGAGGGATGTCATTGGCTCTTGAAAAATCATCGCGATTTCGTTACCGCGTACACCTTGCATTTCTTTTTCCGACAGCGCAAGCACGTTCTTCCCATTGAAGCGAATCGATCCTTCCGTGCTTCCGTTGGGCGGCAGCAAGCGCATGATCGACAGGCTGGTTACACTCTTCCCACAGCCGGATTCGCCCACGACGCCAAGCGTTTCACCAGCACGGATAAAGAAGTCGACGCCGTCCACGACACTGACGACACCGCTGTCCGTGCGAAAACGGGTTCTTAGCTGTTCCACTTCCAAGATGGTCGTCATCTGCTCCACTCCTTTTCTCCCGTGTAGGGCATTCATTATTTACGTGCGCGTGGGTCCAGAACTTGCTGTAGACCATCCCCCAACAAGTTGAAGCCCAGCACGACTAAGAAGATGGCAATCCCCGGATAAAATGTCGCATAGGGCGCGACGGACATAAGTGTTTGTGCTTGGTTTAGCATGCTTCCCCAGGAGGGAGTCGGCGGCTGTACACCCAATCCGAGATAGGACAAGGATGCTTCTGCGATAATCCCGGATGCCATTGCCAACGTCGCTTGAATCACAATGGGGTTCATGGCGTTCGGCAAAATGTGGCGGAAAATAATGCGCGCATCCTTTACCCCAACCGAACGTGCTGCTTGAATATACTCCATATTTCGAAGCGAAAGAACTTGACCGCGTGTAATCCGTATAAAAGCAGGGGCAAAACCAATCCCAATCGCTAGCATGGCATTCCCGAAGCCTGAACCGAGCACCGCCGAAATCGCCAGAGCCAAAATGAGAAACGGAAAGGCTTGCATTGCATCGACGCTCCGCATGACGATCCACTCATCCCAAAAGCCGCGGTAGTAACCGGACAACAGTCCAATCGGCACCCCTATCAGCATTGCAATACCGACTGAGATCAGCGCTGCCTGAATGGAAATGCGCGCCCCGTAAACAACACGGGAGAAAATATCCCGACCGAGATCATCGGTCCCAAACAAATGCTCACCATCTGGCGCTATCAAAATTTTGTTATAGTCTTGTGCATTGGGGTCGAAGGGTGCGATCAGCGGCGCGAAAATCGCCACGAAGATCAATCCGAGGATAATCACCGCTCCGATGACGCCCAAGCCATTCCGGAGAAATTTGCCCACGGTTTTCATCACTCACCTGCTCCTTTCCCAGCCTTGATGCGCGGATCAATGACAGCGTACAAAATGTCGACAATCAGGTTCACCAAGACAACGAGAACCGCAGAAACAAGAATGGCTCCTTGAACCGTTACATAATCACGTTTGAAGACAGATTCCACAATCAGACGGCCAAAGCCAGGAATCGAAAAAATCGACTCGGTAATCACCAGACCACCTAACAAGCCTGCGATCATCAAACCCGAGGTCGTTACCACTGGAACCATCGCATTTCTTAGCGCATGCCCCAGAATCGTGCGAGCCTCATTCAATCCCTTCGCTTTCGCTGTCCGAATAAAGTCCATGCTCACAACATCGAGCAAAGAAGAACGTAGCATTCGCATCAATACGGCAGATTCCCGCAAGCCTGTTGCCAAACAGGGCAGGATCATAGCCATCAGGTTTTGTGTAGGATTCTCGGAAAAAGGTACATAACCGGATGAAGGCAGCCATTGGTTTTCCACGGCAAAGAAAATAATCATCATCATCGCCAGCCAGAAGCTGGGGATACTCATACCGCCTAGCGCAGTAAAGGTACTCGTATAGTCAATCCAGGTCCCGCGTCGCACTGCCGCGAGAATTCCCGCAGGAAACGCAATCAGAATCGCTACCAAGAACGTTCCGATCGTCAATTCCACGGTAGCTGGTAGTCTTTGCATAATTAAGTCTGCGACCGGCACACGGTCCGTAATCGATATTCCCAAATCACCCGTTACCACTTTTCCTAGCCAGGAAAAATATTGCACCACGATCGGCTGATCCAACCCCAGCTCGGTTCGCAATGCCGCATAGGCTTCCGGTGTCGCTTCCTCTCCTAAAATGACCCGGGCAGGATCGCCCGGGATCATATGAATCAAAGAGAATGTCATAATCGACACCAGCAGGAGAATCGGGATTGTCAGCAATAGACGCCTGACTATGAACATCATGACAATTCCTCCTTGCTCTTGCTGTTATAGTGTTGCGCTACCTATTGCTTGTCCAAATTGGCTGTACGGATCAAACCATCTGGAACATAAGTAAAGCCAGTTACTTTCTTGTTCATGCCGAGCAGTACATATTGGTGGTACATATAGGCATAGCCCGCTTCGTCTTGCAGCAATGTAGCAGCTTCGTCATACAGCGCCTTGCGTTTTGCTTCGTCCAGCTCACCACGTGCTTTGATAACCAGTTCATCCAGCTTTGGAATGGAAATACGGCCATCGTTGTTGGATGTATCTGTTACGACGAAGTCATGGAAGTTTTGGTCAGGGTCCTGACGTCCAGACCAGCCCAATTGCATCGCTTCAAATTCACCTTTATCGCCCGTTTCGATCAATTGTCCATATTCCAATTTTTCCAATGTCACATTGATGTTGTGTTGTTTCAGCATGTTTTGCAGTACCGCACCCAGTTGCTCATTCTCTGGAGAAGTAGAGATGTACAGCTTAAAGTTAAATCCGTTTGGTTGACCGCCCTTCGCGAGCAAATCCTTGATTTCCGCTGCATCTGGCGGCTTCGGTGTGTTCAGTGCTTCATTGTAAGCCAGACTGCCTTTTGTAAATGCTGCACGAGCCGGTGCCGCATAGCCGTTAAACAGCACTTTTACCAGAGCATCACGGTCAATGGCACGATCCACAGCCTGACGGAGGTACTTGTTATCAAACGGCGGGCGGGAGTTGTTCAAGTAAAGCCCTTGGTAACCCATTCCGGATTCCGCCACCAATTGCAGGTTCGCATCGCCTTTGATTGCAGGAATTTCTTTTACAGGTGTATCATCGATGATATCCAGCATGCCGGAGCGCAGGTTTTGCACCTTCGCTGTTCCGTTCGTAAATACTTTGTAGTTCACTTCATCGATCTTCACTTGACCATTCCAGTAGTTTTCATTTTTCTTCAGTGTCACGTGATCGCCTTTTACTTGTTCAACAAATACGTATGGGCCTGTACCAACCGGATGATTGAGGTATTGATCGCCATGTTCCTTCACTGCTTTTGGAGATACCATAATGCCCGAACGGTCTGTTAAGACGGACAGGAATGGAGCGAAAGGCTCTTTCATCTGGATTTTTATGGTATTCTTGTCCACTACGGCAACGGAATCTACGAATTTCAATTCGCCTTTCCGACGAGACTTCTCATCGTTCATGTTACGCTCGAAGTTGAATTTCACTGCCTCAGCGTCAAACTCGGTGCCATCGTGGAATTTCACACCCTGCTTCAGCTTCAATGTATAGGTCTTGCCGTCTGGCGTTACTTCATAGGATTCCGCCAGCATTGGCACTATTTTTCCTTCTGAGTCGATATCAAACAGCTTGTCATAGAGGCTCGCGTATACTTGACGGTCGTACAGCGATGTCGAGGTGTTTGGGTCCATTGACGGCGGATCTGCCTTTAACCCAATATTCAGTACTTTTTTTCCGGAGGCTGGCGATGTTGTTGCGGCTTTGCCGTTATCTGTACTCGCACTATTTCCTCCTCCACAGCCTGTTACCAATAAAACTGTCCCCAGAACAGCACCGAGCATTGCTTTGCTCACTTTGGTCGAAAACATAGGATGACCCCTTTTCTCTCGTTTTTTCTCCGGTTTCTTCCCAGAATCGTTCGGCATTCATAATCCCAGCGGATTTTCGCCCGATGGCATTCCCCCTTCCAAGGTCACCCATGCCTAACGGATAAAGTTATACTTGGACTTCAGTATTTTCAATTCGTTAATCACATTCGTTTTAGAGATGCCAGGAATCTTGTGCAGCTTTTTGAGTAAAAATTGCGATAATTCTTCGTAACTTGTTACGAGCACCTGTGTGAAAAGCTGATATTCACCAGAAGTGAGTACGATGAGCCTAATCTCAACGGTGTCCGTTAATGCAGCAACCACATCGTCCAGCTTTTCCGCATCCACAGCCACTTGAATCATCGCCTGTACGTGAAACCCTGCCTTGACTGGATTGACAATACCGACCAGACTCAGGGCACCTTCGTCCTGCAATTGCTGGACGCGCATGCGGATCGTCTTTTCCGTGACCCCAAGATCCTTTGCAATCTGAGTAAACGGCAAGCGCGCATTTCCTTGCAAAGCTCGAATGATCCCGTAGTCGATGTCATCTAAATCAGGATAAAGTGATCTACGAAAAGTCTCTTCCATACAAACACACCTTTATTCGTCTTTTTTCAACAATATTCAACCTTGTTACGGCTCAATTACGGAAAATATGGTCGAATTTCATAATGATTGTTGTTACTATAATACGATTATCGACATAGCGCAATACTTTATCTGAAAATTTCATTTTGAAAGCATTTTCATTTTATTTTCTCCTTTCTACCTATTCTTACTATAAATAAAACGAAAAAAAAGAGCCTACTCCGCTAGGAGAGGCTCTCTATTAATATTCGATACGGTCCGGAGATTGAGACCATGCTTGAAATGGACTCTGTCTATTCGCAAGATTGATTCTCTGAAAAGGAATGCTGCGTTCCTCATGAGGGAGAACGATCTGCTCATAAATAAACCGATCGTCAAAACCAACATGCGCCGCATCTTCCTTCGTGCAAGCGTAATAGACATTGCGCGGTCTGGCCCAATAGATGGCTCCCAGACACATCGGACATGGCTCACAGCTCGTATACAAGTCACAATCGTTTAACTGAAAAGTTTGGAGATGACGACATGCTTCTCGAATCGCTTGGATTTCGGCGTGTGCCGTAGGGTCATTGCTCGTCGTCACTTCATTGCGTCCTCGTCCAATTACGTGTCCGTCCTTCACGACAATAGCTCCAAACGGTCCGCCTATTTTCTCACGTACATTTTCAAACGCAATCTGAACGGCTTGACCCATCCATGCCTCCCGTTCCATCCGCTAGCCCCCTCGCATCCTTCTCCTTTTATCCTATGTCCCTGCTTATCTGGACATGCTGGAAAAGTCACTAACGGTTCATCGATTGCTTTAAATGGAACAAGTAACGGTTTCGAATGATCCAGAAATACACACCTTGAACAATGACAAAGCTGCACAATACAATCGCAGTCGGTTTAACCACAGACGCGACAAGAATGAGCTTCAACAAGCTTTGCAGGGAGACGAACGCCACCATACTGTGAATAATGGCCACCACAATCGGCACGAAGAACAACAGGGCAACCTGGGTCGTCACGATACGCGTCAGCTCCGCATCCGTGAGTCCGATCTTGGAAAGCGAACCATAGTGCCGTTTGTCGTATTCCAGGTCAGTATACAGACGGAAATAGAGAAAGCTAGCAGCCGCTACAAAGAACAACACGCCCACAAACAACCCGATAAAGAGTCCCATGTTCGCCATTTGTTTCATGGAGTGGTAGTATGGCGCACGAGCTGAAAACGAGTAATTATCTTCGAAATGACTAATATCTTCCTGAAGCTTGAGACTAAGATCCTGCGTTTCCTTCCATCTTGGCACCTCGTACACAAAGCGCTCTTCTTCCTTCATTTTCGGAAGCTGGTCAAACACCTGATTCGGTACGACAACCAATCGCTCAAATTCAATCCCTCTGATCAATGGAGTCATATTCGTATCTGTTTTGACTGCGAGCTGTGCCTTCCCCACTTGCAGCGTTTTGCTCGCTACCGAATCACCAATCCAATTGAGCAGTACGAAGGCCTCTTTATTCGTCATTTCGAGTACAGTCGAATTGGACGCTACCGCCAGCCGGTTATAGTCAGACAGCCTGACTACTCCAACCCTTTCCTCCTGAACCAGTTCTGGCAAAACTCTCATAGCCACTTGATATTTTTCGAAAGAAAAGCCACTTTGCTGCAAGCTCGTTTCGATTAACGACAAATGTTTCGCTCTCTCCTCATCGCTTTGTTTGGACTGGTATTCAAACGCAAATGGATGTGTTTTCATCACCGTAATCTGAATCGACCCAGCCAACGCTGCCAGCGTGCCAATCGCACAAAAAGCAACGGTAGAGACGATGCTGACCAAAAAGAACATCCGTGCATTATCCTTCATCCGATAGGCCAAATCAGAGAGCGTCAGGAGATTCGTACCTTTCCAATAGAAAACGCGACGCTTCTTCAGAAAATCGATGAAGATGACGCTCAGCTGAGTAAACAACAGGTACGTTCCGACAGTCGTCAGCGCAATGACCGGAAGCATCAGCACGAGCACATTCACGCCGTCAGCCGTGAGGGCTAAGGCATAGCTCATTCCCAACAAAGCTACTGCGACCAGAGACAGCACTAACGATGCCCTCGGCTCACGCTTAGACCGACCGCTCCCTTGCAACAGATCCAACAGACTGCGGCTTCGCAACACGAGGACGGTAAACAGCGAAATGGCTGCGTACAAGATGAGAAACGCCACCACTGTCAAACCGATCGCTTTCCACGGGAAGTAAAACCCAAGTGCTTTTACATCCAGCAAAAATCCGGCAAATTGGAAAAACAGCTTGGCGAGAACCAAACCGAGCCCAATCCCGATAGCAATCGAGACAATGCCAATCAGCATGTTTTCCATAAAAATAAGTGTATTCCGCTGCAACGGTGTCATGCCCTGGATAAAAAGGATGCCGAACTCCTTCTCCCTCTTTTTCAGGAAAGCACCGACACAATAAAAGAGAAAAAAGAAAGAGAACAGAAAAATGACGTACTCAGCCGCCATCATTCCAGTGGCTACGGACTCATGAATCTCCTGTCCGATAATTTCCGGATGAAAAATGAACATCGCATAGACGAAAAAGATTAAGACAGAAAAAACGCTACTCATAAAAAACGCAGCGTACATCCGTTTATTTCGTACAACGTTATTACACGCGAATTGTCGAAAGGTCATAAGTGTTCCCTCCCAAAAACGACAACGAGTCAATAATTTTCTGGAAGAATACCTGTCGACTCTCACCGCGATACATCTCGTTATGGAGCTGGCCGTCTTTAATAAAAATCACCCGATGGCAATAGCTGGCCGCCAAAGCATCATGCGTCACCATCATCATGGTGGTATTGTCTCTCTTATTGATCGCTTCCAGTGTCTCCATCACATTGCGCGAAGACTTGGAATCAAGATTTCCTGTCGGCTCGTCAGCGAGCAAAAGCGATGGGGAATGAATGATCGCTCTGGCAATGGCCGTCCGTTGGCGTTGCCCCCCAGACACCTCGAAGGTCCGCTTTTCCAAAATGTCCTGAATCCCTAGCTTCTCTGCAACACTTTGCAGCTTTTCTTCCATGACCGATACTTTCTCATTGTCCAGCGTCAGCGGCAACACGATATTTTCCCCAATCGTCAACGTGTCCAAGAGATTGAAATCTTGAAACACAAAACCGAGCTCACGGCGACGAAACAGAGCGAGTTTATCTTTTTTTAAATGATGCGGATTCGTACCGTTCAAAAGAACCGCACCAGAGGTTGGTGTATCAATAGTGGAGATCATGTTTAATAGCGTAGTCTTGCCACTGCCTGAGGGGCCCATAATACCGACGAATTCACCCTTGCGGATCGAAAAATCGATATCGGTCAGCGCGCGGTAGGTCACCTTGCCCCCGTATATTTTACTCAAGCTATTTACAGCAAGCATTTCCATGCGCCATTCCCCTTTCTTGCACTTCCAAATTCAACTATACGGAAGTGCGCATAGTCCAGCCATCGAATTAACTTTCAGCTATCTTACTTTCTTGTAAGGTTGGTACGACAGCAGACAAGACGATCCGTACGGTTGTCCCCTCGCCCACTTCTGATTCCATTTCCACCCCATGATGGAGCCGCCCGCAAATTTCCTTCACCAAGTACAGTCCCATCCCGGTAGACTCAGGGTATTTGCGCCCGTTTTCTCCCGTAAAATACGGCTTAAACACGCGGCGAATATCTTCGACAGGGATCCCGATTCCATAATCCTGTACTTCCAGTATGGCATGTGCTCCGCGTTCATACGCACGAATGGTGACCTTGTTGCTTTTTCCTGCTGAATAACGAACGGCATTCGTCAACAATTGGTTGAGGACAAAAGCAAGCCACTTATCGTCCGATTCCACTCGCCAATTTTCATCCACTTTTACCTCGGGATACACCTGGTTGCGGATAAACAGCCGCTTGTTTTCAGCCAACACATTCTGCACCAAGGAACGCAGAGTTACGGGCTCAATCAGGAAGTCCTGTTCAAATCGGTCGAGGCGAGCTATGTACAAAACGGTTTCCAGTCCACGCTTGATCCGGTCCACTTCTTCACGGACGCTCTCAGCTGTTGGATCGTCTTCATTTTGCAGCAACAGATGAATAACCGAAATCGGCGTCTTCATCTGATGAACCCACTGCTGAATAAACGTCGTATGGTCCCGTTGCTTGTTTTCATAGGCATGCAGCTGTTCTTTGTAGATTCGGTACTGCTCCTGACTGATATCATCCATCGCGCGGCACAACGGCGAATTCCCGTATGTCTGGGTCAGTTCCTCTAATGACTCTACCGGCTTGCTCAGTCGCTGATAGATTGTGCGGTGAGACAAATAACGGATGGCGAGAAAAGCCCCCGCAAAAAAAACAGATAAAAACATAACGTAGATCATCAATGACTCATTCCAGTACCCATCCATTGCAAAAATCATAATCAATAAGATCAATTGGATTAGAAAAAACGCTGCGAATGGCCATTGATCTCGAAGGAACAGCTTCATTGCTCTTCCTCCCAAGTTGCACGCAAGCGATAACCGGAACCGCGAACAGTCTCGACAGCTCCCTCTAAGCCCAAGTCCTTCAGCTTGCCGCGCACGCGTGTGATGTAGACATTCAGCGTGTTTTCATCGACAAACTGTTCATCCCACAGCTTTTCTAGCAAACGCTCACGGCTGACGACACGCGGATGTTGATTCATCAAGGCTTCGAGCAGTAGCGCTTCCTTTTTGCTCAGCTCGATTTTGGTATCGTACATAGATAGCTCCATTCGCTCCAAAAACAGCTTGAGCCCCGCCACTTCAACCGTACGCTCTCCTTCTTGCGGAGCATATTGTCCGTAAGCCCGACGTAGCTGACTGCGGATTTTAGCCAAAACCACATCGTAGTCGAACGGCTTTGTGATATAGTCATCGGCCCCATTTTCCAAGGCCATCACCTGGTCCATTTTACTTTCTCGTGCAGAGATGAACAGGATCGGGCAGTTGGACTCTTGGCGCATTTGCCGGCACCAATAAAATCCATCAAATTTCGGTAGATTCACGTCCAACAGAACCAAATCAGGGCGCGACTGGGTAAATACCTCCATGACTCTATCGAAATGTTCAACATTGACTGTTTGGAATCCGTATTTTTCCAGTTGCTCTTGCAGCAGCTGGTTGATTTTCGGGTCGTCTTCTACAATCATAATTGTGGACATCACTCATACTCCTCTCGTCTTGAGTCTCCTCCATTTTATTCTTTACTATACCATTAGAAAACTAGACTACGCCAAGCATTTGGCGTTTCTCGTACTTAGATGTCTACTGAAAGAACGGCTTGTGCGTTGCTGTTGTGGAGGGGAGGAAACAGGAGAAAACGCTCAGCTTCTAGGGCCACCCGCTCTGGGATTGACTGCCCGACTCCATGCAAAAACCGAAACCGCGTCCAAAGTTGTCCTTTCAGGATGTGTTTCAGAGGTGGACGCTTAAGGGCGTGTTTCGATTTTTGCATTGCGTCTCGGTCGGTGTCCCTAAGATCTTCGCTTATTTCTCCTGCTTCCTCTACGAGCTTTCCTACTTAAACGTTTTTAAAAGACTTAAAAGAATGTAAGGATGTCATCAGTAACGATAGAGAAGAATATTTCCAGGCGTAGCGACTTGTGAAGTCCTACCGAACGGACAGTCTTAGCCCCCAGCAGGACGGAGCCTGGAGCCTAGACTGGAAATATTCTTCTCTCCACTACAGCCACATAGTAAAAAAGGAAGGACTGTTGTCCTCCCTTTATGCTTGTGCCTCCATCAATTGCTGCAATTTCTTAATCCCACGGAAGTGCAGGATTTTCACCGAAGCCTCTGTCTTACCCAAGATTTCCGCGATCTCATTCATTCGCAAATCTCCGAGATAACGCAGAGCAATCACATTGCGTTGATCCTTTGTCAGCGTGTGCACCTTATCCCACAAGCCCTCGGTTGTCTCCTGATTCAGAAGGCACTCCTCCGGCAGCTTATCTGTTGCGACCATATTGCTAAATGTGTCCTGATCTACCGGGCTCTCCCGCTTCTTACGCATGTAGTCAATCAAAGCATTGTGCGCAATTCGGAAAATCCAGGCGCCAAAAGGATGGCGGCCATCGTACTGCTCAAGCTTGGAGTACACCTTAATAAACACAGTCGTTGTCAGGTCTTCCACATCCCAGACGTTTTTTACCCGGTAGCGGAAATAGCGATATATTTTAGCAGAGTAATCTTCGTAAATTTGTTGGTGATTTAATTTTGGATACATGATTGCTGTCGTCATAATCGATCTCCCGTTTCTGATCCGTATGAATTGATTTCATTGTACGGTTGAAACGAAGCAGGAACCATCGAGTTATATTTCAGGAAGCTTACACTTTTGTAAGGTACTTCTGGACTCGTTGTAAGCTCGCACAAGTAGGTACGGAAGAGGTTTCATATCGGTTACAACTTTCAAAAGAAATCTTTAAAAATTCCTTAAGGAATTTTTTAAGTTGTCTTCAAAACCATTTTTTGATGGGGGAAAAGTCCTGCCGCATGTTTTCTAGTTTACTTTCGCATCAGTTAGCTCAGCTCAGTTATCAATGATATTCATAGCCTTTTGCTATTGAAAAGATATGGGTATCAGTTAGTTCTCCTGAGTCATTTCGATTAACATTTCGTAAAGTACCCTCCAACGTAAAACCCGCCCTCTTAGCTACAGCTATACTTGCGTTATTCCGAGTATCACAGCGAATTTCAAGACGGTTAGCTTCCAACTCAGAAATGGCAAAGCCAACGATACCTTTTACTGCCTCTGTTATTAGACCCTCACCCGTACGCGATGTGCGTAGCCAATATCCAATTTCAAATTTGCGTACATTCCAATCAAAGCGATGGAGTCCACTACTGCCCACAAACTGCCCTGTGCTCTTTTCAAATATATGAAGTACTAAGTCTGTGCGCTCTAGAAAATTGAGCCGGGCCTTACGTACGTAGGCTTCCGAATCGTCAATGGATGGGAGGTTTTTTACAAACGGAAGCCAGGGGCTCATTTCATTTACACTCTCACGTATGGCTTCATTTACAAATTGACCATCCCCCCATTGCGGTGCTCTAATCAATAATCGCTGAGTTTCTAAATGTTACGGAAAAGAGAGCAGTAATGGATTCATATTCGTCCTCCTTCTATCGGAATGAGTTTCCAATAATAGTAACCGCTTGGCCGCTCATTGACAATTGAAGATAACACTGATTCACTTTCAAGGAATTTACAAACAGCTGCGCTTCTTCCCCACAACAGTTACATGAAAAAGAAAAAGCGCCCCCGAAAAAATTCGAGGGCACTTGTATTTACATCAAACCAAGACGTTGGAAGATCGTATCCACATGCTTCAGGTGGTAACGATAGTCAAAGCACTCATCCAGCTCTTCCTTGGACAGTGTGGAGCTGACCGTCGCATCCTCCTCGACGATCGCACGGAAGGAGCGTTGTTCTTCCCACGCTTGCATCGCACGAGGCTGTACCGTGTCATAAGCTTGCTCGCGGCTCATGCCTTTTTCGATCAGCTTGAGCATCACTTGCTGCGAGTAGATCAATCCAAAGGTACGATCCATATTGCGCTTCATGTTCTCAGGGAACACCGTCAAGTTTTTCACGATGTTCATGAAACGGCGCAACATGTAGTTCAACGCTTGCGTCGCATCTGGCAAAATCACGCGCTCCGCAGAGGAGTGGGAAATATCCCGCTCATGCCAGAGGGAAACATTTTCATAGGAAGTGAGCATGTGACCGCGGATGACACGAGCCAGTCCGCAAATATTTTCGCTGCCGATTGGGTTGCGCTTGTGTGGCATGGCGGAAGAGCCTTTTTGACCTTTGGCAAATGCTTCTTCCACCTCGCGCATTTCGCTCTTTTGCAGACCGCGAATTTCTGTCGCGAATTTCTCCAAAGAGGTTGCGATCAGTGCCAATGTTGCCATGTACTCGGCGTGGCGATCACGCTGCAACGTTTGAGTCGAGATAGGCGCTGCCGACAGCCCCAGCTTCTCGCACACATACGCTTCCACGAACGGATCGATGTTTGCGTATGTTCCAACTGCACCAGAGATTTTGCCGAACGCCACTTCTTTTTTCGCAGCCTGAAAACGTGCCAAGTTGCGCTTCATTTCTTCATGCCACAGGGCCAGCTTCAAACCAAAAGTCGTAGGCTCCGCATGTACACCATGCGTTCTACCCATGCAAACCGTATCCTTGTGCTCACGAGCTTTGTCTGCCAAAATCTCGATGAAGTCTTGGATATCACTCTCCAAAATTTCGTTCGCCTGACGCAGCAGGTAAGACAGAGCAGTATCCACTACATCTGTAGAAGTCAGTCCGTAATGCACCCACTTCTTTTCTTCGCCCAAGGTTTCCGATACCGCACGGGTAAACGCCACCACATCATGGCGTGTCTCTTCTTCGATCTCATAGATTCTGTTCATGTCAAAAGTAGCTTTATCCCACAGCTTTTTCACGTCTTCCTCAGGAATGACGCCCAGCTTGGACCATGCTTCACACGCGAGAATTTCTACTTCCAGCCACGCTTTGAATTTGTTTTCTTCCGTCCAAATGGCGCGCATTTCCGGTCGGGAATAACGTTCGATCATGATAATACCTCCGATGTATTCGTCCAGATTTTCAGCTCATCAATCAGGGTGAGCGCTTCTTCTACAGTAGGGGCGAGCACATTGATATGCCCCATTTTTCGCTTGGCCTTGCTCTCTGCTTTTCCGTACAAATGGAGCTTGGCTGTGCGCGGCAGCTTGTCGATCTGATCGATGACAGGCTGTAGATGCTCTCCCAAAATATTAACCATCACGACGCTCGAGAGCAACTCTGTAGATCCTAAAGGCAGATTGCAAACCGCCCGAACATGCTGCTCAAACTGCGAGGTGACACAAGCATCCATGGTAAAATGCCCGGAGTTATGCGGTCGCGGCGCCAATTCATTGACATACAACTGACCATCTTCGGTCAAAAACAGCTCAACAGCAATGAGGCCGACAACATCCAACTTTTCTACAATCGTGCGGGCAATTTCTTCCGCGCGGGCTGCTACTTCAGCCGAAATACGAGCTGGAACAATGCTCAGGTGTAGGATATTTTCCTGATGAATATTTTCTGACACAGGAAAAACAGCCAGTTCTCCCGCAGGATTGCGTGCAGCAATAACAGACAGCTCCATTTGGAATGGTACAAATTGTTCCACGATCAGCTCTGTACCTGCTTTGGACAACGTTTCATACGCCTCCGCCAGTTCAGCCTCGCTTCTCAATACCCATTGCCCTTTGCCGTCATAGCCACCGGTTGCGGTCTTCATTACAGCAGGCAATCCCAGTTCACGCACGGCGTTCTGCAAATCCTCCAAGCTATTCACAACACAAAACGGAGCAACAGGAATGCCAATCTCGCGAATGGCGGTCTTTTCCCGAATCCGGTTTTGGGTGATGCGCAAAAGACGGCTGCCCTGTGGCACATAAGCGCGGCTCTCCAACACTTCAGCCACCTGCGCATCGACATTTTCAAATTCATAAGAAATGACATCACTGACCGAGGCAAGCTGCATCGCTGCTTCTACATCATCGTAGCTGGCAACAATTTGTCGATCAGCCGTTTGGCCGCATGGTGCGTCTGCTGTCGGGTCCATTGTGACAAAGCGGTAGCCCATAGCTCGTCCCGCAAGAGCAATCATCCGTCCAAGCTGTCCTCCGCCGAGTATTCCTAGGGTCGATCCTGGTTTGATTTGCTTACGGTCTTTGGTCGTCATTCGAGTTCACTAGCCTCCAGCACCTTATTGCGTACATCATCACGTCTTTGCACGAACCGCTCTTGTACGTCTGGATATTTGATCCCCAAAATTTGCGCAGCCAATAACCCTGCATTGATGGCTCCAGCTTTTCCGATAGCAACCGTCGCCACAGGTACGCCCCCTGGCATTTGCACAATCGACAAAAGCGAGTCGAGACCATTCAAGTTGGATGATTTCACCGGGACACCAATGACTGGTAATTCTGTCTTAGCAGCCACCATTCCTGGCAAATGGGCTGCACCGCCCGCACCCGCAATAATGACTTCCAAGCCGCGGCTTTTAGCGGTCTCGGCATACGTAAACATCAAGTCTGGCGTTCTGTGTGCAGACACGACCTTCTTTTCATACGGCACCTGCAATTCGTCTAAAATTGCGCAAGCTTCCTTCATTGTTTCCCAGTCTGACGTACTGCCCATAATGACTCCTACCAAAGGCTGTAGCATGAACCATTCGCCCCCTACGTTTTGTAACATCAGAAGAAAACCCAACCGACTAACGGCTTTTCGCGCCGCTCTCATCGCCTGGGCTATTCGAACTCGTTTTCACTCAACATATTCAGTGTAGCAGGGAGAAAGTTTGCCTGTCAACCTCGTTTCCGAACATTTAAAAATGAAAGATCGAAAATTATTCGTGTTTGCCTTTTTCTACCCATTTGTTTGCCGCTTCGGCTTTCTCTAACTCAACCCGAAGCCAATAATCCAAATAGGGACTGGCATCCGCCCCGGCAGCTGCAGTCAATAGCGCTGTGATTTGCTCCCCATTTGCCTGTTTGTATTGATGGTCTCGTACATATTGGCGCAACACCTGATGCAGTCGTTCGACTCCCCATTCTTCTTTCAAGTTCCACCACATGGCACCCGCTCGCCCGTAAACGAGGTCATTGTAGCTCCTCCAGTCTGGAAAAGCTTCCACGGATGACTTCGCAGTGACTCCTTGGTTCACATATCCTTCCGCTGCACGTGCTTGGCCTAGTCGCATCTGAATATACGCTTGTGAACGTGCGGGGAACTTTTGCTGCAAAAATACCATCGTCGCATAATCCGTCAGTCCCTCATCCAGCCAAGCCTCTCGCACCTCGTCGTTTCCGACCAACCCATAAAACCACTGATGTGCCGTTTCGTGCGCTACGACCGCTTCCCCCATGGCATCGCTACGGTCAAAATACTCTTGGGCAATAAAGACGAGGCTCGGGTATTCCATTCCACCAAAGAAGCCGCCTGTTTTGACAACATCGTATTCCTTATACGGATACAACCCGAACTGTTTTCCGTAATAGTCGAGTGACTCCTTAGCAGTTTCATGTATTCGTTCAACATTTTGCGAGTCATCACTTTTCTGCACCCACGTACGTACGATAGTTTCCCCGACCTTACCAGATATGGGCTGGTACGTATCGTCCATGACGACAAGGGCAAAATCCCGAACGTTCCATGCGTCCACCTCATAGATTTTTAGCCGTTGCGGTCTCGTCTCAGTGATGACAGCCACGCTCTCTAATCCACTCGTAGCAAGCTGGTACCCCTCTAATAACTGCACACGCAAATGATAATTCGCCATATCCGAGTAAAAAGGATCGCCAATCGCGGAATAAGGATCGAGCCGCCAGCCTCCTGCGTCCTTGACCGCCAGAATCGGCAGCCAATTGCCCAGCCACATCGCATGATCATGGTAAGACATTCGCCCATTGTTATAAGGAACCTCGAGCTGAAAACTCATATCCACCACCGTCTCAGCAGACGTTGCTCTTGCAGGAAGGGGCACTTGTAAAAGCGTATTGGTCTTTCCTGCATACTGTACGCCGACACTTTTTCCGTTTACCCGTACGTCGCTTATCTTGATACCACCAGGCTCACGCTGTTTACCCAGCACAACCTCCCAGTTTTCACCACTGAGAGCAGCATTTGCAGAAAAAGCATTGGGATATAGATGAAAAAAAGCTTGGTCATCTTTTGGGACAAAACGAGCCGTCAGCATGCCTTTCACCACGTGCTTGTTCATATCGATTTGTACGTCGGCCTTGTAAGTAACTGCAGCCTGCCTGTGATCAATCGGCACAATCTCATGAGCATCTAAGCCTGCCTTCCCTATCCAAGGACGGACGGTCAAGAATACAGTCAAAACGACTCCTACTGCCATGATGACCACCCAATGCTTCCGCCACATCGTGATCCCCTGCCTTCGATTACTTCTTCTGATGCTTGAGACGTTGGCGCTCCAGCCAAGCTGCTGCCTGTTCCTGCTGGGACATGTCTACCTTCAACCAATAATCCAAGAAGGCGCTTGCATCTTCTCCTGCCATCTCAGATAGAAAAGCTCCCCATTCCTTTCCGGTCATAACCTGATAACGGTACTTCTCGACATACTGTTTCAAAACGTCATGTACCCTTTCTTCCCCCCACGCTCCCTGCAATAGCCACAGCATCGAGGACGGACGGGAATAGACAAGATCGCTATAGCTCTGATTATCAGGAAATGCAGACAGTGCTTGCCAAGGACGCAGTTCCTCTGCCACGTAATACTGAACAGAGGTGCCCTGCTCCAGCCGTCTGCGCACCCGTTCTGCTCCCAACAGCGGGTCTTGCTGAGATAAATACGAGAGCGTCACGTACTCCGTGAATCCCTCATCCAGCCATGCTTCCTTTACCTGATTATTTCCGAGCAAGCCGTAAAACCACTGGTGTGCCGTCTCATGGACAACCGTGACGATACCTGTTTCTTCCCCAGCAAAGAAATGACGTCCGTCGAGAAAGACCAATGCTGGGTACTCCATCCCATTAATCGCGCCACCAGTCCTTACCACATCATATTCGGTATATGGATAGGCACCTAATTGATGATGAAAATAGGCGAGAGACTTCGCAGCTGCTTCATGAATCTGCTCAGCAGTTGCCGAATCATCTGTTTTCCGCCACCATGTTCGGACGACTGTCTCGCCCACTTTTGTTTCCGTTTGCTGATAGGAGTCATCCATGACGACTAGGGCAAAATCCCTCACATTTTCTGCACCCAGCTGTATCGTCTTTTCTCCCTCACGAGTAGAAAGCTGCTTCGCAGCCCTGTCTGACGCTGTGCTCGCCAGTTGATAGTCTTTTGGCAGCGTCACGTTCACCTCATAATCTGCGTTCTCACTGTAAAATGGATCACCAACAGGCTCGTATGGATCGAGATGCCACCCTTCCTTGTCGTACACAGCAAGAACTGGGAGCCAGTTCCCCAGCCAGATGGATTGGTCATCGTACGACATCCTGCCGTCGTTTCGCGGAAGAGTCATCTCGAACTCCATCACAATCTTTCGTAGTCCCGCCTGTCCTTCTAGAGGCACTTCCAGGATGTTCAGGTCTTTTATCTGTTTGCCGACAACCGCTACTCCATCAACCAAGAGCTTTTTATTAGTATATGAGCCAAGCGTTGGGCCATTGCCTAAAAGTTCCTCCCATAGCATGCCTTGATGCTCTTCTGTAAATACGTTCGGGTAAAGATGGAGATAGGCACGAGTAGGGTCTTTTGGCCAAAAGGTAATTGTTACGGTTCCTGCTACTTCTTTCTTGATTGGATCAATTCGCACATCAGCCTGATAGAGTGGTTTTCGCTTAAGCGCAGTACCCTCCTCAGCATTTACAGGCAACATCCACGTCAAAAACAATAAGCTACAACCGACCATTGAGACCCATTTCTTCACGCCATCTCCCCCTTTTCTCTACTGTACAAAAAATGGAAGAAAAAGACTATCTTTCCTCTTTACCCTGACAGCTTGTCGGACAGCCACTTTTCAACCAACTCCAAAGGAACCCGCTGTTCCGTTCCCTCTCGCATATCTCGGACGACGACCTGCCCACTGTTCACTTCGTTTTCCCCATAGATCAAGGCAAAAGCAACGCCTTCTTTGTTTGCATAATCGAGTGCTTTTTTCAGTCTTCTACCTGTCAGCTCTAGCTCGACTCTGATTCCGCCCTCTCGCAATCGATTGGCCAGACCAAGACTGGATGCTTCGGTCCCGAGGGGAATGACGAGTACATCGGCAGCCTTCTGCTCTCCCGTGTTGCGATTTGCCAAGGCTGCAAGAATGACATCCAATCCGAACGATATCCCTACAGCGGGGTACTCTCGTCCATCATCCAAAAGCCGACCGATGATCTGATCGTAACGTCCCCCACTGCCGATACTGGACGTAAGACTTCCATCCTGCAAAAAAATCTCATACACAATTCCCGTGTAGATCCCTAAGCCCCTCGCCAAAAATGGAGAGAACCGAAGCTCTCCACCCACACCCGCTCCTTTTACATAGGCAAGCATATCGCGCAGCTCCCGAATCCCTTCCTGAACAAGTGGGGACACAAAGCGCTCTGCCAACAGATCCAGGGTAATCACACCTTCTTGCAGGAAAGACGTAATCGCCAAAACGAGTGGCTCTTCGACGTTTCGCTCCCGCAAGTCATCACGCACTCCATCCACGCCGATCTTCTCGAGCTTATCCAGCGACAGCATGACATCCCCGGCCCGCAGAGCGGGGACTCCCAACTCCTGAAGCACCCCAGACAATAGCTTGCGGTTGTTGACCTCAATGTACACGTCGAGCCCCAGCCGCTTGAATGCCTCAAACGCCATACTGAGCAATTCTGCTTCAGCCAGCACCGATGTCGTTCCCACGATATCGACATCGCATTGAATAAATTCGCGCAAACGCCCGGTTTTCACTGGACCGTCCCGAAATACTTTTCCGATCTCATACCGCTTGAACGGCATCCGCATCTCAGGATTCATACCCACTACCTTCGTCAATGGTACGGTCAAATCATAGCGTAGCCCAAGCTCTCTATCTCCTTGGTCGTTCAAGCGATACACTTCCTTCAAGATTTCATCCCCGCCACCGTACTTGGATGCCAGCAATTCGTAGTGCTGTAGCATAGGCGTCTCCAACGGTTTGCAGCCGTATGTCTCGAATACGGCTTCGAGTGTCCTTCGTATCCAGTTTCGTTGCATTTGCTCCTGCGGCATGAAATCTTTTGTGCCTTTTACCGTTTTTAATACTTCGTTTTCCATGAGGAACACCCTTTCTTTTTTCAGATAAAGAAAACCAAAAAAGCCATGCAAGGCAATTTCCTGCCCGCATGGCTTCCTAAATACACCACCGCAGGCACGAAGCACAAGAAGCGCTTGCACCTGCGGAAAAATTTCCGAAGATACAAACGCTCTACGTGTGGTGATGCTGTTGAAGGAACATAGTGAGACCTGTCATTTTGATCGGTCCATCCTTCCAAAAAAAGATTTTTCCTATCATAGCGCAAAAAAAGCTCCCCGTCCAGTAGACGAAGAGCCCCATTCCCAAAAAATTCTATTCGCGCAACCAGATGAAGTACGCCAGGAAGACGAAGAACAGCACATACATCGCCGGATGCACTTCGCGAGCCTTGCCCTTCATTACCTTCATCACCGGATAAACGATGAAGCCCGTCGCAATACCTGTTGCAATACTGTAAGTCAATGGCATCAACAAAATCGTCAGGAATGCAGGGAACGCTTCATCCAGGTCATCCCAAGCCACTTTTGCAATATGAGAAGCCATCAGAACACCGACGATAATGAGCGCTGGTGCCGTAACCGCTGGTGTCACAATTGCGAGAATCGGCGAGAAGAACAACGCCAGAAGGAACATACTCCCTGTGACAACTGCGGTAAATCCGGAGCGTCCGCCTGCCGCTACCCCTGCTGTCGACTCAACATAAGCTGTAGTGGTAGATGTACCAAGTACCGCACCTGCCATACCTGCAATCGCATCGGAAGCGAGTGCTTTTCCTGGACGTGGCAAATTGCCGTCTTCGCGAAGCAATCCAGCTTGGTTCGCTACACCCAAGAGCGTACCCGTCGCATCGAAAAAGTCTACAAACAAGAAAGTCAAAACAACAATCAGCATATTCATGGTGAACAATGCAGATGGATCACCGAGATATTGGAATGCAGCACCGAATGTAGGAGCAAGGCTCGGTGGTGCAGAAACGATTTGCTCAGGCAGATTCACCAGTCCGAAGAACATCCCGGTAATCGCTGTAATCAACATTCCGATAAAGATACCCGCATTGATTTTGCGAGAAAGCAGAATGACCGTCACGATCAAACCAAACACAGCGAGCAATGCATTTTTCGCTGCCAAAATTTCTTCCGGCTTCATGCCCTCGTGATAGAAGGTCAGATGTCCTAATGCTACGAAGGTGGCATCATTTGCTACGATGATACCCGCGTTTTTCAAACCGATAAAGGCAATAAAAAGTCCAATCCCTGCCGAAACTGCGTATTTCAAGCTTTGTGGAATCGCCTTGATGATCGCTTCACGAACACCTGTCAGGGACAGAATCAAAAAGATCGTACAAGAAAGGAATACGCCAGCCAAAGCCTGTTGCCAAGGAATTTGCATCGTCAGAACGACTGTATAAGTGAAAAATGCGTTCAATCCCATACCCGGAGCTTGACCAATCGGCAAACGTCCGAGAATACCCATTAGCAGTGTACCGAGAGCAGCAGCCAAAGCCGTTGCGGTAAAGACAGCGCCAAATTCAGGGTAGTTCGCTTTTAAATCTGGCGGTAGATCAGCACCACTGAGAATGAACGGATTGACAGCCAAGATATAAGCCATTGCCAAAAAAGTAGTGATACCCGCGATAATTTCGCGACGGTAATTGGTGCCTAGCTTGTCAAACTCAAAATACTTCCGCACCTATAAGTCCCCCCATACTAATCTTGTTGCAAAAAACAGATAGACTGTTTTTTGCCGACCGTAATGAAAAACGTTGAGACGTTTTTCACAAAAAAAGGCCCGGACGCTCTTATCATGCGCCTGGCCTTCAAACAAAACACTCCGGGAATAATTCCAAATATAATTACAAAATCAGATCCCGATGACATTTTGTTCGTAGCCAGGTCGTTAACGGCGACCATGTAGAAACTCTCGAGCCATATTCTCAAGAATATACGAACCTTCCTATATTACCTGCTCACATTGAGAAGTTTATCAGGTGACATAGGGAATGTCAACGAAAATACGAACATTCATTTTTGGAAAGAGTTTAATATCCGGATATTTTCTAATACGGCCTGTGTTATACTTGCATAGATTCTTCCAGATCTCAACAATCTCTTTTAGGGTGGTCCAAAATGAGCTATATGGATGCTTGGGAGCAAATAATAGCGGAGCAGGAGCGAGAACGTGATCGGCTTCGAGTCAATCGAATAATCATACGGGTCGACGATAAGAAAAAGAGCAAACGCAACATTCATCAAAAGGAAAAGGTCATCGAATATGGCTTTGTAGAACGTGATTTGTATGATGAGAATTTATATGGGAGGTTTGAACTCTATTTCGCTGATCGCGACACTCTTCTCCAGCAAGATCGGTTTGGAGATGAAATTGCTTTTGGTGAGCTTATAGATGAACACGCCGTTGCCACTGCAATCTTCTCCTATTTAGCGGAGCACTATTCTCCGTTTTTAGAGGAAGCTCCCTTCGCTATCAGCTATAACCCGATTGCAGAAGCTTGGATTATCGAAGGAACTCTTCCGCCGGGATGGCTAGGCGGGGTCATTTATATTGCTCTAGCCAAAGAAAATGGGAAGCTTCTCATGATGTATGGAACGAGATAATTCTTGGTCATAAAAAAAACTCTCTTTTATTCGCAAATCACGCAAATAAAAGAGAGTAATTTTTTGTTCCTATTCCCACTCAATTGTTGCTGGTGGTTTGGACGTTACATCATACACAATGCGGTTAACATTGTCTACTTCATTCACGATACGCACAGAGATTTTCTCCAATACATCCCACGGAATGCGTGCCCAGTCAGCAGTCATACCATCAATGGACGTTACCGCACGAATCCCTACTGTGTAAGAATACGTACGAACATCTCCCATTACACCTACGGTCGTCATGTTTGGCAAAGCCGTGAAGTACTGCCAGATTTCCCGATCGAGACCTGCCTTGGCAATCTCCTCACGCAAGATCGCATCGGATTCACGAACGATCTTCAGTTTTTCTTCCGTAACTTCACCCAAAACACGAATGCCGAGGCCTGGTCCTGGGAATGGCTGACGCCAAACAATCTCATCTGGCAAGCCCAGCTCTTTACCCAGTTTGCGTACTTCGTCTTTGAACAAGGTTTTCAATGGTTCAATCAACGTGAACTTCATGTCTTCTGGCAAACCGCCTACGTTGTGGTGCGATTTGATCGTTTGCGCAGTTGCTGTTCCACTCTCCACGATATCGGTGTACAGCGTACCCTGTGCCAAGAAGTCCATATCTGTCAGCTTGGCTGCTTCTTCATCGAATACATAAATGAACTCGTTACCGATGATTTTGCGCTTTTGCTCTGGGTCAGATACACCTTTGAGCTTGCTCATGAAACGCTCGCGCGCATCGATCTTGAGCACTTTCATGGAGAATTTCTCAGCGAATGTTTCCATTACGCCTTCTGCTTCCCCTTGACGCAGAAGACCGTGGTCAACGAACATGCACGTCAATTGATCGCCAATCGCTTTGTGAATCAGCGCTGCTACTACGGAAGAATCCACACCGCCGCTCAACGCACACAGTACTTGCTTATTGCCAACTGTTTCACGAATGCGAACCAGCTCGTCCTCGATGAACGTCGTCATGCTCCAATTCGCTTCACATCCACAAATGTTGAACAGGAAGTTTCCGATGAACTCAGTACCTTTTTGGGTATGAACTACTTCTGGATGGAACTGTACGCCGTACAGCTGGCGCTCAGGGTTGCTGATCGCAGCTACCGGGCAGCTGTCGCTTACCGCATCAATAACAAATCCGGTTGGGAGCTCCACTACTTTGTCAGAGTGGCTCATCCACACGATTTCGTTCGTATCCCATTTGTCGTACAAGCTGTGTTTTTGCTGCATCCGCAATTCAGCTTTTCCGTACTCGCGTTTACCCGCGCGTTCTACTTTTCCGCCCGTCAAATGGCTCATCAACTGCATACCGTAGCAAATACCCAATACAGGCAAGCCCAGATCAAAAATCGCAGGGTCTACAGTTGGTGCTCCCTCTTCGTACACGCTAGCAGGTCCGCCAGAGAAAATAATCCCTTTTGGATTCATCTCTTTAATCTTTTCAACAGGTGTATTGAACGGTATCAGTTCACTATAAACACCCAGATCGCGTACACGGCGCGCGATCAACTGATTGTACTGGCCTCCGAAATCGAGTACGACGACCATTTCCATTGACTTGTCCATCATATCCCCCTTCTCCTGTAACATACAGGACGTGCAAGTGTCGGCATGCCATGCGAAGTTGTCGCATATTTGCAAAAAAGCCGGGACTGCCATCTCCGATAAACAATACGGAGGCAACGTCCCAGCTTGTGTACACATGTGCGGTTTGCATGTACAAAAATCCGATGTGCTCTCCTCGTAGTCGCCAAATTTACGGTCTAGCGGTAGAAACTTTCAGGCCCTATTCCTGATCATTATACGAGTCTCATTGATCGTCATTCTAGCAGATGGAACGGCATTGTTCAAGGCTTCAATTGACGGATTAACCGTTCGAGTATTTGCTCTGCTGTTGTTCTCGCCTTTTGTTCCATTTGTTTGTAGCCATACACGGTACGTTCGTACAGCTCCGTCAAATAGCGCAGGTCTTGTCGCTTGTCTGCCGGCAGGGTCATCCTGCCCACATACTCCCGCAATGTTTCTCCTGGCTGTCTGCGCGTGTAGACTCGCTCCATCATTCGCATCAGCAGATGGTACCGATCTGGGAACTCACTGCTTCGCTCTTGATTCAGTTGCCTGCGCATCCACCATAGCTGGATGTCTTGTCTGCGGCGCCACGCGATAATTCCTGCTACGATAGCGGCTACAGCCAATCCCGCATTTACTTGCCATGGAATCTTAATCCAGCTGCCTGCTGGTCTGTCGCCCTCTTCCAGCTCATTGAAACGTCCATCCCCACGATTAATATTCGTTTGATTCTCCATGTTTGGCAATGGAACGGGGATCTGCGGCTGTGAGGTGACCAGATCATAATTAAAACGAACAGGTGACATGAATGAACTCGTCGCTTCAAAAGGAACCCAACCAACCTCCGGGAAGTATACCTCTACCCACGAGTGAGCATCCTTGTTGCGCACTTCTACAGTCTCGTAGTTAAACGCATCCGTTCCCACTCGTTCACCTGGAGCAAAGCCCTTGACCCAACGTGTTGGGATATCCAAGGTACGAAGCATAACCGCCATCGAAGTGGAGAAATGGTCACAGTACCCTCGAAGGCTGTCAAACAAGAAGTGATCGACAAAATCCTGACCTTCTGCAGCGACTGGAACGTCTTTCGTTTCATACTTATATTTTCCACTTGAGCGCAAGTAATTCTCGATCGCTCTCACTTTGTCATAAGGAGTTTTGGCATCCTTCGTAATCGTTGCAGCAAGCTCTCTTACTCGCGGAGGCACCGAGGCTGGCACTTGCAAATAGCGCTCTTTGATATCATCCGGATAGTTCGTCCCCGCATTCGTCACGGCCTTTTCACTGACAATCGGTACTTCTGTCTCGACCTTGTATTGATTCAGTTTGAGCAAAAGCGGATTGGGGCCGTACTCTGGCCGACCGTTTTTCTCACTCAGCTGAACCAAGTTGATTTTTCCTGCCCGTACTTCGAGCTGCTGATTCATTTTGTCATAAACAACGGTTGCCTCTGGTGGAGCGTAGTTGCTCACCTTTTTCAGCTGACCTTGATAAAAGACAGTCGGGAATTGCTGCGGGCCTTTAAATTCTAATGTTGCTTGTACCTTCTTCGTTTCAAGCCCTTGAAACAACGTATTCTCCCATGTATAGGTTTGCGGGTCCAGGATTGACTCGTACTCTCTATCGCCTTTTTCCCAACCAACTCCCGTATACACGTCCTTCGAGTCACCGCGCCAATAGCTGCGCTCGTTCGTCTTTGCAATAAACACTAATGTGTTATCTTGCATGAAAGGACCGCCCAACCGTTCGTCGTTGTTGTCGTATCCTACTTTTTTCATCACACCAACAGGGGTATCGTTTCCTTTCCCTGTTAAAAAGGCGATCGGATCAGGCCATGACGGTCCTGACTTCGGTGCAGCATAACCGATGCCTATACAGACCATAATGACCATCACCGAAGCCAGCAGTGAGTTGAGCATGATTCGGCTTCTCTTCCCTGCCAGTGTTGCCATGTTCGTCATCTTCATCAGATGGCTAATGGCCAGCATCAGGAAACCAATGATCAGCGTCCGTACAACCCCTGCACTGGCATCATACGGGAGAAACGTATCCAACACAGCCAAATACAGTTCCGTCAAAAAGACAAACCATAAGCCTTGCCGTTGTTCCAGCACAAGATACGTTAACATTGTCGCTAACAACACCAAAACGAGATCAAACATCGTATTCCGCGACAAGATCGACATGCTGGCCCAATCCTGTTGAAACGCTAACGGAAGATCGTGAATCATCTGCCCGTACAATTCGCCAATCCATTCCGTGTCAAAAAACGGTTTGTCAAATAAAGTAGCATGCAAAAGCACCACTAGCCCCAGAGCCTTGATCGGCAAGGTTAGCCACCGATAAGGGATCAACAGGTCAATGATAATGACTCCAGCCACAATCGCATAAAACGGCCATAGAATGCCCGTATCAGTTAATGTCTGTAGAGGAAGAAGCCACTCTCTTAACATCAGGAACAGAAAAAGGGCCAAGACCCATTCCCAAATCGTTGGACGCTTCCAAACGCTCATGAGTCTATGCACCTCCAATCCGTTTCCACTCTTGATCATCCATGTGAATAGACGTACATGTTACTTTGTTTGCGCCAAGCAGCTGCAACGCTTGCTTTTGTTCATGCGAAATCGTTGACTCGTTCTGCATGAGAAACAACTGCACCCGTCTACCTTTTTGAGCCAGTGTGACCAAACGACTGATCAGCGTTTTTTCTACATGCGGTGTAATAATAATCAAAGTGACACCTTGAGGCTGCTCCAATGATTCTCTTCCCACAATTCTTGCAAATAACTCTTGTCCTTCTGGTGCGACACGAGCTAATTGATCAAAAACTCTGAGGAAATGAGCATGGGACAGTCCTGGTGGTATCGATATACGTTCTGCTTGCTTGTACACGAGCCCATAATGGTATTGATTCCGATTGGCGTAAGCGATCAGACTCGCAGCTAGCTTCACTGCTGTTTCGAACAAGTGCACAGGCTTCCCTTGGTAGCTCGCCTTCTCCACATCAAGGAAAAAGACAGCCTGATTCATCGCCTGATGCTCAAACTCTTTCGTCTTCAGACCCATCCCCCGTGCGGAAGCTCGCCAATGAATTTGGCTCAACCGATCGCCCCGATGATAGTCTCTTACGCCGCGTACTGCTGCTACGTCGTCAGAGCGTCGATGGGAAACATGCACCGTCCCACTGAAGCTGCCGTCACCCAGGGCCCAATGGGTCAATTCTTTGTATTTTGGATAAACGAGAAACTCCTGAGAAATCGAATAAACCTTCCGACGCTCAAAAAATCCAAAAAAATCCCCGCCGCTCACTACACATTCATCGAGACGATAGTATCCACGCGGTACATTGGGTATGACATACCGAAACTCGACTTCCCTTTTGAACCATGGGAATATCAGTTGTCGATGCGGTTCATACACGCCAGCCAGCCTCGCCGGCAATGGCTCCATAATCATATGCCATCCCAGCGGAAACCAAATCCTCCGGCGCAGGCGTATCGTTACAATGACATCTTCCCCATCCTGTAGACGATTGCGATCTAGTTCACGCTCGACTTCTAGCTTCGTGAACATGAGTACATAAGCCACAATTTCATACAGGAGAAACACCAAACTACTATAGAAAAGAAACCAGCTTGAGAAGCCACCTTGAAATTTTGCGAATGCATACGTGATCAGGACTAATGCAATCGCCTTGAGCCTACCCCACCTTTGCTGTCTCATCTGCAATCACCGCCTTAGCTTACCGGGACACGGGTCTCAGACAAGATCATAGCCAACACCCGATTTACGGTTGCTCCTTCCAGTCTTGCTTCTGGTTTCACAATCATACGGTGTGCAAACACAACTGGAACTAGTTCCTTCACGTCATCTGGAATGACATAGTCACGTCCACGAACGAAGGCCAACGCCTGAACAGCCCGGAAAAGAGCAAGGGAACCGCGCGGGCTCACGCCTAGATAGATATGATGGTGCTCACGCGTACGATGACATAGACGTACGATGTATTCTTTTATTCCTTCCGATACCTTAATCGTCGACACCTGGCGTTGAAGTTCCGCCAGCTCGGCTGTGGTCATAACCGGCTGAAGCTCTTCCAATGGGTTCGCTGCCGAGAATCTGGACAGCATCCGCATTTCTTCCTCTACCGTTGGATACCCCAAACTTAATTGCATGAAAAATCGGTCCAATTGAGCTTCAGGTAATGGGAAGGTCCCTTCATACTCTAATGGGTTTTGCGTAGCCATCACAAAAAACGGCTCTGCCAATCGATACGTAGCACCATCGATTGTTACTGAGCGCTCTTCCATTGCTTCCAAAAGTGCAGATTGTGTTTTTGGCGAAGTCCGGTTGATTTCGTCTGCAAGAATGACATTCGCAAAAATCGGCCCTTGACGGAACTCAAACTCCAGACTTTTTTGATTAAAGATAGCAACCCCTGTCACATCCGTTGGCAACAAATCTGGGGTAAATTGAATACGTTTAAACTCACCGCTGATTGATCTGGACAATGCCCGTACCATCATGGTCTTCCCAACGCCTGGTACATCTTCGAGCAAAACGTGACCATTCGCTAGAATAGCGGCTACCATCAGCTCAATCACGGAGCGTTTACCAATCAATACTTTTTCTATATTATCGATTAAACTGGCTATTGCAGGGTTTACTTGTTCCAATTTGATAGGGTTCATGTTGATACAACTCCTGTTCCATGATATTCTTCCGCAGGTTTGTAACAGCTGTTCCTCCATGCTTTCAGCGTAATTCTAAAGTAATGGATGCAAATAGGAGATACAAGGGAAATTTGCTTAAAATTTGCAAAAATACACAAGTCATTATAAAAAAAAGAGTAGGATCTATTCCTACTCTTCGGTTTCATATGAAATATGGCGTGCCCTGAGAGATTCGAACTCCCGACCTTTTGATTCGTAGTCAAACGCTCTATCCAGCTGAGCTAAGGGCACAAATAAATGGAGCGGACGAAGGGTCTCGAACCCTCGACCTTCGCCTTGGCAAGGCGACGCTCTACCAATTGAGCTACGTCCGCATGTTACATCTTATGTGGTTTGTACTGAGGACAAAGCTTTCTGTTATAGTATGGTGCGGGTGAAGGGACTTGAACCCCCACGGTTGCCCGCCAGAACCTAAATCTGGTGCGTCTGCCATTCCGCCACACCCGCATTTTACTTAGAACAGAAAAGGCATTACTCTTACTATCACGCAGCTTTGCTTATTCAGCAAAAAAACTGGTGAGCCATGAAGGACTCGAACCTTCGACCCTCTGATTAAAAGTCAGATGCTCTACCAACTGAGCTAATGGCTCGCAAATGGCTGGGGTACTAGGATTTGAACCTAGGAATGACGGAGTCAAAGTCCGTTGCCTTACCGCTTGGCTATACCCCAATGGTGGTGCCGGCAATAGGACTTGAACCCACAACCCCCTGATTACAAGTCAGGTGCTCTACCAATTGAGCTATACCGGCGCTGTTGAATTAAATTAGTGGTGGCTCGGGACGGAATCGAACCGCCGACACGAGGATTTTCAGTCCTCTGCTCTACCGACTGAGCTACCGAGCCATTTATGATTACTTTTCGCCATTCTTTAATAA
>NZ_JABMIV010000028.1:0-1435 GCF_013332445.1 Brevibacillus sp. HB1.1 | reverse complement strand
TGAACTGCACCCCGATTGTTAGACACATCTAACAGTTGGAGGTGCAGTTTTTTGTCTAAGTTTACTGCAAAAGATAAATTATCAGCAGTTCTTCGCTATTTGTATGGCGAAGAGACTCATGCTGCTATTGCTGAGTCTATTGGTACACACAAAAGTATGGTTGGAGTTTGGGTGATGCAATACGAGAAACACGGTGCAGAAGCGTTTATAACATCATATACACGGCACTCAACACAGTTTAAACTAGACGTACTCAATTATATGAAGAATCACGGGACGTCTCCGAATGAAACTGCCGCCATCTTTCAGATCTCCTCTCCCCGCTTAGTTCGAAAGTGGAGGTCAGAATTTCAATCACAAGGAAAAGACGCCCTTATACCAAAGAAAAAGGGGCGTCCAGCGATGAAGAAGGAAAATAAGAAAGCAACACCCATGGAAGGATCAGTTGAGGCATTACAAGCAGAAGTAGAGCGTTTACGTATGGAGAATGCTTACTTAAAAAAGTTGAATACCTTAGTTCAAAACAAGGAAAAGTTACAAAGCAAGACAAGGCGCAAGTAGTATTTGAACTAAGGACTGAATTTCCTATAAAAACGTTACTTAAATTCGCAGGTATTCCACGCAGCACCTATTATTACTATGTAAAAACCTTCGGTTCTCAAGACAAACATGCCGAAGTAAAGGCAATGATTCAAGCTATTTACCATGAACATCAAGGACGCTACGGATATCGTCGCATAAGGGACGAGCTGAGAAATCTCGGACACCAGGTTAATCACAAAAAAGTACAGCGATTAATGAATGAAATGGGCCTAAAAAGCATTGTTCGGATGAAAAAATATCGCTCCTATAAGGGGAAAATCGGAAAAGTTGCCCGAAATATTTTAGACCGTAACTTTCAAGCAGGAAAACCAAATGAGAAGTGGGTAACAGATATTACGGAGTTTAAATTGTTTGGTGAAAAGCTATATTTATCACCGATGCTGGATTTGTTTAACGGAGAAATTATCGCTTATACAATTGATTCGAGACCAAGATACTCCCTTGTTTCTAACATGTTGGAAGATGCCTTTAAGCGCCTAACCGACAAAGATAATCTCTTGATCCATACGGATCAAGGATGGCATTACCAAATGGGCAAGTACCAACAGGCATTAAAGGAAAAGAAAATCACACAGAGTATGTCACGAAAAGGGAACTGTTATGACAATGCTGTGATGGAGAGTTTTTTTGGCATTTTAAAATCGGAATTTTTATATACACAGCAGTTTGAAAGTGTTGAGCATTTTAAACGCGAGTTAGCGAAATATATCGACTACTATAACTGCAAGCGAATCAAGACAAAATTAAAAGGCTTGAGTCCAGTACAATACCGAACTCAAACCCTTCATATTGCTTAAATATAATACGTGTCCAACTTTATGGGGTCATTTCA
>NZ_JABMIV010000027.1:0-1522 GCF_013332445.1 Brevibacillus sp. HB1.1 | reverse complement strand
ACTGCTTGGACGGCCATCCAGTAGGCCGCTCACCCTATCCTCCTGCGTCACGCCATTGCTCAAGCGGAACAGAGGTGGTACAGGAATATCAACCTGTTGTCCATCGCCTACGCCTTTCGGCCTCAGCTTAGGTCCCGACTAACCCTGGGAGGACGAGCCTTCCCCAGGAAACCTTAGGCTTTCGGTGGACAAGATTCTCACTTGTCTTTTCGCTACTTACACCGGCATTCTCACTTCCAAGCGCTCCACCGCTCTTTCCAGTACGGCTTCACTGCTGCTTGGAACGCTCCCCTACCCAGTCCGTAAGGACTGCCATAGCTTCGGTGATACGTTTAGCCCCGTTACATTTTCCGCGCAGAGTCACTCGACCAGTGAGCTATTACGCACTCTTTAAATGGTGGCTGCTTCTAAGCCAACATCCTGGTTGTCTGGGCAACTCCACATCGTTTCCCACTTAACGTATACTTGGGGACCTTAGCTGATGGTCTGGGCTGTTTCCCTTTTGACGATGGATCTTAGCACTCACCGTCTGACTCCCGGACATAAGTCATTGGCATTCGGAGTTTGACTGAATTCGGTAACCCGATGAGGGCCCCTAGTCCAATCAGTGCTCTACCTCCAAGACTCTAAATTCCGAGGCTAGCCCTAAAGCTATTTCGGGGAGAACCAGCTATCTCCGAGTTCGATTGGAATTTCACCGCTAGCCACACCTCATCCCCGCACTTTTCAACGTGCGTGGGTTCGGGCCTCCAGTAGGTGTTACCCTACCTTCACCCTGGACATGGCTAGATCACACGGTTTCGGGTCTACGGCAGCGTACTATCGCCCTATTCAGACTCGCTTTCGCTGCGGCTCCGTCTCTTCAACTTAACCTCGCACGCTACCGTAACTCGCCGGTTCATTCTACAAAAGGCACGCCGTCACCCTTTTAACGGGCTCCGACTATTTGTAAGCACACGGTTTCAGGTACTATTTCACTCCCCTCCCGGGGTGCTTTTCACCTTTCCCTCACGGTACTGGTTCACTATCGGTCGCTAGGTAGTATTTAGCCTTAGCAGATGGTCCTGCCAGATTCACACGGGATTTCACGTGTCCCGCGCTACTCGGGGTTGGTCTCGGAGAGACGCGCGTTTAGGTTACGCGACTATCACGCTCTATGGTCAGCTTTCCCAAGCTGTTCACCTACGCGCGTCTTTTGTAACTCCATGTGAGACGCCCCACAACCCCGCCGGGTAAACCCGACGGTTTAGGCTCTTCCGCGTTCGCTCGCCACTACTGACGGAATCACTATTGTTTTCTCTTCCTCCGGCTACTTAGATGTTTCAGTTCACCGGGTCTGCCTTCTCATCACCTATGTATTCAGTGAAGGATACCATCCCATTACAGATGGTGGGTTACCCCATTCGGAGATCCCCGGATCAAAGCGTGCTTACCGCTCCCCGAGGCTTATCGCAGTTCGCTGCGTCCTTCTTCGGCTCCTAGCGCCAAGGCATCCACCGTGTGCCCTTAGTAACTTAACCAC
>NZ_JABMIV010000026.1:0-1585 GCF_013332445.1 Brevibacillus sp. HB1.1 | reverse complement strand
TTCGTATTATGAGGTCAGCCAGTTTTTACTGGTTGACCATTTTTAATATGGTTCTACGATTACGGTAGCCGGGGTAGAACGTCCCTGCCCGTGGGGCATTGACCCCGTACGCTAAACTGTTCACCCCCTACTTGTAGAAACATGTTTGAGGCTGGTTGGGACGAGATCCCGTATAACAAGCGAAGCTATGATACTACAAGCAGGATTAGGGGTTACCGGCAAATTATCTTAGAAAAGGAGCGATACAATGAATCCAGTCGTTGGTCTGGATGTATCTAAAGGGGAAAGCCAAGTTCAGGTATTTTTAGACAAGGGTCAGCCATATGGAAAAAGCTTTAGCATTTCGCATACTCGTGAGGGACTAGATACTTTTCTTCACTTTCTCAAGAATGTAGAAAGTATAACTGGTCAACAACCTCCGGTTGTTCTGGAGTCAACTGGACACTACCAGACTCCGATTACTCAGTGTCTAGAAGAACAAGATTACTTGTATATTCTTATAAACCCACTCATCTCATATCAAGCAAAAAAATCAAGCTTACGCAAGGTAAAAACGGATGCGATTGACGCTTATCATTTATGTGAGCTGTATTACAAGGAGGAACTACAACCTTATAAGAAGAGAGGGTTACAGCTGTTAAACCTCCGTAATCTAACAAGACAGCATGACTCTCTAACTGATCTTTGTGTGCAAGCAAAATTACAGTTCCATGCCATTTTAGACCAAGTATTCCCTGAGTTTAGAACTGTATTTGGAAACTTGTTTTCGAAGGTATCTTTGCACATTTTACTGGAGTTCCCTACCTCGGAAGAGGTCTTAAAAGCTAAGGAATCTGAATTGACGAAACGAATCGAAGCTATATGTATCAGCCGTTCCAACACTTGGGCCGAAGAAAAGGCGAAAAAAATAATGGACGCAGCAAGTCGCAATCCATTTCAAAAAGCAGTGTACGAAAGTCATTTGATCAGTCTTGAGATGTATATTCGTATGATTCTTCAATATCAAGAGCATCTGTCCAATTTGGAGCAACGAATTGATGCTCTCGCATCAGAAATTGAAGAATATAAGATTATCCAATCTATCCCTGGTATCGGAGAAAAAATCGCGGCAACGATTATCTCTGAAATTGGTGAGATAGAGCGGTTTAATCACCCTAAAAAACTTGTTGCCTTTGCCGGAATCGATCCTAGTGTGCATTCTTCTGGTAAGTTTACTGCAACCATTAATCGAATCACGAAAAGAGGTTCCAGCAGGTTGCGACATGCCTTATATATGGCTGTCCTATGTGGCATCAGGAGTTCGCGCAATAAGAAGCTAAAAGAGTTTTATGACAGAAAACGCGCTGAAGGAAAGCCGTTTAAAGTCACCATCATTGCTTGCGTAAACAAACTGATTCACTGGATTTACATCCTGTTAAAGCGTAAAGAGACTTTCCTTGATATTGCTTAATACCAATAAGCAACAATAGAGAAAAAGCCTTCCATCACGACGTTGGATGGTTATTTGCCATGCTCATTTTTAGTATAACAATTAAACAAAACACGTTTTATTGAAAAATGTTGACATCCTATTAGCTGGTTTAGC
>NZ_JABMIV010000025.1:0-8144 GCF_013332445.1 Brevibacillus sp. HB1.1 | reverse complement strand
GGCCATCCAGCTTGGATGGTTTTTTTTGTACTATTTGAAAACTGAAATTTCTGACGTATTATTTTAAAAAAGGAGTCATGTCATTATGAAACAAGCTACTTCGAGTCGGCTCCACTACGCTTGGATCATTGCGGGTGTCACCTTTTTCATTCTCTTGGTTGGCGCTGGAATTCGCTCTGCTCCTGGTGTATTTATGGTTCCTGTTGAACAAGAATTTGGCTGGAGTCGCTCTTCTATCTCAATAGCGCTGTCCATTAATCTATTGCTATACGGATTGGTAGGTCCGTTTGCGGCAGCAGTCATGGATCGGTTCGGAATAAGGCGTATCACGATCATTGCTCTTATCCTGTTGGCATTGGGTTCATCCCTCACTACTTGGATGCAGGCTTCCTGGCAACTGACTGTACTTTGGGGAGTCGTTGTTGGACTGGGTTCAGGATGCACGGCTTCCGTATTAGGAGCAATGATCGCAAATCGCTGGTTTGTGAAGCAACGAGGATTGGTTATGGGTATATTAACAGCAAGCGGTGCAACAGGACAGCTGGTATTTCTTCCTCTTCTCGCGAGCTTGGCTGAATCAGATGGCTGGCGTACGGCATCGTGGGTGATTGCAACAGCAGCTCTGATCTTGGTTCCGATTGTGGCTGTCTTGATGCGTGATCGACCAAGTGATAAGGGACTTCAGGCATTTGGTGCGACAGAAGCTGATCAAGAAATAGAAGACATTAAGCAAAACCCTTTTCGTGCAGCTGTTGATGGTTTAGTAAGAGGATCTCGTTCCTTTGATTTCTGGTTGTTGGCTGGAAGCTTTTTTATTTGCGGTCTTTCTACCAATGGTTTAATCGGTACTCATTTTATAGCTGCTTGTATGGAGTACGGCATTCCAGCGGTAACGGCTGCAAGTTTACTCGCTCTCATAGGTATCTTTGACATTATCGGAACAACATTGTCGGGATGGCTATCGGACCGAATTAACAATCGTTGGCTCTTGTTTTGGTATTACGGTTTACGGGGATTTTCGTTAATGCTGCTTCCTGCAGCACTGTCCTCTTCTACGTTTACCTTGGGCATATTCATTGTCTTCTATGGCCTAGATTGGGTAGCTACAGTTCCTCCAACACTTAAGTTGACAACCGATATTTTTGGAAAACAGCAATCAGGAATTTTGTTTGGGTGGATATTAGCCGCACATCAGTTAGGTGCTGCTGTGGCCGCTTACGGTGGAGGAGTTATTTATACCATGTTGAATAGTTACTTCATCATGTTTATCATTGCGGGAATATTTTGCTTGATCGCTTCTGTATTGGTTATGCGGATTGGAAGGAACGCGCTCACGGCGAAAATTTCCGGGAACATGTAGAGGCAAATATATGGATTGAAAGAAAAACACCCGAGTGGACACTAGATCACTCGGGTGTTAGTTAGTTTTCAGGCTGCGAATACAAGGGAAGGATGATACGGAAAACAGCGCCGTGGAGTGGACCATTTTCTGCTTGGAGACGGCCGTGCGAACGTTCGATAATTGCTCGAGAAATAGCTAACCCCAGTCCGACATCACCATTTTTTCCTTTCACAAAACGATGAAATAAATGAGGGAGAAGCTCTTCCGCGACGCCTTCACCATCATCTTGTACTTCTATTTGGAGATGGCGTTTGCCTGATTTGATTTCGATCGTGATCTGATCCTTGGCATGGCGCAAAGCATTTCCAATGATATTCAACAAGGCTTGAAGAAACTTTCCTTCATCGACGTACACTAGGTCATTGGTTTTAGGCGGACGTACTGAAATCGTTACATTGTGTTGGAGCTGCAAAGGGTGTAAACGCTCAATGGCTCGATTCACCAGGTCAGTAGCGGAAAGCCATGAGGGATCAAACAAATTCTCTTCGCCTTCGAGCTTGGCCAACAATATAATTTCAGTCACAATATGCTTCAATCGATTGGTTTCCTCTACAATTACATCAAAACCTTTTTCAGCAGCATCATCAACAAAAACGCCATCGCGAATTCCCTCGGCATATCCTTGAATGGACATGAGAGGGGTTTTTAGCTCGTGGGAAGCATTCTGTAAAAATTGCCGCTGGATTTCATGGAAACGATCGAGCTCTTGTGCCATGGAGTAAACACTATTCGAGACTTCAGCAATTTCACCGCGAGCAGGAATGAGTTGGACTTCGGAAAAACGACGTGCTTGAACCTTTTTAATTTCTCTCGTCAATTTATGTAGTGGCTTCACCATACTACGCGTAATAAAAAAGCTGAGCAAAATGGTAGATACGGCTCCAATCAAAACGATGAGCAATATGTTATTCGTCATCTCCATACGAATGTCTTTTAGTCCACGTACAGGAGAGGCCAGAATCAGTCGTTGCTTTTCGTCGTTTTTAAAAGGTAAGTTAACGACCACATAATCATCGCTACCGACCATCCAAATGTTTCGATTTTGCCTTTTCTCCGCTTTACGCTCAAGGGCATCCATCCACTCATTCAAATTGGAAGAAGGCAGGGATGTGTAGAGCACTTTTTTCTTTTTTCCTAAGAGCAAAACTTCTATCTTGCGATTGGAGACGAGAAGCTTTTCGAGTTCTGCGACTCCTTCAGTTTCAATCTTTACATTCGATTCGTTCATTTTTTCAATCCAGAATCGACCTTTTAGGTTTAATTCATTCTTTTGCTGCTCGATTAAATTATCCAGCAAAAACGAATTGATCAGGGCAGCTGATACCCCTATAACAAGACAGAGAAGAAGGGCGAACATCAACGTAATGCGAAATTGGATACTCATTCATCCTTCGTTCCTTCCAATGTTCGCAGGCGATATCCAAAGCCCCAGACGGTTTCGATAGGGATCTTGTCCAGCTTTTTTCGGATACGACGAATGAGATCATCAACCACTCGATCACTTCCAAAATAATCGTATCCCCATATAAGAGAGAGCAGCTCATCACGGGAAAAAGCCCGATTCGGATGCTCCGATAAAAGGCTAAGCACCTGAAACTCTTTCGAGGTCACCTCTACTTCCTCCCCAAAAGAATAGACCAGACGTTTTTTCTTATCTAATACAAGAGCGCTGTTAGCAGCCTCTTCCGGGTTACTGTCTTTTGCAATGAAAGGGGATTCTTCCGCATGAGACTTCATCTGTTTCCAACGTTGGAGTGCCCGATTCACGCGTGCCACTAATTCACGAGGGCTAAAAGGTTTGGTGAGATAATCGTCGCTTCCTAGCTCTAGTCCAAGAATCTTGTCTACTTCTTCGTCGCGAGCAGAAACCATGATGATAGGCGTCTCTGAACCAGCACGAATTCGTCGGCAAAACTCATAGCCATTCATACCAGGCAACATGATGTCCAATACCCATAGATCGGGAGGATTCTTTTGCTCTAAAGTAATAGCCTCTTCGGCTGATTCAAGTGCAGTTGTAACATAGCCTTCCTTTTGAAGATAGGCTTCGACGATCTGACGAATATGGATGTCATCGTCTACGATAGCAATGTGAAAGGTCTTCATAGGATTCCTCCGCGAACCTTTAGATTCTCACTTTATTGTACATCTTCAAACCGACATAAGCAGTTATTGAAGACATTTCCCACACTTTTCCCATACTTTCTTACGTTTCTTACAATAGTGTAAGGAAGTTGAAACCCAAATCGATGGGACTACGTGTTCATTCCCTGTAAAATCAAAGTACATTCAATAAACGGAGGGATACACCATGAGAAAACTACTACAGATGATCGCGATTACGTTCGGATTGTTAATCGATACGAAGACAATGATTCGCTCCTCCGAATTGGAAATGGTCGTGAAGCTGTAAAGATGATCATAAATACATGTAAAATAACATGAAATTGTAGGGGCCAGAATGTAGGGGCCTTTTTTGTTTTGTGCGATGACCCAGCCTGAAACAGGGCTGGAATATTTAGGGATACTACGAAATCCGTGTGTATACGACCAAAATCGGTGGTAAATCTTGAGGAAATGGATTGATTCAACTGGATTTTTTGGACGTGTCCTCTCTCTATATGGTATAATGAAGTATTGTGATAACCAGTTGGAGGTTTACCCTTTATGGCAGAAGAAACTGCTCGGTTTCCAAAAGTCGATATTAGCCACGAAATGAGAGAATCGTTCATTAGCTATGCGATGAGCGTTATCGTCAGTCGGGCTTTGCCTGACGTTCGCGATGGTTTGAAGCCTGTACACAGGCGTATTTTGTATGCCATGCACGATATGGGCCTTACTCCTGACAAGCCGTTCCGTAAATCGGCAAACGTTGTCGGGGAAGTAATGGCGAACTACCATCCGCATGGTGACTCTTCCATCTATGAAGCGATGGTACGTATGGCCCAAGATTTTAACATGCGCTACATGCTGGTTGAAGGGCAAGGGAACTTCGGTTCTGTAGACGGCGACCCGGCAGCGGCGATGCGTTATACGGAGTCGCGTTTTTCCAAGCTCGCGCTGGAGCTTTTGCGCGATATTGATAAAGAAACGGTCGATTTCACTCCTAACTACGACGGACGCAAAGAAGAGCCGGTTGTATTGCCTTCTCGTTTCCCGAACCTGCTTTTGAATGGGGCATCAGGGATTGCTGTAGGTATGGCTACCAATATTCCGCCACATAACCTGACAGAAGTTGTTGATGGCGTCATTGCCATGATCGACAATCCTGATATTACGATTCAAGATTTGATGAAGATTATCAAGGGACCTGACTTCCCTACAGCAGGGGAGATTCTCGGTTACAGTGGTATTCGTCGTGCCTATGAAACAGGCCGTGGTTCCATTATTATGCGCGCCAAAACCCAGATTGAAGAGGATGGGAAAGGCAAACCGCGCATCATCGTAACAGAGATTCCTTATCAGGTGAACAAGGCGAGACTCGTGGAAAAAATCGCGGAGCTCGTGCGCGAGAAAAAAATCGAGGGCATTACCGACCTTCGTGATGAGTCTGACCGCAAAGGTATGCGCATTGTGATGGAATTGCGTCGCGACGTTATTCCAAAGGTTGTTTTGAACAACTTGTTCAAGCATACCCAAATGCAGTCTACATTTGGTGTGAATATGCTGGCGCTCGTTGACAGCCGTCCGCGTGTATTGAATTTGCGTGACATGCTCTATTACTATTTGGAGCACCAACGCGTCATTATCCGCAGAAGGACCGAATACGATCTCAAGCAAGCAGAAGCTCGTGCGCATATCTTAGAAGGCTTGCGCATTGCATTGGATCATATTGACGAGATTATCAGCTTGATTCGCTCTTCTCAAACCACAGAAGAAGCTCGTACAGGACTTATGGAAAATTACTCTTTGTCTTACGAGCAGGCACAGGCCATTCTCGATATGCGTCTGCAACGCTTGACTGGTTTGGAACGAGAAAAAATCGAGAACGAATACCAAGAGCTCATGGTGAAAATCGCAGAATTGCGTTCTATTCTTGCAGACGAAGGCAAAATCTATGCAATCATCCGGGAAGAGCTGGGTGAGATCAAAGAGAAGTTTGGCGATGCAAGACGCACGGAAATTACTTTCGATGAGAATCATATCGAAGATGCTGATTTGATCCCAGAGGAAGATGTGGTCATTACCCTGACGCATGATGGTTATATTAAGCGTCTGCCTGTTTCCACCTACCGTTCGCAAAAACGTGGTGGACGTGGCGTGCAGGGTTTGGGAACCAAGGATGACGATTTTGTCGAGCATCTGTACATTACCAACTCGCATGATTACATCATGTTCTTCACGAGCAAAGGGAAGGCTTATCGCTTAAAAGGATTCGAGATTCCTGATCTAAGCCGGACAGCGAAAGGCACCCCAATCATCAATCTCATTCAGATTGAAAAAGGGGAGCGGGTTAGTGCGGTAATCCCTGTGAAGGAGTTTGATGAAGAACATTACCTGTTTTTTGCGACCAAGAAGGGGATTATTAAGAAAACCACGCTGGAGTCCTATGAAAATATTCGCAAAGGCGGACTGATTGCGGTTAACCTACGCGAAGATGATGAGTTGATTGGTGTTCGTCTGACGGATGGCAAACAAGAAATCATCATGGGTACTCACAAAGGCATGTCCGTCCGTTTCAATGAGGGAGACGTACGCACAATGGGACGTAACGCCACTGGTGTGAAGGGAATTACCCTTGACGACGATGATGATGTCATCGATATGGACGTTATCAAACCGAATGCAGAAGTGCTCATTGTAACGGCGAATGGTTACGGTAAACGGACTCCTGTCGATGAATACCGCATTCAATCTCGTGGCGGTAAAGGAATTAAGACACACAATGTAACCGATCGAAGCGGTCCGGTCGTTGGTCTGAAAGTCGTTGAGCCTGAAGAGGATCTGATGATTATTACCACTTCCGGTATCATCATCCGCACAGAAATGAAAGGTATTTCTGTGATGGGGCGTTACACGCAAGGTGTGAAACTGATCCGTTTGTCTGAAAATGAGCAAGTGGGATCAGTCGCCAAGTGTCCTCCAACTGAGGAAGAGGATATGACGGATGAAGATGTGGAAGAGAGAATCGAAGATCTGCAAGACGGAGAGACTGTCGAAGCAACCGAGCCTCCTGAACCTACCGAACCGACAGAGGAATAAAGAAAATCACGACGAAAGCGTCCCGCATAATGTGGGGCGTTTTTTCGTGTAAGTCCAGAAAGTTTGTTCTACCCAGTGCTTTTTTCCTGCAAATGGTTTGGGTTTGGAGTAAAATTGGGAAATGGATACTATATCATTAACAAGTTGGATCGGGTGGTGAGCAGGTTGCCCAATGTGGAAGTGAAACAACTGACTCTTGGAGCGAAATTGGCTGAAGACGTATTTACAGCATTGGGAGGCATTCTTTTTGCAAAAGGAACCCCTCTCTATGAAAGAGAAGTTCAATTCTTAGAAGCGTTCATGATCAAGCAGGTACAAGTAGAGGAATCAGGAGGGGCTTGGACTGACCAAGGTGAACCAACTAAGGCAGATACGCCAGAAGCTTCTGATAAGTTTATCCAAGCTAAACCTGTGTTTCAGGAGTCATTTGATAAAGCAGTGTCTACACTGAAAAATTTGATGACCCGCGTACAAGGCGGCAATAACATACCCGTTATGGAAGTCAGAGAAGTTGTGACGCCGATCATTACGGAGTTTCAGCAGCAACCACAAGTCCTTCTCTCCCTTCGGCGCTTTGCAAGGATGGATAGCTATGCCTACGAGCATGCCATAGCGGTTGGGATGATTTCTTATATGATTGCAAAATGGGTCAAGGTGCCAGAAAAGGAATGGATGCAGGTCGCATTGGCGGGTACATTGCTCGATATAGGAAAAACGAAAATTGATCGGCGGATTTTGCAAAAACCAGGGAAGCTTACGCCAGACGAATTCGAAGAGATGAAGAAGCATACCGTTTATGGCTACCAAATTATTAAGTCATCCCACGGTTTAAGTGAAGGTGTAGCATTAGCGGCTTTGCAACATCATGAGCGAGAAGATGGTTCAGGCTATCCGCTAGGTTTGCCTGGTTCTAAACTGCATTTATACAGTAAAATTGTCGCCGTGGCTGATGTGTATCATGCAATGAGCTCGGATCGTGTGCACCAAAAGGCACTGTCACCCTATCAAGTCGTGGAACAATTAGTGCAGGATAGCTTCGGGAAACTTGATCCTACCATTGTTCGGACATTTGTGGAGGGGATCACTCAATTCGCTGTAGGGACGCTAGTCGAATTAAGTGATGGAACGATTGGGAAGATCGTATTTACAGACCGTAATCACCCAACGAGACCAATGGTTGAAACAGGTGGAAATATCGTAAACTTAGTCGAAGCTCGACATTTATCTATTATGAGAGTAATGGAACAGTAAGGGAGAGAGGCGAGTGATTCGCCTCTCTTTTAATATAATTTAAAGAAATTCAATTTTATTATAAAAAACTCTTGTGCTGTTTAAAAATACGTGATAAGATACTTCTTGTCGCTTCGGTTGAGGCAACACTTCAAGAAGAAAAGTTACATAAGCTATTTACTTCTTGAGCATTGTTTGATAAAGTATTGAATTGTCGCCGCTAAGCGGAACAAGATTTTTTAAAAAAACATCTTGTAAAAGCCTAGGCGGTATGATAAGATAGAAAAGTCGCCTCGAGAGAGACGAGAAA
>NZ_JABMIV010000024.1:0-9331 GCF_013332445.1 Brevibacillus sp. HB1.1 | reverse complement strand
TTTATTTTGCGGGTTGTTGGGGTATAGCCAAGCGGTAAGGCAACGGACTTTGACTCCGTCATTCCTAGGTTCAAATCCTAGTACCCCAGCCATTTTGCGAGCCATTAGCTCAGTTGGTAGAGCATCTGACTTTTAATCAGAGGGTCGAAGGTTCGAGTCCTTCATGGCTCACCAGTTTTTTAAAATCATAATAGGTGCCCTTAGCTCAGCTGGATAGAGCGTTTGACTACGAATCAAAAGGTCGGGAGTTCGAATCTCTCAGGGCACGCCACTTATCGGGAAGTAGCTCAGCTTGGTAGAGTACTTGGCTTGGGACCAAGGGGTCGCAGGTTCGAATCCTGTCTTCCCGACCATTTTTATATGCGGGTGTAGTTCAATGGTAGAACTCCAGCCTTCCAAGCTGGTCGCGTGGGTTCGATTCCCATCACCCGCTCCATATGCTTACTAGAAACGAGAAACCGAAAGGGTTGCTCGTTTTTTTGTGTTTTTGACAAAGCTTGTCCGACAGGTTATTTATGCAAAATCATGTCGAGTTGAGTCATTTTGCTTTCCGAGGCTACAATATAGGGGTAGAGAATGAATGAACGAAGGAAAGGGTGGCACTTCTATGAACAAAAACATGAGCATTGTTGGTGTACCGATGGATCTAGGTGCAGACCGCCGCGGAGTTGATATGGGACCTAGCGCTATCCGTTATGCGGGTGTGGTAGCACGCTTGGAAAAGATGGGTTTCAATATTGAAGACCGAGGAGATATTTTTGTAACGCGTCCTCACCACTTCACCGAGACGGAAAACCATAAATACCTGGATGAAGTCGTGGAAGCCAATGAAAAGCTTGCCAATGTTGTAAGCGATATCATGACTGCTGGTCGATTCCCGCTCGTATTGGGGGGCGATCACAGCATTGCCCTTGGAACCATTGCAGGTGTGGCTAAGCACGTAAAAAACCTGGGCGTGATTTGGTTTGATGCTCATGGTGATCTGAATACGGGTGCCACTTCTCCATCGGGAAATATTCACGGTATGCCTTTGGCAGCGAGCTTGGGTTATGGGCATGAGCGTCTGACGAGCATTGGGGGATATACACCAAAGGTACAAGCAGAAAACGTGGTCATCATCGGTGCGCGTGATCTGGATCAAGGTGAGCGTGAATTAATCAAGCGTATTGGAATGAAGGTTTTCACCATGCATGAAATTGATAAATTGGGTATGGCTCGAGTCATGGATGAAGCAATCGCACATGTGTCCAAAAACACAGATGGCGTGCATTTGAGTCTCGATTTGGATGGACTTGATCCACACGATGCTCCGGGAGTAGGGACGCCAGTAATAGGTGGTATCTCCTATCGTGAAGGGCATGTCTCATTGGAAATGCTGGCAGATGCAGATATTCTTTGTTCGGCAGAATTCGTAGAGGTCAACCCGATTCTAGACCGAGAAAACATGACAGCTCGCGTTGCAGTCGCTTTAATGAGTTCCGTTTTTGGTGATAAATTACTGTAAAATAAATGAAGATCATCATGAAAAAAGAGAGGCTTTTGGCCCTCTTTTTTTGTTTTTCCGCATCTTTACATTGATAGGGGAAAGCGGTACATTCTAAGGATGGAGACGAAGTTTATTTAATAGCTGGTCCAGTTGTACACTTAGCGTAACTAATTCTGGAGTAATGCAGGCTTGTTTTTTGTACTGTTCGTTGAGTTCTTTTCGCAGCATCTCAATCTCGAGGAGAACGTCTTTTTTTGACAATCGTTGCACTCTCCTTTCCACCCGTGAGATAAATGAGCTATCATTACTTATATATAGAGGAAAGCAAGACGCTTATTCCTCTATTTCCCAACAAATTATCCGCACAAACACAAGATAAAAAATGAAACCATATGCAGTAACATCCGTATATAGGATTACGGTATTGTGGGGAGGATCGCATGGATTTTGTAGAGAAACGGTTGACTCAGCGGGCAAAACGCGGAGACCGTGAAGCTTTTGCAGAGTTAATCGAGATTTATAAAGACAAGATATTTCAGCTCGCATATCGTATGGTGGGAAACCGTCAGGATGCAGAGGACATTGCGCAAGAAACATTTTTGCGTGTCTATGCCAATTTGCATTCATACGATGACAGCTATAAGTTCTCCACGTGGATCTACAGGATCGCGACCAATCTATGTATCGACCGTGGCCGGAAAAAACGACCTGACTTTTCATTGGATGAAGAAACCGAACCAGGGCAAGGCCTGGACTGGTATTCACGCCTGTCTTCTAACGAGCGAACACCGGAAGACAAAGTCGTAACGCAGGAGCTGCAGGAGACGGTGCAAGATGCTTTGTCTCACTTACAGCCCAAATATCGCTCGATTATGATCTTGCGTTATATTGAGGATTTGTCGTTGCAGGAGATCAGCGATATCGTAAAGCTTCCCATAACGACAATCAAGACGCGTATCCACCGAGGAAGGGAAGCATTACGCAGCAAGTTGCGATTGATGTGAGAAAGGAGAAAATCACGATGGAATGCCGGGATATGATTTGCCTCATCCACGAATATTTAGATGGGGACACTGATGAATTAGCCAATCTGCAATTGCAAACACATATACAGTCTTGTGTGAGTTGTCGCCAGCATATGCATGAGTTGCAGAGAGCCATCGCGTTTGTTCAAAGCGCTTCACATATTCATGTCTCTTCTGATTTTACAGCTCGTGTACTTGCGCAATTGCCTGCGCCGACAAAAGCGAATCTGTTATCAGGATGGCTTCGAAATCATCCGTTTTTGACAGCTGCAGCGGTATTTCTCTTTTTGATGACCGGCAGCGTATTCAACAGTTGGTTTGACCGAGATGACACTTTACAGGTATCCTCTGCTAATTTGGATAAATTAAAAATAGATCGTGAACGCAATGTCGTAGTTGTACCAGCAGGAACCAATATTAATGGAGACCTGGTTGTCCGCAACGGAAACGTAGATGTTCAAGGCCATGTAACAGGAAATGTTGTGGCTATTGAAGGAAAAGTGTTCGTGGCATCGACCGCCCAAGTCGTGGGAAATACCGAATCAATCGAAGCAATCGTAGATTGGATTTGGTATGAGGTGAAAAATATTGGAAATGACTTGCTTCCGATCTTGCCATAAGAGAAAATAGAGAGTACAGCTATCAGAGCACGGCAGTGGAGCCGTGCTTTTTCCGCAGGAGATAGACTGACTTCATTAGATGGAGCGAGATATGGGGGCTTCGTTATGATATCGATATCCATGGAATATGGGGATTTGCTACGGTATGCAACGGATATTTTACTCGTTACATACGTGTTCTATAAAATCATTATGCTTATTCGTGGGACGCGCGCTGTACAATTGCTGAAGGGGATTATGGTCATCGTCATCACATGGTTCCTTAGCAAATATTTTCAGCTGACGGCACTGCACGCGCTGATGAATCAAGCTTTTACATTCGGGGTTTTGGCGGTCGTCATCATCTTCCAACCGGAGTTGCGTCGAGCACTGGAGCAGCTTGGTCGAGGCAAGCTTTTTTCCCGTTCAAGCAGTACGCAGGATGACGAGGCTGTCAGCCGCTTGGTTCAAGAGGTGGGCAAATCGGTTACGTACATGGCCAAGCGTCGTATTGGTGCATTGATCGTCATTGAGAGAGAGACGGGTCTAAATGACTACGTGGAAACGGGTATTGGCATTAACGGGCGAGTCAGCTCAGAGCTGTTGATTAATATTTTCATCCCGAATACACCGTTGCATGATGGTGCAGTCATTATGCGAAAAGATATGATTATGGCTGCTGCCTGTTATCTTCCACTGTCTGAAAACAATTCCATCTCCAAGGAGTTGGGGACGCGCCATCGTGCGGCAATAGGGTTAAGTGAGGTTTCCGATGGCATTGCGATCATCGTATCCGAAGAGACTGGTCAGGTGTCCTTTGCCGCGCATGGAGCAATGAATCGCAATCTGACGGAGGCGCAACTGGCAGAGATGCTGACAGAACAGCTTCAGCCTCTGTCCAAAGGCAAATCCATGGGAAGTCGTTGGCAATGGAGGCGAAAACATGGATAAATGGTTAAACAGTCACTGGTTTGCACGTGCTGTTGCGTTGCTTTTGGCTATCATGACATGGATGATTGTCAATCTGGAAGCAGAACAAACGACGACTCCTGAGGCAAGTCAGCCAACTTTTATTGATAGTGTCAATTTGCATGTGAGATACGATACCGATCGTTATCAGGTGGTCAAGCAGCAACGAACGGTAAAGGTCGCCTTGGAAAGCAATAATCCTTTTTATCGACACAATTTCTTCCCAGAGGAATCGTGGGAAGTGTATGTCGATGCGACAAGCCTGGGCAAAGGAACACATCGTGTACCTGTCCAGTACAAGGGATTCCCGGATGAAGTCAAGGTAGGGATCATACCGAATATCGTGGAAATTACCTTGGAAGAGAAAAAGACCGTTGAGCGTGAAGTTTCCGTGGAGAAATTGGGACAGGTCGCCCCTGGTTACACGGCCGGAGAGCCAATTGTGAAGCCGTTTAGAGCGCTTGTAAGGGTACCTGAAAGCCAAGTGAATAAGGTAGCAGCAGTTAAGGCTTCGGTTGATTTGGAAGGGGCTACTTCGGCAATCAAGACAACGGTTCCGCTCAAAGTCGTGGACAAGTCTGGTAACGTGATTCAAGGGGCCGATGTGGTGCCACTTACGGTAGAAGTGAACATCCCCGTAACGAGTCCGTTTGCCAAAGTGCCAATCAAATTAAACTTGACGAATGAATTACCAAATGGCTATAGTTTGGCTAGTATGGGTATGAATGTGGAAGAGGTCACGGTCTATGGACCGAAGGAAGTCATTGATGGCATCAAATCCAACACATACCCAGGCCCGGAAATCGATCTCGGCAACATTACATCAGATCGCGATATAGAGTTAAAGATACCGTTAATGGATAATATTGTGAAGGTCGAGCCGGAGTATGTGACCGTATCGCTGAAAGTCGTTCCATCAACGACCAAGCGTTTGGATAAAATTCCGATTCGCATTAGCGGGCTATCAGAAAGCATGGAAGCAAAGGTACTATCCACCGATGGCCAAGAGATGTCTACAATCGACTTCGACGTGATCGGCGCACCAGACGTGCTGAATCAGTTGAGGCATGAAGACTTGCAGGTCGTAGCAGATGTCAGCAATATGCCGGCGGGTGTATACGAAGTACCATTGAATTACATCTTCAATCAGTCGGAGTATATCAAGACTTCTGCGGGCGCACCTAGAAAGGTCACAATTCAAATCACGAACAAGCAAAGGTAGACATAAGCTGTTGTGTGCACAAGGAAGGAAATGAGGGACAATCATGGGGAAGTATTTCGGAACAGACGGTGTACGCGGTGTAGCAAATACACAACTGACACCCGAACTGGCATTTAAAATCGGACGCGTTGGCGGTTACGTTCTCACCAGACACAAGCAGGAAGGGAAACCAAAAGTGGTGATTGGGCGCGATACGCGCATTTCCGGACAAATGCTGGAAAACGCACTTTTGGCTGGACTGTTATCGGTTGGAGCAGAAGTGGTCAGATTGGGTGTTATCTCCACCTCGGGGGTAGCGTATCTCACACGTGCACTTGGTGCAGATGCGGGTGTTATGATCTCCGCCTCTCACAATCCGTTTCCGGATAACGGAATCAAGTTCTTCGGCAGCAACGGTTTTAAACTGTCCGACGAAGTGGAAGCTGAAGTAGAACAGTATTTGGACGCGGCAGAGGACACTTTGCCTCGACCAACAGGCGAACAAATCGGGACGGTTCTGGAATTCCTGGAGGGTGGACAAAAGTACCTCTCTCACTTGAAGAGTACCGTATCTGAGCGATTTGACGGTCTGAAGGTAGTCTTGGACTGTGCAAATGGTGCTGTCTCATCATTGGCAGCTCGTCTGTTTGCGGATGTGGACGCTGAAGTGATCACGATTGGTGCGAATCCGAATGGAATCAACATCAATGACCAGTGCGGTTCAACGCATCCTGAACGTCTAGTAGAAGAAGTATTGAAGCATAAAGCAGACCTGGGTCTTTCCTTTGATGGGGACGCGGATCGCTGCATTGCAGTAGATAATAATGGTGAAATCATCGACGGCGACTATATTATGGCGGTCTGTGCACGAGCACTCAAGGCAAAAGGAAAGCTCAACAACAATACAGTTGTCACGACAGTAATGGCTAACATGGGCTTCTTCAAAGGGATGGAAGAGTGCTCCATCAATACGACGAAGACTGCTGTAGGGGATCGCTACGTAGTAGAAGAGATGCTGCGCGGCGGCTATAATCTCGGTGGCGAACAGTCCGGTCATATCGTCTTCCTGGACTACAATACGACAGGAGACGGTCTGTTAACGGGTCTGCAGCTCTTGAACATCATCAAGGAGTCTGGCAAGCCGTTGTCCGAGCTCAAACAAGTGATGGTCAAGTATCCGCAGCTTCTGATCAATGTCCGTGTAGAGGACAAGTCAAAGCTGAATGGCAATGAAGCGATTGCGCAGGCGATTCGTGAAGTGGAAGAAGATTTGGCTGGCAATGGTCGCGTTCTGGTTCGTCCGTCCGGAACAGAGCCAATCGTGCGTGTCATGGCAGAAGGTCCAGATGCGGCTCAGTTGGAAGGGCTCGTGAATCGGATTGTTGACGTGGTTAAACAAGAACTGGTGTAAAATTAGTGTAAAAAGTAGCAGGGAGCGGTTTCGATGCCGCTCCCTTTTGCATACAACTAAAATACGACGACGAGATATTGTCGCTCTCCACAATCTGTGGTACAGTGTTCATGTGCGCTAGCACCAAGAAAGAAAAAATTGGGAGGGATTGTGCAAAAAAGAACAAGCATCGTAAATCAAATGCATACCATTGAAAAGCGCCAGCACTGAGGCTGCCCGACATGGAGCCCAGTGGACGAGGTGGAGGTTTATCGAAGCATTCGGCGGATACCTCCCGGTAGCAGTATCACTGCCGCAGAGCGCAGGGACAAAACATCAGGGTGATCTGATGGACAAAACCTTGCGTGTGATATGTTTTTTGCCATTGCCGAAATAGATGAAACAGAATGATCATATAAAAAACATGGAATGGCGGGGGACTCACCCCCGTACCATTGTTCGGGTCGAAGTCCCTCGCCAAAATTGGAAGGGGACCATACACTTATGTGCGGAATCGTTGGATATATTGGAAATAAACAAGCGCAAGACATCGTGATCGGAGGACTTCGCAAGCTGGAGTATCGCGGCTATGATTCAGCAGGGGTCGCTGTCGTGAATGCAAACGGATTGGAGTACTCAAAAGCTCAGGGGCGCCTGGCTGTTCTCGAAGGTCGTTTGGAGTCGAATCCATTGGCTGGTTCTATGGGAATCGGGCATACGCGTTGGGCGACACACGGAAAACCGTCTGACGAGAACTCCCACCCACATACAGACGAGAAATCGGCTTTTGCAGTCGTTCACAACGGGATCATCGAAAACTTCCTGCCATTGAAAGAAGAGCTGCTGGAAAAAGGCTACACGTTTACTTCTGAGACAGATACCGAGGTTATCGCTCACTTGCTCGCTGACATGTACGACGGCGATATCGTTTCTACAGCGCGTCGTGCTGTTCAACGCATGCGTGGTGCCTATGCATTGGGGATCATGACAGAGCACGAGCCAGATAAGCTGGTAGCGATTCGTTTGGCTAGCCCGTTGGTAGTTGGTGTGGGTCAAGGCGAGAGCTTTATCGGTTCGGATATCCCGGCTATTTTGGAGCATACACGTGACGTGTACATTTTGAACGAAGGCGAAATGGCTGTATTGACTCGCGATGGTGTGGAACTGATGAACGCAGAGACCGGCGAGAAAATCGAGCGGGAACTGTTCCATGTCGAGTGGGATCTGGTACAAGCGGAAAAAGGCGGATATGATTCCTTCATGCTCAAGGAAATGCACGAGCAGCCTCAAGCTGTTCGCGATACCATGGGCGCCCGCATTGACGAGGACAACAAGCGAGTGATTTTGCCTGAGCTGAAAATGAGCGATGCAGAGCTGGCGACATACGATCGCATCTACATCGTGGCATGCGGTACTTCCATGCACGCAGGTCTCGTCGGTAAGGATGTTATCGAAAAATGGACTCGCGTACCTGTAGAGGTAGCAGTCGCTTCCGAGTTCCGTTATCGTGATCCGATCTACACAGACAAGACACTGATGATCGTCATCAGCCAATCTGGTGAGACAGCAGACACGCTGGCTGCGCTGCGTGAGGCGAAGAAGAGCAACGTGAAGGTATTGGCTATCACCAACGTGGTAGGCAGCTCTGTAGCTCGTGAAGCTGACGAAGTGATCTTTACGTGGGCGGGTCCAGAAGTAGCGGTAGCATCTACGAAAGCATACACCTCCCAAGTCGTTGCCCTGTACTTGTTCAGCCTGTATCTGGCTCAAGTAAAAGGCACCATGGCGGCTGCTGAGGTTGCTGAGGTCGTTGAGCACCTGAGCGAGATCCCTGGCAAAATCGCTTCCATGCTGAATGACGATGATCAAATTCGTCGCTTTGCAGAGGGCACAAAAGAGGTAAGCAGCCTGTTCTTCATCGGCCGCAGCCTCGACTATGCGGTATCGCTGGAAGGCTCTCTGAAGCTGAAGGAAATCTCCTACATTCACTCCGAGGCGTATCCAGCTGGTGAGCTGAAGCACGGTACACTTGCGCTGATTGAAGATAATGTTCCAGTTGTAGCTTTGGCTACGCAACCAGACATCTACGAAAAAACGGTAAGCAACATCGTGGAAGTAAAAGCTCGCGGCGCTCATGTACTGGGCTTTGCGACTGAAGGTAACCACGACCTGGCAAAGAGTGTGGATGAGGTCATTTACATGCCAGCCACTCTGCCAATGCTCACACCGATTCTGACCGTCATTCCATTGCAATTGCTTGCTTACTACGCTTCTGTCGCTCGTGGCCTTGACGTGGATAAACCACGGAACTTGGCGAAGAGTGTGACGGTTGAGTAGGGTAGAAGAATAAGAACATCCTTTTTGTTCAGAGATAATAAAGTCTGTCACTAAATAATAGACTTTGTCACTAGGTAATAAAGTCTGTAACTGAGTAATGAAGTTTGTCACTTTGATGTTACGTAAAAAGAACAGTGAAACCAGTAAAAAAGTGTGAAACTGCTTAGTTTAGTCCCGATGATGGAGTTAATGATCATCGGGACTTCTTTTATTCCATCAAGGGGTGATACTATTTTGACTATAGGTAACCGAATAAAGTTTATAAGAAAAGCGAATAAAGTGGACCCAATAAACTCAGCCAGTCTAACACTTAATTATCGTGTT
>NZ_JABMIV010000023.1:0-24646 GCF_013332445.1 Brevibacillus sp. HB1.1 | reverse complement strand
AACCTTCTTGCTGATGATGGCAGGAAGGTTTTTTCGTGTAGAGAAAGCAGTGACAGGAAAACTAATACAGATCGGACGGCAAAGAGGGAAGGGACATCCGGTGATTTCGGTGAAAATGCCTTCGAATAACCGAGGGGAAAGTATCCATGTGGTTATCCAAAAAATGTTCGACCAAATATCGATCAACAAGTCCGTGAGACATCGTTAGCTCTCCCCACCACTCCGTTTCATAGCGGCAAAGCATGCTGAGTACATAAAGCAGCAAGTAATGACTAGCCCATTCGGGAAGAGGTAGAGAAGAAGCAGACCCATTCCAGAAGAAGAGGACGTTCTGATGCAAACGAAATAACGGGTGTTGATCCAGTTCAGACAGGGCACACTGAGGAAGGGTCAGTTCCTTTATATTTTTGTTATTTACCGAAGCGAGTTTTTCCAAGTTACAAACAGCTGGAGCAAGCCTGCGAATGTATTGGATGAAAGTCTCAGTTGAATAGGATAAGGGCCCGTCCGTTTTTTCAGGAAAGGTAATGCGAACCAAATTATCCTGACTGATTTGATCAATCTTTAGCGTTAACCAGTTACGTGGTTTATCCGTAGCAATTCCGTAACTATCGCTGACGCTGGGGATGGATGAAAATAAGTTATGGACTGAATAGCGATCTTGTAACGGCGCAAGCTGGAACGCGTGAGCTAATTGGGCAAAAAAACCTTCCTTTTGTGGACGAACTTCGTCCTCCATTAGCATATAGGCGTTTCGTTTAAGCTTTCGTGTCGTGACACCATGTTGAAGAACACGACTGTTTTGGGGATAATACGGATCTCGAGTCAATAACATCGCCTTCAACAAGTGAGAGCATCCATAAAACAGCAGTAATGGCTGGATAGACAAGTCGGCAACAGCGGAAGTGGAATAAAAATGTCTGGCTTGTCTCCAGAGAAACAGGAAACGCGAGCTTTGTTTAAAAGCTAGTCGCTCGGCATGCTCAACACCCATGTCATGATAGCAGGCAGCCAAATATTTACGTGCAGTAGGTTCTGTCTCAAAATAGCGTAATGTTTTCCAAGCGTTATCCATGATACCCACCTTTACCAATTTTCGTAATATGGTTAAGTTTCCCTAAATGTTTTTTGATTTATCTGTCTAATCCAATCTATAACCGAACGATATACTCATTTCTTGACAGTAAATTAAGCCGTTTGTTAAACTGTCTTAAACCATTCGCCGAGAGGAGCTTTCAACTGTGCGGGAAGACAAATTTGTTAAAGAGGGCTTAACGTTTGACGATGTATTGCTCATTCCAGGAAAATCTGAAGTTTTGCCAAGGGATGTTGATCTACGAGTACGATTGAGTGAGAATGTGAAGCTGAATATTCCTCTGATCAGTGCTGGGATGGACACCGTAACGGAGTCTGGACTTGCAATCGCCATGGCTCGCCAAGGTGGTATCGGGATTGTCCATAAAAACATGTCCATCGAGCAACAAGCAAGCGAAGTAGATCGTGTAAAACGCTCTGAAAGTGGCGTTATTACCAATCCGTTCTCTTTGTCCCAAGAGCATACCGTCGAAGAAGCGAATGCTCTCATGGGTAAATATCGTATCTCCGGTGTTCCGATTGTCGATGAGAATCAAAAGCTGATCGGAATTCTCACCAACCGCGATCTGCGCTTTGTACATGACTTCTCCATCAAGATCAAAGAGGTTATGACCAAGGAAAACCTGGTGACGGCTCCTGTCGGTACTACACTGCAACAGGCAGAATTGATTTTGCAACAACATAAGATCGAAAAGCTCCCGTTGGTGGATGATAACAACATCCTGCGTGGACTCATTACGATTAAAGATATTGAAAAGGCAATTCAATACCCGAATGCAGCAAAAGATGCACAAGGCCGCTTGCTGTGTGGTGCTGCTGTTGGGGTATCTGCAGACACGTTTGAGCGTACAGCAGCACTTGTACAAGCTGGCGTGGACGTACTGGTGATTGATACGGCTCATGGGCATTCTAAAGGCGTAATTGAAACGGTAAGAGCAGTTCGCAAAGAATACCCAACGCTCACAATCGTCGCAGGAAACGTGGCAACTGGACAAGCTACTCGCGATCTAATCGAAGCTGGCGCATCTGTGGTGAAGGTTGGTATCGGTCCTGGTTCCATTTGTACAACTCGTGTCGTAGCAGGTATCGGTGTTCCTCAAATTACAGCGATCCACGATTGTGCACAAGTAGCGCGAGAGTACAATATTCCAATTATTGCCGACGGCGGCATTAAATACTCCGGTGATTTGCCAAAAGCAATTGGTGCAGGTGCTTCTGTGATCATGATCGGCAGTCTGTTCGCCGGTACAGAAGAAAGCCCGGGCGAATTCGAGATTTTCCAAGGTCGTCGTTTCAAGGTATATCGCGGAATGGGATCGATCGGCGCGATGAAAGCCGGCAGTAAGGACCGTTACTTCCAAGAGAACGCACAAAAGCTCGTTCCGGAAGGGATCGAAGGCCGTGTTCCTTACAAAGGCCCATTGGCGGATGTTACGTATCAGTTGATTGGTGGACTGCGTGCAGGTATGGGATACTGCGGGGCGAAGACCATTGAGGATTTGATTCAAAACTCCCAGTTCGTTCGCATTACCGGCGCTGGCTTGCGTGAGAGCCACCCACACGACGTACAAATTACAAAAGAATCACCTAACTACTCGATTTCCTAAGCGAAAAATAGTACGGAAGACCCAGGTCCCCTTTCTTTTAATAAGAGAGGGGATTTTTACTAGCTACTAACTTGTGGAAATAGGAGGAATCTCGCTTCAAGCCACCCTGCAACCTATGGTACACTTACAATTGTGTGCTTGTTTTCACGAAAAAATGAAATCGACAGAAATAGGAGAGTGAGAGATTACATGAAGCGAAAGACATGGACAAAGCGATTGACAGGTCTGTTCCTTTCGGTCGCTGTTTTTGCTACAGCAATGGGAGGAATGGTTTCAAAAGTGGAAGCTGCCCCTGTAGCATCTCAAGCGAATTTACAACTGGAAGCGAAGTCTGCCATTCTTGTTGAGGCATCGACGGGAAGGGTTATCTATAGTAAAGATCCTGACGTAGCACTTCCGGTAGCTAGCATGAGTAAAATTATGTCTGAATACCTGGTTCAGGAAGCCGTCAAACAAAAGAAAATTAACTGGGATGATGTTGTCCCGGTAAGTGAGTATGCTTTTTATATCGCGAAAATTTCAGATTCGTCTGGGGTGTACCTGAATTTAGGTGAATCATTTACAGTTAAACAATTGTCAGAAGCGATGACAGTCGTTTCTGCTAACGACGCAACCGTACTTTTGGCTGAGAAGGTCGCAGGCAGTGAAGCTGCCTTTGTTGAAATGATGAACAAAAAAGCAGTAGAGCTTGGTATGAAAAATACGATGTTTGTCACTTCTACAGGTTTGCCAGCTAATGAGTTGGGCCCGTATTCAGTGAAAACCGATCAACCAGAAAATCTGATGTCGGCACGCGATTCGGCTATCCTCGCACGTGCTCTGATCCGTGATTTCCCTGAGGCATTGGAAGTTTCCAAAAAAACAAACTTCACATTCCGAACAGGTACCCCACAAGAGTGGAGCAAGAAAAGCTTCAACTGGATGCTGCCTGGTCTGATTAGCTACTATCCGGGCGTAGATGGATTGAAAACAGGGCATACACTTGCAGCGGGCTATTGCTTTACAGGGACGGCTGTTCGTGACAACATGCGTTTGATTAGTGTAGTAATGAATACAGATAGCAATACAAAGCGTTTCGCGGAGACCAGAAAACTGTTTGACTACGGTTTTAACAATTACAAACTGACGAAACAAATGGACAAGAATGTACCAGTTAAAGGGTTTGAAATAGCCCCTGTGAAAAACGGTGTAGAGGTAACAGTTCCAGCCGTTACAGGTAGCGAAGTAAATATGATTACAAAGATCGGTACAGAAGCAAAATTCACACCAACTGTTACCTTCCAGGAGCTGACCGCGCCAATTACGCAAGGACAGGTTGTCGGTAAGATCGTATTGAAAGAAGAAGGCATGAAGGATACGGATTATTTGCAGCCTGAAGACGCGACAAAAGCAGGTGTTGATGTAGTAGCAGGACAGGTAGTAGAGGAAGCCAGCTGGATTCGTCTGTTCTTCCGCAGCATCATAGAGTTTTTCAGCAATTTGTTTAGCAGTGGGACAGGAAATTAAATAATGGTTGTTTTCCCCTACATCTATCGTTTACAATGACGGTAACAGGAACCATAACACCACATAACAGTTTCGGTTCTGACTCATGATGTAGGGGGTAATGACATGGTACAAGTAGGAACATCCCGCGTAAAAAGAGGTATGGCTGAAATGCAAAAAGGCGGCGTTATTATGGACGTCGTAAATGCTGAACAAGCAAAAATTGCAGAAGCAGCGGGTGCTGTTGCTGTAATGGCTTTGGAGCGTGTACCGTCTGACATTCGTGCAGCTGGTGGAGTTGCGCGTATGGCGGACCTTAGCATTGTAGAGGAAGTACTGAAAGCTGTTTCGATCCCTGTTATGGCAAAAGCTCGTATCGGTCATTTTGTTGAAGCGCGTGTTCTTGAGTCTCTGGGTGTAGATTATCTCGATGAGAGTGAAGTACTCACTCCGGCAGATGACTTGTACCATATCAATAAAAAAGAGTTCACTGTACCGTTTGTATGTGGCGCCCGTGATCTGGGTGAAGCTCTCCGTCGTATCGGAGAAGGTGCATCCATGATCCGCACAAAAGGTGAGCCAGGAACCGGAAACATTGTAGAGGCTGTTCGTCATATGCGTACGATGATGTCCCAAATCCGCAAAGTGCAAGCCATGTCCTACGATGAACTGATGGCGGAAGCCAAAAACCTGGGTGCTCCATACGAACTTCTTGAAGCGGTACACAAAACAGGTAAGCTACCAGTCGTAAACTTCGCAGCAGGCGGAGTAGCAACACCAGCAGATGCTGCCCTGATGATGCAATTGGGCTCCGATGGCGTGTTTGTTGGCTCTGGTATCTTTAAATCAGAGAATCCAGAGAAGTTTGCTCGCGCGATTGTGGAAGCGACCACCCACTACACGGATTACGAACTGATTGCTCGCGTATCCAAAGGCTTGGGGACGGCAATGCCAGGTATCGAAATCTCCAAAATTCGTGAAGCTGATCGTATGCAAGAGCGCGGCTGGTAAGGTGAGTAGCATGAAAATCGGCGTACTCGCTCTACAAGGAGCTGTAGCAGAACATGTGCGACTGCTAGAAGAGGTTGGTGCCACAGCCGTCCCGGTCAAAAAAGTAGAAGAACTGGATGACCTCGACGGGCTGGTCATTCCCGGCGGAGAGAGCACCACGATAAGCAAGCTGATGCACAAGTACGGATTCATGGAGGCGGTTCAAGAGTTCGGTAAGGCGAACAAGCCGATCTTCGGAACTTGCGCAGGAGCGATCCTTCTGGCAAAACAGATTCAAGGACAAGACGATTGCCATCTAGGGTTGATGGACATCAAAGTAGAGCGGAATGCTTTTGGTCGCCAAAAGGAGAGCTTTGAAGTCTTGATGCCTGTTGCGGGTGTGGCGGCAGATTACCCGGCAGTGTTCATCCGGGCACCGTATATCATGGAAGTAGGAGAGAACGGTCAAGTCTTGGCCAAGCACGAAGACAAGATTGTTGTCGCCCGAAGCGGTCACTATTTGGCAGCAGCCTTTCACCCAGAATTGACCGAAGATACAAGACTGCACAAATACTTCCTCGACATGGTCAAGGAATACAGAAGCTAGCTGTCATACCGGAAGATCGGCCGTCAAAAAGGCGCCGATCTTCTTTTTTTCTGAAAAGATCGAGGTGGGCTGCTCTTTACATACGTATAGAACCTGTAGTACAGTTAACAATAATAGTATTCATGAATGAGAATGCGATGATGAGAACAAGTACTTCACAAGAGCCAGGCCTAGAGAGTCGGTGGTAGGTGTAAACCGATCCGGTTATGTGAAGGAATCCATCTCGGAGTGGCAAAGGAACAACAACTTTGCCCGGAACCGTCCCGTTATGACGGAAGAGTGGGCATGTGCATGAAGGATTGCTGCATGTGTCAACGAGGGTGGCAACGCGGGTATACAACACTCGTCCCTTACCAGGGGACGGGTGTTTTTTGTTTTTTTTCAATACGATTCGGAGGGATTTACACATGTTGGACGTAAAAGTATTACGCCAGGATTTGGAAGAAGTAAAACGCCGTTTGGCTTACCGCAATGAAGATATTTCTGCGTTGGATCAATTCGTAGAAGTAGATGAAAAGCGTCGCCAAATCATCCAAGAAGCAGAAGCGCTGAAAAATAAGCGTAACACGGTATCCGAGCAAGTAGCGGTTATGAAACGCAATAAGGAAAATGCAGACCATCTGATCACTGAAATGAAAGAAGTAAATGAACGCATCAAGGCTTTGGATGAAGAGCTGCGCCAACTGGATGAGCAGCTGGAGTTCATCTTGCTGAGCCTCCCGAACCTGCCGCACGAAAGCACGCCGATCGGTACGACAGAAGACGATAACGTGATTGCCTGGACATGGGGAGAGCCACGTGCATTTGACTTTGAGATTAAGCCTCACTGGGAGCTGGCTAGCCAAGCAGGCATCCTCGATTTTGAAACGGCGGCAAAAGTAACAGGAAGCCGTTTTGTTTTCTATAAAGGCTTGGGTGCACGCCTGGAGCGCGCACTGATGAACTTCATGATGGATCTGCACTCGAATGAGCATGGCTATGAAGAAGTGATCCCACCGTTTATCGTCAACCGCACGAGCATGACAGGAACGGGTCAATTACCTAAGTTCGAAGAGGATGCATTCAAAATCGAGGGACCAGATTACTTCCTGATTCCAACTGCAGAGGTGCCAGTCACCAATATGCATCGTGATGAAATCATGGATGGAGCAGATCTCCCTCGCTACTACACTGCTTTCAGCGCATGTTTCCGTTCGGAAGCGGGTTCTGCTGGCCGTGATACGCGTGGGTTGATTCGTCAGCATCAATTCAACAAAGTTGAGTTGGTGAAATTCGTGAAACCAGAGGAGTCTTATGACGAACTCGACAAACTGGTGAAAAACGCTGAAAAGGTGCTTCAACTGCTTGGACTGCCATACCGTGTCTTGAGCATGTGCACAGGCGATCTAGGATTTACAGCTGCGAAGAAATTCGACCTGGAAGTTTGGATTCCAAGCGGTGGCACATACCGTGAAATCTCGTCTTGCTCGAACTTTGAAGATTTCCAAGCGCGCCGCGCCAATATCCGTTTCCGTCGCGATACAAAATCGAAGCCGGAATTTGTGCATACATTGAATGGTTCTGGTTTGGCGATTGGACGTACAGTAGCAGCGATCTTGGAGAACTACCAAGTGGCAGATGGAGCCATCGTGATTCCAGAAGTTCTTCGTCCGTACATGGGCGGAGTAGACAAGATCGCGCCGAAGTAATAAGCAAGAGATAAGGAAAGCAGCTCTTGATCCATAACGGGTCAAGGGCTGTTTTATATTGTGTACTAATACAGGTGGAATTTTTTAAAAAACGTGTTGCACTGTACTAATCTCTGTTATATAATAAAAACAAATTTTAAGAATATTGTTTTAATACAGAAATGGAGGAATGGAGAATGGACTGCTATCGATGTGAAGGAAACGGAGAACAAAATTGCCCAAAATGTGGAGGCGTTGGTCATGATGCCAACGGAGCGGCTTGCCACAATTGCTTGGGAGATGGTCATGTATGCTGCAGCCATTGCAGTGGCAGCGGGTATCAGGAGTAAGGACATTTTTTTTGCTCTTGCTGTTATATAATAAAAAACATTTTATCAATCTGTATCATAATAACTTTGAAGTGAGGGAGGAGGAGCTGTTTTGACTACCGTACCAACGAATCCATATCCGCTGGAGGTGCAGATTTCCGGTGAGATGCACCCCGGTTATCAAGATATCCTGACACCAGAAGCGATTCAATTCGTGATGAAGCTGGAGCAAAGATTTGGCGACAGACGACAACAATTGTTGGCTAAACGCGTGGAGCGTCAATTGCAGATCGATGCAGGTCAACTACCCGATTTTCTACAGGAAACAGCGGATATTCGTAAAGGAGATTGGACTGTTGCTCCATTGCCCAAAGATTTGCAGGACAGACGGGTGGAGATTACGGGACCTTCGGGTGATCGGAAAATGGTCATCAATGCACTGAACTCGGGTGCTCGGCTTTTCATGGCTGATTTTGAGGACGCCAACTCACCGACATGGGAGAACACCATCCAAGGCCAAATCAACATGAAGGATGCGGTACGCCGCAATATCTCTTACATCAGTCCGGAAGGCAAATCATACACCCTCAATGAAAAGACAGCGGTTTTGATCGTGCGTCCTCGTGGCTGGCATCTTGAAGAAAAGCACATTCTCCTCGATCGAAAACCGATCTCCGGCAGCCTGCTTGACTTCGGACTTTACTTTTACCACAACGTAGACGCTCTTATCGCGAATCAGACAGCACCGTATTTCTACTTACCGAAACTGGAGAGCCATCTGGAGGCTCGCCTCTGGAACGACGTCTTCCTTTTCGCGCAGGATGAATTAAATATTCCACGCGGCACGATTCGCGCGACAGTATTGATCGAGACGATTCTTGCAGCTTTTGAGATGGATGAGATTCTGTACGAGTTGCGCGAGCATAGTGCAGGACTGAATTGCGGACGCTGGGATTACATTTTCAGCTATATCAAAAAGCTGCGGAATCAGCCTGATGTCATTACACCGGATCGTGCCCAAGTAACCATGACAGTTCCGTTCATGAAGGCATACACCACGCTGGCCGTGAAGACTTGCCATAAACGGATGGCGCCTTGCATTGGCGGAATGGCTGCACAAATTCCGGTGAAAAATGACCCGGTACAAAATGCAGAAGCCATCGCCAAAGTGCGCGCTGACAAAGAGCGGGAAGCGTACGATGGACATGATGGGACGTGGGTTGCTCACCCAGGGCTAGTGCCGGTAGCTATGGAAGTGTTCGATCGCTTGATGAGAGAGCCGAACCAAATCTGGTACAAACGTGAAGATGTGGATGTATCCGCTAAGAAACTGCTGGCAGTTCCAGAGGGCACGATTACAGAAGCGGGTGTCCGTACGAACATAAGCGTAGGCATACAGTACATCGAGGCTTGGTTGCGAGGCTCTGGGGCTGTACCGATCAACAATCTGATGGAGGATGCGGCTACAGCAGAAATTTCGCGGGCACAAGTCTGGCAATGGATGCGTCATCGTCACGGAGTCTTGCAGGATGGTAGAAAGGTGACGGAAGGTTTGGTGAAGCAATGGTTGAGTGAGGAGCTGCAAGCGATCAAGCAAGCAATCGGTCAAGAGAGGTACGACAACAGCAAGTATCCGATTGCTGGTGATCTGTTCTTGCAATTGGTAACGACAGAAGATTTCGAAGACTTCCTAACTGTACCGGGTTATCGCTATTTATAAAAATAAAAAGAGTGGGGGAAATGAAAATGACGAAGGCAAACAAGCAAGAAGCGATTCAACAGGTGGAGCAAAGCTGGCAAGGCGAGCGTTTTGAAGGAATTACACGTCCATATACGGCAGAAGATGTCGTTCGTCTGCGCGGTTCCGTACAAATCGAACATACGCTGGCTCGTCTAGGGGCAGAGCGTCTGTGGAGCCTCTTGCATACCGAGCACCATATTAAAGCGTTGGGGGCTTTGACCGGGAATCAAGCGATTCAGCAGGTAAAGGCAGGATTAAAAGCGATTTATTTGAGTGGCTGGCAGGTAGCGGCCGATGCCAATCTGTCTGGTCAGATGTATCCTGATCAAAGCCTCTACCCGGCAAACAGTGTTCCCCAAGTCGTAAAAAGAATTAATCAGGCATTGCAACGGGCTGATCAGATCGATCAATCAGAAGGGGGTACCGAGACGAATTGGTTTGCTCCGATCGTAGCAGATGCAGAAGCGGGCTTTGGTGGGCCACTGAACGTCTTCGAATTGATGAAGGGTATGATTGAAGCGGGTGCAGCAGGCGTGCATTTTGAAGACCAGCTGGCTTCCGAGAAAAAATGCGGCCATATGGGCGGGAAGGTACTGATTCCGACGCAAGCAGCCGTCCGTAACCTGATTTCCGCACGATTTGCGGCAGATGTGATGGGGGTTCCAACGATTATCGTGGCACGTACCGATGCAAATGGCGCTTTCCTGATCACCAGCGACATCGACGAGCAGGATAAACCATTCCTGACGGGTGAACGAACAGCAGAGGGCTTCTTCCGTCTACGCGGCGGATTGGATGCAGCGATTGCCCGTGGACTGGCGTACGCTCCTTATGCAGATTTGATCTGGTGCGAGACTTCTGAGCCAAATTTGGAGGAAGCACGCCGTTTTGCAGAAGCGATCCATGCCAAATACCCGGGCAAGCTGTTAGCGTACAATTGCTCTCCTTCTTTCAACTGGAAAAAGAAGCTGGATGAACAGACTATCGCTCGCTTCCAGGAAGAGATCGGCGAGATGGGCTACAAGTTCCAATTTGTCACGCTTGCTGGCTTCCACTCCCTGAATTACGGCATGTTTGAACTGGCGCGTGGATATCGTGATCGTGGAATGGCTGCCTACTCTGAATTACAGCAAGCTGAATTCGCCAGTGAAGTACATGGCTATACGGCGACTCGTCATCAGCGTGAAGTCGGAACGGGCTATTTCGATGAGGTTGCGCAAGTTATCTCTGGCGGCAAATCCTCTACGACTGCGCTTAGCGGGTCGACGGAAGAGGAGCAATTCGCCCATAATTAAATAGGAAAAACGAAGGACTACGTGGTTCTCTGGTATTCAGAGAGCCACTTTTTGCGTTCACGTCTATTTTTCATAGAGTCTTAATAGCTTTTTAACAACGCATTTATATCAGTTTCATTTTTGTTGTTTACGATTAGCTTAGAAAAAACAAAAGAATCAAACACAAATAAAAACGAAAAGGGGCCTTAAAGATGAGAGGGAACCAGTTAAGCTGGAAACGAACCGTTGTTGTCATGACATCCGTTTTTCTGCTTGCGGGATGTGCCACCGAGACGAAATCAGGCACTTCTCTGGATACGTCGCAATTGACCCTGGATCAAATCGTGGAAAAAGCAAAGCAGGAGGGAGAAGTCAACTCCGTGGGTATGCCGGACACGTGGGCAAACTGGGGAGAGACTTGGGGCAATCTCGCAAAGGAATACGGCTTGAAGCATACGGACACGGACATGTCGAGCGCAGAAGAATTGGCTAAATTTGAAGCAGAAAAAGAAGACGCCACAGCAGACATCGGTGACGTAGGTATTGCTTTTGGACCGTTAGCCAAGCAAAAAGGGCTGACGCTGCCTTACAAAACCTCTTACTGGAACGACATTCCCGACTGGGCAAAAGATGATGAAGGACATTGGTTGCTGGGCTATACCGGAACACTGGCCTTTATTACGGACAAGACAAAGGTACAAAATCCTCCCAAGACCTGGGCAGATTTGAAAAACGGCAGCTTCAAGATCGCGATCGGCGATGTCATGAAAGCGAATCAGGCACAATTTGCCGTACTGGCCGCGGCCTATGCTAATGGAGGAGATGAGAAAAATATTCAGCCCGGCATAGACTTTTTCGCTGAGTTGGCAAAAAACAAACGGCTCAGTACGAGCGATCCGAGCCTTGCCAATCTAGAAAAGGGTGAGGTCGAAGTCGCTATCTTGTGGGACTTCAACGCGCTCGGGTACCGGGACAAAATCGATAAAAACCGCTTTGATGTCTTGATCCCGGAGGAAGCATCGGTCAGCAGCGGGTACGCAACTGTAATTAACAAGTACGCCAAGCACCCACACGCTGCCATGTTGGCTCGTGAATACATTCTCTCCGACGCTGGACAGTCCAATCTGGCTCGTGGCTATGCTCGACCGATTCGTGCTAACGCCAAGCTGGACGAATCCGCTAAAGCCATGCTGCTCCCCGATGAAATGTATAAAAACGCACGTCCGGTGGGCGATTTGACTGCTTGGGAAGAGACAGCTAAAAAATTGCCGCAGCTATGGCAAGAGCAGGTGTTAATCCATGTGCGCTAGTAAGCTCGCCATGATTGTGCTCGACGGATTGAGATTTGACACAGCCATCTCGCACATGGGGTACCTGCATCACCTGGTCGAGTACGGTATTGCGGCTCGTTTCCAGGTACGATCTGAATTGCCCAGTCTCTCTCGTCCTTTGTACGAGGTTCTTTTAACGGGAACCCCTGTGTGGAAAAACGGAATTTCCAGCAATCAGGCGGTTCGGCTTTCGCACCAGGAGAGTCTCTTTCACTTGACGCAGAAAAATGGGATGTCCAACGCTGCTGCCGCTTATTGCTGGGTAAGCGAGCTTTATAACAAGGCTCCGTTCAATCCGTTTCACGACCGAATCCAATTGAACACCGATAAGCCGATACAAAACGGGATGTTCTACTGGGAAGATCACTATCCGGATACACACTTGTTTGCTGACGCCAACTTTTTGTTGAATGGGTACAATCCGGATTTTCTTTACGTCCACTCCATGAATATCGATGATGACGGACATAAGCATACGGCCGATTCCGCGCGATATCGAAATCGGGTTCTGGCGGCAGATTCGATACTGGCAAATGTGCTTCCTGCGTGGATCGATGCGGGTTATCAAATCATCGTAACAGCCGATCATGGGATGACAGCTGATGGAAATCATGGCGGCACTTCTAGCGCTGACCGGGACGTTCCCTTGTTTGTCATCAGCAACCTGATATCTCCGGGTATTCGCGAGGAGGCAATTCCGCAATTGCAGGTCGCGCCGCTTGCTTGCCATTTGCTCGGCATCTCCCCCTCCAAAGAGATGCAGCCATTGAACGTATGAGGGCTGAGTAAGACGTCTCCCTAAGGGGGCGTCTTTTCCTCTAAGAAAGGAGCTTTTGCGATGAAACGATTTGTCAGTATGCTCTGGGTCACGACGATTCCGTTCTTTGCAATGATCGCTCTGTTTCTCCTCGTCCCATTGCTTTCCATGATCGGAGGGAGCTTTCAGGCCGAGGGGGGCGGCGGTTTTACCATCAGTCACTATCGTGAGATTTTTTCAAATCCGTATTACTTGCAGGCTTTTGAGAACAGCGTGCTCATCTCATTCCTGTCTGCTCTCATTGGAATCGTCGTTGCTGTTTTCGCTACCTATGCGATTACCCGTTTCCCACAGTCACTGCAACAGCGAATTCTTGTCATTACGAACTTAACCTCCAATTTTGCGGGGATTCCGCTCGCATTTGCCTTCATTGTCCTGTTGGGAAACAGTGGATTGTTTGTTTTGCTCGCGAAGCAACTGGGGATTGATTTTGGTCAGTCATTTACTCTGTATTCGTGGAGCGGCTTAACGCTTGTTTATATTTATTTTCAACTGCCTCTGGCAGTCATGCTGTTGTATCCCCTGTACAACGCCATTCAGAAACAATGGATGGAAGCGGCCGAGCTACTTGGGGCCAGCCCCTCGAAGTTTTGGCTGAGAATCGGTTTTCCGGTACTGCTTCCAGGCATCGTCGGCACATTCAGCATTCTGTTTGCCAACGCAATGGGTGCTTATGCTTCTGCCTACGCGCTCACCGGGAGCAACTACAATCTGGTGCCCATTCGGATTGGTGCGCTAGTATCTGGCGACATTTTTGCCAGACCCGAGCTGGGTAGCGCTCTCGCTGTACTTCTCGGCCTGACGCTTGCCGCCGCCCTGCTCGTGAACGAGTGGCTGACGCGGAAGATTCGGAGGGATTTGTCTTGAAGCGGATCAGTTTGCCATCCTTGTCGTTTGCGTTGCTCATGCTGTATTTGTTTTTGCCTGTCGCGGCTACCATCCTTTACTCACTGGCAACCGAGTGGAATAGCACGGTTTTGCCGGAAGGACTCACAGGAAAATGGTTCGCGGAGCTGTATGCCGATCCCCGATTTTTGCAGGCATTCGGGCGTTCTTTTTTGCTCAGCTTTCTGACGACTGTCGTTGCCGTTGTCATTATTGTTCCTGCTGTATTCTCCATTATCGTCTACGCTCCCCGGATGGAGAGGCTGGTTCAAATTTTGGTGATGCTGACCTATGCCGTTCCGGGTGTCATTATGGCGGTCGGATTGATCCGTACTTATTCAGGAAACGGAATTCCAATGGTCATCATTACCGCCGGGGCGTATTTGGTCGGTTTGCTTCCGTATTTATATCAGGGAACGCGCAACAGCCTGCTTGCCTTGCAGGCACGTTCGTTGATGGAGGCAGCCGAGCTCTTGGGTGCGAGCCACTGGCAGGCGTTTGTACGGATTATCGTTCCGAATATCATGTCTGGAATTTTCGTGTCCTCGCTCTTGTCGTTCTCCATTTTGTTTGGTGAATTCGTATTGATTAACATCCTGGTGGGAGGAAGATACGAAACCCTGCAGATGTATCTATACGCCAAGCTATCGTCAAGTGGGCATGTCGCCAGCTCAATTACCGTCACTTATTTTGTCCTTATGGCTATCATCACTGGCCTGGTTGTAAAATTCACGCGCCGAAGCTTCACACGCAAGGAGGTTCCCTAATGAGCTACGTCCAAATCGAACACTTGTCCAAAACCTTTCACGGTCAACACGTGTTGCAGCAACTCGATCTTGCGATTGAAAAAGGTGAGCTGGTTACCTTGCTTGGTCCTAGCGGGTGTGGCAAAAGTACGCTGTTACGCATCCTCAGTGGTTTGACGGCCCCTGATACGGGCATGATCTACATTGACGGCAAAGATGTGACGGACGTGTCTCCAAAAAACAGGCAGATCGGCATGGTGTTCCAATCGTATGCGCTCTTTCCCAATCTTACGGTCAGTCAAAACATTGCCTTTGGCCTGGAAATGAACAAAATCTCGAAAACGGAGATTCGGGTGCGTGTCCAAGAAATGATTGAGCTGGTGGGATTGGTGGGAAAGGAGCAGGCTTACCCACGTGAATTGTCTGGTGGCCAGCAGCAGCGTGTGGCACTTGCCCGTTCTCTGGTCACCCGGCCAAAAGTGCTTTTGCTCGATGAGCCGCTTAGCGCGCTTGATGCTCAGATTCGTAAAAATTTGCAAAAGCAGCTACGCACGATCCAACGAGAATTAAACATGACGACTGTGCTGGTTACGCACGATCAGGAAGAAGCCATGGCTGTCAGTGACCGCATCTACATCATGAATGGTGGACGAATCGTTCAGCACGGCAGTCCTCAAGAGATTTACACGCAACCTCGATCTGAATTTGTTGCTCGCTTCATTGGCAATTACAACGTGCTGACTGCCGAGCAGCTTAGCCAAATCGCGCCTCATTTGTCTCATCCGGCAGTTGAACGTTTCGCAATTCGTCCCGAGACGTTTCGCGAACAGCCTTTGACTGGGGAGGACATCTGCTTGACCGGGAATATCGCTCAAGTAACCATGCTCGGCAACATTACCCGTTACGAGCTGAACATTGGTGATGTTCCTGTACTGGTGGACACTCTGCACCTGTCTTTCGAGCAGGAGCAGATAGGCACAACAAAAACAATGTATGTAGGTCCCAAGGATGTGATTCCGCTTTATGACACTATTGCCTGAAGAACGACAGCAAGTGATACTAGACGAATTGAACCGCCACGGTAAAATTCAGGTGATGAGTCTGGCAAAAAACCTGGCAGTAACACCGGAGACAATACGACGTGATCTGGACCAATTGGAACAGCAACGTTTGTTAAAACGAGTGTACGGAGGAGCTATCCCTTATCATTTGGCGAAGCGTGAACCGCACTTTGAAAAGAAACAGGCGATTCAACAGACGGCAAAAACGAAAATCGGGCAAATCGCGGCAGAACTTTTGTCTGACGGGGATACCATCGCACTCGATGTCGGGACGACAACACTGGAATTGGCACGTGCTATAAAAGGCCTCAACCAATTAACGATTGTCACGAATTCGCTCCCCGCCGCTTCTTTACTAAACGAGCTGTTGGAAGCCAATCAGTTCAACGGTCAGGTCATTATGCTGGGGGGCCTGACCCATCCGGCCCAACAATCGGTTGCTGGGGCGTTTACCTGCGAGCTGCTCTCTCGTTTTCATTTTGATAAAGCGTTTATTTCCTGTGGAGGAATGACGGCTGATGGCTTCACCGACTATGACATGGAAGAAACGCTATGCTCGACCATGATGGTACAGCGGGCAGAGCAAGTCTATGTATTGGGAGACACAACCAAGATCGGTCAAACGCAATTTTTTCGTATTTGCGGCTGGCAGGATGTCAGCGCGGTTATTTGTGACCAGCCGATGCCGGATGAATGGCTTTCGTCTGGCATTCAAACTACCTGGATAAGCGAACATCCGGGAAGGAGAGACTTCACATGCTGATCGACTATCATCTTCATCTGGAAGAAGGGCCTTTTTCATTGCGTTGGCTCGACCGTACCAATACTGCCCTCGACCACTTTTATCCACTTACTGAACCTCGACATACCCGCACCTGGCTGCTGGACAGCCTTGCGCGATTAAATAACCGCATGTCTCTGGGGTGCTACGACCCATCCTGGATCGATCTGTATTTACGTGAAGCGTTAAACAAAGGCTTGAAGGAAGTGGGGATTGTCGATCATTTATACCGCTTTCGTGAAGCCCGTCCCTATTTTGAACGGTATCTAGACCTCAGTGATACCGATTTGGGTCGCTTGCAGCGCACTTGGCTTGATCAAGTATGCACCGAGAGTCTTAATGACTTTTGTGTCGCTATTGAGGCAGCAAAGCAGCGTTGGTCGGCAAGCGGTGTGGAGTTGCGGCTGGGGATCGAAGCGGATTACTTTATCGGCGGGGAGGCAGAATTGGAAAGCTTGCTGGCAGGCGCTTCGTGGGATTATGTGATCGGTTCTGTTCATTTTATGCAAGGATGGGGCTTTGACAATCCCGAGACTCGCCATCTGTTTGAGCAGCATGACCTGAAACAGTTATACGCGGACTTTTTCTACACGGTTGAGTGCATGATCAGGAGCAATTTATTTGATTTTGTTGCCCATCTGGACAATCTGAAAGTGTTCTCCTATCGCCCTCTGGAATCAGAGATAGTTCCCTATTACCACCGGATCGCAACTGCTTTGAGAGAAACGGATACAGCGACCGAAATCAATGCGGGCCTGTACTACCGCTATCCTGTTAAGGAAATGTGCCCAAGTCCCGTTTTTCTCGACGTTTTGGTGGCGCATGGTGTTCCACTGACACTCTCGTCCGACGCGCACTTTCCCGACGATATTGGGAGATACGTAGCGGCGAATCTGGAGAACCTCCATTCAATGGGAGTAACGGAGATTGCTACTTTTTCCGGTCGTCAACGGATCATGAAGCCAATCCGTTATGCATCAGCTATTCCAGACGAGAACTGCTGATAGGAACTGGAATGGATAGGATTTGCCGAAAAATGGATATACACATATAATAAGAAAGTAGGTGATCATATTTGTCCCCGTAGCTCAGCAGGATAGAGCAACGGTTTCCTAAACTGTAGGTCGGAGGTTCGAATCCTCTCGGGGACGCCATCGAAGAAAAAACCTTGGTGTATCAAGGTTTTTTCTTTTTTTGTTGAGACGTGTAGCATGCCTCCAATGTATAACGTATATCAAATGACGAACGAAATAAGGGGGGATTTCTTTTGAAAAAAGTGATTGTAGGATGTATGGCTATGGTCTTGGCGATTTTCTTCAGTGGTTGCAGCTCAGATGCGGTCGTACAAAATCAGACTGCCGCGCCACCTGCAAAAGAAGTAATGAACACTGGCACAGAATCGAAACAATCGATTGACAGCTCTACAAGCTATAACCAAATCGCAAGCTATATGGAAGAAGAGAGCAAGAAAGCTTTCTCCCCCTACTATGAGTTGCTGGAGTTTACACTATCGGATTATGAAGAGAAAACAGTAGATGGAAAAGTAGAAGCGACATTCGCATATCAAGTGAAATACAAAAACTTTGAGAAAGACCCTGACACCGTAGAATACATCAAAGTCGCCAAAGAAAAGAACGATCCCAACTACCAACAGCTGTATGATGAATATTTGCAGCCCAAGGACATGAATTTTCATTTGAAAGCGGTAATGGAAGATGCGGACTCCATAACGCTTTACACCAACGTGAGTCCAAAAGGAATCCAATGGGAGAAGGTAGTTATGTCTGATTTTATCCTGAAGAAATAGGATAGCGACTTGACCGTAGGGCCGCGTACTCACGCGGTCTTATTCATTTTTCTCGCACCAGTACTCATACTCATTGTCGATCCAATCTTTGATATGATCGTAATTCCCCCAAGTATCTTCCACGTGGTACACGCTTGGATCACAATCAAACGCTTCGAGATAATGATAGCGATACTCTCCCGTATCGAAATCGAAGTAAAACATTGCGAACTGGTTTCCTTCTTCATTCAGCATGTCTTTAGCAAATACTCCACCCGTCTTCTCATAAACTTCAGGACCAGTCATCTTCCTTTGTTTAAAATCAGCAATCAGGTTTGCAAAACTCTTTTGAAAATCCTTGCTAACCATATCATTTTCAATCAACCAGCCGATGAAAAAACCTGTATGTACGTATGCCTGTTTTTGAGGCAGATCCTCCTCAAAGTTTTCGTAATGATATTTCGCTTTATCGTATACCGTTGTCACTAGCGAATCCTCTCTTTCTAATTGCCCATTTTTCAAAAATTATACAGGATAGATGTAATCGTAAAAAGCCAAAAGAGGATGAAGAAGGAAGGGTAGGAATTTTGTAGCATTGCCATGATGCGAAGTGGTAGTATTTAACTGTTATATAGAGAAAACCATTGGTTGGTTCATAGAGGGGTTATATTTCATGCGGAATTTGCTTGCCTATTTTCTTAGCGCTGTAATGATTAGTCTAGTAATCCTTCCTGTAGAGCCTGCGTCATCTAGAGGTTCAAGTTCCTCTAGCTCCAGTAGTTCTGGCAGAAGCTCAGGTTCGTCTAGTACCAGCTCATATTCTTCAGGCAAAAGTTCAGGATCATCTGGTACCAGCTCATATTCGTCGGGCAGAAGCTCAGGGTCATCTAGTACAGGCTCATATTCGTCCGGCAGAAGCTCGTACTCTTCAGGAAAAAGCTCAGGCTCAACCAGCAAAAGTTCAAGCTCCACAATAAAAAGCGCAAAACCGTCAAGCGGTTTCAAATCATCCAAGCCGGTTAAAATCAAAAAAAAGGCTGACGATGACGACGATGATGAAGAAGAAAACGTGGAAGAAGAGACAAGCCAAGAAGAGGAGACGAGCGAAGAAGCCGCTGCGGAAGAGGAAAGAATCAAGCGGTCCGAACTCTTAATCCAAATCGATAGCGGTACTGGACCATACCATTTACAACCGAATCAATATTATCAATCGACCATTTGGGGTGACCCAACTCATAATGGTCCCCTATACTTTACCGTACATAATAACGGACAGTTAGAAGAGGTAGATGAGAGTGAGATAAATGGGGCAACAGTATTTAACATCCCATACAATTTCGATTCAACTCCATTTGAAAAAGAGTTTTATCTTAATAGCCTGCCAACGGATCAAATCTATGTGGCATCCTTTCAATATCAGGACATTTACATGTTTTTAGACCCAGATGGTATCATTCAATGGCTCCCTAAATATGAAGCCTTAGAGAAAAACCTCCCCATCATAGAAGCAGAAGAGGTACTGCTGTCAGAGCAAACGCTGGAAATGCATAGCAACGAAATGGCCTTGCATAATTTCCCGAAAAACAAAGTCTATCGGAAGAGTATCAATAGGATTCCGAGGTATTTTCTGTTCAATAATGAAGAAAATGTTCAGTTAGTAGGAAAAAAAGAACTTAAGAACTATGAAGTTTTGGAATATGACCAAATGATTGATCCGACTTCTCCTGATCTTATGGGAGAGATCAAAGAAAAAATCCAGGATTCAGGTGTCCCGACAGGATACATATACCAGATGACAGTGAACAATGCCCTGCGGAATTTTATCTATTATGGAAGGGGCTCGGTTGGGTTTGTAAAGAACTTGTCGTCTGTTAAAGAAAATTATAAGGTTCGTGATTTTGAACAGGCTGTCCAAAAGATGCGGGAAGAAAAAAAGGAGGAAGAGAAAAGGCAATCGATCTGGAAGCTGTATCTCATTACGGCGGGTACGATTATGCTCGGTATTCTTCCTTTATGGTATTGGTATATGAATAGAAGAAAAAAGAAGAAGAATCAACCGCCTAACAAGATCATGAAGAAAAATACCAACCATACGGGAAAGAAAAAGAATGTAGTGCCTGTAAAGCCAGAAAGAACACCGATTCAACAGCCCCTACCCAAAAAGAAAGAAATAAGAGTAGAAGAAAAAAAGAAGCATGATGGCGGACTGTTTCAGCAATTTGAAGCCGTAAACAAAAAAGAACAGCCAAAAAGCTCTGGAAGCGGGCTATTTGATCAATTTAATTCCTCCAATAGAAACCACTAAAAAGCAAAACCCGTCCTCAGCCGAGCTAGTGGTAATATCCCCTCATGGTTGACTGTGTTTAAAACCCCACTGTTACAATTGGGTAAGACACAATTGACCAGAGGGGATTTTTTTATGGCTAAAAAAGGACAAACATTTAGAGTTTATACAGAAGAGGAAAAAATGGAAGCCGTACGTCTTTACGAGTCCGGAGTATCTTCTAGAGAAGTCGCCAGAAGATTAGGCATTCCAGAAAAAAGACAGGTGTTGGACTGGGTTAATAAGGTTCGTAGTGGGGAGGTACTAACAGCTTCTCGATCAAATCAGGCATGGCGAAAAGGGCGTCCAAAAACCAAATTCACAAGCGTTGAGGAAGAGTTAGCATACATAAAAGCGGAGAATGAATATCTAAAAAAGCGATATCCAAATCTAAACGGGGAGTGACTTCGAAGAAAGCAAGGTTCTCAATTATTGAACAAATGCAAACCAAATATCGATTATCATGGCTGCTCAGTTTTGCAAAAGTATCCCGTGCGGGATATTACAAATGGAGAAAGTCCAGAGAGGCATCTGTTCGACGTAGCGAAAAGGAAGTCAACCTAAAAGAACATATCCTAAGCATCCATCGCTTGCATCCTTATTATGGTTACTTACGAATGACAGTTGCTCTTCGCAAAGAAGGATTACAAATCAATCACAAACGTGTCTATCGATTGATGAAGGAATTAGGCATTCGCTCAGTAATTCGTAAAAAAAGGCGATTCTTCGGCAGACAGGCATCAGTTGTAAACCCGGATCGTCTGGAAAGACAGTTTAAAGCAGAAGCACCTCTAAGGAAGCTGGTAACCGACATCACCTATCTACGAGTCGGAGAACGATTTTTTTATCTATCTGCTGTGCAGGATCTGTTTAATAACGAAATCGTTGCTTGGCATGTCTCTTCCCAAAACGATTTGTCACTCGTGATGAGCACCGTAGATAGTCTTTGTAAGGGAAGAGAAATGAACGGTTCCATCCTACATTCGGACCAAGGCTTTCAATACACTTCCAGACACTATAATAAACGTTTGGATGAGTACAGAGTACTAGGAAGTCATTCGAGACGGGGAAATTGCCTAGATAATGCCTGTATCGAGTCATTCTTTTCTCATCTGAAGACAGAAATGATGTATCGATGCTCGGCAAAATCATTTGAGGAATTAAATCAATCTGTTGAAACATACATTGCATTTTATAATCAGAGTCGTTTTCAGAAAAAACTAGGCGACCGTTCCCCGATTGAGTATCGGAAAGCGATCGCCGCGTAACTATGGGTTTTTAGGCAGTCTACTTGACAGGGTTATGACCATAGAGACGGGTTATTCATTCCTCTCTTTCTTTGAGAAATCGAATAATGGTCAGAATTTTTTGGGTATGGTAGAATGGATTACCAATAAATGAGAATCGGAGGGAGCATGTCAGATGCAAAATGATAAGCGAATCAACTTCATTAACCCTGAAACAATGCCACCTACGTTTGGCTACACCCATGCGGTGGAGGTTCGGAACGCACGGACGATTTATGTATCGGGACAGGTGGCTCTCAACAGGGAAGGCCAAGTGGTCGGCACAGGCGATTTAGCCGCACAGACAAAACAAGTTTTCGATAATATCCAATTCGCGTTAGAAGCGTCAGGAGTCAGCTTTGAGCATGTAGTGAAATTGACTTTTTTCGTGACCGACATCTCCAAGATGCACATTGTCCGTGAGATTCGAGATCAGTACGTGAATACAGAAACCCCGCCAGCGAGCTCTGCCGTTGAAGTGAGCAAGCTCATCAGGGACGAGCTGTTGATTGAGATTGAGGCTATCGCCGTTGCAGATATATAGTTGTCCCATCGCCCTTCTGTTCGATTATTCATCGTTCAGGAGGGTTTTTTTGTGCTCTTTTGGGAAGATTATGGAGCGAGATAAGCGGATCGGCAATGGTACGTGTCGGCTCTAAATCTTTTGCTATTGGAGTTGGTTGCATGAAGTATATCATCGCAGGTATAGGTTTGATTACGGTATTTTTGCTTGCTTGGCTGGCAAGTAGTAATAAAAAGCACATTCGGTATCGCCCTATCCTCATCATGATTCTGATTCAGATCGTGTTTGGTTTGCTGCTGTTGCGAACCAGTATTGGACTCATTTTAATATCAGGCATTGCCAGCAGTTTTTCCGTACTCTTGGAGTATGCCTACGAGGGGATCAATTTTGTTTTCGGTGGCATTGCGAATCCAGGTGCGTCTCCGTTTTTCTTACAAGTTTTGCTGCCGATTGTGTTCGTATCCGCACTGATAGGCATTCTACAGTACACGCGGATCCTCCCTTTATTTATTCATTATGTAGGACTCGTATTGAGCAAAGTGAATGGCATGGGAAAATTGGAGTCGTATAATGCGATTGCTTCAGCGATCGTCGGGCAGTCCGAAGTGTTTATTACCGTGAAAAAACAGCTCAGTGCTATACCCGAAAACAGGCTGTACACACTGTGTGCCTCTGCGATGTCCACCGTGTCTATGTCGATTGTGGGTTCCTTTATGACCATGCTCAAACCGGAGTATGTGGTAGCTGCGTTGGTACTCAACCTATTTGGTGGTTTTATCATTGCTTCTATTATTAATCCGTATAAAGTGAAGCCGGAAGATGACTTGCTCGATCAAGAAAAAGAAGAGAAACAGGCCTTTTTTGAAATGCTCGGGGAGTACATTCTAGATGGATTTAAAGTAGCCGTAGTCGTGGCAGCGATGTTGCTCGGATTTATTGCAATCATTGCGATGGTGAACGGGTTATTCACGGCGGTATTCGGTATCTCGTTCCAAGGGTTGTTAGGGTATGTCTTTGCTCCCCTCGCTTTTCTTATGGGGGTTCCTTGGCATGAAGCCGTACAAGCGGGAAGTATCATGGCCACTAAAATAGTGGCGAACGAGTTTGTCGCCATTCTCGACTTTACGAAAATTCAAGGTCAGTTAAGCGAGAGAACGGTCGCCATCGTGTCGGTGTTTTTGATCTCGTTTGCGAACTTTGGCTCCATCGGGACGATTGTTGGCGCGGTAAAAGGCTTGAATGAAAGACAAGGAAATGTCGTAGCCCGGTTTGGACTGAAGCTGCTGTATGGGGCAACACTCGTCAGCATTTTGTCAGGAATTATCATCAGCATTGTAGTGTGAAGGGGACCCTTTCCGGGGTCTTTTTTGTTAGGGACGGTTTCGTAACCAAATGATGGGGAGTAGCGTCTATCAATTGAGATATTCGTCTTTATTTCTCGGATCGTATCCTTCATCAAAGGAATGGGAATCACGGTTGTTACGCTCTATGAGGACTCTCTGCTTCCGGCGCTTGGCAATCCAATCGATGATGGCTCCAATCAGCAAGAGACCTCCGAAAATAAGTACGACGAGTAACCAGAGTGGCATTCATACAACACCTCACTTTCACTAAAAGATACGTCTTACCAGTGACAAAGTTGCGATGAGACCATTCAAGAGGAGATAAAGGAGTGAAGTCGGTTGAGAAAATGGGTGTGTATGACCGTAGTGGCAGGTTTGATTGTGGGAGGCTGTTCACCTGACACGAGCGTATCAACAGATTCTAAACAACAACCTGTTACCGAGCAGAAGCAAGAGGCGGGAAATAGCGGGGGCGACCAAAAGCAAGAGAAGCAAACCGCTACCGTGCGCCAAATTATTCTGGACGATCAATTTTTAAAGCAGCTATCCAAAAACGAAATCAGTGGCTTCGATATCCACATCGGGATGAAGCGGGATGAGGTTTCTGCGCTATACGGCAAGGTAACGAAACAGGATTATTGGGATGGCGGGCGCTATGAAGTCTTTGAGAAGCTAGAGAGTGCGCTCATTTATTTTGATGGGCAGGATCGCGTATATGGAATTGATTTGGCGGGTCTTCATCTAAATGAAACGAATCTGGACACAATCCGTAAAAATCTGGGGGCTCCTGTCAGTGAAGATAAGAGCATGGCCGATGAGGATTATGTCATGTTTTTTGAAGCGGGAGATAACTCCGTATTTATTAGTGCAAAGGACGAGCAATCTCCAGCAGACAAAATAAGAATCATCAATAAAAAAATGATCGAGGAATCGCCGCAAAAAGAATAAAGAGAAAAAGCCAGTCAGAAG
>NZ_JABMIV010000022.1:0-41867 GCF_013332445.1 Brevibacillus sp. HB1.1 | reverse complement strand
TTTTTCGCAACAACCATTTCATCTTATCAGGTTGTCCAGATCGTGTCAACAAGTTTTTTTAACGTGTTTTTCAGCGACCTCATTAATCTATCACATACCTTGAAGGAAAAGCAAGAACTATTTTCACATCATTTTTTGTGATCGATTAAGTAAAAAAGAAGAACAGGTATTAATATAACACTTAACCTTTTTAAGTGCAAGTAAAAAAAATAAAACCACCTGAGTTTTTCTCAGATGGTTTTATTCAGAAAGACTAGTCGCGGTTACGCATATGAGGGAACAGCAGTACGTCGCGAATAGAAGGAGAGTTGGTCAACAGCATTACCAGACGGTCAATTCCGATTCCTAATCCTCCGGTTGGCGGCATACCGTACTCAAGCGCTTCAATGAAATCATCGTCCATATCATGCGCTTCGTCGTTACCAGCTTCTTTTTCCAAGAGCTGTGCTTCAAAGCGTTCACGCTGGTCAATTGGATCGTTGAGCTCTGTAAATGCATTGGCATGCTCACGAGCTACGATAAACAACTCAAAACGATCCGTGAATCGCGGATCCTGGTCATTTTTCTTCGCCAATGGCGAAATCGCCACAGGATGACCGTAAACAAAGGTAGGCTGAATCAACGTATGCTCCAGCTTTTGCTCAAAGAATTCATTCACTACATGCCCGAACGTATGGTGAGGCTCAACGGATACGCCATGCTCTTTTGCCAAAGCACGAGCTTCATCGTCGCTCATTTCCTTCCAGAAATCGACGCCAACATTTTCCTTAATCAAATCTACCATGTGTACACGACGCCATTTTGGTGTCAGGTCAATCTCATTGCCTTGGTACTGAATTTTCATGGTGCCCAATACTTCCTGTGCGATATGAGCAACCATTTCTTCAGTCAAGCTCATGATGTCCTGGTAGTCAGCATACGCTTCGTACAGCTCAATCATCGTGAACTCAGGGTTGTGACGAGTAGAGATCCCTTCATTGCGGTATACGCGACCGATCTCATACACCTTTTCCAGGCCACCGACAATCAGACGTTTCAAGTGCAGCTCAATTGCAATACGCATATACAGCTGCATATCCAATGCATTGTGGTGCGTGATAAATGGACGAGCAGATGCACCACCGGCAATCGCATGGAGTGTAGGTGTTTCTACTTCCAGATAGCCAAGGTTGTCCAAATAACGACGCATCGAAGTCAGAATACGGCTACGAGTAATGAACGTATCACGAACCTCTGGATTCACAATCAAGTCCACGTAACGCTTACGGTAGCGAGTCTCGATATCTTTGAGGCCATGGTATTTCTCAGGCAGTGGACGCAGTGATTTGGTCAGGTAGGTCAGTTCCTTTGCTTTTACACTGAGCTCGCCGGTTTTTGTTTTGAAAACAACACCAGTTACACCGACCATGTCACCGATATCAGCCAAATCAAATACTTTGCTCAGCTCTTCGCCAACGGTATCCTGACGGACGTAGATTTGAATCTGACCGGAACGATCCAGCAGTTGAGCAAAGCTCGCCTTACCCATCCCACGTTTCGCCATCAAGCGGCCTGCGATCGTAACCACGTTCTCTTCCGTTTCCAGCTCTTCCTTGCTCTTTTCGCTAAAAGCTTTCGTTATATCTGCAGCGTGATGCGTTTGCTCGAATTTTTTACCGAACGGATCAAAGCCCCACTCACGCAATTGATTCATTTTGTCGTGACGCACTTGAAGAAGCTCGTGGAGCCCTTCCTGTTGCTGCTCTTCTTGCTGTAGGTCTTGCTCGTTTGCCATTTCACTCACTCCTCTAGAAAATACCTGCATTAACAATTTTGTACAGACTTTTATAATAGCGATACGGCGTACCTCGCAAAAGGTACGCCATAGATCGACTGCTTACAGGTTAATATCAAGAATCTCGTACTGAATGACTCCTGCCGGTACGTTAACGTCAACAATCGCGCCTTTTGCTTTGCCGAGAAGCGCTTGACCTACCGGGGACTCGTTGGAAATCTTGTTGTTCATCGGATCGGATTCAGCAGAACCTACAATCGTGTAATCCATAACATCACCGAACTCGAGATCTTTCAGCTTCACGCGGGAACCAACGCTTACAACACCTGTATCTACATCTTCATTTGTGATGATACGGGCATTGCGCAGCATTTTTTCCAGGGTCAGAATGCGGCCTTCAATGAACGCTTGCTCATTCTTTGCTTCTTCGTATTCAGAGTTCTCACTGATATCTCCAAAGCTAATCGCTTCTTTAATACGAGCAGCTACTTCCTTGCGTTTAACCGTTTTCAAATCTTCAAGCTCTTGTTCCAGCTTTGTTAAACCTTCTGGTGTAAGGATGACTTCTTTTTCAGACATGGTTCAATTCCCCCGTTTTAAAAAATGATTCCATTTATACTGGGTAAAGTACAAAGGATTATATGTAGATGTTCTATACAATATACAGCAGAATGCAATCGTCTGTGAGGTTCAAAGGTAAAGCTGCCAGTGTGGACTGGCAGCTCGGCTCCCAATATTACGGAGTATTATAGGATATGAAGGAACCCTTGTCAATGTCTGGAATGAACCACCAATTTTAGTAGCTGACAGCCTCATCATGCGCTGTTTCCAGCGGCTCTTCACTGTCATCGGCGTAGTTTTCGATCCAGTCGACATAGTTCATGAGGACGCGACGAAGCTCCTCTTCTGTCTCAACCGCATTCACGAGATTTTTCGTGTGCGTCGAGCCCTTCAAGCCTTTCAAGTAATACGCCGCGTGCTTGCGCATCTCAAGGACTCCCACTCTCGGACCCTTCAGCGCGATTAAACGCTCTGCATGCAAGAAACAAATATCCATCTTTTCACGTGCGGTTGGCTCCGGACCAAGCTCGCCCGTCGTCAGGTATTGAATCGTACGATACAGCATCCACGGATTTCCGAGCGCAGCACGTCCAATCATAACACCATCGCAACCCGTTGTATCCAGCATGCGTCTCGCATCCTCAGGAGTAGCCACATCCCCGTTTCCGATCACCGGAATCGAAACGGTTTCCTTCACGCGACGGATCCATTCCCAGTCAGCTTGCCCCTTATACATTTGTACGCGGGTGCGTCCATGAACAGCAACCGCTTTGCCGCCTGCACGTTCTACTGCCTTGGCGTTATCCAGTACGTACAGATGATCTTCGTCCCAGCCTAATCTCATTTTCACGGTAACCGGCTTGTCGACCGCATCGACCACAGCAGATACGACTTCGTAAATTTTATCTGGATCGAGTAACAGACGCGCACCTGCATCACAGCTCGTAATTTTCGGCACAGGACAGCCCATGTTGATATCAATGATATCCGCATTCGTATGCTGGTCTACATATTTCGCCGCACTCACCAAGGTTTCCTTGTCTCCACCAAAAATCTGCAAACTTAGTGGTTTTTCTCGTTCGTCGACAAACAGCATATCTATCGTTTTTTTGTTTCCGTGCACGATGCCCTTGTCGCTTACCATCTCAGCGCAAACCAATCCAGTACCGAACTCCTTTGCAATCAGACGAAAAGCAGGATTACAGACACCTGCCATTGGAGCGAGAACTACGTTGTTTTTTAATTCGATATTGCCGATTTTCATCTATTTTCGCCTCCTTAATTCCCGCTTAGTCGGGGTCTTGGAGAGGACAATCCTATCCAAACTTCATTACATCACTTATTTATAGCACATAATTCATCGTAGTCTACCTGTAAAGTGCTGGCGATCTTCCGTAATACAGGCTCTGTTGGCGTACGAGTTCCTCTCTCTAGTGATCCAACAAACGACAGTGACACTCCCATCTTGTCCGAAAGGGACTGTTGCGTATACCCTTTTAGCTTTCGGAAGGACCGGATTCGATTTCCCAATTGATTGCTCCCCACTCACGTACCCCCTTGTGATCCTCTACCAATAAGGAAAGATAATGATCAATGGTCTGGTTATGCTCAGGTAAAACGCCGCCTTCCCAAACGTCTCGAAGCGGCACGAGTACAAAAGCACGCTCGCTCAGCCCAGGATGAGGAATCATGAGATTGTCTTGCGAAACACGAGATGTCCCGTACAACAGTAGGTCAATATCAATCGTGCGCGGACCCCATCGAACTGTTCGGACACGACCCAGCTCTCGCTCTACTGACAAAGCCGTATCTAGCAGCTGATCCGGGGTCTGTTCTGTTTCCACAGCGATCGCCATATTCAGAAAGGCGTCTTGTTCGACGTTACCAAATGGATCGGTCTCATAAACAGAGGAGACACGAAGCACGCGAATTCCAGGTTGCTCGTTCAATCTGTGTATCGCCAGGCGCAAATTTTGTGCCCGATCCCCGAGATTGGAGCCTAGCGCCAAATACGCACAAACTGTCATGAAGCAAAATCCTCTCTTCTACGGATCATCTCAATCGCAACCGACTCATAATGCCCATTGATCGGCGGATTCGGCTTGGTCACTTTTGCTTTGACTTCATGCAAAGGGAATTGCGTAAGTAGACGTTCTGCTATCACAGCAGTCAGTTTTTCTACCAGCTGAAACCGTTCACCCTCGACAATTTTTTGCACACAAGTAAAGATATCGGCGTAATTGACTGTATCTTGAAGATTGTCACTAGCTCCAGCTTTGGATAAATCGAGCGATAGCTCCAGATCGACATAAAACCGTTGGCCTAGCTCAGCCTCTGCTCCAAACACACCGTGATATCCGTAAAAAGACATGCCATTGAAGTAGATTTTATCCAAGGTTAAAGCCCCCTTTTAGCATCGCGTCCATCATCTTCGTCACTCTCTTCATTTCTTTGACATCATGCACCCGTACCATATGGCAGCCTTTTGCCGCCCCAAGGGCAACTGTCGCTGCGGTACCTTCGACACGTTCATCTACGGGCAAATCGAGAACATGACCGATCATCCGCTTGCGTGAAGTGGCAAGTAGAACAGGATAGCCCAGCCCTACCAGATCATCCAGCCTGCGCATCGTTTCGAGATTTTGCTCGACAGTCCTTACAAACCCGATCCCCGGATCAAGGATGATTCGCTCCTGTTTTACCCCTGCCTGCAAGGCAATCTGTACGGACTCACGCAGGTCTTTAATATAGTTTGGGAAAAAGTCGTGATAGTCCGTGTCTTCGCGATTATGCATCAGGATAATGGGCACGTCGAGACGAGCAGCTACCTCTGCCATCCGCGGGTCACGCTTCGCTCCCCATACATCATTAATGATATGTGCACCTTCCAAAATGGCCCGTTCTGCAACCGCCGCTTTGTATGTGTCAATAGACAGCGGAACAGACAATTCCTGCGAAAGTGTCCGAATGACTGGCAGCACTCTATCCAGCTCCGTCGCCTCATCGACTGCTTCCGAGCCCGGACGTGTCGATTCTCCCCCGATATCAATCAGGTCCGCTCCAGCCTCAACCATCGCACGCGCTTGTGCCAGTGCTGCGTCTACATCGACATAGCGACCGCCATCCGAGAATGAATCAGGTGTCACATTCAAAATGCCCATGACTAGCGTACGCTCTCCCAGTGGCAGGACATACTGGCCACAGTTCAGCTCGCGGCGCGCACGAAGCTTGGCAGGCATAGCTAAAACTTCCCGTACCTCTGCCGCCAACGCTCGTAGTTCTTCTGTTTGGGTTTTCATATGATCCAACGCCAAATCTATCTTCTTTTGTGAAGCCAACAGCAGCACGTATTTTTTGTCGGCAGTACCTGGTTGGTCTGAAATAATGGCTTCCGCATCGAAAGAGTGCATAATCTCTCTCACACTCTGTGCTGTTGCCACACTCATGTTTTCCGTGTGAATCTTCAAGCTCGTCCCTGCTTCCGCCATGCGTTCGGCTTCTGGAACAGGAACACCCCTTTTGACAAGCTCCGATACCATCTCAGCGAAGGTCGCAGCATGGATTCGAAATGAATTGTATTTCATGATCAAACTCCCTTTTCCCGTCTTCGCACATTGAATAGTAGCATACCATAATTTACTCGCTAGTCGCTACAGACTGACGGTAGGCGCGGTGCAGTTCGCGCGAATATGCACCATATGTCGAAGGGACGCAATGCCCGTCAATTTCGGTAATCGGAACGATCTCTTGCACGGAATTTGTCGTAAAGACTTCATCGGCGTTGAGCAGATCTTCCAAGCGATATCGTCCTTCTTCGACAGGCATCGATAATTGCTGTGCCAAAGTCAAAACATGTCGCCGCGTCACTCCATCAAGAATGCCCGTATCAATAGAAGGAGTAAACAACTGGCCGTTTTTGACCCAGAACACATTGCTCACAATTCCTTCGGCCACGAAGCCATCATGCGTCAAAAATAGACCTTCCACATCAGGACGGGCACCGAGTTCTTGGCGAGCAAGAGCATTGTTTAAGTAATTGTGCGATTTAAAGCGCTGGTGGCCTTCTGCTGTCTGCCTAGCCAACGCCAATGTCTGCAATCGTTTTGGCGGAGGAGGTACCGCTAGAGGTGCTACGGGTTTGGCAAATACGAATAAGGAAGGACGCTCGTACTCCCCTGCTACCAAGCCCACTCCTTCTGCGCCAGCCGTAATACTCAAGCGGACGTAAGCATCACGCAACTCGTTGGCATCTATGGTCATTAAGATGGTTTCAGCCAGCTCTTCCTTTGTCCAAGCAGGTTGAATCTGCAACGCAAAAAGCCCGGAACAAAGCCGGGCGTAATGAGCATCCCATAAGAATAGCTTGCGGTCATATACACGTAACGTTTCAAACAAACCAATACCGTACAAAAACCCGTGGTCCAATACCGATACTGTAGCCTCGTGAGCCGGACAAATCGTCCCGTTAACATAAACGTGCATCTGCGCTCTCTCCCGATAATATAGTCGAGAGCATCATATCATATTTTCCGAGGAAACCGCTGTCTCCTGCACACGTTTGCCGTGTACGAAACGCGAGATAGTAATGGAGATTTCATATAAAACGATGAGTGGCACAATTACCATAATATCGGACAGAAAATCAGGCGGCGTAATGGTAATCGAGATAATCGCGAGCACCAAATAGGCGGGTTTGCGCATTTTAGCCAAGCGATGCGGGTTGAGAATCCCCAAATGGCTCAAAAACAAAACGACAACCGGCAGTTCAAAAAGCAACCCAAACGGCAGACACAGATTGAGCATAAAGGTGAAGTAATCGTTCGCTGTTATGACCAGTTCAAAATTCCCGTTGGATAGCCCCAAAACAAATTTGTACATCATCGGAAAGAGCACAAAGTATGCGAAGGAAAGCCCGAAAATAAACAGCAGGAATAGAGCCGGGATATACATGAGCGCCACTTTTCGCTCTCTTTCTTCCAATGCGGGCACCACGAAGCGCCAAACTTGATACGCGGCAACTGGGATTGTTATCGCAATCGCACCGACTGCGGACAACTTCACATAGATCGACAGGATATCTCCCGGCCCAAGAATCGCCAGCTTTTCCCCTGAATGATTCGCTAACGCCAAATAAATATGATCCACAAACAAAAAGCAGATAACAATACTGACAACCAGAACGGACAGCACAATCAAAATTCTGCGGCGCAGGTCTGTAACATGCTCAAGTATAGGCATCTCTTTGCTCACTCGAACTCCTCCTCATGCGCGGAAAAAGGCAGTGCGTCACGTGTACGCACCGCCTTCTCTCTGGCTGGATTAGTTGATTCGTTTCAACGCTTCTTCTGGAGCCTTCTCTTTTTCATCATCGTCTTTGGTCAAATCTTTTGCTGCAGTTTTAAATTCGGTCAAGGTTCGTCCAAAAGCACGACCGATCTCTGGCAGTTTACTCGGCCCGAAAATCACCAAAGCAATGATCAGGATCAGAATTAATCCAGGAATACCGATGCTCGACAGCATAATCTGTTACACTCCTTGTCCTAGAAACCTGTAATAGCAATCACGCTCGGCATGGCTACTGCATTTCCACCTTTAGGCCAGTGGCTGGTCGGCTTGTCATACGACTTCAGGTTTTCACCTGGATGCTGCACCGCCAGGAACAGTGTTTTTTCATCAGGGGTGAACCAAGGACCTGTCATTTCAGCGCCTACTGGTGCAGACGCGAATTGTGCGGCTTCTCCCTTGCTGTTACCCGTTGTTGGAATGAAAAACACCCCATTGTTTCCAAAGGATTTATAAATACCGCTGTTCATCGACGAGGACGAGATATCTGTCACGACCCACAGGTTACCCGCGCTGTCGAAAGCCATGTTGTCTGGCGCCGCAAAACCGCTTTGTGGTCCACCTGCTGCAAAAATCTCAAACGTAAACTCCAAGCCTGCATGGTTGTTGTCTTTCTCGAACAGGCGAACGATTTGTCCGTAGAAGTTGCCATGCTTGTCATTGTTGGTCAAGGCAATGAAGACGGAACCATCAATCGGATGCACTTCCAGGTCTTCTGGGCGATCCATCGGGGTAGCCCCTACTGCTTTGGATGCATCTCGGCAGTTGAGAAGCACGTCAGCCTGAGAAGCAAACATCGGTTTGCCATCTGCATCGACTGCTTTTTTCAGTGCTTCGGTTGTTGCGAAATCCAACGCAATCCACTTGCCCTTACCGAAGTTGGCAACGTACAGTGTACCCTCTTCCAGCAGCTTAGAATTGTTTTTCCCTGCCTTCGGTTCGTACTTGCCTTTGGATACATACTTATACACGTATTGGTCTTTCGCATCATCCCCCATGTAGACGACCAATTGTCCAGATGGAGCCAGAACCATTGCCGTGTTTTCGTGGGAGAATCTGCCCAGTGCTGTATGCTTTTTCGGAGTCGATTTCGGATCAAATGGATCGACCTCTACAACCCAGCCATAATGCTCGGCTTCAGGCAGCTTGCAATCACCGACGACGTCCATGTAGTTTTCCTCGCAGGAAAGAATTGTATTCCACATCGTCACGCCGCCAGAACAGTTCGCAAATGTTCCGGTTACTTCTTTGGCAATAGAAGCTGCTGGGCCAGTCAACACATGCTTGGTCAGTCCGCTCACCCGACGGCCATATTCGGAATCGGAAACAAGCTTCCAGCTGCCATTTTCTTTTTTGATTTCAATAATGGAACCGCCCAGTGCATACAAGTACTTCTTGATTTGCTCAGGGGTACGTTTGTTGTCATCTGCATTCAGATAGTCATAGCCATTCACGTAATATTCCAACTCACCTAAATATTCGTGATTCACCCACAAGAGGCCATGATCGGACTTGCCTTCGATTGGTAGGAAACAGGTGAAGTCATTGTTGAACCCGAAGGTATCTCCTACTGCATTGATTTTATCGCCATAGGAAGCCACTACATCGTATTTGAAGCCGTCCGGCAGTACAACATCGTCTTTCGTAGTCGGATGAATTTCTTTGAATTTCGGATTGAAGTTATGTTTTTTTGTATCGAGACCAAACAGATGGTCGGCTGTTTTTCCTGATAGGGTATTACCAGCTGCCAGGGCAGGAATTCCTGTTGCTACCGAAGCCAACGCCGCTGTCCCTACACCGAGATAAGTCAAAAACTGTCGACGATTTACATCCATTTACTATCTCTCCTTTTTCGCCTTCTTCTGTTTCATTGTACAAGCCGTATATCGAGGAACCATGAATGTTATATAAAGAGTATGTAAATAAAAAAACCGCCCTCGAAAAAAGGCGGTTTTCCTGTCGTATCTATGCGTTAACCTGTCGTTTGGCGCGCGTATGCGGTAAGGAAGTTCTTCAGCAATTGCTTGCCGTGCTCCGTAATAATCGATTCAGGGTGGAACTGGACGCCTTCGATTGGGAACTCCCGATGGCGCACAGCCATAATTTCACCTTCGGCTGTCCGGGCGGTTACTTCCAGCTCACTCGGAATGGACGCTTCCTCAATAATCAAGGAATGGTAGCGTGCCGCCGTAAACGGGGAAGGGATGTCCTGAAAGATGGTTTTGCCATCATGGAAAACTTCCGACGTTTTTCCATGCATCAAGCGCTCAGCCCGAATGACTTTTCCGCCAAACACTTGCCCAATGGACTGATGGCCCAAACAAACACCCAAAATCGGAATTTTTCCGGCAAAATGGCGGATCGCATCCATGCTGATCCCCGCTTCATTTGGCGTGCACGGTCCTGGAGACACCATCAAATAATCCGGTGCCAACCGTTCGATTTCTTCCAGTGTAATTTTGTCATTGCGATACACTTGCAGCTCTTCCCCAAGCTCTCCCACATACTGCACCAAATTGTAGGTAAAGGAATCGTAGTTATCAATCATCAAAATCATCGTACACTCATCTCCTCTCAACTCATCGTTCTCTGCTCGCTCAACTCAAGCGCTTTCCACAACGCTTCTGCCTTTTTCAATGACTCGGCATACTCGGCCTCTGGAACCGAGTCAATCACGATACCCGCTCCAGCCTGCACATGAGCTACGCCATCCTTGATCACCATGGTACGGATGGCAATGTTGACCTCGATATCACCATTGAAGCCAAACCAGCCGATGGATCCCGTATAGACGCCTCGCTTGACGGGCTCCAGCTCCTCGATGATTTCCATCGTGCGAACTTTTGGCGCTCCGGTGATCGTTCCTCCCGGAAAAGTCGCTTCGATCGCATCAAGCGCATCCTTGCCTGCTGCCAGCTCTCCTTTGACGTGAGAGACGATATGCATGACGTGGGAATATTTCTCCACGACCATGAATTCGCTGACCTCTACACTGCCAAAGCGACAGACACGGCCCATGTCATTGCGTTCCAAATCAACCAGCATGACATGCTCTGCGCGTTCCTTTTCATTATCAATCAGCTCACGTGCCAATGCATCGTCTTGCTCGTCCGTTAATCCACGAGGACGTGTGCCGGCGATTGGACGCGTATGCACTTCCTTGCCTTTTACCTTTACAAGTAGCTCTGGCGAGGCACTAACAAATTGAAATTCAGGGAAGCTCAGATAGCCCATATAAGGCGAGGGATTCAGCTTGCGAAGCACATCGTACACTTCTGGGGCTGTCACCTGCACCGGCTTGCTTTGCCGTACCGACAGATTGACCTGAAAAACATCCCCTTGGGCGATGTACTCCTGCACCCGACGAACGGCATCCTCGAATTGGTTTTTGGCAAAGGATACGGACGCAGGCACTAGCTTGGCAAGCGGTCTTTTGCGCAAAGCTTCCCAATCTGTCTCATCGCGATCCATTGCCAATGAAGCAATCAAGTCCATGCGTTTTTCCAGGTGGAGTGCTGCTTGTCGATAGCTCTCTTCGGTCAAATTGTCCGCGCGCAAATGCGTCAGGCAAATGATCTCTCGGGTCTCATGATCAAAGACAAGAAGGTCTTGCATTATCATAACATACAGGTCTGGCAACTGTAAGTCGTCAGTCGCTATCTGTGGCAAGCTAGGCTCAAAAAAGCGGTTCATCTCATAGCTAATATAGCCTACGGCGCCTCCAGCAAAATCTGGCATACTTGGAAGCATCGGCGTACGGTAACGAGAGAGCAGCTCTCGTAAAGCATTCAATGGGTTGTGAGTCTCTATGCTCTCCATTTTCCCTTCTGGGTACGAAACGATGGTTTCTCCTCGCTGACTGCGCAGCGTAGCGATAGGCTCATATGCCAAAAAGGTATACCGCCCAGCTCGTCCACTTTCCAACAGGACAGCATTTTGCAGAGAAGGCTGTAGCTTTGTGAGCACCTGCCACGGATCAATCGTCGAAGACCACGGTTTACGCAGGGCAAGGGGAACCAACGGATAAGATAAGGCATACGTCTGGCAATCAGCAAAGGTAGGGAACATTCTTCCTCTTCACGCTCCGGTTTTCACTATTTATCCGTTCATTATATAGTTGCCTGACACAAAAAGAAAAGACCACGTCGCCAACGTGGCGCTCCGTGGTCTTGCGGTATCTTTTTACCATTAGTCTTCGAACTGATACAGAGGCGTGGACAAATAACGCTCACCATTCGAAGGAATGACAACGATCACTTTTTTGCCTTTGCCGAGCTTCGCTGCTACTTGCAGAGCCGCATGGATCGCTGCTCCAGAAGAAATCCCGCCGAGAATACCTTCCTGACGAGCAACACGACGCGCGGTTTCAAAAGCGTCCTCGTTTTCTACTTTAATGATTTCGTCGTAAATTTGTGTATCGAGAATATCCGGGACAAAGCCAGCCCCGATACCTTGGATCTTATGTGGACCTGGTTTGCCGCCAGACAAAACTGGCGAAGCAGCAGGCTCAACAGCCACGATTTGAACATTCGGATAGTGTTCACGAAGAACCTGCCCTACACCCGTAATCGTTCCGCCTGTACCAATACCGGAAATAAACGCATCTACGCCGCCGATTTCCTTCGCTTGGTCCAACAGCTCACGCGCAGTTGTCTCACGGTGAATGGCCGGGTTCGCCAAGTTTTTAAATTGTTGCGGAATGAAATACGAGCTATCTTCTTTCGCCAGCTCTTCCGCTTTGCGAATCGCTCCGCCCATCCCTTCGCTGCCTGGTGTGAGAACCAACTCCGCACCATACGCACGCAACAGGTTGCGTCGCTCCATACTCATCGTCTCTGGCATGACCAGAATAGCACGATATCCTTTTGCAGCAGCAACCATCGCGAGTCCAATACCAGTATTTCCGCTCGTAGGTTCAATGATAGTATCACCCGGTTTCAGACTTCCATCTGCCTCTGCTGCCTCAATCATCGACAACGCAATTCGGTCTTTTACACTGCTTCCCGGGTTGAAGAACTCCAGCTTCAAGTAAATGTCTGCAATATCTTCGGTGACAACACGATTCAGCTTCACAAGCGGAGTAAATCCAATCAAATCGGTAATGGAATTAGCCACGCGCATATGTTCTGCCCCTCCTATTTTTAATAACCGAGTAAAACGCTAGGATTTATTGACATAATTATATCAACGGCAGCCTATTTGGTCAATGAGGCATTTGCCCAGAAATCTGGACCCCTACCGATTTTCGCAACCGCTCCAGCACGACATCCAATGACTCGACCTGGGCAAATGCGATCTCTCGGCGTAACTCATCTTTTACTTCTTCAAATGTCCGTTGACTGGCTTCCCTGCGCTCTGTCAGTTGGTAAATGACGTATTGGTCTTCTATTTTGATCGCTTCGCTATATTTGTCTTTCTCCAGCTTTTCTACGATGGGCTTCGCCTCGTCAGGCAATCGATTATCCTTAATGGAAACCCAGCCTACATCGCCGCCGTTCACAGCTGTATCCGCATCAATCGAACGCTCTTTGGCAATCGTCTGAAAGTCGGCCCCGTTTTTTAAATCAGCCAAAACTTGTTCCGCTTCTTTTTGTGACGCCACGACGATTTGTCCTAAACGCATCTGCATCGGTCGGGTATAGCGGTCAGATCGGCTATTGTAGACGTTTAGCACTTCTTCATCCTTGATGGTCATGTCCTTCGTTGCCAGGGTTTGCAGCAGGATTTGGTAAGAAATCTCCTGCTTGAGGGCTTCCACGGTCGTTCCCGCTTGTTTTAACAGCGCAGCCTCAAACTCGCTGTCTGTCCGACTGCCATAACTGTCGCGAATCTGGGAAAGCTCTTGCTCCAGCTGTTTCTGATCAACCGTAATGCCGGATCGCTTCGCCTCTTGAAAAACGACTTCCCGATTAATCATGTCGTTTAGCACTTGCTTACCGAACTTTTGTTTCAGCGCCGTTACATACTCATCGTTGCTAATCGTCTTATCCCCTACGATGGCGGCAGGCTGCAGCTTGCCTGATGCCTGGTACCATGCCCAGGTAACGGCAAGCAGCAACAATACAAGCGCCCCAATGAATGCCCATAACCCTTTTAGGTTGGTCATGCCAACACTCCCCTACTTGACGCCGCGCTTACATGTCTTTCAGGATGTCTTCCAACGCGGATCTGTCATAATGGTAACGTTCATTACAGAAATGACAGTGTACTTCTGCTTCGCCCAGTTCTTCAATCAGACCTTCCATTTCTTCGCGTCCCATGCTGATCAGTGCCTGAACCACCTTATCCGCTGTACATTTGCAGCTAAATTGAATCTCCGTGCGGCTCAGGATTTTTGGCTCATCCAATACGCGGGCCAAAATCTCTTCCGGAGTCAATCCTTCGCCAATCATGCGAGAAACCTGCGGAAGCTGCCCCAAACGTTCTTCAATGGCTGCTACAACCTCTTCTGGCGTATTCGGCAACAGCTGAAGAATGAATCCACCCGCAGCCAAAACAGAACGGTCCTCAGGATTAACCAGTACACCCACACCTACTGCTGAAGGCGTTTGCTCGGACATCACAAAATAATAAGTGAAGTCTTCCCCAATCTCACCAGAGACGATCGGCGAACTTCCTTGATACGGCTCCTTGAGACCCAGATCTTTCGTTACGTACACAAACCCGTCTGTTCCCACTGCACGCGCTACATCGAGCTTGCCTTTATCGTTTAGCTCAAAGTGGACCTGAGGGTTGGATACATAAGCGATTCCTTCACCATGTGCGTTTGCTTCCGCGATGATCTGCCCGATTGGTCCGCCTCCTTTTACTTTGACATAGAGGCTCTCGTTTCCTTTTAGCATAGCCCCCATCATCAAGGTAATGGTCAGCGTACGCCCCGCTGCTGCTGTCGCTGTATTCCACATGTCATGACGACGACGCATATCTTCGACAGATTCTGTCGTGCGTGCGGCAAATGCACGAACATGCCCATTAAAACCAGTTGCTCTTATCATATAATCGCCCATGTAGCGATCCTCCTTTTCAAACTACCTCTTTACATAGCGAAAAAATCATGAAGCTATCTTACCAGTTTACCACAAGGAGAAAAAGACTACGCTTCTCCCACTGTGAGTCTGACACTTTGTGAATTCGACCATTTCTGACAGAAAAAACCCCTCTGTATAAAGAGGGGCTGAAATAACCAAATCCTATGTTAGGTTAAATAATCTTTTAATACGTGTGAAGCTTTTTGCGTTCGCAATCGGTCAATCGTCGTCGCTTCAATTTGGCGAATACGCTCGCGGGTAAGACCAAACATTTTCCCCACTTCCTCCAGCGTATACACTTGATCATCATAGAGACCATAACGCATAGAGATAATTTCTTGGGCGCGGGGACTAAGTCGCTCCAACGCTGCACGCATCTGCGAGCGAAGGTCTACCTTTTCAATCCAGTCGTCCAGAGAGGACAACCCATCATCCATGATTTCTGCGTAGCTCAAGCTCTCGTCTTCATGCCAAGCCTGCCATTTCTCACTATCCAGCTCAGCGTCGATGGATTCCATCTTCATCATTAAAGCCAGTTCGATGGCATCCACCTTTTCTAGTGGGATATCCAAGAGTACGGCAATCTCCTGCCGATCAGGCGTACGATTCAAAGCATGGACGAGATGTAGTACTTGCTTCTGATACTGGCGAATCTGCTCATGCATGTGGACAGGAATGCGAATCAAAGTTGCTTTGTCGTTGATGGCACGGGTGATCGCCTGAGAGATCCACCAGTGTGAGTAATGATAGAGACGCACGCCACGTCCCACATCAAATTTGTCAATCGCGGTAAACAAACCTATCGTGCCCTCCTGAATCAAATCCAGGAACGGCATCCCTCTTTTCAAATGGCGCAAAGCGGTACTAACTACGTATCGTAAATAGGCGCGCACAATCGTTTCACGTGCTTCAAGATCGCCATCCCTTTGATAGCGAATCAGGCAAGCAAGCTCTTCTTCTTTGTCCAACATGGGTGTTGCAGCGACGCTTTCCAAAAACAGTAGAGCAGAAGTGTCCGATCGAAGCGATCTAGGGACAACAATTCCCAACTGTGTCTCCACTTCCCGCCAGCGACGGGGAGTTGAATGGAACGAGGAGGTACTCAGAGTCATATGCAACCCTCACTTCTCTGGAATGAAGTTCACGATGAAGTAGGTGAGTCACGGAATGTTTTACTGTATCCGTATTTCGACAAAACCTGTTCGATTCCTGCCAGTTAACAGAATATTAACAGTTCTCCTCTCCGAATAGTTGATGTAAGCCCTTTCATAGGTTAAAGTTAAAAGTTTATGTAGAAAAAGCCATCCCCATTAATCAAGGATGGCAGAAAGACAATGTCGAATCTTCTGGCAAAATAGAAGACTATTGATACAAGTGACAGGCGACGAAGTGGTTGGTGTCTACTTCCTGCCAGATAGGCTTCTTTTCGGCGCATACTGCTTTGGCTACTGGACAACGTGTACGGAACACACAGCCGCTAGGTGGATTGATCGGGCTGGGAACGTCACCTTCGATAATGGTGCGCTCACGGCTTTTCTCCAAGTCGGGATCGGGGACAGGAATGGCCGACAACAACGCCTGCGTATAAGGGTGCTTCGGTGATTCGTAAAGAATTTCACTCGCAGTCATCTCGACCATATTACCCAAATACATGACGCCAATACGGTCACTGATGTGCTTGACCATCGCCAAATCATGCGCGATAAACAAATACGTCAGCTTTTGTTCCTGCTGCAATTTCTTCATTAAATTAACGACCTGTGCCTGAACCGAAACATCGAGTGCAGAAATCGGCTCATCGGCAATGATGAATGGTGGATTCACGGCAAGCGCACGGGCAATCCCAATCCGCTGTCGCTGACCACCACTGAACTCGTGCGGGAAACGGTTGGCATGCTCTTTCTGCAAACCAACCATCTCCAACAGCTCAATCACACGGTTCATCCGTTCCTTCCCTTTATATAGCCCGTTCAGATACAGGCCCTCCGATATGATTTCCGCAATGTTCATTCGGGGGTTCAGAGAAGCATACGGGTCCTGAAAAATCATTTGCATTTGGCGTGTCAGCTTACTCCGCACAGCAGATGATGCCTGATGGACGTTTTGCCCGTCAAAAATGACCTCACCTGTCGTCGGTTGATACAATCCGATGATTGTACGGCCTGTGGTCGATTTGCCGCAGCCAGATTCCCCTACCAGTCCAAACGTTTCCCCCTCGTATATATCGAAGGAAACATTGTCCGCTGCCGTAAGTGAGAGCCCTTTACCCAACGTAAAGGTTTTTGTCAGGTTCTTTACCTGGACCAGCTTCTTTCGTTCCATCTGGCCACTCCTCCCCGTTATCCGTTTACCAGTATCGTCTGGAGACGCAATGTTCCTTTTCGAGCTTGTAGCCATCCAGCTTGACGATCTCGATGGCACTTCGCGAATCCGGAGAATGAATCATTTCGCCATTGCCCATGTAAATGCCCACGTGATGGACTCTGCCTTTTCCTTCGTCATGGGCAAAAAACAACAAATCGCCTGGAAGCAAAGCTTCTTTTTCCACAAGCTGTCCGGCTTTTGCCTGATCAGATGCGTCACGCGGAATCTGGAGACCGACAGAACGGTGCATGTTGTACGCAAATCCTGAGCAGTCATACCCGTAAGAGGACATGCCGCCCCATAAATAATGCAGATTGAGGAATCGCTTACCCGCTTCTACGATTGCCTCTCCACGATTACCGGAAAGCTCGATGGGCTCGTTTGCTTTCACGATTTTGACGTCTGCTTTTGGCAAAAGTCCTGTGCCGTTCGGTGTCGCTACCGTTACCCAGTCCGCGGTTTCCTCGATCAGCGGTAGTTTGGTCAAGAAGGCAAGTTCCATGTCTGGCTTTTGATCAGGTGTATGTAGACGGGTAAACGCCGCCGTGACCATCACCAGCTTTTGGCCTTGCTGTACCTCGAAAGCATCTGACCACGGTGCTAGCTGGCGAGACGGCATCCAGCCCGGATAGCCTGTTGTGTTTTTGTTCGTAGTCTGATCAGGAATCAGAATTTGTGACCATTCCCCTTGCTCCTCGACTACCTCTACGCGCGTACCGTACAGCGCTTGGGTTTGAATCGCGTTTTGGTCGTAAAAACCAAGCTTCTCCTCCACAGTAAGGGAAGCGAGCCAGCTTCGTGCATCTACCGGGGATTGGAGTGCTACTTGGTCAATATCACGCGGCGACTCCGGCTTGGTCCACACAGTGGCAACAGAGACAGAAACAATGGCAGATTTCATCTTAGTTCTCCCCCTCCCACAGGCTGACGGAACGAATACCGAGCCCAGACTCTTCTGGCATGCGCATCACGCGGCCCTCGTACGTTACGCCACCCTCTATGCCATCATGCAAAAGCATCAACGGAGCATCGAAATCAAAGCGGGTGATGTTCTTCTTGCTGGCTGCAAAATGAGCTGCTGCTGATACAGCCAGACGTGATTCGATCATGCTGCCAACCATGCATGGAATACCGTACTCTTCAGCCAATTGGTTGATCAATTGTGCTTTGTAAATGCCGCCAGCTTTCATCAGCTTGATATTAATCATGTCAGCCGCACGGTTTTGCAAAACCTGCAGAGCCTGCGCTGGTGAAAACACACTCTCGTCAGCCATGATTGGCGTATCGACCGAATCTGTTACCCGCTTCAAGCCTTCCAGATCATGCGCTTTTACAGGCTGCTCAATGAGTTCGATGCCAAGACCCATGTCCTCCATTTTTCGAATGGATTGCACCGCTTCTTTTACATTCCATCCCTGGTTGGCATCAAGACGAATCTTCACCTGATTGCCCACGGATTTGCGAATTTCCTGGATGCGCAAAATGTCATCCTCGATATTGTCCTTGCCGACTTTGATTTTCAGTACGTTGAAGCCTTGCTTGAGATAGGCAGCCGCATCCTCGCCCATTTCTTTCGGGGAGTTCACGCTGACGGTATAGTCCGTCTCCAATTGGTCACGGTAGCCACCCAGGAATTGATACAACGGCATTCCTGCGCGCTGAGAAATGAGGTCGTACAATGCAATGTCTACTGCTGCCTTCGCACTCGTATTCCCTACCATGGATTGATGCAAGGTTTGGAAAACTCGTTCATAGGCAAGCAAATTCAAACCGATGAGCTGAGGTCTCATCGTGTTCATAATCGCCGACTCGATGCTCTCGATGCTGTCTCCGGTAATGACAACAGTAGCCGAAGCTTCGCCCCACCCGACCATACCGTTGTCGCAGGTGATTTTCACCAGAATCGATTCCAGGCTATGCACCGTACGCAAAGCCGTTTTAAAAGGCTTTTTCAAAGGAACAGATATTCGTTTTACTTCAATGGCTTGAATAATCATGTTTTCCTCCATCTTCTCCAGCACTTGTGCTTTCTTTCACTGTTTTTTCTAATAGACATACTAAATTATAGCACTATTAAAAATTCTAGCAAAAAAGGGGGGAGAGTCATTCCAGCCGCCTGAAATGACTTCTCCCAACTCACTCTTGTTACTTCACGACAGCTTTTCTCAGGTCTGTGTAGCTAAGTGAAGAGCTTTGTACCCCACTCACCTTGTCGCTTGAGAGCAAGGAAGTGTTGTAGAAATACAGCGGTGCGATTGGCGCTTCATCCAACAAGAGTTTTTCTGCATCATGCAGCAGCTTCAGACGTTTTGCATCGTCTGGCTCTTTGTATGCGTCTTGGATCAGCTTGTCGAATTGCGCATTGCTCCAACCCGTACGATTGCTTGCTGCCTTCGATTGGAAAATGTCGAGGAAGTTGATCGCATCACCGAAGTCAGGCAACCAGGAAGAACGAGCAATTTGATACTGCAATTGCTTTTGCATATCGGTCAAAACTTTTCCTTCTACTTTTTGCAGCTTCACATCTACGCCCAGCGTCTGCTTCCACATTTCTTGCGCGGCTTGTGCCGTTTTTTCGTTAGCCGTTCCGCTACGGTATGTGAGTGTAACTTCTGGTAGCTTTGTGTAGCCTTTTTCTTTCATTCCTAGTTCCAGGAGCTTCTTCGCTTCATCTGGGTTGAAGTTTACCAGTTCTCCGCCCACTTCACGGAATTGTCCTTCACCGTTGGCATCAGGCAAACCAAAAGATACGAAGCCTGTTCCCGGTTTTTGCTGACGCATCAGCACCAGGTCGACCAGTGTCTTACGGTCAATCGCCAAGCTAAAGGCTTTACGAATATTGGCGTTATCAAATGGCTCCTTCGTTACGTTAAAACGATAGAACTCTGTACCTGCTCCGTCACGCACGAATACTTTGCCTTCTTTGAACAATTGGTCCGCCATGTCTGCAGGAACGGTTGTTGTTCTATGCAGCTCTTCGTTCGTAAACATTTGATACTCGGTATTCTCGTCATCAATCATTTTCCAAACGGCACCAGGCAGCGTTACGTTGGCTGCATCCCAGTAGGTATCGCTCTTCATGATTTTCAGTTCACTGTCATGCGCCCACTCTGTCAGCTTGAATGGTCCGTTTCCGACAAAGCTTGCTGCTTCTGCTGCCCATTTCGGATCTTTTTCTACAGTTGCTTTGTGTACAGGGAAGAAAGCTGGGTTGGATGCCAACAGGAGCGTCCAAGAAGCTGGTTGAGCGAGCACAACCTCTAGTGTCTTGTCGTCCAGAGCTTTTACTTTTACGCCATCCGCCGGTCCTTTCCCGCTGTTATATGCCTCCGCACCCTCAATAATGTACGCGAGGGATGCTGCTGGAGATGCCAGGGCAGGATCAAGCATGCGTTTCCACGCGAATTCGAAGTCCTGAGCCTTTACCGGTTCACCATTGGACCATTTGTTGTCACGCAGGGTAAAGGTGTAGGTTTTTCCATCCACGGAGATTGTCCATTCGGAAGCGGCCGCTGGTTGAGGCTTTTGATTTTCGTCCAGGCGGGTCAAGCCTTCCATCAAGTTGTTCAAAATGTTATAGGACGGCTCATCGAAACCAATTGGCGGGTCCAATGACGTCGGTTCCTTGATATTATTCAGCAAGAGGAGCTTTGCCGCTTGATCGCCCGGCGTCGGAGCGTTTGGCTGAGCCGTGTTGCCTGGTGCAGGCTCACTCGGTGCAGCTGGTTGACCCGATGTACATCCAGCCATGAGCATGGACACACCCAGCGTAGCCGTCAGCAACAATGTTGATAGTTTTTTCACTGTTTCTTCCCCCTTATTTTTTTGTTTTTGTATGACGTAAAAGGATAGCGCCGTCAGACGACACCCTCTTTTACACGAATGCACTGCCCTCGACAGCCATGAATCAGGTCCCCGTAGGCGGTTGCATCGACGCCAGCAACTTCTTCGCCCGTGGGTCCTGCAACCAACAGGAAACCGCGTGTTTGCTATGGACATGGGTCTCCGCAGGCTGGTAATTCCGACATACTTCCAACGCGTAGTCGCAGCGCGCAGCGAATGCACAGCCTATTGGCGGACGAAACAAATCTGGAGGTGTTCCAGGTATGGGGCTCAACGGAATAGAGCGATCCGCATCCAAACGAGGCATCGACGCCAGCAAGCCTTTTGTGTATGGATGCTGAGGATTGTAAAAAATGTCGCGAACAGGACCGGACTCTACCACTTTTCCGGCATACATGACGTTGACCCGATCCGCAATCTTGGCGACGACTCCCAAATCATGCGTGATAATAATGATCGAGACTCCCGTCTTTTGCTGAATGCTTTTGAACAGCTCGATGATTTGCGCCTGAATCGTTACATCCAACGCTGTCGTAGGCTCATCCGCAATCAAAATGGACGGCTTACAGACAAGCGCAATCGCAATCATGATCCGTTGGCGCATCCCGCCACTGAACTGATGGAGGTATTGCTTGAGACGACTTTCTGGATTGGCGATCCCGACCAAGGTGAGAATTTCAATCGCTTGCCGCTTGGCTTCGCTTCTGGCGACCTTTTGATGGCGAACGATTCCTTCCATAATCTGTTCACCAATGGTGATGGTCGGGTTGAGTGAAGTCATCGCATCTTGAAAGATCATGGAGATTTCTTTCCCACGCAGCTCACGCATTTGCTTTTCCGGCAGCTTTGCCAGGTCTTGCCCTTTAAAATGAATACTTCCACCTGCGATTTTTCCGATATGCTCTGGGATCAGACGCATGATGCTCCTTGCAGTCACGCTTTTCCCACATCCGGATTCACCAACAATCGCCAGTGTCTCCCCTTTGTTCAAGGTAAAGTTCACGTCCCGAACCGCGTTTACTTCACCGCCATGCGTCTTGAATGTGACCCGAAGCCCACTGACTTCCAGCAGCTTTTCCGTTTTATCCATGTTGCCTACCTCCTTGACTTCGGATCGAACGCATCACGCAAGCCATCACCGAGCACATTGAACGCGAGCATCGTCAGCGAGATTAGGAAAGCAGGGAAAAAGAGCCGCCACCAATGACCGGACAAAATGGTGGGGAGTCCATCGTTCGCCATCACACCCCAGCTAGCCATTGGTGCCTGAATACCGAGACCGAGGAAGCTCAGAAACGCCTCTGAAAAAATCGCAGATGGAACAGATAACGTGACATAGACAATGATGATGCCAATTGTGTTAGGCAGCAGGTGCTTGCGAATGATATAGAACGGCTTTGCCCCCATTGTTTTTGCCGCCAGTACGTACTCCGAGTTTTTCATTTGCAGGACCTGACCACGCACAGTCCGGGCCATCCCGATCCAGCCTGTCGCACTTAATGCGATAATAATGGTTAAAAGTCCGGGTCCCATGACGACCATCAACAAAATCACAACCAATAAATAAGGAAGGCCGTACAAAATATCGACGAAGCGCATCATGATATTATCGATTCGCCCGCCCAAATATCCGGCAATTCCTCCATACAAGACACCAATGAAAAAATCGATAAGAGCTGCTGTCAAACCGACAAACAGGGAAATGCGAGCACCATACCAAACACGTGTGAAAACATCACGGCCAAAATCATCAGTACCAAACCAATTCGCTTCCGATGGCGGTTTGTTTTTCATAATAATCGACTGTTTGGCGTATTCATGACCAGAGATCATCGGTCCAATCGTAGCCATAACCCCAAGCAAGATAATAACTACCAATCCCATCAGGGCCAGCTTGTTTCCTCTCAGACGAAGCCAAGCTTCTTGCCAAAACGTCAGTTGAGGTCGCACAATCGCTTCCGCATTGAGGTTGTCTTTACGCATGGGGATAAATAAATCATCAGAAACGATCATCCTTCGCTCTCCTTTCGATGTAGCTTAATTCGTGGATCAATGATGCCGTACAGGACATCGACGACAAACATCAGGAAAATTAAAAGTGCGCTATAGAAGACTGTCGTTCCCATAATGACGGAATAGTCACGGTTATTAATACCAGCGACGAAGTATTTCCCCATCCCAGGAATCGCAAATATTTTTTCGATCACAAAGCTTCCCGTTAAAACGTTGGCAATCAATGCACCTAAAAGCGTGACGACAGGCAAAATTGCATTACGTAGCGCGTGCTTCAACACGATCGTCGCCGGAGACAGCCCTTTTGCACGAGCGGTTTCAATATATTCCTGGGTCAACACTTCCAGCATGTTAGTACGGGTCAAACGAGCGATAATCGCAATCGGACCAAATGCCAATGCAAGCGCTGGCATAATCACATGCTGCCAAGTACCCCATGTTGCGGTCGGCAACAGCTTCCATTCGACCGCCAAATATTTGATTAATAAGGAAGCGACAACAAAGCTGGGAACAGATATCCCGATAACAGCAATAATCATGGCAAGGTAATCAATGAGACGGTTATGTCGTAGCGCGGCGATCACACCAAGGGCGATACCAGTGACAATCGCAAAGACGACAGAAATCAGACCGAGTTGAAAAGAAACGGGGAATCCACGGGCGATCATTTTGTTGACCGTATCTGAGCTGTTGGCAATCGATGGCCCAAGGTCAAACTGCAATAGCTTTTGCAAGTACAGCCCGTATTGGACGAGTAGTGGCTTATCCAGGTTGTAGTAGGCATTGAGGTTCGCAGCAACCGCTTCGTTTAATGCCTTTCCTTCTTTTTCAAAAGGAGATCCTGGAACGGCATGCATCAGGAAAAAGGTGAGGGTAATGATGAGCCATAACGTCACGATCATGGAGATAAATCTGCGGAAGACAAAAGATAGCAAGGACTCTCCTCCTTTTCATCAAAAATCAGTAAAACCATGTTGGTGGCAGTGACTGAACTCTCGTAATAAGCAAAAAACCCAGCAAATGCACGCGATCATGGCATTTGCTGGGTTATACTTACGTGTATGCCGTGCATACGAATAAATAAAGCAGCGGGTGTATTCATTTGGTGACTGTGGCTTTATTTCTCGTGGAAACTGCTTGTTTGTACTTCTTTTGCGCGTCCTTGAACGCTGCGATCAATGTTTTTTGGGAAGATCCAAAATACCGAAAGCGAATCTCTTCACCAATTTCCTCCGACGCCATAATAGAATGACCGATAAAGATCGACCGAGCAAAGTCAGACGTCAGTTGAACCGTGGAGGAACAGGCCGCATCTACGATCTTGTCGTTGGAAGTATCGACAACCAATCCGATAAAAAAAGCACTGAATTGCTGTGTAATCGGATTGTTCGAAGAGGACTGTGCATCGCCTACGATATAAATGGTATCTTTATCAAACAAATCAATAACCCCACTTTTACTATGCTTAACGGACCGGCAAACGGGATGTTCGGAGAGCGACTTCCTCACAATCGCAAGCTGGGTAAGCACTTTCCTACATAGTACCAGAAGAATTTGCAATTTGTAAATAAGTCTGACTAATCTTTCAGTTCTTCTACAGATACGACTGGAAACGAATGTGGAGGCAGCATTGGCAGAAACGGTTGCTCGTCGATGTAGGCAACTACTACATGGGATGGACCGACCATTGTTTTCGGTGCGAGCTGCAGCTCCTCCCCCTGCTCAGTTACGACGGTAATCTGTAGCATGCCACCTCCCGGACGAGCTGGCCCTTCCGTTGCTCTCTCTGTCACGAGGGTTGTCCCATTATACTGTAGGCGTAATTGGAGGTCATGGCGCCACGAACGGAAATCCACATAATAGCGCGAGAAAGGAATGGGATCAGTGGTCACACTGTCTGCTTGAGGGACGAACATGGCTTGCTCACGACGGTATCCACCGTTCTCGTACATTCTTTCATCAAAACGTTCAAGAGCCTCGTCTTCGAGCAGATCAATCACACCCTCTGTTTTCAATACAGGATCAACAGCAAAGGTGGCGTGATGATTAGACAACTCCAGGAGTATCTTCACTTCTGTTTTTTTCTGCATGGCGATGTCTGCATCGACAATAAACATACCTACCAGCAAAAAGAACAGCATCGTAGAAATGGATAAGATGTTAATACCCGTAACGATAGCCTCCTAACGGGAGCTTTTACAGATCGTAGTCCATGATGTTAACTGTACCTATTCTTTGAACTTGCAAGGAATCAGCCGGCATTGGAATCCATGAGGTAAAGCGGGGGTATGGAATTGCCAGCTCCACAACAAATTCATCTTCATGGCTCCATAGGACGGGATCAAGTGAACGAGTACGAGTGACACTGACAGACAGGTCCTGATCTGACACGGAAAACTTTTTCTCCCTCAGCTCCCGAGTGATCAATGCCCGAACCTCTTGTTGCAAGTTGGCTTCACTCGTCCCCCCGTGGTTGCTGACGTATTTTGTAGCGGCCGCGCTCACTTCCAATAATTCGTTTCTGGCCTGAACAACCGTATGTACCTGTAAAAGTCCTAATGGAACGAGTAGCATAACCATAATGTTCAGAATCACAGCGATTAATTGACCCATTAGCCTGTACCAAAACGCGTGACTTCAGCGAGCAAATCACCGAAAAACTGCGTGCATGCCGAAAGGAGATTTTGCGGCCCGGTGAGAAGCAAGCCTACCGTCAAAGGCAAAACAATAGCCATTACAGCCAAAATGCTAATCATTTTATTCATGTACTACCACCCTGGATCAAAGTATTCGGACGGCCGGCTTCCCGTAAAGGAAAAGGATGTATCCCCCTCCACAAATTTGTGCAGCCATTGGGTCACTTTTGAAGGCTGGATGGTAACCGACAAGGTAATCGCCTCCTGCCGCTCTTTGCGAGCTCGCTCGCTCTCAGTTCGAGGCCAGCTCCCAGCAAACGCATCCTCTGTCACTTCCCAACCCAGTTCTTTCATTTTCAGAAGATAGTAATCTGCTAACGTCGGCTCCAAATACCCGATGTCCTGCATATCATCCAGTAAGTCAGCATAGATTCCACGGGCAATCGCCCTTTCCATTGCGTACAAGTGGTAAGCTCCCAATGCGGAAGTGACCAATAGAAGGACCAGTAGACAAATAAGAAAGACTTTTGCTTTCACCATCGTTTTAGAAACGCCAACTCCTCTTTAATGGAAGATGACCGTCGCTGCTCGATACACCCTTTCTTTTTGTGTCTGTTTAAGCTGCTCCTCTGGCTGGAGATTCCAAAGTACCGCGCACAAACTCCCTACCATAATCGAAATGATGAGAAGAACGTGGATGTGCAGCATCACTTTGACGATGTATAAGATGTGCCGTTTTGCATCCTGAAGTTGATGTTTTCATTTCGGGTATCGTAATTCAGCGATGTGATGGATTGGTTAATGCTCTCGGCAGAATCGTTTGCCGCCGGGCTTAACTCATTGCCATAGCTGCTGACACCGATCCCTAACACCATGACGCATGCTAAAAATATAAAAAACATTTTCGACATCTCGAATTTCCCCTTTTCTCTTACGTGATTTAAGGTATGGCTTTGTCGATCCACCCAACTGCTCGATCTCTCAGCCCGTCTTCTCTCACTACCAATGTGTTTATTTCGGACAAGCTAGAAACGATTATTCCTAAAGAGAAAACGATGCACATGATGATAGATAATAGCTTGGTCATGAGTTTTCTCCTCCTCAGATCAAATATTTATCCAGAATTTCTGTAAGCAGCTTGTACCAGGGAAACATGGCGACCAATAATCCCATGTAAAATGCCGGGTAGACAATAACCGTGTAGCCGATCCCCAAAGACTTTATCTTTTTTCGATGACGGAACATTCGTCGATGATCGACAGCCCACTCCATTCGTTGCATAGTTGCACTTACTTGTCCTTCGCTCAGCGTTTCAATTGTACGCATGCTCGATACGAGGATAATTCCGTCGTCGACGCCAATCTTGCGTTTAAAGCTCTCAAGTGCTTCTTTAGAGTCCCTGTTCCACTCAGATAAAGTAGGGATATACTCCTTTAGCTTTCTAGTCGGTCTTGCTGCCTTGACCATGGCATTGTAAATGGGCACCTGATTTTCTAGAAGAGTCACATAGCGATTGATAAATCTGGCGATATCTGTGCTCAGCATATCCTCCCTGTGATTTGCCCACATCTTCAAGCCCATGTACGGAAGCATGTAACTCCCTGCAGATGCCAGGCACATCGACAGAAGTGGAAATGATTCCATTCGACTCACGACGACCCACATAAGAATCAGGATGCAAACGGTACTTCCAGTCAACAATTGCAGAAACACCCACTCCGGTTTTCCCCATCCAAAAGGCCTTCCTGCTCGTGATAGTAACTGATCCCATTTGTCGTCTTCGTCAGGCTTGAGTGCCTGCTCCCACTTTCCCCACCACGCCCCGGAAACAAATAGCTTCGGCTTTTGCTTGTGAAACAAATACTTTCCGATCATAAACGTCGCACTAAAAACAAATAGAGCGCCTAACCCAAGGTAGGTATACATGACTAGCATTGGCATTAGCGATATCTCCTTCCCCAAATAAACGCCAACAGGATCGAAAAAGTCCACACAGTCGCCGCAATTGCTAATATGGCCTGTCCATCTGGCGTGTAGAAATAGAGACGATAGGAATCTTGAAGCAACCCCTGGTTGTAGGGGATCAAACAAATGCAAATCGCTATGACGATAAGCAGGCTGATCCAAATGGAGTATATTTCACTATCACGCTCATGCTTTTCATCTTGTTGTACAAACATCTCATTCGTTAACCGGTTTAAAGGTGATTGAATATCTTCTGTTTCTCCTTCTAAACCGCTGGAAATATACGTTGCAAAATCAAAAGCCCACGGATGGTCCAGTCTCTTCGCAAATTGTTCTACTGCCGCAACCGAGTTTCCCCCATCCGAAAGGCTATTGTTTAGCAGAAGGAGGTCAGGTAATAACTCTTTGGGGCATTCCTCTATCATTTCGCGAAAGGTAAGGACGATGTTTTTGCGACTGTTATAATAACGGGCAAACAACTCTACGAATCGACAGAAGGAGCTGATTTTTTTATTCATTTGTACGGTATAGCGTGCGTATAGAATCAGTGTTGGCAGCAAGAAGAATAAGAGAAAAAGCGACAAGGATACAATCATATTTCCTAACAAAATACCCGAGATGAATCCCGTTATCCCGCCAATCATGGATAGTAATAAGTACCCTTCTGGTGTACCTCCCACGATTTGACACCAACGCTCACAATGTTCATACATCATGCGCTGGGTTGAATGCCTTAAAAATTTCTCTCTCCATACCTCAACTGTACGCGGGAAGAATACGCGTGGACTTCTCCATCCCTTATACAGGTGTAAGCCGAGGAACAGAAAGCCAGAGAAGAGACATAGAAACACTGGGAAAAGAAATGTGTAAATCATAGCTGCCTACCTATATCGGTAAGACGTAGCTCTTTCAACACTTCAATGTCTGCTTTGCCGACGTAACACATGTATTCAACTAAATGTGGGCTCAGTTGATTTCCCGTCCATTCATAAGCTCCCGTCTGCATGTTGCGACCTACTAGTGGAATAGATTCCACTCGGTTAAAAGATGAATTCCACTCCGTCGTATGAATGGCATCAATAAAACGGTGACCACTGTTGCGGTATGTAAGCGAATTGACAAAATTGACTGCCCTGCTAATCCGCTCCTGGGTCAATTCGACACTCCGCCCTCCGTATTGATAAACAAGATCGGTCAAATCATGTAACGCTCTATGCGCAAATCGTTCGTGCATCGCTCCGATTGTAGCGTCCGTCCCTCTGATTCCGGCATTTATAAAATGGTACGCTTCTATAGGCTCGCGAATTTCTCCAATCAAAATCGTATTTGCGGTTGATCGGTACATGTCTTTGAAGCAATGCTCTAATTCAATACCGATTTCCTCCACGTTTTGGAGTTCAATCACTTCACCTGGCCAAATATCACCAAATCGCATCTCATGTTCACTTTCAAAGATCGTGACATATTCTGTCCGAGGGTCCTTCAGCTTCATCATACACATCATCAATGTTGTTTTCCCTGCAGCCATCGGTCCAATAACCAGTACATTGCTGCGTCCGTACACTTGCTGTTCCATTAGCCATTGAATTCTTTCGTCGAAGGCTGGCTGTTGCTGTGTACGAAGTTGGTCGAGTGAAAAGGTAGGCGTTGTAAATCGTCTAACCAGAATGGTCGGTACTCTGGAATAAGGGAAAGTAAACATAGTCAATCTCGCTTTTAGTGAATGTAAGTATCCGCTCAATCTAGGTTTTTTCTCGTTAAAAGATAGCCCCGCTGTATTGGTCAACTTTTGTTGGAGGGTTTCAACCTCTTTCCAGCTTGGTGTGTAAGAGAGAAATTTTTTGACCCCTTGCTCCAAGTAGGCAATGTTGCGGTTTGCAGAAATTCGCACTTCCTCTACCCACGGAGACAAATGGAGGACCGCATCGAGTATGCCCCACCCGTATGTAGAAAAGGTGAGCCCTTCGTAACCGTTGACATGCGGCAAAATTTGTTCGGTTACTGGTCGTTGGAGGACTTCCTCAAAATAATGCTGCAAACGAAGAATAATATGGTTGTGACTATCACGATCTCCCTGTTCTGCCAAAGCGAGAATTCGCTGCATCTCTAGCTTCTCTTCTCGCGTTTTGCCAAAATGATTTAAATAATCTCTTGCTGCTTGTTTAATGTCCTCGATAGTTTGGATGCCCGATCCAACTGGTTGTTCCCGTTCTATCCCTCTCATCAGCAAAACACCGCACTTTTATCCATATATTGTGCCTTAGCAATTTCCTTCAAACTGCTGATGTAGGATTTGGGAGGGAAAAACTCTTCTATTAATACACTGCAGCTCTGATGAGATTGATTGAGCCTGCTCTCCGAAATTCGTGGTACTACACCGTAGACCGAAACATCCTCCCCGATTCGAAAGGGTTGCCCAGGCTCTAAATGACTGAGCAGAACCTCGCATTTCACTCCTCTTTCTCTCCATTTATGCAGCCACTCTCTGGCACTATCGATACTAAAGGGATCAGCTCTCACGAATAAAAGATTGCGGTCAACGGTATGAAGCAATCGCTGTAGAGTTTCAGACTCAGGAAAGCAGTAACCCCAATCGACGTAGACAAAGTCAAATTGCATGCGAAACACATTAATTAGATTGCTTAATTCTGAGCTTTTCCATTTGCTAGCAGCATGTGCGTAATACAGATTAGGCAAGTGTACGCTCTGTTTGCAGACTTTGCTCCAGTTACGCTTGGCAGTTGTTTGTATATCGATAAAGTCAGGACGAAATGAAGATAATTGATGTTGTTGGAGTTTGAAGAAACGTGTTAAATCCGGCTTAGCGTCATTCATATCAAGTACGACAATTCGCTTTTCAGGATGCTGTCTCGCTAGTATGACAGGATAATTAATACAAAAGGTAGTAATGCCAGAAGCTCCGTAGCTCAATAAAGCGTAAACCAGCCCCTTTTCTTTTGACGATCCGATATCTGCACACTCTTGCACAAGGCCTAGAATCAGACTGATTTGATGGCGTATTTCTTCTTGAGATAAATGAGCTGATAACAGGTATACATGCTCTAGCTCAGACTCCTCCGCTACCTTCTCAATCATCTTCTCATCCCGATAGAGAGGAACAATAATTAACGGTGAGTTAGGCGGGAGCTGTGCTTTCAGAGCCGGAAGCCATTCCCAAACGGGAGAGGTGAACATTTCAGAAAAGATCACGGTAGCTTCTGGCATATAAAGCTGCACAAGCCGCGAAAACTCCTCCGCCGACTCAGCTACCAGTACATCACTGTACACAGGCATATACGTCTTGGCGAGTGACTTCATCGGATAACAAACTAAAATTTTCATGACGCTTGCTCCTTTGAACCCATGATATGACCTACCTGAAGCATCCCATATGACATTGCCTCGCTTACTATCACATACTCCTCGTCTGTCAAATTAAAGCCGATAAAAGCTGGTAGTGCTGTTGGCTGAACCCGGTAGTCACGATATCGTTTTTCGCCATTCTGCAACGGCTTTTCTCGTGATCCATGAAAGATGGAATCCATCTGATCAGGCGATGGCAACAAGCTCGGCTTTAATGTATAGATCTCAATACCATTACTGTCCCTCACGCTTGCAAGCTGACTTTCAAATAACAAATCTGCCGTATCATTGGTTTTTCGAAAATGCAGTGGTGCAGGATAGTCTTGCAGCTCCGAGAGATTCTTGTATTTGACCCAAATTTTCACATGATCGCCTTTGCGTAATTCCGTTAAAGGATGAATGGATAGTAGGGGGAACTCGTAGCGCGCCTCCCCTTTTTCTGGTAAAAGCTGCGTATCTGTCAGCTTTTCCACTAATAATTGTTCGCCTTCATATATAGTCTGCGTGCTCCTTTTCCCCAGAACAGTATCCAAATCACGCGCTGAGCCTGGAAGAATTTCATCCACTTCTTCCTGTACAAGTATCACATCATCTTGTGTAATCGGCTCGAAGGCTGATATTTCTTTCCCTGCAGCTACTTTTACAACTGGGGCAAACAGCTTTTCCGCAGCCATCGCGTCAATATACTGAGTGGCTGCATAAAAGGACGACCCTGCTAGCAGAAACGAAATTAAGCAAATGACAAGCAATGTTTGCTTCTTCATAACATCCTTCCTTTATAAGCATGAATCAATGACTGAAACTCAATCTCTTCCTCTGGGAAAAGCTCCAATAGTAGGTTGGCTTTAGCACTTGCCATTGCTGTTTTCTCTCCATCCATCAACGGAATCATGTCAGTTACCTGTGCAGCTCCAGGCTGCTGATCCCATAATGAGAGCGTTCCTTCTACTTTTTTCATGACGCTTGTCCGAGACAATTGGCTATTCCACTTGTTTGCTATCATTTTTATTTTTCTTCTTTCTGTCTTCCACCAAGCAGGGGCTTGATCTACCAGGAACAAACGGGTAAGTCTAGCCAAATCTGCATCAAATACTACCCATATTTCGTCGGCATGCTCAAAAATTTGTTTAGAATAGAGATCATTCCAGTAGGAAGAAACATCAATGACAACAATGGGACTATCCTTACAAATCCGTAGTAACCAGTTGGCTGTATCTGTTTGAGAAGATTCGTGCTGAAGTTGTGCTGGGGAATCTATCTGGATGCGAAGATGGTTATTCTGCATGAGGAGCGATGGTGTAGGAGAATCTCTTACTTGTTGTCGAACTCTACGTTCAAAATCAAGTGCAAAATAATAATAGGAAGTCACTTTTGGTAACTCGCAAAGGGTGACAGGAATGCCTTTTCCTGACCATGCATACGCTAGGTTACTTGCAAGAAAACTAGCTCCAGCCTGTGCATACAAACTCATAACAGCAATACATTTACGCTGATACGACTCCTGTTGCTCAACTATTTGTGGCAAAGCAAGCTTTTCTTTAAGCACTCTCCAATGCCGCTCTTCCTCAATTGACTGTGAAAACTCCTGTTGCTCCAAATCTCGGAACCTGGAGACAAAGCGGCTCATTTGGTGAAACATGATTATCCCACCTGGGAATCATTTGATTTATTTTTACTGGCAATGTATTTCTCAAATTTCTCAACCATCTCTCGAACAGTGAGGGACTTGCGATGATAATAGTATATTTTGCGCAGCCGCTCTCGTTCCTGAGCTGTCATTTCTGGTCTCACTTTCATGGCTAGCTCGATTAACAGAGCGAGCTCGACGTTGTTAGGTCTTCCTCTTCTCGGTGGATTGGCAAATAGCTCCTGCTGCTTTTTATTAAATGCGTTTGGGTACTCTACCAGCCACATGTCTACCAACGTTTCAATATCTTCATGTGTACGTACTCCAAGCTTCATCAAGTATTTAAAATATGTGGGGATGGAACGCTCACGTATCTGCCCATTTTGCCAACGGGCAAGGAATCCATTTGGCATAGTAAGGAGCTTGGTTACGTCCCGGATGAGTGCTATCCGATTGGGCGATTGGTATTGAACGACTGCTTCCTTTACTAGCGTAAACAAAATGTCATGATAACTGACGCCTTTATACCCGCTTCCATACTCTGTGATGTACCATTCCTCAACTGCTCGATCAAAATCTCTCCGGCAATTCGATAACTGAAGCTGATTCAGATGCTCATAAAACTCTTCCAGATCATACTGAACCATAAACTCTTCCTGGTAATCTCCAAAAACAAAAGCAATAAAGGATTCCTTAAACTCTTCCAATGACAACAATGTCAGCTTGTTTGTCTCCTCATAGCAGCGGTTGACTAATTCGATTGCACTCTTTGCCAACACGTCAAAATACCCCCATTTTCCTTTTTATAGAGCAATAGATATTCTCCAACAGCATTCTCGACTCGTCGAATCTTATTTAGCCTGATAAACCAGGCATTTCACTTTATGGGTCGCCTCACACGCACCCGTGCAAGGCGATTCAGAGAACCTACTCAGTTACAAAGTAAAGTTCTTCTCCGGTCGCGAAAAGAAGAGCGATCCTTCCCCCGCGCTCCATGACGGTTGGAGCATTCTCCATTACAATCAGTCCGTCATTGAGTACTACTCTGTCTCCAAATCGATGTACAGATTCGATCTGGAACGCTCCCTGCGGAACTCTTTCCACTGAAAGATACCTGCCGGGTTTGTGCTTCTGGTAGCGTACTTGTCGCCCTAGAAGCTGCTCCACGGATGCAGAGCATTTCTGGTGAGCCTCTACTGTTGCCATACGCAACGCCTCCTTCTCTCACCTGTAGAGTACGGCCGTTTCATCTGCTTATAAGCCTATGAAACTATCTCTACCGTAAAAAAAGACAGCAGGGTTGTGCAAATATTTTTATAACTCTTCCCAATAAGAGGGATCACTAAGTTCGGGATACATTTCAGTGACCATATCAAATGGTGAAAAGTAGAGTGTATCGACGAGAATCTTGAGTTTATATGTTTTCAGGAGCGTATATGCTCTCTCTGTTTTGCTGAAGATACTTGGCAGTTGACGCAAATCTGTCAGCTTTAGTAGATGCCTGCACATATAGTCGACGCATATTTTTGCCCGTTCCTCACCCTTTATGCTCTGAAAATAAGATGGGGGAAAATGACGTCTTATGCCTGAAAGCACTTCATGGTAAACCCATAGCACTCGTTGCTCTTCTGAAAGCCGAGGTAAATACGGATAAGCAAATTCGACGAAATAATACACATCCTCAGCCTTTGCCTCGATAGGCGGTTCAATAAATTCCCTTACTAAATGCAGCTTCAATTCTTTAACATCTTGCAAGCTCAATTCACGCCGCGCCTGCTCTGGCGTCCATCTTTTCACATTTTCAATCGCATATCTGACAACTAACTGGACTTTTTGCTTACGGTACTGCACATCTTCGAACTCATACGGGGAAAAACGCTTTTGCTCTCCGTTAAGAATTCGTTTGTACCGATCGACTATTTTTGAAGGCACTGTCATCTCACTCCTATCCCCATTTCTGGAATATACTACTAAATTACCATGCGGGATTAGGACAAAAATAACAGTACCTTTGTTCAAAATTGTGACTTTATTCATAGACTCCAGACTGGGAGACTCTGTTCATTTTTACAAACAGCTCATCCCAAAATACAGATATATTCTTTTCAACCTTTACTTCTAAATGATAGATTCCTTGCAAGTACAAATAAGGCCGTTCACCTTTTTGGTGAATGACAGAGAACCCATCACTTGTCCCCTCCAGATTCGGCCTGTTTAATCTCCAAAGAATCCCCGCTTCTTCACGTGCCCCGCGAATGATATCCGCATCACGCCGTTCTGCTTCTTCTGTTGTCGCAAACAATCTGATTTGCTTATCACCGTTTGAATCCTCGTACTCCCATTTTCCAGCCGCACGCGATCCTTTGGTAATCAGATCTGCTGTATGTTGCATCTTCATTTTTAGATAATCTGTCTGCTCCAAAAATAACAGGATAGAGAGCAGGCTGCCTAAGCAGAAGAGAAAGAAGAGCACAGTAATCATGGTTGCCCCGCGCTCTTCCTTCACTCGAAACAAAAAATGGTGCAACAGATCATTCATTGCTTCTCCTCCGCATTTTCAACCATCATGTGATAGCTTTCGGTTATCTCGTATATTTCCCCCGTAGCGAGAAGCCGAAATGAAACTGTTGCTTCAGCTTTTACATGACTACCTTTTCTCCAGCCGTTCCCATCAAGCTCCAGCTGCACATCTTTGTGAAGGACTCCGATACCTTGTTCTAATTCTGATGTACCTCGCTCTTTCGCATGGAATTTGGCCAACCCGAAATTGGGCTGCACTGCAGCAATTCTCCCTGCCTCATACGCAGCCGCCAATGCCTTTTGCTTGTTGTACATCATGCTGAATTGGTCAAAGGAGAATACGATCAAGATCCAAACTAAAGGAAACACCAAAATAAACTCAATCATTTGGCTGCCTCGCTCATCTTTCACCCTCGCACGTATCACTCGTCCCATGCGTGTGATCATCCGCTTGCTCCGATGACATCTCGTACGGATTGGAACACAAAAGCAACCAGCAAATATACCGCGTAGGGGAATGAAAAGGCTGTTTTTTCCCTGCCTGGAAGCCATACTTGTCGATGAGCTGACCATCCGGCTGCTATGATTTGAAGATTGTTGCATAAGCGAGCCCAATTTTGCGGATAGAACACCATAACAAGCAGGCACAAAACGATGGAATGCAAAAACAAAGAATACACCACACTCCAGCTCGTCCAAGCACCAACAGCCATCAGCAACTTTTGATCCCCCATCCCCATCCCTTTTAAGATTACGGGACCAACTGTCAACAAAAAGGCTCCTGCCACACCTAACAATGCTCCGGCTAATAATTCACCTTCCCACTGATACCATAAGCCGACAGTAATCGCTGGAAAAACAAGAGTATTCGGTATTTTTCTTCGTCTCCAATCCGTCCATGCTGCCGCTCCTAACACGCCCAGCAAGACTACGTTTGTCATTTGCTTATCTTTTCTTGCAGTTCCTTCAGCTTCTCGTCTTCGGCAGTGCCTAGTTGTGTCAGTGTCGGAATAAGTACAATCAAGATGACGGCAATGATAATGACCATTTCCACGATCGTAACACCGTCCTCCTCATACCAAAAACGCTTGACGTAATCTGCGATGGCTCCCATTCCATTCACTCCTCATTGAGATTTTGGTTCTATTTTCACTCTGCCAAAAGACAGTGCCTCTCGCAAAAATATTTACATTCGCTAATTTTTCTACAAGCTTTCTCCGATGCCAATGAATGCAGGACCCATCACCAAGAACAACAGCGGCAGACCCATTAACAAAATGACAAAAGGCAATAACCTGATATTTAACCGATTCATATGGGTAGCAGCTTCGTCTTCTTGTTGTCTCACTTGCTCCTCTACTTGGACAGACAACATTTGTGATAGGCTAACCCCTTTTTTCATCGCCTCGTTCATCTCCAGCGCGATTGTAGTCAACGAATCTACCTCCCACCGAAAGGCCAACTCTTCAAGCGCCTTTCTCCAGTTCCCATGCCTTTTCTCTCCCATTTCTAGGCTCGCAAGCTCTCTGCCCAGTCTTGCATCAAACCGTCTCGCTGTCTGCTTAACAGCCTGCTGCAATGGCATGCCTGCTTCCACCAGTGATTGCACAATGCTGAAAAAAATAGGAACCTGCGCACGAATTTCAGCTTTTGCCCGCTTGTCCGCCCAATCTAGCAGCATGTTTGGAAGCAAGTACAAAAATAAGCTAAACGTTAAGGGGAGACCATTTACCATACCGATTCTTTCACCGTTAACCATGCTTATTGCCAATGAAGCTAGAGATGAAGCTATGAAACACATACTGATGAGCCGGAACAAGACAATCTCTGTCAGGCTTATCTCGATCCCCAAACGCGCCAATGTTTCCTCTATTTTTTTCTTATCGACACCCGTCCATTTGTAAAAATGCTGTAGCAGTACCTGATTTTTCTCCAAGCCTCGAACCAGTGTCCACCTTTTTCGTTCATGTTGAAACGATTGTTCAAGCTTGGCTTGTTTCTCGGAATCAATCCTGCCCAAAAGCGTGGCGGAGAATGGTTCTTCCTTACTCACACATGACGGAAGACCGTACAGAAATATAGCAACACTCACCAATATACTAATAACGAGAACGAACATTGCACCCTCTCCTATGCTCCCCTGCTTATGCTTTTATGCGCAACATAACGAATTGCTTCTCCCCCAATCAAAATAGAAGCCAAGCTTCCCAAAATAAGCAATCTCCCCCCTATTGTGGCCGTTAGTGGGTCGAAATGATTGGGATTATTCACATACAACGCAATGACAAAAACAAACGGCATGACACTTAGTAAATTCACTTGTGCGACGATCTGCGCCATTGCTGCTTTTTGTCTACGGAGCGACTGTCGGCGCCGCAATATCGAAGAGGCAGCCAAATCGAGCGTTTTGGCCATATCTCCGCCCATCTCACGTTGAATGTGAACAATGGTCGCTAAATATTTGACATCTGCTGATCCTGTACGTTCAAAGAATCGATTCATTACGTGCTCCAACGGGACTTGTGCCCGCAATAGCTCTACAATACGCCTGTATTCCTCTAATACAATTTCTGATAAGAATGGACTAGCCGCTACCTGTTCAAACGCATGCAAATACGATGGAGAAGTACGTAAAGAACTGGCCATGAGACGAATCGCTTTTACATTGCCTGCTTCGAAATCGTCCTTTCGACGAGCTCCCCATACACTCACCAACCGTTCGGTAAACATAATCCCTGCCAGCAAAGCAGGCAATGCCATCCACCAAGACTGTAGGATCTGACTACTCACACCAAAGGACGCGATCCCCAATAAAAAAGAGAGGGTCACATACTGGTTTATCCCCCATCCTGAGCGCGATTTGGCCAACCTCTCCTCAAACTGCTTCCAAATTGTTTTTCTGTCCTGTTGCAGGACTTCTACAATTTCGTGCTTCCCCGTCGGTTCTCGCATAAACAATTTGTTGGGCATGATCAATAACAGGATGGCCATCCCCATCCCTATCGCAATAGGTAAGCTAATATCCATGCCTTCTCCTCCTATAGCGGTATTGGTGTGGTGAAAAAGACTTGCTCAATCTCCTCTCGTGACAGGCCTTTCTCTAGCCATCGCTTAATCAGTCGCTCTGGGCGATAGCCTGTCCATTTGAAGTGGCCCTTTACTCTCCCATTCTCCACCCCAGTTGCTTCGTACACGTAAATATCCTGTAAGTACACCCGATCAGGGAGAACCTGTTTAATGTTGCAAGCTCGTTTTATCCATTCTTCATGCGATTGACCCGTCCCCACTACCTCCGTTATCGCAACCACCTTGCGACTGCCATCTTCTTCAAAACGTTTTACTTGAACAATCAGATCCAGTGCTGAACCGATCATTAAATTGCGCTCCTCAGCACTATACCCTTCATCTGCTTTTCCAAATAAAATGGGCAATGTTGAATCGACCAAAGCTCGCGGTGAGTTTGCATGTGCTGTGCTCCAGCTACCAGGGTGATCCGTATTCATCGCCCAAAGCATATCTACGATTTCGCCACCTCGTGTCTCACCGACCATAATGACATCCGGCCTTTTTCTCAAGGACAAACGAACACAATCCTTGATCGAAAACCCACCCTTCCCCTCATAATTCGCAGGTTTCGCTAAAAATCTGCGCACAAAAGGATGCTGAAGCTTCATCTCCAAAACATCCTCGATCGTAATAATACTTAAATGATCAGGAACATATTGGGAGATGAGATTGAGCATATGTGTCTTGCCTGAGCCTGTTCCTCCACTAACAATGCCAGATGCACGAGATAATCGGACGGCTCTGTTTAAAAAGAGAAGCATCGGCTCGCATATGGAACCATACCGCAAGTAGTCGGACTCGCTGAATAACTCACGGTGTTTTCTGATCGTGAGCATATGACCATCGGGAGAAATAGAGCGATGCGTAGCAGCAACCCGGGAACCGTCCGGAAGCTGTGTATGCAGCTCTGCTTTTGTTTCATTAAACTCACGCCCCATTGTCGCTGCAATTTGTTCCAATAAGCGCAGCAGCTCTTCCTCATCGCGAAAAACAGCAATGTCTGGCGATTCAAGACGACCAGTACTTTTTCTTTCAATGACGAGATAGTTATAGCGATGAAAAAGAATTTCCGTAATGTCGTTATCCTCTAACAAAGCATCTAATGGCCCCCAACCCGTCAAAGAATGCAGCAATCGTTTTACTTCTGCTTCCATTTGTATGGATGTCAGTGTCGTTTGCGACTCCAACAGCATTCGAAGATCTGTCATCAACTCATCTAAAAAGAGTGGGGACTGCTTTTCCTCCCATAATCGTTTTCCGTATTTCTCAACAATCTGGGTACGAATCGATGTTTCCCTATCTGTCCCGACCCATTTTTCATTCGTCCGCTCGTGTTCGGGGGCATGCATTTTTTCGTGAAGCGTCGAAGGTACTCCCGCCATTCCCCTCCCCGCTGACCGTAATTCTTGCGCTGTGCGGACTTGATTAGAAATGCCTAGTAACTGTTTTTTATCGAACATGATACCCTCCCTTATCCCCATAACCACTTGAAGAGAGATGTTTTCTCTTTTTGTTTCTCTTTTCCAATAGCCTTAACTTGTTCCCCATCTACAGGAAACAGTGCTTTTCCTAGTGTCTCAATGGCTTCCTTGGCCGGAATTCTCCCTGACTGGAGCATGACTGGCGTTCCGGTGTTAATCGATTTTTTTACTTCTACATCGTCAGGTATTGAGAAGATTTTTTTGCTAGGGTGAAGTTGAAAGTAGGCACGAATTTCATCTAAGGTAAACATTTCTTTCCGTTGCAAACGATTCATGCAAATTTGAATGCGTTCTTCAGGGTACTCTGCTTCTCTCAACAGTTTCAGCAATCGTTGAATATTTTCAATGGAGTCTACCACCGGATTTCCCACCATCACGACATGTTCTGCAAAAAACAGAGCTTGAATCGTTGCATCTGTTGTATCAGGAGCCGTATCGATCAGAATGACGTCGTAGTCGCTTTGTTTTAACGTTTCGAGAATCAGATATAAATGATAGTCACGGATTTCAAAGCTTTGTCGAATATCACGGGGGGAGGTAAGTACATGCAATCCCGTATCAGGATGAGCAACCACATATTTCTCGATTTGTTGTGGAGATAACGGCAAGGCTTGTGCGTATTCCTGCCATTCCTCACTGCTTATGGAATAAGGGTCATTTCCTTGACTCTGAATAAACGAATGCAACTGAGCATCAAGATCCTTTACCCACGTAAAAAGATTAGGAGTACGAGGGAGATTTAAGGTAGTTGCAAATGTACCGAGATCCAGATTGAAGTCAACAGCAATTACCCGCAATGGGAGACCTTCTTTTTTTTGCATGGAAAAGAAAATCGCTAGCTCACGAGAAATAAATGTTTTTCCTACGCCACCTTTTGGACCGTAAACAGTAATAAGCTGTTTGGAACGAGTCATTTCAGGGACTTGTCTATCTGTAATCGGCTCGGAGAATGAAGGCGTCTGGCTCGGATAGCTCTTGGTTTGTTCCTGGATTACATACTGATGTTGTTGTGGCGTAGCTTCTGCTCCCATGCCTTGAGGCTGTATCATCATGGCTAACGCTTCGATTTGCCCTGGTTCAATGGGCTTGGCAATAACCCATAAACCTAAGTTCCGGAAAAACGGCTCCCACATCAGTTCATCGCTTGAGCAAGCAGCAATAAATGAAAGATGAGGAAAGGCTAGCCGAAATTGCTGACACAACACACCTCTTTCCGTTCCCTTTATACCACCGAGCAATACCAAATGGGGTTGGTTTGCCTGTAATTTTGCCCATGCCTCTTCCACTCCGAGTGCTTCCCCGCACACTTCTACCCATCTGCTGTTAATAAGTTGAGCCGTTAACAAACGAGCTGAATCTCGATCATCATCTACTATGAGCAAACGCCTTTTCACTCCTGCTCCTCCTTTTGAATACCCCAGCGTGTTTTCGTCTTCATTAACTCTGCAGCGAATTTTGCGTCTCCTATTCCCGGATTTCCCCCATCCTTCATTGCGGCCAAGCCCAATCTGATTTTTCCATAATGAAGTGCGTGTGTTAGCAGAACAGCCTCATCACGTGTCAGGGAGAGAGTAACAGCTACCAGATTGGGGTGATCACCTTCCATTTCGCGTTGAATGCCAATGATCGGCATATTCTGCAATAGGAGTCCAGAATGTGCTCCTGTCTCATCTTCAAAGGAAGCATAGACGTGTACCCTTTCTCCGCTTGATACATGCGGTGAAACTCCTGCTACATTGTCTATGGGAATGCTCATACCTGTCATTTCTTCTGTTATCACCCCGCTGCCTTGTGCACTACTTGTTTGCTCCAAATCACTTTGCAATAACGGGCGACCTCCCTTCACGTGACGAGTGAATGCTAAACCGACAAGACTCTGTCCTTCTTCCCATGGAATCAAGCCTGGAATTGGAGCAATGGGTCGTTGAAAAATCCCTCCCACTCTCAATGTCAAAGGCTCCATATCCTTCGCTTCCAGTAATTGGCCACTTTCTTTTTCTACTGATGATCGTAATTGTATATAGGTCACCTGATGTGGTTTCAAAATGGTGTAAGACGCTATACCTATACATGTAGCGAGAAGCAATATAGCCAACAGTCGTAACGGATGTATAGACATTCTCCCCCTCCTCTCCATTGTTTCTAGCGTAGAGGATGATAGAGGGACAAAAAAAGAAAACAAAAAAACCGTGCATTCGTTCTGCACGGTTACACTTATTACACAAAAAAACTGCATTCTCCATTACTTTTTACAAGTAATCGGGAATACAGCTTTTCGTCTCA
>NZ_JABMIV010000021.1:0-51187 GCF_013332445.1 Brevibacillus sp. HB1.1 | reverse complement strand
GATCTTGATCAAAAACTTCAGACGAAAGACCAAGAACTTCAATCCCTGACTCAAAACTTGCAGAAGCAAGAACAACAGCTCACTTCCAAAGCGTTAGATCTACATTCCCAGACGCAAGATCTCAACGCACGGGAGCAGGACCTTCTCCATTTTGAGCAAGAGCTCCAAGTACAAGGGCAAAAACTGCAGACACAAGCAGATAATCTGCAAACAAAAGAACAAGAACTAACCATCCTCGAACAAGGTATTAAAGCTCGGGGGCAAGACCTTCTCACCCAGGCGCAATACCTTCAAGCACGAGAGCAAGACCTTTACACTCTCGAGCAAGAGCTGCAAACGCGCGGGCAAGAACTTCTCTCTCAAAATCAAAACCTCCAGACGAAAGAACAAGAGCTGCTCACTTTCGAGCAAGGGCTTCAGGCACGAGATCAAGAACTTCTCGCGCAGACGCGAGACCTTCAAGCAAGGGAAGAAGAACTAAACGGTTTTGAACAAGATCTGCAGGTACAAGGAAAAGAGCTACAAGCTCATGCACAGGCGTTGCAGGTTCAAGAACAAGAGCTCAAGACCCATGAACAGGGGCTTCGGGATTGGGAACAAGCCAACCTCTCCCAGGAGCAGGCGCTTTTGGCTCAGAGCCAAGAACTACAGGTTCAAGAACAAGGGCTTCAATCCCGAGAGCAAGCACTACAGCTTCGCGGACAGGAGCTTCTCTCACATGAGCAGGAAATCCACTCCCACGAGCAAGAGTTACTCACACTAAAACAAGAGCTGAACGAGCGAGATCAAGAGCTACACAACCAAGAGCAGGAGCTCCAGGCTCAAGGGCATACCCTACACAATCGTGAACAGGAATTGCTTACTCGGGAGCAAGAACTAAATACACTGGAATTGGCCCTCCTCTCTCAGGAGCAGGAAATACATGTTCAGAGGCAAGATTTGCAAACCCGAGAGCAGGAGCTACAAGTGCAGAATCAAGATAGATACACCCGAGAGCAGGAACTTGAAGCGCAAAAACAGGATTTACGTACGAAAGAGCAAGAGCTAGAAGCCACCCGCCACGATATGTTGCAAAAAGCAATAGATCTCGAACAAAGTTGGACAGCAAAGCACGAAGAGACTTCTCAGCAATTAACAGAAGCTCTCCTTGAGCTGGAAGCAGCTCGGTTAACGAAAAATCAACTCGTCGCTGACTATAAAAAGCTGGCCGAATCGCATTCCCTGCATGAGCAAGAATTGCAGCAAAGCATCCAAAAACGCGACGAAGAAATCCAACAAACACAAAACACCGTTAAGAGTCTCCAGTCGGAGTTAAAAGATACACAACAGAAATTAACGGAGGCACAGGATCGTATCAAAGCTTTTCAGCAACAAGCCAAGGAAACCGACGAAAAGCTCGCAAACGTCTCTCTTCAAAAAACTAAATGGAACGAAGTACTGGAGAAAACTACCCAAAAATACGACTCTCTGTTAACAGAAAAAGAAAAAGCTATTGAGCAGTTTACATCCCAGGAGCAAGTATTGAAAAAGACGATCACCGGACTCAAAAACGTGGTGAAAGATCTCCAAAACACCGAAGAAAAATACAAGCAAATCATCAAAGAATTCACGCAAAAAGAAGCTCGAACCAATAAAGCCTTCAGTCAACTCCAGCATAATGCCCAATTTCAACCGAGTACTCAATTCCACCCAAGCACGCAATTCATGCCAAGCTCCGACCCCTCCACTCAACAACTATCTTCCACACCAGTAAAGATGCAGATGCCCTATCCCAAAAATGGCAACGAGTTCAACCCCTTTCGTTGAAACGTTGAAAATGTGCGAGAGCCGTTACCATGTGAATCTATCCTGAATACAACATAATACAGTACAGAAAGGGAGGAAAAACCATGACACCTGAACAAATGCGTGCACTGTATCAGCAACGTCAACAACATCAAGTCCATCCTGCTCAGCGTCCATCGAGAATGCCGCCATCACCATTGCCAAAATCCGGTCCGGTTCACAGAGTCCAACCGCAACCGTCCGTCCAGAATAGAACGAGCGGAGGTTGCTGCGGCAGGCGTTGGCAGGGCTAATCTTTTAGAGATCCCCTTTTCCTTGACCCGTACAGTCTGGGATGAAATCATCCGAGATTCCCTGGAGAAGAAGCCAAATGAAACGTGCGGATTGCTTTCCGGTAGAAATGGGAGTGCACAGACGGTTTGGCGTATGGAAAATACATTGAAAAGCCCGGTCGCCTTCGCCATGGACCCCAAGCAGATCCAACACGTTTTCCACAAAATGGCGTTACGTGGGGAGCATTTGGTCGGGATCTATCACTCCCACCCTACTGCACCTCCCATTCCGTCACCTGAAGATATTGCTTACTGTCATTACCCGGAGGTCGCGTATCTCATCGTTTCGCTCGCTTCTCCACAACCAGTTCTCGGCTGTTTTCAAATTGAGGGGCCTTTTGCTCGGGTGTATCCTTATACAGTCCGTAACTAGTGTCAAATTCACTCAAAACAAAAGAACAGTGGGAATTTACTCCCGCTGTTCTTTCTGTTTTTGAAGATCGCCATGTTCCATTGAACTGGGCAGCAGCCATTCCCTTTTCTCCCAGCTGACAAAATCATCTTCCCACTTTACCTGGAAGCGGTCCTCCTCAATATGAATAACGACTCCCTTTGCACCATCCTTAACGTATACGACCAGATCGCCTACTTGTATCACCGCTCATCGCCGCCCATTACCCGAGTCTGAAGATGATTCCGTGCCCACCCTTCGGATACACCCATTTGATATTTTCGTACGGACAACCAATGCGGCAGCTCCCACACTCGTGACACCCTTCGTAACCGACGTGCATCCGCACTTCTTCCCATTTGTATACTTCCGCAGGACAGAAGATCGTACAGAGCTTATCAGGGCATTGCGTCGCACAAACATCTGCGGAGAGCACATGCAGATGTGACTCCGTATCCGCTTTGAAGCGCACAAGGTACTGTTTCTCCTCGATTGACTGGCCCTTCGGTAGATCCTGCATCACTTCATCACCCTCCACGCATTCATCAAGTCACGCGCCATTTTCCATTTGTCCTTCGCAGAGCCGAGGTCGCTCCAGATTTTCTTCTGCTTGCTCCATTTCGAGCTGCCATCAACAGTAAACATTTGACTCGCCGCTTTGTTCATCATCGGAATATACTGTTCGAAATACTGCGGGAATTTTTCAAAGTGATGCGTTGCGTCCTTGTACTTTTTCAAATCTTGACCGACAAAGCTATTCAACAGATTGATTCGGTATCCGTCGAGCATTTTTTCGGAATAGTCCCCTGCCTCTTTTGCCGCCAGGATCGTTTCCGCCGCCATGACACCAGATGCCATTGCCATATTCGATCCCTCTCGATGGATTGCATTGACGAGCTGGGCAGCATCTCCTACGACAAGTACACCATTGCCGACAACTTTGGGAATGGAACGATATCCGCCCTCGGGAATCAGGTGCGCCAAGTATTCCTGCTGCTCACAGCCTTGGATATACGGCCGAATCATCGGATGATTCTTAACATAGTCTAACAACTCATAAGGTTTGATCTTGTTTTTGATTAGACCTGACAGCATCGTCCCTACCCCAATGTTCAAGCTGTCCTTATTCGTATACAACCACGCCGTCCCCAAAATCCCTTTGGTCGAATCCCCGAAAATTTCAATCGTACAACCGTGATCGCCCTCTAAGTTAAAGCGATCCTCGATTATTTTGCGATCCAGCTTCAGTACTTCCATGACGGCGAGCGCTACTTCATCTGGGCGAAACTCTTTGTGGAAGCCTAACGATTTCGCCAGCAAGGAGTTGACGCCGTCTGCCAGTACGACAACATCTGCATATAGATCCCCATCCGGTCGATCTGTTTTGATACCGACTACCTTGCCATTTTCAACAATGCACTGCAAGGCAACGGTCTCATTGAGTAACAGTGCTCCCTGCTGCACGGCTTTATCTGCAAACCATTGGTCAAATTTCGCCCGCAGCACCGTGAAATTGTTATAGGGTTCCTGGGCCCACTCCATGCCTTTATAACTGAAATTGATGGCTGATTCCTTATCGAGCATCATGAACCGCTGTTCGACGATCGGACGTTCAACAGGCGCCTCTTTGTAAAATTCGGGAATGATGTCTTCCATCGTTTTACGATACAAAACACCTCCCATGACGTTTTTGGAACCCGGATATTCCCCGCGCTCCATCAACAGAACATTTACACCCGCTTTGGCAAGCGTATAAGCACAAGCTGTGCCAGCCGGACCTGCTCCGACAATGATTACATCAAATTTCTCAGCCATACGTTACCTCCTTGTCCGGCTCCTTTTGGAATGCTTCAATGAGCAATGGCACAATTTCAAAAGCATCACCGACAATACCGTAGTGACAAGACTGGAAGATGAGTGCATTCGGATCTTTATTGATGGCAATGATCAATCCCGAGTTGCGCATGCCGACCAAATGCTGGATAGCTCCCGATATGCCGATGGCAAAGTAAATTTTTGGCGTAACAGTCACTCCCGTCTGCCCTACCTGATATTCATGACCGATCCAGCCTGCTTCCACCGCATCTCTGCTGGCCCCAACGGTTGCCCCGATTCGTTCTGCAAAGCGATGAATAAGTGCAAAACCTTCCTTGCTTCCGAGTCCTTTGCCACCAGCGACGATCACATCAGCCTCATCCAGACGCACCTTTTCCTTCGTCTCCCGGACGATTTTCAGTACTTTTGTGCGAATGTCTTCTTCACGTAGCTCCATGCTTTCTTCGATAATCTTTCCTGTACGTGACTCGTCTGGCTCAAGCGCTTTCATGACTTTTGGGCGGACGGTCGCCATTTGCGGTCGATGTTTTTTGCACAAAATGGTCGCCATGATGTTACCGCCAAACGCTGGACGGCTCGCCTCCAATAAGCCTGTCTCCGCGTTCACATCGAGCATGGTCGTGTCAGCGGTCAGCCCTGTCTCCAAGTCCGTCGCGACAGCGCTCGCCAAATCTTTTCCGGTTGAAGTCGCACCGTACAAGATGATTTCCGGCTTGTGCTTTTGAACACATTCGATAACAGCTCGCATGTACGACTCTGTTCGGTAATCATGAAAAATCTTTTGATCGTATACATACACTTGGTCCGCACCGTATGGAAACGCCGTGTGGGCCAACTCCTTGATTCCATCTCCGATTAACAAGCCAGCAAGCGGCACGTCTCGCTTGTCAGCCATTTGTCTTCCCGCCCCCAGCAGCTCGAGTGATACAGGCGCGATACGGCCGTCACTCACCTCTAAAAACACCCAGATGCCACGAAAATCATCCAGATTCATATCTGCTCCTCCTTCACCCGAAACAGTCGCTGTTTATCGTGCAAAATTTCCATCAAGCGTGCGATTTGCTCGCTGGCGCTTCCTTCGAGTATCTCGCCACCCTTTGGCTTCTCTGGGGGCCAAACTTTTGCAACGATGGTAGGAGAGCCCTTCAGACCTAACTGCGTCCGATCGATATCCCCCAAGTCATCGACGGACCAGACAACGGGATTATATTTAGCAGCTCGAAGCATGTTAGGCAGCGGAGAATAAGGTACCTCGTTAATCTCCTTCTCCACGGAAAACAAACAAGGCAAGGTCGACTGAATGACTTCATAACCATCCTCCAGCTTTCGATGCACGATGGCGTAACCTTGTTCTTTGTTTATTTCCACTACTTTTTTCACACACGTGAGCGGCGGAATATCCAACCTTCTGGCGACACCCGGTCCGACTTGTCCCGTATCACCGTCGATGGTCATCTTCCCGCAAATGACGAGGTCGACTGGCTGGCTTTCTGCAATCTTCTCAATGGCTTTGGTAATTGCATAGCTGGTCGCCAATGTGTCTGCTCCGGCAAATGCACGATCCGTTACCAGATAGCCTGCGTCTGCTCCGATCTCGATACATTTCCGAATAGCCTTCACCGCTGGTGGCGGTCCCATGGTGACGACGGAGACCACACCCCCATATCGATTTTTCAAACGAACGGCTTCCTCCACCGCATGTGCATCATACGGGTTGAGAATGGCTGGCGCACTGGCGCGATCCATCGTATTCGTCTTCGGATTCATCTTGATGATTTTGGTGTCCGGCACCTGCTTAATGCAAGCAACAATATGCAGCATGATTGATCCCCCCTTGCTGCCGGGCGCGATACCTATGCCTGTACAAAAGGTTGCCTTTCTTACGCGCAATCAGATCGGGCAGCTTGTCGTTCATTGTTATAGCCTATTGCGATGAAGCCGAGCTTAGACCAGTAAAAACAGGCCTCTGAATTTAGATATCAGGGGCCTTCATGGAAACGTAAAAAGACGCCAAACATCAGCTTAGCGATGCGTGGCGTCTTTTGACTTATGAATTAATCTTTATCAATGGAGAGTTCAATCGTAGCATCCGTGAACTTCTTGGCAACTCTTTTCAGTTTGATTTCCAAACCGATTTGCGGCAGGATTTTACCGACTTCGGGCACTTCCGGCATCGAGTAATCATCACTGTCTTCAAACTCAGTTACTCCATCCAACGGCTCGTATTCCATGGTTCCCATAATGTAATCCAGCTTTATTCCAGAAGTGTCGTTCGGGCTAAACGCAGCGTCATTCACTTGGTAACGGGAGTCTGCAATTGCCTTTTTGTTACCTTCATCATTGTTCCAGTAACGTACTTCCTGATGGGCATCTACTACACCGAGCATGCCGTAGCCTGGATGCAGGCTCGTATTGTTGTCACGGGTTCTTTCATAGCGACCATCAAAGTACCAGATCACCATACCTGGATCATACGTGAAGAAAGAGTCGTTGCGTCGGAAATGCTTCAGACCAGCGTCAATTCCTTCGTGAGAACGCAGCTCAATTAGGTAGTACGCATCGAACATTTTTCCTTTTCCATCGAAGTGAGAGAAACCATCCAATTTGAACTTCTTCTCACCCTCTGCATCATCTGCGAAGATGACTTGTCCATCCGCCTCTACTTCAAAGTTATCCAAATAGAAGCCATCCATCACGAAAGCGACATCCGTTACATAGTTAAACTCGACTTGTACCTTTTTACCAGCGAACTCGTTCAGGCTGATTTCTTCTTTGTCCCAGCCTTTTGTTACGTCATCGTATTTTTGAACTTCTTTTTTCTCGCCTGTATCCGCGTCGATTACATTGACGCTCACGTAGTCATAGCCTTCCTCAATGCTTCTCCACGAATCGAATTTCATCGTTGCGGAGCTGACCCCTGTTAAATCGATCACATCAGACGTCATTTTTGTATTCAGCTTGTTGCCTTCATCCGAGAAGTAGGCGTATCCTCCATCTTTTGGCTCAACCGGCGGTTTCTTTTCGACCTTTGGCATGTTCAGCTTGATGACCTTGCCGTCCTTCTCAAGGCTGCTCGCATCAATGAGTCGAAGGGATCTCTTGCGCTTCTCTACATCCTTGTAGTCCAGCACGTACGGATTAATCCAGTTTCCACCGAACATTTGTTGCAGCACCATTTTGGACCAAGGATCAAGGCCAGTAGGTTCTGTTTGGAAAACCTTACCTGTATGGCTACCGGACGACATGAGGGACCAAGCACCTACTGGCGAATCTTTTCCGCCTCTTGTCGTGTCATACAAGTCTGGCAAACCGAGATTGTGTCCGTATTCGTGAGTGAATACGCCTGGTGCGCCATCCTCTGGTTGAATCATGTAATCAAACGCTTTGAGGCTTGTACCTGGAATTTCTACAGGTCTCTTCAAAGTCCAACGGTGGGACCAAATCGCATCTGCGTCTTCCCCAGTTTCTTCGCCGATCCCAGCATGAACGAGCATGAGGTTGTCCAGATTGCCATCTGGCTCCATCAGATCACCATCGCCATCGAAGTCATACGGATCGCGCTGATCGTACAATTCCTCTTTCCCGGCAATGGAATCCCCAACTGCCTCAAGCGTCTCGATTACTAGATCGCGCGGATTGGAATCGTCACCAGCCTTGGAATTTTCGCCATAATACTTGTAGCTATTCTCAGCCATCTGCCATGGCGTTACCACACCATCAACCGTCCACGTTTTTCCCGATTGCAGATAGAAATATTTCGCCATCGTTGTCATACCGATACCTTCAGGAGTTTCGTACCCCTTCTGATCAAACAGCATCTCTTTGTAGTGCTTCTCGTTGAAGTCTTTCGTCCAAAGCGAGTCATTCACTTTTGGTAGCTGATTATGCTCCCGGTCAGGGAACTCGACAAGAGCGACAACGATGTTATCAGTATGTAGTCGTTTGGAAGAGCGCAATTCATCGCCATCCTCCATCTCAGCCACTTTCTGGGCTGCCTTCGCCAATGCTGCCTGCTGACCTCTGCTTGCTTCTTTACCGAAAGAGGTCGATTCGTCAACGCCGTGTGGTACTTTTTTGTCTTCCAAGTACTCGAGCAACGCCTCGTCAATCTCATCCTGATCGGCGTCTTCATCAATGATTCCTTGCTCCATTAACCCTTTAATCAGTCGCTCCAGGTTAACTGTGGACAAGTCTACATGCAGATCATGCTTGTCCTCTTTTGATTTGGCCAAACCAGCTGTAGGTGCAGCCACGAAAGTACTGAGCACGAGTGAGGAGGAAAATAAAACGGATAAGAGCTTCTTGCTTTTCTTCACTACGGTTCACCCTCTTTTTCTATCTATTTGTGATGCATCGGAAAAATCAAACCCCCAATTCCGACTATTCATAATTATTGCGTGATACGTAATTTTTGCCAAATTCTTTTCTTCGACAAAAAATACTTCCCGTTCAAAAGAAATTGCTCAATAAGGCTATCGAACTACTTACGACAAGTGCCGAATTTTCGGCTAATCATTTATTCAAAGGGTATCTGTTCGATATATTACCGTTGTGTCTACATCCTAAAGACCTATAGAGATTTGTTGAATTTTGTCGAAAAAACTCGATGTTTTTCTATCATATATTTCTTTCGCCCTCCTCTCTTTCTTGCAAAACAACTCGATTATCGGTACGATCGAATAAAAATGCTCGTGTTGTCCATGGAGGATTTTGATGCTGCAAACATTTGGTTTTTCTCTGTATGAGAGTAAAGTTTATGAAGCGTTGGCGTCTAGCGGCGAGCCTCTCGATGCAGCAATGGTCGTGAAGCATTCGGGAGTGCCAAAAGCAAAAATTTACGAGGTGTTGAATCGTCTGGTAGAAAAGGGGATGGTTCTTGACACCGTATCGGAAAAGAAAAAGCGGTATACAGCCCTGCCTTTGGACAGCCTGGTAGAAAAGCTGACCCGCCAATTTCAAACAGACGTCAAAAAATTGACCAGCTCCCTTTCTCATAAAACTGTACGTGATGACCGAGTCTGGAGCCTGAAGGTTGATGAATCGATCCGCGCGGAATGCAAACAATTGATCCAACGAGCAACACGGTCTATTCGCATCTCTGCCTGGTCCAATGATTTTTTGGAGTATGTACCCCTACTGGAGATGAAAGAAAAAGAAGGGGTGGAGATCGAAGCCTTGGTCATCGGGCAGATTAACACCAAGCTCTCCTGTGTTCATTCCTTTATCCCTGTGCAAGAGCATCAAGGCTTGGAGCGCTATCAGCTAATCGTAGCGGACCAAGATGAAATGATTTTTGCAGGCGAGGAGGACACGGGCTGGCATGCGATCAAGACACGCGGTCAACCTTTCGTCAAATTTTTTGCTGATTCGTTTTACCATGATGTCGCGTTGACAAAAATCACCCAAAAATATGTGGATCAACTCTTTGACGATGAAGAAATCCGCAAGATGATCATTCGCCTCCGATACTGACAATACCTGGACTTTGGCTTTTGGCCAGAGTCCTTTCTATTTGTAAGGAGAAATTTCTAGTTGCACATGATCAAAAAGGTTACTATTATGGTAGTAACCTTTTTACTCGAGAGGAGCTATTGTTTTGAATCCACGTGTCTTCATCTTAGCGATTGCTACCTTTGTTGTAGGTACGGTGGAATTGATTATCGGTGGTACGCTCGATCTGATTGCTCGTGATCTTCAGATATCGATTAGCGCTGCCGGACAATTAATCACCATATTCTCACTTGCATTTGCTGTTGCCGCTCCTCTGCTCCTGCATGTTACGAGGCGTGTTGAGCGCAAAAAGCTATACTTGTATGCATTAGCGGCCTTTTTCCTGAGTAATGTGCTCGCGGCACTTAGTCCGAGCTACGCTGTATTAATGACGGCGCGCATCTTGAGCGCAGCAAGCAGTTCCATCCTGATTGTGCTGTCGATTACGATTGCGACGAGCCTTGTGGAACCTGCTTATCGCGGCCGTGCCATTGGCGTTATTTTCATGGGGATTAGCGGTTCGCTCGTACTCGGCGTCCCTGTCGGATTGGCTCTGGGGAATGCCTTCGGATGGCGTGCCCCGTTTTGGCTAATTGCGGCACTGAGTATCGTCGCGATGATTTTTATCCTCTTGTTTTTGCCAAAAGTCCAAACTGCACCGCCGATTCCGCTACGTGATCAAATGACTACCCTCCGTAGCAGCAAGCTATTCAGCGCCTTATTTATCGTCTTGTTAATGCTGACAGGTCACTTGACGCTGTATGCATACTTTACTCCTTATCTGCAAACGACGATGAATGTGGACGGAACGACACTGAGCTGGATTTATCTCTTGTTCGGGATTGCTGCCGTTGCAGGCGGTGGTATTGGGGGGTGGATCTCAGACAAATGGGGAGCAACCAAAAGCATTCTGTTCATCATTCCAGTGTTTGGCTTGATCATGTGTGTCTTGCCGTTTTTTACAGGCTCGCTATATTTGTTCTTGCCGATCATGGTAATCTGGAGTGCGCTTAGCTGGGCTATTTCGCCAGCACAACAAAACTATTTGATCTCCTGCTCACCTGCTACCGCAGACATTCAATTAAGCTTGAATACTTCTGCCCAACATTTAGGTATCGCCCTTGGCTCTCTGGCTGGCGGTCTCGTCGTCGAGCGGTCATCTGTCATCTACACCCCTTGGGTTGGAGCAATGTTCGTCCTGCTTTCGTTCGGGTTTGCCTTTTACTCGATCTCACGTCCATTTCAAGCACAGGAAAGCCAAGTAGCGCAGCCTGCGCCAGCACAAAATGCATAGCGACTCACAAAAGCAAAAAGCCGTCAAATCATTGACGGCTTTTTCTTTATCATCCTAGAATCGTTTTCGTTACTTGCCTATTTCACTGGCAACCAAACGGTAAATCTCGTGATTCCCCGCTCCGACCCAACCTCAATTTTCCCCTTGTACTTGTGAACAACTGAATCTACAATCGTCAGACCCGTTCCACGCGAGCCACATTTTTTCTCTGTTTTCGTTGTATAGCCCTTCTCGAAAATACGTGCACGTTGTTCTGGCGTTATTTCCGGTCCTGTATTTTCCACTTGGAAAATAATATGTTCTTCATCACAGCAAAAATAAATGCTGATTCGCTTTTCCCCATCCGCTAATTCAGCCGCTTCAATCGCATTATCAATCAGATTCGATAAAATTTTGATCAGATCAATGGAAGGAATACTATCCATTGGATCAGAACATTCTTCAAATTGCATTACGATTTGTTTGGATTTAGCCTGCTCCCATTTCGTGTGAAGCAATACCATTAAGGCAGGATTCGCAAACCTCACGGTGAGGTCCAGAAGCTTGGTTTCTTTCAGCAGCGACTGCACGTAATCTCGTGCTTTTGGATAATATCCGCATTCGATCAATCCGTACAGCACTTGCATGTGATTGACGAAATCATGGCGTATGGAGCGCATCGAACAAATGACTGAGCGTAATTCATCCTGATAGGTTTCTTCCGTCTCGCCAACTGCTGCCTTGATGGCGCGTTGGTACCAGCGTTCCATGCAAAGAACCAGGAAGATCAGTACGACGACAAAAAAACCTTGAATCGCAAAAACAGGAATGCTGTTACGAACGACATCATTTCCAATGTCCTCGACGATGGCTACATCCGTATCTACTCCGATGATTCCAATGATTCTTCCTTCTCTATCTCTAAGCGGCGCACCCGCAGACATGTAAACCCCGTAATCTGGATCTCTGATAATATCTGAGTAGTACGCTGATGATCCTTCGTAAATCATTTGAATGTGCTCAGAAGATAGAACAATAGGCATACCGATATCAAAATTTTGCTGCGCACTTGGAGGTCTTGCAACGATCATCGCGCGACCACTCTGCCTGTCTTCATTGACTTGAATCGTGTATAAATACAGCAGACCGAATTGCTCACGTGCTTGATTCAATTGCTGTTCGATTCGTTTATAGGCGGGGGTCTCTTTTACCGGATTTCGTAAAAACTCCTGGTACGCGTCAACATCTAGACTGTCTGCTACCACCGAAGCAGCTTTCATGCTTTGATTCGCAATGGAGAGTCGGACGGATTGAATCGTATTGAAATAGGAAATCGCGATGCTTACACAAGTCAAGATCAAAACAAGGATACCAGAAACGAGCATAATGAGTAGTACTCTAGGATTTTTTGGATGTGAACTCGTCATAATCCCCTCAATCTATCTGTTCAAAAAGTCGTCTGTGGATGGCGCAGTTGTACTAAAAACACGACCTTTTGAACACGTCTCTCTAATATTCTAGAGATTTCTACTGGAAATGTCTACATAATATGAATTTCGCTTCATTATAGTTCTCAAAATCATACATTGAATTATGATTCGGAATATTTTTATAATAAGACGAATACGAAATACCAATCTCTTTCCCTAGGAAAAAGGAGTGGGTTCGATGGAAGAAAAATGGTTTGCCCGACTGCAGGAGATTTATCCAGAGCTTGTTTCATTCAGACGTGATTTGCATATGTATCCCGAGCTTTCTTTTCAGGAGGAAAACACAGCGAAGAAAGTTGCGGACAAGCTGGCTTCTTTTGGTATAGAAGTACAAACCGGTGTCGGCGGCATGGGTGTTGTCGGTCTCTTGCGGGGTGGAAAGCCAGGAAAAACAGTTGCGTTGCGGGCTGACTTCGACGCCTTGCCCATTCAAGATGAAAAAGAAGTACCGTATAAGTCCCGCATTCCAGGCGTTATGCACGCTTGCGGTCACGATATACATACCTCAGGACTTTTGGGAGTCGCACAAGTGTTGAGCGAGTTTCGCGATGAGCTCCCAGGAAATGTGGTATTTCTGCATCAGTTCGCGGAAGAGCTGCCACCTGGTGGCGCCAAAGCCATGGTGGAGGCGGGTTGCCTCGAGGGAGTCGATGTCGTGTATGGCGCGCACGTCGCCTCCGAGCTTCCCGTAGGCACTGTCGGGATCGGTCATGGCTACATTACGGCAGCAGCAGACAGCTTTGAGATCGTCTTGTACGGAAAAGGCGGACACGGTGCTTATCCTCATACCTCCGTTGATCCAATCGTATTGGGCAGTCAGGTTGTCATGAATTTGCAGCAGATTGCCAGCCGTCAGGTAGATCCGCTGAAACAAGTCGTTCTGTCTGTTTGCTCCTTCGTGGGCGGGGGCGAAGCGTTCAACGTCATTCCTGATCAAGTAAAGCTAAAGGGAACCGTCCGCACGTATGACGAGGAAGTGAGAGTCGCGGTTGAGCAATCCCTGAAACGTATCGTGGAAGCCAGTTGCCAGGCAGTCGGCGCTACTTGCGAAATCATGTACCAACGCGGCTACCCAGCTACTTGGAACGATGAGACCGAGACTCCGCTTTTTGTAGCAGAAGCCAAGCGGATTTTTGGTGAGGAGCGCGTATTGAAAATCCCACCTGGCATGGGCGGAGAGGACTTTGCTTACTTTGCCCAAGAACGCCCCGCTACCTTCTTCATGGTCGGTGGGCGCAACCCGGAGATTCAGGCGACGTATCCGCATCATCATCCCAAATTCGATGTTGATGAGCGCTCCATGATTCAAACCGGTCAGTTATTCATTGCAGCGTTGCTAGCCTATCAGGCACGTCATCAATAAACGGATAAAGTTGAAAGGCAAGGGCCTCATGCACCTTGCCTTTTTTCTGCCGCCGTATTCACACCTCGTGTCCAACAATCCAGTCCAGTCTTCTGCTCTGGATACGGGCAGGAATCGTTTTTAACAGGAAATGACGGGTCGCGATGGCCAGCGGATTTTCCCACTGGGTGACTGCCCCCATTAAGCGCGAACCTTTCACAATTGCATTCGCCCGCTTCTTCCGTTTCTCTTCATACATACGCAAAGCATAAGCCGAGTCCGAGTCCGAGTCCGCATCGGCTTCTGCCAAGCATCTGGCCAGCACAAGTGCGTCTTCCATTCCCTGACCCGCTCCTTGCCCCAGATTCGGCAGCATCGGATGGGCCGCATCGCCTACTAATGTAACTCGGCCCTCACTCCATCTCCTGAGTGGTGCACGATCGTAAATATCATGCCGCAAGATGGCTGCATCCTCTGTCGCCTCAATCACTGCACGTACTGGCTCATACCAGCCATCCAGTCGGCGCAAAGTCTCTCGCTTTCGGCCCAGCGGTCCATCCTTTTCTCCCTCAGGTGCATTGATAGCGGCAAACCAATGAATTCGATTGTTGCCGATATGGGAAAACCCGAAACGAATCCCCCTGCCCCATGCTTCAAAGCCGCCTCCTGACTCCAGTGGATAACGAGGGTCTTGGTAAGTAGCAATCCCGCGAATCGCCGTGTACCCGGAGTATCTCATCGACTCTTCACCGAACAGTCTCTTCCGTACATGAGAATGAATCCCGTCCGCTCCGATCAGAATCGCCCCCTGTGTACTTGACCCATCTGCAAAAGCGGCTTGAACGCTTGCTTCTTTTTGAGAAAAAGAAACGAACTGCTTGCCTAAAACCAATTCATGTGTTGAGATTTTCGCCAAAAGAGCCTGCTGTAGATCAGCCCGATGAATCAAGTAGCTGTCAGCCCCGTACCGTTCTGCTTGTTCCGTGACAGGTAGCTCGACTAACAAATTTCCCTTCCAGTCGCGAATCCTTGCTGAATGGACAGCTGCCCCAAGCTCGCGTACTTCCTGTCCAACTCCCAGCTTATCCAATGCCTTCATCGCATTGGCAGCCAAAACGATTCCAGCACCGATTCCTTTATGCTCCTGTGCCTGCTCATAAAGCGTCACTTGCCACCCCTTTTGCTTCAAGGCAAGCGCTGATGCAAGCCCGCTCAAGCCTGCCCCAATGATCAGTGCGTGTTTTTCGTTGCTCATCGCCTTTTCTCCTAATTAGAAAAGATTCATACTCAAATACCGCTCCCCTGTGTCAGGCGCAATGCAAACGACCCGCTTACCCACTCCCAGCCTTTTCGCAATCGTGATGGCAGCAAAGACCGAGGCACCCGATGAAGGCCCGACGAGAATCCCTTCCAACGCTGCAAGCTGCCTCATGCTTTGTAGGGCGTCTTCGTCTGCGATTTGAATGATTTCATTATAAATGTTTGTATTGAGGATTTGCGGAACAAAACCAGGGCTCGTGCCGACCAGTTTATGTGGGCCAGGCTTTCCGCCAGACAGAACCGGGGAGCCTTTTGGTTCGACGACAGCGATATACAGCTCTGGGAGCTTTTCCCGCAACGCTTCGCCTGTCCCGGTAATCGTTCCACCTGTCCCAGCAGTGGCGACAAAAGCATCCAGTCGACCATTCGTTTGCGTAAAAATTTCCTCAGCTGTCGTCGTTCGATGAATGTCCGGGTTCGCCTGATTCTCGAATTGCTGAGGAATAAAGCTGCGCGGAATCTCTTTTTGCAGCTCTTGCGCTTTGGCAATCGCCCCCGGCATTCTCAGCTCGCTCGGTGTCAATACCACCTCTGCCCCATACGCTTTCAATATATTGATCCGTTCCTTCGACATATTGTCAGGCATGACCAAAATCGCGCGATAGCCTTTTGCTGCGGCATTCATCGCCAAGCCGATTCCGGTATTTCCGCTCGTCGGCTCTATGATCGTATCCCCCGGTTGGATCAGTCCCGCTTGCTCAGCCGTCAAAATCAGATTGTAGGCAGCGCGGTCCTTCACACTCCCGGACGGATTGAATTTCTCCAACTTCACAAAAACTTCTGCTGCTCCTTCAGGAACCATGCGCCTCAGTCGAACAATCGGCGTATTTCCAATCAATTCGGTAATGTTCTGGTAGACGCTCATCGTACTCCTCCTGGAAAATTTGCCTTATGATTATCTCTTAGTAATACTATAAGAATAATACAATTTTTTCGACCTGAAAACGACAAGGGTGCCCAAATGGGAAAAAGCTCTCGAATGAGAGCCTTTTTCCTGTCTAAAAACCATACTTTGCTTTTGTCTGATTCAGTACATTCACCGCTTGTTGATACAGGCCGTGCGCGGTTTCTTTCACTTTTGCTTGTCCGCTTTTGTCTACCGAGCCTTGGCGCTGCTTCGCCTGCGCGATTGAATCGGTCGCCGTCTTGACTGCTGCATGGATTGCTTTTTCCCTTTTCTCGGCATCCGGCACGCTCGCTTTGATTTCCGCCCATATCGTTTGGATATCCTTCAAGTCGGTCTCCATGATGGCGATCATTTCCTGCATGTTTTTGTTTTTATCCTGGATGGAACCATCCATCGTGTTCATCCCATCGACCAACACTTTCATACTACCCAGTGTTCCTTGCATGACCTCGAATTCCATCTTGCTCAAGTCTGGCTGTGTCGAATAGGTACGAATCTCTTCCAACAGTCTTTGCAGCTCCGCTATTTGATCGTTTGAAAACTGCGCTTCATCCGTAAATTGCAGCTCGTCCAAATACTTTGCCGTTTCAATCAGATCAGCCTCTAGCTTTCCTGTCTGTTCTACTTTTTTGGCGAAGTCGACACGTGCTGCTTCTTTGACTCTTTGTTCTGCTACTTCTTTCTTTTTTACTTCCGCTTCCTCGTTGATGCGCTTGGTTAATGTCGCCAATTTGCTTTCGTACGCGCTTTTGTTTGTGGCAACAAGACTCGTCAGTCCCTTATTCTCTTCCATAAGCAGGCCGTCAAATTGGAGCTCATCACCGTTCACTGTGCCGATGATATCCTGGCCAGTTGCCGGATTTTTGAGTGTCAGCTTCTCCCCATCCAGCGTTCCCTCCAGCAAGATCGACTCCGTTTTCAGAACAGGGATGCTGTCTTCTGCTTCGACGATGGAATCCTTCATTTCAACGTTTACTTTCTCGTTATTCACCGTGACACTCGTGTATAGCATGCGTGTATCGTCTTCATACAAATACCCTTCCGCCAGTGTCACAGGACCAAGGAATCGATAGCCTGCGTATCCCAGCAATGCGACGATGACCAGAGCCATGACGATCATGATGCTTTTGTTTTTTCCCTTCATGCTGCGACCCCTTTACCCACAATTTCTATTACGTTTGACCTGTTTTTCTTGCCAAAACGTGCCATAGTTTTATGATACATGAATCGCGGGGGAAAACCCTATGAGTCTAAAGGCCAAAACAAGCTTAAATATAGGTATTACCAAAATCGTGGCTAAAATCGAGCGTTTGGTTTTCTTCAATCGTAATTTTTGAAAGTTCATGTTTATACAACAAAAACGTAGCGGCTTCGAAATTTTCCCAATCCCTAACGTACGGATTTAACGTAAAGGCAGTAAGGTCATCTACAGGTTCCTGCACATTTCGAATGGTTTGTTTTGACACTACTAAGATATGATACTCCCCAGCAGGCACGTTGCCGATCTCGTAATTTCCATACCCATTTGCTTTTGCAGCATACAATCCCGAGCCTTTTGGAGCAATGGTATCATACGCAAACATACCCTCTTCCAGATCTGTAATCGTATTTTTATCAAAGTCAGTAGGAATGAGGTAAATCCTTGCATTCACATCCGGCTTCGTCCCAACAAAATCGTTATATTGCCACGTAATCGTGCCCTTGAGTGATCCCTTTTCAGTAGGAAGTTCGGTTCGTGCTACCTGTCCTCGCTCATTACTTTGTTGGCCTGGCGTTTCGACGGGATAGGCCGCTGGCATTGCCACGTCCGTTGCACCAGTTCCCTCAGAGGAAACAGCTACAGCGTTTGAATGCTGATTTGTGCCCGCTTCTTGATCTGTCGACGCCGGACTTTTGGGTGCAGGAGTCGTTGCAGGCTGATTCACTTCCTTTTTCGCTACAGGTCGCGCACCTAGTAAATCATCAAGATTTTTCCCAGATAAATAGAAAATAGCACCGCTGGCGATTCCGAGGATTAAGGCAACTACAAACAAAAAAGTAATGAGTTCTTTGAAAAATCCTGGCTTCTTCGCTGCTTTTGCTGTTTTGGCTTCTGCCATGGTACCCCTCCGTCTATTTCTCTCTATTCATGCGAAAATTTTCCAATCTATATTTTACCAAAAGAAAAGAATCTAGGTCTAGGCTTCTATGTCCGCTTTCATAGGAAAAAGCCGATGTATTCAAACATCGGCCCCCACAACTCTCATTCTATTAAACCTCAACCATTTCACGCTCGGACGGATAATACATGCCTGCTGCACCGAGCACACCTGCTTCCGCTCCGATCGTCGTCAACTGGATGCTCACTTGGTTTGCCATCCGAGAGATAGAGCGCTCGCGAATGACGTTCTTCGCTTCCGCAAGCAGTAGCTGTCCGTTCTTCATCACACCGCCACCAATGACGATCACCTGCGGATTGAACAGATGGATCAGATTAGTCAGCCCGACCCCGAGATAATAACCAGCTTCCTTCATCAAGGTCATACTGAGTAAGTCTCCCCGAACCGCTGCCTCTCCAACCTCTCTCGCCGTTATCCTGCTCAGGTCATTCCCATTTTCAACGAGCAATGAGCTGGTAACACCCTGTAGAAGCTGTTCCCTAGCTCTACTTCCCAAAGCCAGCCCAGACGTGTAATTTTCCAGACATCCTCTATTCCCGCACACGCACAACGGTCCTTCGGGATCAAGCGAAATATGCCCGAACTCCCCGGCACTATCGCCAACACCTGTCATCAGCCGTCCTCCACTAATAATGCCAGCACCAACACCCGTACTGACCGTTACATAGATCAAGTCTTTCGTGCCTCTTGCACTTCCAAACGCCCATTCTGCTACCGCTGCTGCATTGGCATCATTGATCAATTGCACAGCTACGCCAAACCGCTCCTGAAGCATCGCGCCGATCGGCACATCGCTCCAGTTTAGATTGCTCGCAAAAATGACCATTTGGCGCTGTGTATCAATAATTCCCGCAGTTGCAATCCCGATCCCGCGAATGCGAGAGAGATGGATGCCGCTATCGTCTAAGACAGTCTGCACCAAATCACCGATACGACCGATGACTGTCTGCGCTGCCTCTTCTGTTTGGGTCGCTGCGTTCGCCTGACTGAGGATATTGCCATGCTGGTCGACGATCGCGGCTATGATCTTGGTACCACCCAGATCAATCCCGATGGCATATGGTTTGTCTTGATTCATCTTACGCTTCACATCCTTGCTGTCCATTCACGATTGAAAAATGGCGTCCAACGCTTGGGACGTATGCGCGATCAATTGCTCAGGCAACTGGCTATAAGGCGAGATTTCCGGGATAATGTAGCCGTCGTACCCGATCTCACGCAATGCTTCCACCACACGGTTCCATGGAATATCGCCAGCAAGCAGCGGCACGAAACCTGTGATGTTGCCAGTCGACGTCTTGAAATCTTTGACGTGAATAGCTCGGATTCTCTTGCCCAAAATGCGAATCCATTGCTCAGGAAAACCGAATTGCAGCACGTTGCCTACATCAAAATAAGCACCTACCCATGGACTGTCTACTTCATCGATCAAGCGGGCCATCTCCAGTGGACTGAGCAAAAACTTGTTCCACACGTTTTCTACCCCAATGTATACCTGATGCTGCTCTGCCTTTTTTGCCAAGCGCTGCAATGCTTCACGCGCTCGCTCGTAGGCCGTATCATACGACACCTCAGCCGTTACGAGACCTGGGACGACAAGAACGGTCCGTGAGCCAAAAATGCTTGCCGCCTCTATCATTTTCTCGACAACACGAATGCCTTGCTCGCGGATCGCTTCCTCATTGTGTGTCAACGGATATTTCCATAAAAGAGCCGTAGAGACGCTTGGCAGCTCCAAACCGAGCTCGCGAGCCTCATCCGCCAAGCCCTTTAATTCCTGCTCTGTCATTTCTAGATGAAAGGGAGCATCTCCCTCGTCCAAATTCAGTTCTACCCCTTGATAGCCATGTGCTTTCGCCTGGCGAAACATTTCTTGCACGCTCGTTTCCTTTGGGAAGCACCACGCATTGATCCCCTTTTGAAAAGCCATGTTGCTCACTCCCCTTTTCTCAAAATAGTGACAGGCTTCCCTTCTTGTGCCGATTGATTCGCTGCCAACGTTACTTCTAGCGTCTTTCTCGCTGATTCATACGGCGACAGAATCAAGCTGCGATCCCCTGTCAAAATCGCTGTGATAAACGCCCGATCTTGCTCCACGTACATATTCACTGCGCTCTCTTTCGTACGTGTTCCCTGCTCATCCATGATCACTACTTTCTTTCCGTCGATCATGACGCGGAAATCTTTGCCCAAGATTTCTACATTCGTACGGTGATCCTGCTGGATGAAACACGTATCCAGATGTCCTAGCGCCCCTGACTGAAACACCATACTGATGGAAGTCACGTCCGGAATATCGATGTTTGGAATGTCACGCGAGACGAGCAAGGCCATCTGCGCATAGACCTTCTCGATATCTCCCGCCAAATACCGCATCATGTCCAGCGTATGTGTCGCCTGCTCGACAAGCTGTCCACCTGACTTGCCCATTTCCCTCCACCAAGGTGTCGTGACGAACTTGGTCAAATAATGGCCGCGGACGAGTGCAATCGACTTGCCCTCCAAGTACGCTTTCGTTTCCTGCACGATATCGAGATAGCGCAGGCAATAGCCCGTCGCGGTGATAATCCCTGCCTTTTCAATCGCCGCTTGCTTTTCGTTCACTTTCTGTATGTCCAGCCCAATTGGCTTTTCCACAAACAGATGAATGCCTTTCGCCGCCGCCGTTTCCTCAATCTCTTCATGTGCAAAAGGAGGGACGCACACAAACAAAGCATCCAGCTTTTCTACCTCCAATAGCTCACGCCAAGAGGTGTAGCCATGCGCACCAATGCGCTCAGCAGTCTCTGCAGCCGCCTCATGGTTCACGTCGCACACTGCAACGACCTTTACCCTTTCGTCCGTCAACAAGCCTTTCAAATGATGCTGCCCGATTCCACCTACGCCGATCATGCCTACACGTACACTCATGCGTTATTCACCGTCCTAGCGTAATACAACTGGTTGCTTCTGTTCAGCAGATTGATAAGCTGCGAGTGCTACTTCCACCGCTCGCAAGCCGTCTTCACCGGTAATCGACGGTGCTTTCTTTTCACGCACGCTGGTGACGAAATCTTTGACCAATTGACTGTCCATGTCATCGCCCCAGTTGACCCACTTCAAGCCTTTTTCATTGGAATAGACATCCAGCTTTTGAGAAAAAGCGTCGAGCGAGATCGTGCCTTCTGTCCCGATAATTTCCATCGTCACGTCTCCCCATGTCGGGAAGGCCTTGTTGCGAGACCAGCTGCAATCGAGTGTGGCAAAAACTCCGTTCTCAAATTCCATGGTCAAAATGCCGCAATCATCAATCGGTGTATCGGAAAACTTGCTGTCTACCTCCGCATAAACCTCACGCACTTCAGAGTCCATGAACCAGCGCATCAAATCAACAACGTGAACCGTGTGATCGATCACTGCACCTCCGCCGGATTTTTCCGGATCGACGAACCAGCCACCAGGATTTTGTCCACGGTTCGTACCCCGAATCGCCATGATACGTCCGATCTTACCTTGCTCCACCAATTGCTTTGCTCGCACGACAGCCGGATGGAATCGCACTGGGAATGCCGTCTGCAAAATGACGCTCTGTTCGCGGCAAAAGTCAATCATTTCTTGAGCAGCCTCTGCTGTTGTCGCCAGCGGTTTTTCGCACAAGATGTGCTTGCCAGCCTTCGCTGCCGCTAACGTATGCTCTTGGTGCTTGGCATTTTCCGAGGTGACGATGACCGCATCGATACCCGTTGCGAGCAGCTCATGATAATCGGAGAAGAACGGAACGCCAAACGTTTCAGCCGCCGCCTTTCCGCGCACTTCATCCTCGTCTGCTACCCCGACCAATTGAACCCCATCTAATTTCGCAACCGCATTTGCGTAGCTGTATGCATGCATATGTGCAACACTGATGATTCCGAGTTTCATGTCCAGTCCCCTCCTACACCAAAGTTACGGGTTTGCCCGTTTCGATTGACACAAGCGCAGCACGAGCGATTTCTACCGCTTTCACGGCATCTTCTGCCGTCACGAGTGGCTCCAGATCACGGTCGATGCATTCGATGAAATGCTTCAATTCTCTGAAATACGGGTTTTCACGCAACGGACTCTCCGGAACTGCTACTCCGCTCATACCCGCTTGCTTCGAGCGATTAACCGCCACTAACGGTTTTTCCTTCGAACTGTCGTAGGCAATGATGCCTTCCTTTCCTGCCAGCTCCATTTTCATCGCGAAGCCTTCATGTGCCCATGAGCCTTCCACATGTGCAATCATGCCGTTCTTGAAGCGAAGCGTAACGAGTGCGTAATCCATCCGGGCAAACCCTCGGCCAAGCAAGCCTTTCGCGTACACACGCTCCACATCCCCGAAGCACCAACGCAAAAAGTCAAAATCGTGAATGATCATATCTAAAACAAGGCTGCCACTGTTTTTGTAGTCGGCGTACCAGTCGTTCCACGCTGTCGGGAAGATACCACCGCGGAACGTACGTGCCACACCAACGTTGCCAATCGCGCCGTCATTAACCAGCTGACGGGACTTCTCGTACTCTGGGAAAAAGCGCAGGACGTGTCCGACGAACAGCTTGACGTTCTTCTCCCGGCAATAATCAACGATAAAACGAGCTTCTTCCTTATCACGAGCCAACGGCTTTTCGCAAATGACATGCTTGCCTGCATCCGCTGCCTTTTTCACATAGGTTTTATGCAGGTACGTAGGCAAACACACATCTATGATGTCGACCTGCGCCAGTTTTTCCATAGCTTCTTCATAGCTCTCAAACCATTCCGTCTTTGTCTCGGCTGCTAGCTCTTTTCCTCTCTCGCTGCGGATATCGACGATCCCGACCAGCTTGACGTTTTCCATGGCAGCATACGATTTCGCGTGAACAGTCCCCATGGTGCCTGCTCCGATTACCAGAACATGATTCATAATGGTTTCACTCCTTTTTTCGAAAATGACTATTTACGGTTGTTCAAAAAGCCAACTTTTTGAACTTGTACTATTTGGACCCAGTTAGGGTAATTCCCTCGACAAAATGCTTCTGCATGAAAATAAAGACGATAATCATCGGCCAAATGGCAAGAACGGAGCCCGCCATCAATATCGGGTAGTTCGTCAAATTGGTGTGCTCGCCTGTCAAGTACGCCAAGCCAGCAGAGAGCGGCATTTTATCAGGCGTGCTGTTGACGATCAGCGGCCACATCAGGTCGTTCCAAGACCACAGCGCTACGAAAATGGCGAGTGCGATCAAACCGGGCTTCGCCAGCGGTAGCATAATTCTCCAGTAAATCTGAAAATGGTTGCAGCCATCGAGCTTCGCTGCTTCTTCCAGTTCTTTTGGCAGCGACATGAAAAACTGACGCAGTAGAAACGTGCCGAATGCACTGAACAAGCCCGGTACAATCAATGCTGTCAACGTATTCAGCCAGCCGAGCTCTTTCATAATCATAAATTGCGGGAGCAGAAACACCTGACCTGGCACCATCAAAACGGTCAAGAACAGGATGAACAAGGCGTTTCGCCCTGGAAATTCAATTCGCGCGAATGCGTACGCCGCAAGTGAGCAAAGGAATACTTGCCCGACTACCTTCGCCAAGGTTGTGATCACGGTATTCCAATAAAAATCCAAGAACGGCAGCATCTCAAAAATATGGGTGTAGTTCTCCCATTGATACTTGGTCGGCAAAATGACCGGAGGCACCTGTGTCGATTCGCCCAGTGACTTGAGCGAAGTGAGAACCATCCAGATGAATGGCGCAATCATCACGAGAGCACCTGCAATCAACAGCAGATGAATGAACAACTTCTTGCCCATTTTGTTCCGACTCGTATAAACACTCATTCCATATCCCTCCCGTCTGTTCAGCTTTGATTAATCATAGTGAACCCATTTTTTCTGCAATTTCATTTGAATAGCCGTGACAATCAGGATCATCACCAGAAGCACGACGGCAACCGCGGCCGCATAGCCACCGTTCCCTGATTCAAATCCATTGGTAAAGAACAAGTACGCCATCGTTTGCGTTTGCTCAGTAGCTGGATTGCCCATTTTGCTTCCAAGCATCAGATAAATCAGGTCAAATACCTGAAAAGCCCCAATCAAGGAAGTGATACTGACGAAAAAGATGGAAGGAGTCAACAGCGGCAACGTAATCTTGAAAAACATGCGAACCGGTCCTGCGCCGTCAATTTCTGCTGCTTCGTAATAGCTTCTCGGGATGCCTTGCAGTCCGGCCAGGAAAATCACCATGTTGTATCCGATGGAGCTCCAAACGGCAACGATAATCACCGCATACAAAGCAATAGCGGGATCAGATATCCAGCGTGGCCCCTCAATGCCTACCAAGCCCAGTAAATAATTGATCAGACCGTAATCAGCGTTGTACAACCATCTCCACACCATCGCCACCGCTGCCGCCATCGTCACAACGGGCAGGAAGTACAGGGTGCGATAAATCGTAATCCCCTTAATTTTCTGATTAAGCAGCACAGCGATAAAAATGGAGATAGCGATACCGACAGGAACTGCGATCACTGTATAAATCAGCGTGTTTTTCAGCGCGATCCACAAGTAAGGGTCCTTGAACAACAACTCGTAATTATGTAAGCCAGCCCACTTGTACTTGCCGAATCCCCCCCATTTGGTAAAGCTCAAATAAATGGTTTGTACAATCGGCCATAAGTAGAAGACACTCAACCCGATCAGTGTCGGAGCAATCATGAGATACGCCCAGAACCAATCATTTCTCTTCATATGATTCAACGATTTTTTCGTTTTTTGCTGGACGGCGGCGTGCATTTCAGGCTGCAACTGGCTGCTCATCGCATTCATTCCCTCCTTACATAAGCTTTTCAAAAAAGGATGGCCTCGTCCATGATACGAAGCCATCCATCATGGACCTTCTATTCTTGGCTAAGCATTTCGTTCATTTTTTGCGCGAGCTCTTTGGATGCATCCTCTACGCTCATTTGTCCAGCCCAAGCCTTGGTCATGAGTTCTGTTTCCAGCTTGGCCCATTTTGCCGTGTCCTTCGAGATCGGATACGGTTTCGCTACAGCTGCCTGATCAATAAAAATTTTCAGATTAAAGTTCGGCATGGATTGTATCCATGTATCCTGTGTTCCGTTAAATGCCGGAATCGCAGCACCCGATTTTGCCAGGATTTCTGCCCCTTCTTTCGAGCCCAAGAATTTCACGAATTCCCATGCTTCCTTCGGATGTTTGGTATTAGCCGAAATCACGTTGCCCAGGCCGTGAATGACGCTTGTGTTCTCTTTCCCTTTTGGAAGATACGTCACGTCCACTTTGTCCTTTGTATACTCATTCTTATTAAAAGCGGATGCCATCCATGATCCGTTGTACATCATCGCGATCTTGCCTGATTCAAACAGCTGTGTTGCCTCTGTTTCGGACAATTGCGCTGCTGTTGGCGATGCTTTTTCGTTGATCAGGTCTGTCCAAAACTTGAGGCCATCGATCGTTTCCGGTTTGTCATAGCCGGACGTTTTCTTGTCTTCCGAAATAATATAGCCACCGTTTTGATAGATCGTGTTATAGAAGCCGTCCTGTCCATAAGGAGGTGCTGCAATTCCCCAAACGCCTTTTTTCTCATCAGTCAGTTGCTTTGCTACTTCCTTCAGCTTGTTCCAATCCCAAGTTTCGTCTGGATACGGTACTTTTGCGTCGTCAAACAGCTTCTTGTTGTACCAAAGGCCAATGGTGTCGAAATCTTTCGGTAGCGCGTAGTTTTGTCCATCGTAGGTGTAGAGATCAACGAGAGCTTTCGGATAATTGTTCAGATCGATGCCATCTGCCTTCATTTGATCTGTAAGCGGCAAGAGCATGTCATTCGCTGCGTATTTAATGATACGTGGACCATTAATCCAAAAAATGTCCGGCAAGGTGCCACCCGTTGCGGCTGCCTCCATCTTTGTCCAGTATTGCTTGTTAGGCGTTAGCTCTATTTTGATGTCCACGTTCGGGTTCTTTTCGTTAAACTTTTTCGCCATTTCCTCCATCGCAGGCAATTGGTTTTTGTCCCACAGCGCATATGTGAGCGTTACCTTTTCACCTGAAGCAGCACTGCCAGTCGTTCCAGCTGGTGCGGAGCTCTGTCCACCGCCCGAACATCCTGCCACTGCTACCAAGAGAGCAGCCATTGCAATCGAAACCAACTTCTTCATCAGAAATCCCTCCTCGATTTACGTTCTCCTCTTTTACCCCCAAAATATTGCCAAGCACGACACGCTCCCCTTTTCGACTCGCCCCCTTTCAACGATTTTTGATGGGTTGACTTTCTTTTTCCAATGACCAAATAAAGTTTGCAAAAAAGATGTTACAAGCTGAAGTGAAAAACATCTTGTAACAAAACAGCAGCAGCAGCCTTGACCTCGAAATCAGCCCCCAGTACCGTTGGACGGAATTCCAGCCCTTCGACCATCGTCCCCATCGCTTGAGCCATTACTTGTTTTTGGATGCGCTCAAACAACACTTGATTGTCCCGGATCATTTCTCCACCCAGTATGATCAGGCTCGGGTTGAACAAATTCACCAGATTCACAATACCGATCGACATGTACGAAGCGATTTCGTCGACGATGTCTTGGCATACTTGATCCCCCTGATGCAGTGCTTGGCGAAAAACATCAAATGTGATTTTTGTCATATCTCCGTCTGCCAAATCCATGACGAGCGTTTCTTTTCCGCGTGTAACGGCGGACAGTATACCTGAGTAAATGGCTGGCCACGCCACGTAGTTTTCCAAACAACCAACGTTGCCGCAGTCACAGCGCATCCCGCTTCGATCGACTGTCGTATGTCCGAATTCACCTGCTCCACCACGACTTCCACGGAAGATGGAACCGTTTACAACGAGACCCGAACCAACCCCTTCTCCTACGGTGACAAACAGGAGATTATTAGCATTCAGTCCACCACCGAAGTTTTTTTCTGCCAGGGCGATTGCATTGGCATCATTGTCGAGCCAAGTTTTTAGCCCAAAACGCTCTTCTGCCATGTCCTTTAACGGAACATCATGCAAGCGCAGCTTGGAGTTGAATCGGATGACCCCACTCGCTGCATCGACAATCCCTGGTGCGATGATGGAAATTCCAAGACAACGGCTGACATCATCCACCGACTGGAGAAAGTCCTCGATCGAATCCAGCACATACTGGATGATCAGGTCACTCACTAGACCAGCTTTTACCGGATAGATTTTCTTTTGCTTTGTAGCCGCTTCCAAATTCATTTCGGCAATCGTAATCGCTGTATTCGTAATAGAGACGCCAATCAAAAACTTCCCGTCTGGACAGAAGCGAACCATAATCGGCTTACGGCCACCCTTTGACTCACCTGTTCCATCTTCTGCAACCATTCCGTCACGGATCAGCTCATTGACTGCCGAGGTGACTGTAGTTGGACTGATGCCCTGCTTTTTGGCGATATCACTTCGCGAGATGGGCCCAAACTGGCGAATGGTGTCGAGTATAATAAAGCGATTGAGCTCTTGGATTAGTTTCAGATCTCCAGTTCTGCGCATCGTATTCGTTCATCCTTTATTTTTCCAATGACTTTATAAAGTGATCATACTGAAATTTGTATTTTGTGTCAATTTCGTTTTTTCTTATATTTCGATCAACTTTTTCTGATTGAAAAAGAACCACACTTAACCTGCTGGCAAAGGAGGTTCTTCTTGCTTATGGCTTGGCTTATTTCTTATGTATGTTAAAATTTACAAAAAAGGGAAATGGGGCGTTAGTATGAGTGAGCAGCCCTTTTGGTTTAAAGCGACTACAACTGTTGTTATTGTCATTGGAATTTTAGCACTACTGACAAGTGTCGCTTTCTTTCAGCTATTCGCATTGGTAGGCCTTGTCGTTATCTGTGCCTCGAAAGGTGTATTGGAATGGAAAAAGAACAGAGACTGGGCTGTTATTATTTTTGGTCTAGTTGCACTACAAATCGCTATTTTTCTCAAGGCATTCTATCGCTTTTTTACATAAGCCACTTAATTAATTCAACATGAGTGGAAAATATTTCTTGATTACTATTATGAACATTAATATAATAATAGTGAATTTGGAATTTTAAGGAGGGGCTTCTATGAATACTGCAATTGCGATTCTTACTTTTATTGGAGATCTTATTCCATTAGTCCTCCAACTGTTAAAAGCCTTTGCTTAATTTCCAAACGAACAAATAGGGGCTGTTCTTCCGTCATTTTCATGACTGGAGGGACAGCCCCTTCCCTACTTATTGGGTATCTACATTTCCTTCTGTTTCTGGTGTTTGTTCTGTTTGTTCAGTACCTTCTGTTCCTTCAGTACCGTCTGTTTCCTCCACAATTGGCTCATCTACATAACCCTCGACGCCTTCAACTGCCGCTTGTTGTTGAACTTGCCAGAGAGCTGCTACATTTGGTGGCTCCCATCCCACGAGTGAAGTGTGTGGTTGCAAACATTTGTATACCTTGCCTTGATAGCTGACCAGATCACCAGGCACGTAGCTTACATTTGGTGCCCACGCTGGGGTTCCCGGATTTGCAGCATCTGTTACACCTACTACCTCGACGCTCTTCTGTGAAGAATTACCTGCCGCATCCTTCGCTACTACAGAGAAGGTATAGGAAGTGTTAGGTGTGAGTCCTGTGACAGTTGCAGTCGTAGTTGTTACATCCGCAGCTAATGCTGTTCCGTTGTAAACCTCGTAATTCGTCACCGCGATATTGTCCGTAGAAGCAGCCCAGCTCAGACTGATACTCGTTCCTGTTTTCCCTGTAATAACCAGATTGCTTGGTGTGCTTGGAGGTTGATTATCTGGCTGAATTGTATCCGTCGTAACCGTTACCTCATTGCTTGCTACGGAGGAATTACCTGCTGCATCTTTCGCCTTCACAGTGAACTGGTAAGCGGTTCCAGCAGTAAGCCCGCTAATTGTAGTAGTTGTACCGGTTACCGTTTTTGCAAGCTGAGTGCCATTGTATACCTCATAGCCAGTAACCCCTACATTGTCGGTAGCAGCTCCCCAACTCAGGCTAACACTTGTCGCTGTTTTTGCAGTCGATTGGAGAGTGGCTGGTGCTGTCGGCGGTACGTTGTCGACTGGAGCTGGCCCGCCCAGAAGATCGCCATACACTTTATCTAGCAGTGCTTTGTTACGGTCTCCGCTAAATTCCCAGAACATCGCGCCTGCCAAACCTTTGGATGTAATATAAGAAGTTTTGTGTCCGATTGAAGTCACATCGTCATAGCTAATATATGTTTTCGAAGCCGGGTTGAAGAGATAGGGCACTTTTGCCGCGTCATTCCAGTGGCGTGTGAAGCCATTTTTGTTCACATAATTATTTTGGATATCCGTGAAGTCAAGCATGCCAGGTTCCCATGTTCCGACTGACGGCCCCGTGCAATTTTGATATTCTCCATTGTTAGCCGTTGCGCAACCCGACCAGCCCCTTCCGTAAAACGGAAGTCCGAGAACGAGCTTGCTGGCAGGAACACCGTCACGGAGATGACCCTCTACAGCTGTTTGGATATTATAGGTTTGAGCATTTGGCAAACCAGCTGCTCCTGCTGCCGGATCATAGGCCAACGGCGCATTATGTCCGCTCTGCTTTTGGAAGGCTCCATAGAAGTCGTAGGTCATAATATTGATCCAATCCACAATCCGGGCAATGTTTCCAAGCTCTGTATTTGCGGCATAACTAGGGCTGGCACCAGAGGCAATCGTCAAATAGTACTGTTTGCCATCCGTTACCTCAGCCGCATCGAGTTTGTCTCTGACAGCCTGTAGCAATAGCGTGTAATTTTGTTTATCTTCTGGACGTGTGCTGTTTCCAGGCAACCCTCCACTAACCGGGTACTCCCAATCGAGATCGACCCCATCCATCTGATATTTCCGGATAAAATCTACCGAGGACTGTGCAAATACTTGGCGTGCAGCCGGATCTGCCGCTACATCAGAGAAGCGATTGGACCACGTCCAGCCCCCGATCGATATTAATGTCTTTAATTGAGGGTTTTTTTGCTTTAATTTTGCCAATTGATTCAAATTTCCGCGGATCGGCTGATCCCACGTATCTCCTGGAAAGGACTTTTGCACATCAATCCATGGATCTCCGAGAACAACTGTACCATTCGGGGCGTTAATATTGCCTACTTCATCCTGGCAAGCCCATGTTTGTGGGTTGGGCCCCGTTGGATCTGGGTTGCCGTGTCTGCCATTCCAGCAAATATCCGCAAATGCGTAGTTAATATGCGTTACTTTATTGGGATCGATATCCGTTACATTGTAGTTTCGTCCATAAGCTCCCCATGAGGGATAGTAGCCAATAATTTTGGAATTGGATACCGCTGTCGCCTCCGCTTGATTTTCCTCTGCTTGTGCCGCCATGGGCAATACGGAAGTGACAAGCAGGGCACCTACCATTAGTACATTCCTAACACATTTCTTGAATTTCATAGTATCCCTCTCGATCTTCATGGATTATGTTACAAATCCATCTTATTACGACTTATATCACGATATGCTAATACATTTACATAAATGGTAATAAAAGGGTTATTGAGCGCAATTGAACATAAAAAAACCCCTCCCTTCCGGCCAAGGGAAGAAAAGGGCGGCTGGGTCACTAGAGATTACCGCCAGCCATGTATTGAAAAAACTCCTCGAAATTTCAGTATTCACATTTTTGTAACAAATCCTTCCATACATCAAAAGGAAAACAATTGATAGTCAAGAAATTCATATTGAATTGGAAAAAAATTACAATTGAGGAGTTGTTTTTTATGAAGCGAACTTTGTCTTGCCTATCTGCTACATTACTTTTAGCTAGTATGTTGGCTACACCATCGTATGCTGAATCAAATAAGACGACTGCCACCTCTCATTCTTCAAAATCAAATCAGTCCATTCAAGCAAAAGCAATAGATCCACATCTATTGAATGGTTTTCGGGTGAAAGAAACTAACAGTGCAACTGTATATTTGGTCATGGATGGTAAAAAAAGAGGCATTGTTAGTGCCGAAGTTTATTTTAAATTATTTAATAATTGGGATGGTATTCGGGAATATTCGTCTCTAAGCAGTATTCCAGATGGGCCAGTCATTGGTGAAAATGCTCAACTGATAAAGTTCCAAAATAGTGCAACTGTCTACCTTTTGGATGAAGAAAATGGAAGAGTCGTTAAGCGCGGCATCACAAGCGCATCTGTTTTTAACAAGTACAATTTTGATTGGAGTAAAATTATTGTACTTGCTGACTCTCTAAAGAATGCATTTCCCGATGGTTCCCTACTAGACAACTAAATTTACGTTTTAACAAAGTTTGATAATAGACACACCTCTTCCATTTGGTTAAGAGGTGTGTTGACGTTTCTTGCGTCTTTCCCCTTCATGAAATACTTCTGTTCCTTCATAAGGATATATTTTGCCAACTTTCATTCCGTATTTCATGACATATCCCCCCTTACATTTATCAAATCGTGTGCTAAGTTCCCATATGCAATCATTCCAATGGTTGATAGATCAATATTTTACAAAAATTTGAAAACAAGTTACACCATTATATTGTCCGTTATATGACATACCTTACTTTTGGGGTTGTCCGCAATCACAATTAAGTAGTGACATTAATGAGTGTAATTGTTGCTTGCAGTTTCGAGTAATTTTCAATGTTTATGGGCGGCTTTATTAGCTGCCCTTTTTACATAATTGCCCTTTACACTTTGTCGTTCATTTGGATAAGCCTTTATTAAATGAATTTGCGAATCAATTAGCACATTTGCGTTTACCATAGGTTCGTATCAGTTGCCAAGCTTCCCTCATTTGCATTCTCTATACCATGTGAGAGAAACGAGCTGATTAATATGTCGAGAACTGGCGTGGTGGTCATTCCATTCAAACGTATCAGCGTGGCTGGCGTACGGAGGCCAATTATACGCAAATCTCTCTCACAAAAACATCAAATTTAGTATTAACGATCGTTTATAAGGAGGTGCAGAATTGGCAGCACAAAAAGGTGTTACAACTTCGTCGAGAAAAGTGTCCTTAGAAGTACAAAGAAAGAATCGTAGAAAAGCAGTCCGTTTAATCAACAGAATTGTTGTAGTAAGAACAATATTTGATACATTTACAGGCTGTCTGCTCAGTGTCGGACCAAATGGTTTTCGCGTTCGGGTCTACACTGGTAGCAATGAAACGTTCACCATCATCACCATTCCATTAAATTTCGTTATAAACCTCTTTCCTTTCCCTTGCAATTGCAATTGCTAGGTTCAAGGCCCCAGTCCAACGGGGCTTATACATATTCACCAGATATAAGGAATTCAGTAGACGACCTTTGTAAAATAGGGTCGTCTTTCTACTTTCCTATTTCTCATATGTTAATACTTGTTCTCCATTCGAAAGGAAAGAATATTTCGAGTTTTAAAATATTGTATTTTTTGTCATATAAAGGTAACCTCTAAATAAACCGAAATATTAGGAGATGATAGAAAATGAAAAGATTAGCATCTGTAGCTTTATCAATTTTTTCACTCTTTGCCATTGTTTCATCAGCGAGTGCCGCATCACCTCATCCCGTACAATCAAATGTTACAGCTCCAGTCACTGTCACGAAGCTTGTTATTGAAGAAGATATCCCTCGTTACTTCTATCCTGGTGACTATGCTCCTATTTGGGTAACTGCATTTTTTTCAGACGGCACATCTAAGGTTGTGTCAAATGAAGTTAACATACTTGAGGAAGCAGCATGCGAGTACATTAAACAGCCTAGAACTGTATATGCTATGGTTAAAGCGACACATTCTACAGGATCGGATGTTGGATGGTTTACTGTTGAGTACGGTGGCGTAGAAAAGACAATCTATTTTAGTGTTCGATAAGAAATGAAACCAGAGTCCTTCAGTAATCTAGAAGGACTTTTTTGTTCCCCTCCCCCTGCCGCCTCTGCCTCATACCGATTTATACAAATGGGATTTCAAAACACATAAGATCATTCCAATCAGTAATAAGTGAAACCGTATATCTTTATTCGCCAAACAGCATCCGGTGTGTCTTAGTTCAAAGGGCACACCGTTTTCATTGTTTCTGGACAAACTCGCGAAAGGTCTCTTTGGCCAGTTCAAGAGTATTCAGAGCCTCTCCATTTAACTAATCGTGTGTTTTGTAAAAAAAATCGAAATAAGTTGTAACAAATTACCATTAACTTCGTCCTTAAAATGTAAGCAAGATCAGTATTAGAATCGGAGGTAATTCATTTTGAACAAAAAACTTTTTAAATCCGGAAACTTACTAGTTGTTCTGCCTCTCTTATTTGCACTTTTAATTCCTGCAAGTTTCTTACTTGACCCATTATCAGCCCAAAGAAATGAATTTGGATGGAACTTACAAGCCGGTTCTGCCAATGGAATTGTAGCCAAAACTCCAATTGATGTAGCGAGCAATTTGTTTTACAATGATAGGCCGTTACGGAATGCACTTGTAAAAGTAACTTACTTTGACAATAACCAAAATGTGAGCATTGTAATGCAACCTTATGAGGATGGATATGAAGGGACAGTTTTCTTCCAAGAATCAGGAAAATATACCCTTCGATTTTCTGTAGAGAAAGGAAATATTATAGGATCAGAAGATTGGGAAATTGATGTAACAGAGTAAGAATCAATGTCTCTTCTTACACTTCTCGGTGAGAAGTGTTTTTTTAATTTTCATAATTACCGTTTTGTTAATAACCATTGAACTCAGGCATTTGATGGAGCTGCCACTGCTGCATGGTCTCTACTACGATCTGATAGTCCTCGAAAATCGTGTTCGTTCCGTCGATCCCATACCAGCAGGAATATGATGTAAACGTCTTAATCTTTGTGCAATCTAACATACCCTCCCCTCCCTAACTAATCAGTTAACGTCCGCTTTTTTATGGTAATATACTTAGACTGACCAAATTCGAGGTGAAACAATTGATTTATGCTAAAGTAAAAAACATTATTGATAGATGGGACCCGATTGGGTTAGTTAGTATAGATCCCGAACACGATCATTACCGATTTGAAATAAATGAGATTATTACACTGCTTCAATCTAGCTACAGCACCCCTGAAGAGTTGGCCAAACATGTAGAAACCATTTTCATCGAATATTTCGATGACGAAATTTATGATCGTCCGTTCGCAGAATGCCTGGATGTCGCTCACATTCTAATAACAATCGATATCGATTAACAATGCCCCTTTTAAGTGCTACATCTACCTTTTCCCCCATTCTCTTCATACACTTTTTGATAAATTGCTCTTCGCCAGTCATATATTGAAAAATGTGCCTCAGAGCGCTATCCATAAACTCACTGATCGGCATCCCTTTTTCCCAATTGCGTCCATCGCCGTATTTGATTTCACCTAGCTCACTTCTCTGTGCTATTCGGCGCATTGCTACAGGAGAGAGCACATCATATCTGCCTTTCCCTAGCGCTCGATCTCGTTTTGCTCCAGTTTCAAACGTCTTATGTTTTCCGTTATCTCGGATTCCAGCAGGCACCATCGTTCCCACACCTTCACTCCCGAAATATTGTGTTAAATACTTTGGCTCCGCTGCCTACCCACACTTAACCCAAAACAGCTTTTCTTCTCCGTCCATCCACCACATGTGCTCGAACACAATTGGGGGGTTGCCCTCCGTGGATTCATCTTTGCAGTAGAGGATAATTGCTATTTTCATAGTGAACGAGGGCGATCATGCTCTCGTTTTCTTACTTTCTCTTTTGTTAAGTAACAATAGACTAACCATGTGTGGGACAGTCCTCGCAATCGAAGTTTTGATCGCACTGTTTCTTGGCATGTTCTGCCAATGATTGGAGCCTTCACAAAATCATTAACAAATTCAGCTATTCATTTCATCATCTGTAAAGCGAAATACCGACCGCTAAGTTGTACTTCTCTTTGCTTCATTATTTTCAAATACCTCTTTCAGACCGATAAGTGTTGCTATTTTGAAATCTGTCAATCTGGTACTTCCAGGACGGATTTCAAGACTTATGAGCTTGAACATGAAATTGCCAATTGCCAGATTTCGTTCGTGATATTGATATTGTATATACTCTTTTAAAGCGTCATAGATGCAACATATCAATATAGGAAACAGTCGTTCCCACTCTGTATTTCCTTTCAAATCATCTTGAATCAATGCTTCATTCTTAAAGCCAATAAGACCTTGACATGGTTCGATTACGAAATCAACGATGGCATAATGGTCTGGCCCTGCCTGTCTAATATATCTAGCTTGTTTTTCAACCCATTCCGTTACAGTAATAATCGATACTTCTTCTACTTCATAAGGTGGATTAATCCAGATCATAGCGAGCCCCTTTCTGTTTTAACATCTGAAATGATTGCTTCCATAAATAACTCCTTCACCAGATATCTTATTTAAGCACATTCTAAGGAGATAACTGATTGTAATTGTAATGAATTTGGTCTTGGATTTCTAAAGATGAGGCAGTCGGAAGAATTAATCACCGAAGGTCCCTAGATAAACTCCGCTTTATTCTTAACTCCCGTAATGTTGTGTTAACTCATTCGAACCACATACACTTCTTTTATGTGCGACTTATTCACATCGTAATATTCACTCGCGCCCACTTGTTATTTTTCTTTTCGTATACCAACTCTCCGTTATTGTTGATAAATACCCATTGGTCAGTCACTACCACGCCGCCTTCGCGTTTGATCAAAATAAGCGGAACCCCGTTTGTCCAATCCTTTCCGCCATGATGTATGTGAGACGTTTTCGGGTCTTCGTACTTTGTCACTTCCTCCAATTTCTCGATCTTGATTAGATTAATCATGCTAAACCCTCCATTTAACAAATGTGTGTTTTGTAAAATGCCGCTGTACTTCTAGTAAGTTGTTTAAAATCGATTGCATATTTACCATTTTCTTGAAATATGATCTTCATGTAGTTACTTTCCTGAGAGGGTGTTTTTTCATGAGTGCACTTAAGTCGACGTTTATCGGCGCTATTTATTCCGCTCCTTCCCCATTGCCTGGTCAATCGCATCGTTCTAGCTCAAATATTGGTACGGAAGTCCTTCCGCCAGACACAGTTAATTTTCAATGGGTAATAAGTGGAGTTTCCAATCCTAATCAAATTAGTTTTTCTGTCAGTCAAGATGTTAGTGGAGGCAATGATCCTACTCATTTTACTGGAGTAGTTAGCGAGAAAATCACAGATGTTGTTTCTACTCGCTCTCTTTACATTGGGAGTCCCAAGGGTGCACAAGAAAACTTTTTGGTTGAAATCTATGCACTTTCAAGATCATAAATAATGCTGTTCAATTAGGGTGTCCTTTGGGACACTTCTTTGTTATTTGCAAATGACTATCTTGCAATACCGTTGTGATAAATCAGTGCCATTGACAGCATGACCTTTCCTGGCTACAGAAATTGCTTATCTGCCAGTACGTGGGTGATAACCCGCCTTACAATCCGACCGGTGTACTCTTCTTCTTCTGGGTCCCACTCTCGAGGCAAAAGTGGATCTCCTGCCTTATAGCCTCGATCATTTTTTCGTATCTCTGCCTTTTTGGTACCGTACATGACCTTAAGAAAAATAAAGTTTGATTAGCAGTTACATTTTTCCATAATCCTCGTATTTCATAATGAAACCAACTTTATATGAAGTAGGAGGAAATATGAAAATCAGAAATATTGTTATTTTGAATCTATTAACTTTAGCAGTTACTTTAACCCCAACAGCTTTCGCAGCGGAGGCAAGTAATTCGAGTCAGCCTAGTAAAATTAACGAAACACACTTTTTTTTAGAGGCCCCCATCCATGATACCTATGTAATTTCCTCTGATTTCGGCTTGCAAATTAATCCTGAAACTAAGGAATCAAAAGGTCATAACGGATTGGACTATGCAACCGCTAAAGGTACAGCTATCTTTGCAGCAAATGATGGTGTCATTCTTTTCGCTCAAAGCTTAAAAGGATTTGGAGAAACTATAATAATCAAGCACAATTCCGAATTCAGTACTCTCTATGGTCACATTCTCCTTGGTTCATTTCTTGTGAAGGCCGGAGATACCGTAAAAAAAGGGCAAAAAATAGCAGAAGTAGGATCGTCCGAAACAGGAGATATGTTGCATTTTTCTGTTATCAAACAAGGAACTCCAGTGAATCCTACCCATTATTTACCACAAAGTACTCAATGAGGATTTTAGTCACCTTCCGCAAGGATTGGTGGCTTTTTCAATTCCACACAATAACTATCTCAATTGATTGTTTTCTGATGCCCATTTCCCTAAAATGGTGGATCTCATTAAATAAATTCATTTCTGGAGAAAGTCGTTATGTTGGCGAAGACCAATAATAACAAAGTACACATTTTGATAAATTGCTCTTTAAGAAAGTCCATATACTTGAGGTTTTAAAGCCAAAAATGGTAATATTTTTTCTAATCAACATTCAGGGGGTGTCTCAAATGAAGTTATATCCTCAAACATAGAAAATTTGAAAGCGAGGAGTTATATGTCATTTGAGATTATAGAACGCACCCCTACTCTTGAAGAGTTTCATCAATTGTGCGTTTCGGTTGGTTGGGAAAAGACGATGAATTTCAAAGTGATCAAAGACTCACTTGAAAATTCGTTGTAAGTATCCTGCTTTAACAGGAATGTTTCGAGTAGCGCCAATTTAGTTAGTACAAAAAGTATCTCCTTCGAGAACAAACTAAATCTTCTTGCTTGTGACCCATACTCGAAAGGCGTTGTGTTCCCACCAATTGCTGGTATTCTTCTGTATGGAAGATTTCCATGTAGTCTCGCTTCAAAGGAACATCTGATTTAAAATCCTTTGTTTCCATGTAGAAAGTATCTTCAAAACGTCTTTCTTCTCCCCATGTGTGCATCTTCATTTCGTATATCGTCCCTATGTACTGCACTGTACGTTTCATCATTTTTAATTCTGCACCCTTGGCAATTAGGGCATCTAACCTTGAATGGTTCCGATAATGTGGTGGCCGAAGCCTCCAGCCCGCCATTACCGATTACATCCCAACAGCCGAAGAGATTCAAGCTCCGTTCAGATCCTATACCCTTCGACCATCGCCTTCTCTACTTCTTTCTTGTTTGCTATTTATACAAAAGTAATTAAAAGGGCATTTAAACGCAAATGAACATAAAAAACCCTCCCTTCCGACCAAGGGAAGAAAAGGGAGGCTGGGTGGACTGGGTTCAAATCTCTAGTTCACCAAGTCGAACGAGTTCGACTACTGCCTGAGATCGACCTTTGACACCTAATTTTTGCATGACATTACTAATGTGATTGCGCACAGTCTTTTCGCTGATGAAGAGTTGTCCGGCAATCTCTTTGGTTGTCTTATCTTGGACCAAGAGTTCAAACACTTCTCTTTCGCGATTCGTTAACAACGGCTTGGTTTGGTCGCTACCCTTCAATCGTGCCACCCCTCCTTGTGGGCTCTACAGGAACAAGGTTGAGGGATTACAGAGTCACCTTATCCTATGATGGGGGGTGGGTGATGGTGCCGGAATTTCAAGGATTTTAGGCTTTTGCCTTACATCCTATTCAGAAAATGGGCAATGGGTTCCGAACACCGCTGAGAAACCTCTTCGACATCCGCCGTGAATTTTTCCGTTCGAGACGACGATGGCCGCCAGTTGTCCCCCGTTCAGATCGCGACGAGTTCGCCTCGTCTGATGAGATTGCCATCGGAACCCAAGGCCAACACCGCCCCCGACACTCCAGTCTATTCACCCGACACATATACTGCTCCCTACAAATCGACTTCCATTCCACTATTTTTAATCGGATCAACCAAAAATGCCCTTGATTCGTAAAAATCAAAGGCACCACAACTTAAATAAATGGTGTACGATTATACGTTTGCTCGAACTTATCACGCAAGCCTTTGGCCAACAAGCTAAATGATCCAATGGCGATCATGAATGCCCCCAATGGTACGAGAAAAATCCACGTATAGTTACTGTAAATAAAGCCTCGATAAGACCCGAGCAGTCCTGCCCATTCATGTGTAATAGAATGATACAGAACCGGGTCAAAGGTCATTTTCGTACCACCTACAAACAGGTCAAATATACCGAGAAGCCCCATCAAGGTCATGACGGCGATCATTTCTGTCACCAAGATGATAATGAGCTGTTCCTTCAAATGTGGCAAGATGTGGCGAAAGACGATTTGATTCCGGCCAGCTCCCAGTGCAATGGCAGCCAAAACGTATTGTGATTCTTTAATTTGTTCGGTCATTTGACGCACAGAAGAGGCTACAGAAGGGGTTCCAAGGACAGACACAAGCCCAATGAAAATCAGTACGAGCGTGAACGTCGGCAGCTCGGAATTCACATTGATTCCTCGCAAAAGAAAATACACGGGAATAAACACAGGCATATAGCTCCATGCATTTTCAATCGCCATCCACCAACGCTGTTCTTTATCTTGGATGCCGATATAGAGTCCAATCCATGTACCAAGTAACACGCGAATAAATGCGATCGCAAGGGTAATAAAAACGGTGTATGGCGCTCCATGGAGCAAGAGGGTCAGTAAATCATACCCCCATTTGTCCGTGCCGAGTAAATGTTCCTCTGACGGCGGAAAGGGCGGTGAGACCATGACTTGTTTACCGTTCACAACCTCGTGACGCATCTTCGCTTGATATTCCAGATCATAGGGAGCCAAGTAAGGCCCCGCCACAGCGATCACGATCAGAAGGAACACAAAAATACTGCCTAGCCATAAAGAAAAATGGAATCGTTTTTTCATCAAAAAACCTCACTTATCCCTCATGCTGAAAAGTGACCAGCTGCTTAAATAAATGGGGTACGACTATACGTCTGTTCGAATTTATCACGCAATCCTTTGGCCAATAGACTAAAGGAACCGATTGCAAGCATATAAGCAGCAAGTGGAATCAGGAAAATCCACGTGTAATTCGTGTAGACAAAGCTTCGGTAAGTCCCGAGCAGTCCTGCCCATTCATGTGTGGTCGAGTGATACTCAACAGGGTCATAGTACATAGTCGTGCCGCCTACAAACAGACCAAAAATCCCGAGAAGCCCCATCAACGTCATGGTGGCGATCATCTCTGTCACCAGGACAATGACCAGATGCTCCTTCAAATGCGGCAGGATGTGGCGAAAGATGATCTGATCCCGCCCAGCCCCCAGCGAAGTCGCAGCCAAAACGTACTGGGATTCCTTGATTTGCTCCGTTTTTTGACGGATGGACGCAGCTACCGAAGGCGTCCCAAGCACTGCCACTACCACTACGAAAAACAACACGAGCGTAAACGTTGGCAATTCGGGATTGATATTGATTCCTTTCAATAAAAAATAGACAGGAATAAATATGGGCATGTACCCCCAGGCGTTCTCTATCGCAATCCACCAACGCTGCTGCTTGTCCAATATCCCAATATACAGACCGATCCATGCTCCAAGCAATAATCGCAATAACGCAATCAAGAGCGTAATAAAAATGGTGTAAGGTGCCCCGTGGAGCAGTTTTGTAAGCAAATCATAGCCCCATTTATCCGTACCCAACAAATACTCGCCTGAAGGTGCCAAAGGAGGCGAAATGATCACTTGCTTCCCGTTTACCATCTCATTGCGAACTTTCACCTGGTAATCGATGTCATAGGGGGCCAAATAAGGTCCGGCTACACCGATAATTATTAGAAAAAATACCAAGATACAACCTAGCCATAAAGCCCAATTGAACCGTTTCCTCATACCATACCCTCACTCATTCCATAAGAAGTCTGGGCTATTTATACACAACCGCGCGTTCAATCACATACAGAATGAGACGAATCAATACATAGACTAAAATGGATAGCAAAATAATACCTAAAAGTCCCATGACAGCAGCATTGAATTCGTAACCGCCATCTTTACTAAAAATAAAGCGAGTCAATCCTACGACGTTTAATAAGTACTCAACAATAAACAAGTTGGCTACTGTAATGGCAATCGTCTTCTTTAAATCAGCAATGAGAAACGGCTTGATATTTTTATAGACATGGTGAATGAGAACATGCCAAATCCCCATCCCCTTGGCAAGTGCTGTTTTTATGTAGTCTTCGCCGCCGATTTGTACATACTTCAGGCTGACAACCTTCATGAGGAAAATCGTTGGTCCAATTGACAGTAACGTGATCGGAAACCATGTACTCTCAGAGTCACTTATAGGTGACAGGGTGATAATTCGAATGTTCGTCAGCTTGTAAAATCCGACAGCACCCACAATCGAAACAACAATTAGGATAAAGTCAGGAATCGTGGCAAGCAGATTCAAAACCTTTTGAAATTGACGTACAATCCGAAAGCGCTGCAATAGCAATCCAAAAATAATACTAGCAAGGACTGCGACACCAACACTCGCGAACAGTAGTTCAAAGGAGCTAATTGCAAATGGGAGGATATCCTCAGCGATGCTCCTTTCCGTTTGCCCCGAATAATAGGTTCCGAGGGAGCCCTCTGCAATCTGCTGAATCAGATATACCGTATGAACTACGATATTTCCCGGTTCGAACACGATTTCTTCCTTTTGCGTATATAGCATGAACGGCCCACCGCAAACGACGATAACTAGGAAAAACATCCCAATTAATTGTTTTACATAGGTCAAGCTCTCATACCCCCTTACTATTTCCAACAATACACTATCTATTAAAAATCATCCAGACAATAGAAAATATTTTATTTTTTTATTCTATTCAAATAGAATGACAAAATAAAAAGTGGCTGAGCAGGATAGCCTGTCAACCACTTCTCCATTCTTGGGACAGTTGATTCGAAAAAGATGATAGCTGATCGACTACTTCGCAGAAGAAGTAGCTACACGCAGCTGCTCATTTTTCATGAGAAGATTTTGAATCGAAGCAGTGAACGGTTTTCTTACTCCGTCTTTCAAACGTGGTACCATTGGAATCATCTGATAGTCCTCCTTTCTGACAATATCTTCTTAAGAATAGCATTTTTCCTTATTTAGCGTCAATTACGGCTCCCAGATAGGAAGCGAGTTGATTGATTTCGGCCATATAGATGTTTTCTTGTCCGTAATAGCCCTCCTGCTCCCCTGCAACCTGTGCAAATTTCGAATAGAGCCGGTTCAGATAGGCATGATCAGCATCAGCGCAAAAGGTCACCTGTTTCACTTGTGCATTTTCTGCGTGAACCTGTCTGATTAGATGGCGAAAGCCTTTCAGAAATACCCTGCTCCTTCGATATTTTTCTTCGACGATGACAGAATGAATATAGCAAATTTCTCCCTCTGGGTTTGGTTGCCTTTCTGCTGTCATGTATTGATAGTGGCCCCATCCGACCACTTTACCGCGCTCGTCCTCTATCAGGATCAAATGAGAATCCGGGAGGAACGTCAAAATATGAATGAGCGTGTCACTAAGGGAAAACATACGACTAAATTCCAATCGATTGCGCATAAAGAATAGCGTGAACTGGGCAAAATCGTTGTCACTGGTACAACTTCTAAATTGGACATGCATCCTTTGCACACTGCCTTTCTTTTTCTGTTCGTTAGCGTATTAGCTGTTGGGCGTTTTTGCCAATCGTCGAGTGTTGGGACGTGATGTACTGGTATACCTTTAAAGGCAAGGTCAAAACAACACAAGAGGTGAGAGCCGTCACCGTTGTTGTCTGTAAAGCACCCGCTAGGTCTGTTTCTCCAAAGTGATCGCCGTCCTCCAGAATCGCAAGTCGAATCGGCTCCTCAAATTCAGCAGATGATTGGGAAACTTCTACCTTTCCGCGTGCGAGGATATGAAACTTTTCTGCTGCTTCTCCTTCCCGAATGATCGTCTGTCCAGCAGTAAACGTCTCGGTATGGAAAAGATGCAAAATATCAGACACGTCGACACCTAGAACATCCATAACACCTTCTGGGCTGGCCAACACACTTTGTTTCTCCCATAGCCTTTTGTAATAACCCCGCTTTTGCAACAGTTGAGAGTGTGTCCCTTGCTCCACTAGTTCCCCGTGCTCCAACACAAAGATTTGATCCATGTCCGTTATCGTCGACAAACGATGTGTCACCGTAATGACAGTCCGATCTCTGGAAAGCTTCGCAAAGGTCTTGTTAATAGAAGCCTCTGAAATGGGATCGAGAGCAGAAGTTGCTTCATCTAGAATGAGTAGAGAAGGATTACGCAGAATCGCTCGAGCAATGGCAAGGCGCTGCCTTTGTCCCCCTGAGAGGTTGCTGCCCCCATCCAAAACAAGTGTTTCGTACTTGTCTGGTAGACTTATGATAAAGTCATGGATCTCCGCTTGCTGTGCAGCCATCCTCAGCTCATCATTGGTCGCATCGAGTTTGCCGAGCCGGATGTTTTCGGCTATGGTTCCGTGAAAAAGAAAGTTATCTTGAAAGACGACCCCTACATGGTTGCGGAAGGCTCCCCGATTATATTCATCGAGTTTTGTGCCGTTTATCTCGATATGACCAGAACGAGGTTCATACAAGCCTACTATCAGCTGAACGATCGTGCTTTTTCCAGACCCGCTGGAGCCAACAATGGCAACTTTTGTCCGAGCCGCAATCTGCATGCTGACCTGATTGATAGACAACTGATTTTCCTGATAGCCAAACGTAACATTTTTTACGGAAACTTCAGTCATACGCAAATCGAGCGGATCCGCTGTAGAATGGTCGACTTTTTCACTAGGTTCATCCAGTACCTTGTGGATTCGTTCCATACTGACTTGTACATCTGTAATCAGAGGGAGCGTAAAGGTCAGATTAAACACTGCATTCCCCATCGACGTATACATGGTGAAAAAGGCGACAAGCGAACCGACAGAGATTCGCCCGGTGAGTGCCAGATAGGAACCAAAGCCAATGATCGTAAAGTTGATGAGTAGTAAGCATAGCGCAGGAATTCGTTCCAGCTTCGCTGCCATCAGATTTTTGCGATAGTTGCTGATCAACAGCAATTTGAGTCTTCCATTAAATTTATCGATCATGACATCTTGCAGGTTGAATCCCTTGATGACCATTTGCGCTTTCGTATTTTCCTGAACATCGTTCGTCATAGCTGCGAGCTGTTCTTTGTATGCAGCATTGACTGCGTGTGCACGTTGGCCAAGCAAATAAGGACCTGTAAAGATCAAGATTGCTCCCAACAAAATACACAGTGCCATCACCCATTCCAAGTAAAACAACACCATCGTACTAATCGACACGACCACCAATGACTGAATACCCGTCGTGAAGAGAATGGCCAACGATCTATCAATGACAGGCAAATCCACTGAAAAGGAAGAGACCAGATCGCCAGAACGCGTTTTGTGGAAGTAGCTGACCGGCAAATGCTGCATATGCGCAAACAGTTTTTGCCGCAAATCATTTTGCACACGTGCATTTAGTTTTGCCAGCACATAGTCACTGATTATTCCAGCACTGACACAGATAAACCCGCTAATCGCCAATACGATCATGATGACTGTGAAAATGTGCATATTTTTAGGAACAATCGCTTTGTCAATGATCATCTGGAAACTAAGAGGTGCCAAGGATAAAAAAAGCAGATCGAGTGCAAGCGTGAGGAAAAAAAGGAAACTCAGGAGCTTATAGGGGCGTATGTAGCCAAACAGTTTTTTGATGACGAACAGCATCGTAACGTCTCCTTCTTGGATTAGAAAAATGGTTCATGTTGAAACCTGGCTGCATAGGATTGCCAAGCCAAAAACGATGCGCGATATTCATCCAATGGACCGTTTGCCGTTTCCACAGAAGCTACTCGTTCTGCAATCTTGGTAAACAATTTGCGTAAAGAGTCTTCCGAGGAAGTCCAGAATCGAAACTCCTTCACGTCCTCCTCCATATAGGCGATATATTCGGTTACATACTGAAGAGCGTGCAAAAAAAGGCGACTGCTGCGATACTGTTCTAAAAAATAGACCACCTGAATTTGAACGATATGCTTGTCTTCGTACTGATTTTCACCTGTCCCGTAAATGTACGAAAAAGCACCGATCACTTCATCGTCATCGTTGAAGCAAAGAAATGCTTTCCCCTCCATTAAAACGGGACTCGCCAGAAAACTGAGCGCCACAGGAAAGGAATATGGCATGCGGAGCTGGTCGTAGTTTTCCAATAAAAAGGCCATGTATTTCTCATAATACATCTCAGCTGAACAAATCGAGAAGTAATGATCCATCTCTTTCCATCCCTCCTTTGAATGATGATGTGTAGCTACGTATCCTTCACAAAAAAGACGGCCATAAGCCGCCTCTATCTTATCACAATAATTTGAATATCCAGTCTGCCCATGTCATGGAGATCGAGCGGTGCAGTCAATGCTGTCCCTGCCATGCCTTTCAAGTCATGCTGGTGTAAAAATAAGGGCGGGGTAATGTCTACAAGAACACCTCGATTGGACAAAAGCGTACTCGCATTCCCGGAAATCATGTTCCCCAACTCAGAAATGGCACTTTTTCCGAGCTCATCCATCTCTTGCACGGGATAGCCGCCCATCATGGCCGAGACAATGCGCAAAGCCAATTCCTCTTGCAGACCGAAAAAGACCTCACCCTGTAATTGACCTGTCATTCCGATTCGAATCCATGTATGGCCTTCTACATGGCTCCATTCTCTTTCAGCTAACTCTCCACGCGAAATGTCGACATTGCATACTTGTTGAATCACGGACGAAGCTGATTCAAGAAATGGATCAAGGTACTGGACTATCATCTGCATTCTCTTCCTTTCCCGGGCAATTCACTCTTAGAGGTTGTTCAAAAAGTCGTCTTTTGATCACGTAGTAGTACCGGAAGCCTATTCGACATCGAAAGAGGTGCTGAAAAGACGACTTTTTGACGTACTCGTATAGGACTATCATAATGTCGACTTTTGGCAGATGCAATAGGATTACGAAAACTTCATAGGCATAAGGTCACGAAAACAGGGAGTACTGGGAAAATAATCCTCTACTTTTGTCTCATGACGAATGGTATAGATGGCCGTGCACGTTCGCAAGTCTAATATTTCTACACCGATCTCATGCTTACTCAATTGCCACATCGGAAGCTGAACGCGATCAAAGGCAAAAACAGTATCTCCAAATGCCAAGCACTCTTGTATACAGCGGACAGCATCGTAATGTTCGTCGGCCTCAAGCAAATGAACGGGCTCCAAACCGAATTGTTCGATCAGATGAATGCGATCCCACAATTGCTCTGCCACACGCTTCCTTCTGGCGGTCCTTCTCGGTGATAGCACAGGGTACTCTCTCGTAACATATTCCCACATGATCCCGTGGTAAAACATCAAATAGAATCCTCCCACAAAAATTTGGCCCGGCAATAGCCTTCTATCTGCTACTGACGGGCCCGCTATCCTATTTTTTCTTTCCGACGACATTCATCTCCGCTCGGGCTTCCCTACCCAGTGCATCAGTCGCAACAACCGTCAGTTTTTGCTTGCCTTCCTCTACCTCATGAAGCACCAGGCGAAATAGCCCACGATCATTCGCGTTGGTCTGAAAGCTTTTTGATCCATAGTTGATTTGGAGGTTAACAGCACCAGCACCTGTCACTTTCCCTTCGATGGGCAGCGCTTCACCTTCCTGCCCTTCTAGCTGTTTGTTCGGCAGCTGGATCGTCGGAGCTGGCACTGTTCGCGCCTTGTAGGATATACGCTGCTCCCCATTACTTATGACGACCGACCCTGCATTGGCATCGACATACGCATACACCAGCAACATGCTTTGATTGCCTGCTCCGTCTTTGCCTTCAAGCAAAATACGATTCTCTCCCTGCTTCATACTCAAAATTTGCGTCACGTATTTTTGCGCAGGGATTTCCAATTGCTCTTCTTCAAAGTAGGACACGATTTGCCCATTGATACTTACCTGACCTTTATAGGTTTGATCTCTGTACATGAAGCGGACTGGAACCAGCATGTTCTTGGTTGCTGCATCGAATTGTACGTCTTCACTGCCATCGTTGATCAATTGCAGTGTCGGAGGACTCGTATCGACGATGACCCGTTGCGTGAATTGGCGCTTGTTTCCATACATATCCATTGCACTGTACATCACATAATTGAGACCTTCCGTTAATCGCAGGATGGTTTCAAATGATCCATCCGTCGCCAGCTTTACAGGCGTTTTGTTAATCGATAAGCGGACTCTGTCCATCATATCCTCGCCTGTTACTTTGCCCCTGAAGGCTACATCCGGCTGCTTGGATATTTTCAGATAAGGAAACAAATCATCCGGAAACTCCACAAATGGCGGAGTACTGTCACTTTTCCCGTTAATATGCGCCACGCTGATATTCCCTGCATAATCATACGCGACTACACTCATTTTTTTATCTGGCTGATTAATAAGTGTGCTGGACACTTTTGGAGAATAGGGGCCTCCTACCCTCTTGCCGTTTACATAAAGGAAATAGGCTTGGATATCTTTATCGCGGCTGCTCCACTGAACCCGGTTTCCTGACACAGAAGCTGTAATCACAGGAGCTTTTGTATCCACGCGGATGGGGAGTGTCATCGATTGCCAATTGGCATTGCGGTCGTCTATTTTGGCCTTAATGGAGAATTGGTACTGTCCATCAGGTGCCTGTATATAGGCGCCTTTTTGTGGTGAAAAGATCTTTCCGTCCCAGCTCCACGCTTCCTTTTCTGTATAATAGTATGGCGTTCCCAGCTTGGATTGGTCGTACTTGCTCACCTTTTCATCACGCACAAGAGTGCGAATCGGCTTGCCTGACTGATCTGTTACTTCGACGATAATATGACGGGCATTGCGCAAAAAAGTAATCGAAGGAGCAGCGACATCGTAATGCCCATCCCCGTTTGGCGAAAAGGCAATATGATTGGGATCGATTTTCGCACCGCCATCGGCTTTGACACCTGTAACACCTAGATAATCCCGATAGCGCCATTTGTCATTGCGTTTATCGTGATACCAGCTCGTCTTGACACCTGTTCGTTTTTCCTGACTTTCTGCCTCCCATACGGGCTGATCCATTATCTTTGGTTCATCCCAGTCCCCGTAGAAGCCATAAAACGGCGTGCGCAAAGTAGGCAGCTCTTTATCATCTGGTTGAAAAGAAATAAATCCTTCTGCAAATTGATTACGTGGAGAACCTGTCGGAATCGTGAGCGTTACCTTCACTTCCTCTAACTTCCCCGGCGCAACGGTAATCTTAGGAGCGGAAAATTGTAGTTCTGCCCCCTCCAAAAGGGTATCTGTCAGCATGTTGATCCCGTTTTTGCGTAAGTCAGTCATGACACCAAACTCATTTTGTAGCTGATACGTAATTGGCTTTTTACCAAACTTGTTATTAATAAATAGAGAAAAGGTCGTTGAATTCCCAATCTCTCCTAACGAGACACCTGCTTTTCCTTTTGCATTCACAACAATGGCTGGCGTCTTGATCGCTTTTGCGATTTGCATCAGGCCTGCCCCTTGAACCCGTGGGCTGTAAGGAACTTTTTTTGCTTTCTCTTTATCCGCTGCGGGTATGCTGATTTGCGGATCGATAATCGGTTCTGCTGTATTCATCGCCGCGGCCTTCAACGTATCGACAAGCGATTTGCCTTGCAGGTTCCGCCCTTGCTTGAGATAACCTTGTTTCAGCAAAGCCATCCCGCCCGCCACATGGGGCGTTGCCATTGACGTACCACTTTTCACGGCATATTCAGACTCTCGCGTGAGTGACAAGATGCCTCCACCTGGAGCAGCAATCTCCGGTTTGAACTGCAAATCGGGTGTTGGTCCCCATGATGAAAAAGCCGAGATCGTTCCTCCGTCTGGATAAGGCATTGGATTTTGTCCATATTCACCGTTAAATGAGACCGTCACTTTCTTGCCTTTTTTAATCGCTTGCGCCATTTGCTCGCCCATGTGCTTCAAGACAGAAACAGCCGGGATTTGCTTGGCATGCTCCGCACTGATAATGAGTGGTCCCATTTCATTGTTGTAGATAACAGCACCAACTGCTCCTGCTTCTTTGGCGAGGCGTAGCTTATCGTCGAATGAAATGTCGCCTCGCTCGAGCAATACCACCTTATCTTTTACGGAAACATTGTAGTCTTCCTTCTTCCCTTTCCCCATATAGACAAGCGGATACGGCTTCATCAATGTCATGACCGGGTTTATCGCACCCCCGCCTTCCACATAGCCCGATAAATACACGACTTTCTCCATACCGGGTACCCCTTGCACCGTGAAGCTATAGCCAGCTAGTGCTGTAGCGTTGACAGAAGCAACCGAAAACGCATCAGGACTCAAGCCTGGAGAACCGATCATGGCGATATCTGGATTCTGTGCTCGTACCTTATCACTGCCGAAATACGCATCATTGCCGGCGGCTGCCACAACTACGATCCCATTATCGACTGCTCGCTTCACAGCCATTTGCTCCACATTTGTTTCATCCACATAGCCCGCTGAGGAACCGAGACTCAAGTTGATGACATCTGCTTTTTTCGTAATGGAATCATTGATCGCAAATAAAATCGATTCACCTAGCCCAGGAACCTCGCTTTGATAATTGGAAAATACTTTTTGGCTAATGAGCTGGGCTTCAGGAGCAACTCCTTTTACTTTTCCGTTCGCCCCAATAATTCCCGCCACATGGATACCATGCTGAGATTCCGATACGTCTTCCGTTGTTTGCGTACGGTCAGCCCAGTTAAAGCCAGGGATCACCTTCTGGGAAGAGCCTGACTTTTGCATGGCAGAACGCTTATCATGTGGGACAGGGAAATCGGGATGGCGCGGATTGACTCCCGTATCGATCACGGAAACGAGCATCCCTTCCCCTTTTACCCCCGCTTCCTCCCAAGCCTTCGTTGCCTCAATCATTTCCAGCGAATCGACAGGCGCAGATTTTAATTGCTCACCTCGCAGTAGCAGTTCTTGTCGTTGCCATTCATCTGCCTTCGTTTTATATTCCTTGTCCGCGTTGCCTGTATGTAATGGCTCGTGCATTTCCGCGAGATCCTGCAAAATCTGCGTACGAATGGTCGCTGTTCCTTCAAACGCTGTTGTGCTGACAGTCGTTGCGGGAAGCAAAGCCAATATCAATCCAATGCTGCATACCTTTTTCTTCATCGTTTGCCCCCTTGCTGGAAGTCATTCCATTATGTTTTCAGTTTTCACTAGGAATCGCTTGGGTATTCCCTTCTTTTCGCGAAGGTTGACAAACGAAGTACTTTCAGCCTATATTTAAGTGCGTTAAATATTACATATCAAATATTCTCGATAACGAAGAAATAGATCAAATAAGGAGACGATACGAACATGCCCTCCCCCTTAACAGATACGCTTGAGCGCCTGCAGGAGGCGTTTCGTACCATTATGCGCACGATGGGAACGCAATTAGCCGAACCTGTCTCTGGTTTAACTGGCCCGCAATTCTACATTCTTCATCAGTTGGAACAGAAGGAAAAATGCACAGTCGGAGAATTGGCTGAATCAATGGGGGTCAAACCAAGCGCCATCACAGCAATGGTCGACCGTTTGGATAAACACGGTTTCGTCGCCCGTGATCGTGATGAGGAAGATCGCCGAGTGGTTTACATCAGCTTGCGCGATTCTGGCAAAAAAATTCTGCAAGTAGCCAAGCAGAATCGAAGAGAAAAACTAAATAAAATGTTCTCTCACCTCAGCGAAGATGAACTCCAGCACTTCGTCCTCCTTTTTGAAAAGCTGGCGATGGCGGCGGTCATCGAGGCGAGTGAATAAACTCCTTGTACGTTGCTGTTGTGGTGGGGAGAAAACAGGAGAAAACGCTCTGCTTCTAGGGCCACCCCCTCGGGGATTGACTGCACGACTCCATGCAAAAAGCGAAACCGCGTCCAAAGTTGTCCTCTCAGGATGTA
>NZ_JABMIV010000020.1:0-51714 GCF_013332445.1 Brevibacillus sp. HB1.1 | reverse complement strand
GCAACTGGAGCGACTGGAGCCACTGGAGCGACTGGGACGACAGGAGCCACTGGAGCGACTGGGACGACTGGAACGACTGGAGTGACTGGAACAACCGGAGCGACAGGAGCCACCGGAGCAACTGGGGGAACTGGATCCACTGGAACCACGGGAGAGACCGGAGCCACCGGAGAGACTGGATCAACCGGAGAGACCGGACCAACCGGAGCCACGGGAACAACTGGAGCCACCGGATCAACCGGAACGACCGGAGCCACTGGAACCACCGGATTAACCGGAGCCACCGGAGCCACCGGAGCCACTGGAGCCACTGGAGCCACGGGAGAGACTGGAGCAAGGGGAGAGACCGGAGCAACTGGAACCACCGGAGCAACTGGAACAACGGGAGCCACTGGAGCGACTGGATCAACCGGAACGACGGGAACGACTGGGACAACAGGAGCGACTGGAACGACCGGAACGACTGGAGCGACCGGAGCCACCGGAGCGACCGGAGCCACGGGAACGACTGGAACGACTGGAACGACTGGAGCGACCGGAGCGACCGGAACGACTGGATCCACCGGAACGACTGGATCCACCGGAGCTACAGGAACGACTGGAGCGACCGGAGCAACTGGTGCCACCGGAGAGACCGGCCCCACAGGAGCGACAGGTACAGTCTTCACCAACATCAACGCCTTCGGGGCCAACACCTCAGGAGCTCTCATAGCAGTAGTCCTAGGAGGAACGAATATCCCTCTACCGAACAACCAGGTGTTAGCAGGTGGCATTACGGTGAATATGGCCAATACGGTATTTACAGTTCCGTCTGCAGGCAACTATTTAATTTCGTATTCCATTAATACAACAGCTGCCTTACTGGTTAGCTCGAGGATCTTGATAAATGGGACGCCATACACGCCAACTATCATCGCACCAGCTGTATCACTTTCATCGTTCAATAATACCGTCATCGCCCCTCTCACCGCTGGAGCCACAATCACGCTGCAACTGTTTGGATTATTGGGATCAGCTACCCTTCTGACAGGGGCTGGAGCAACCTTGACGATTATAAAAATAAGTAATACGTAGTATGCAAAAGGAGCTACGATGACAAGTAGCTCCTTTCCCTTTGCTATTTCTTTTTCGTTAAAATAGTAAAAATATTTAGTTAATTAACAACAATAATAGTATAATAGGTTGGAAGGGGATTTGCCTATTATTCGGAGTGGGGATAGATGCCGATGGATGACTTGGCAGTATATTTGGACGAGCACGAGGCAACGATCGTAAAAGAATTCAAGCGACGAATTGCCGTTTCGGACAGTGATCAATACAAAGGATTGATCCATCTGAATGGGCGAGCACTGTATCGTATGGTTATTGAATATTTTCGTTCGGAAATCACTCTTGAGGATATTAAAGAATTGGCTTACAAGGTCGCATATGAACGAAACCGGGCAGAGACCAACATTGGCGATTTCGTTTCCAACGTGTGCATGGGCCGAGAAATGGTTATCGATCTTCTCCAAAAAGGTCCGTTTACGCCTGCCGCTTTAATGCCTGCCTTATTGAAAATAAACGAATGCTTTGATGTCTTTTTGGTTCACGCTGTTTTCAAATACACCGACCTCAAAGACAACGATTTAGAAGAGAAGAAGCTATTTATCGAGCGTTCTCACAAAGACAGGCTCACGATCCTGGGGCAAATGGCGTCCAGCTTCGTCCATGAATTCCGAAATCCGCTTACTTCCATTATGGGATTCTCTCGTTTGTTGAAAGAAGATTATCCGAATCTCCCTTACGTAGAGATTATTGAAAATGAGCTGCGACAATTGAACTACCGGGTTTCGCAGTTTTTGCTGGTCTCGAAAAAGGGAGCGGTCTATAAGCAAATGGAGGTTTTTAACGTTTGGGAGTTGTTCGATGAGATTCTTTCCTTCCTCTATCCGAATATCGTTGACGTGAATGTGGATATCAAATGCAGTATCGATCCTACCTTTCAACTAAAAGGCTACAAGGATGAGATGAAGCAGGTGTTTATCAACATCATTTCCAATGCGCTGGATGCGTTACATAAAAAAACAGGCGATAAGGAGATTGTCATTGAGGTGTCCCAAACGCCTGACAACTCCTTGATTACCGTTTCCAACAATGGATCGCCAATTCCACCTGACCTGCTCTCGGTTATTTTTGAACCGTTTTTCACGACGAAGGAGCTCGGTACTGGAATTGGCTTATACGTCTGCAAAGAAATCATTGAGCGGCACGGAGGAACGATTGCGTGCGAGTCTACTGATCAGCAGACGAATTTTTCTATGGAGTTCAAGCCCTGCGACACATGTACAAGTGGCTTGATGTCGATGAGCCAGCACATCTAATGCCACAAAAAAAGCGACCTATCCTTGAAGGCACGATCGTTAACAGACGTGCAGCATGAATAGGTCATTTTTTTGTGAAAAAGCTGTTTATTTGCTAGCGTGAAGCTGCCTGTGTGTTTGTCGTATGGTTTTGGAGATACGCTCCAGTTTGTTTACCAGCCAGACCAGCATGAGCGCCAACAAACAACTGCACCCGATAATGACGAGCAAGTACAGCAGCGAGTACCACGTGTTTTCAAACAGCCAAGCGACCTCGCCGTATTTTTCAAACAGATAATCTTTGAACATGATCAAAAAAGCAGAGTGGAACAAGAAAATAAAATACGTCAGCCCTTTTCGAAACTTGATGTGCAAACGATCGACGCGTTCCAGAAAGAAGACCATGAGCACGAGAAACGACAGAAGCGTGGCGAAGACAAAAGTCAAATGGACAGCCACATACAGCTTGTTTGAGACAACAAAAAACATCGCAGCCGCAGTGGAAACACCCGTCATCAGCGTCAAGATGGAGCGGTTGTTTCGCAAAAAGGAAAGGATCGATTCACGGTACCAATACAACACGTGCCCCATGTACAGGGTAAAAATCCAGCTCGGGAGCATATGACGCGTGGTAAGCCCGAACCAGCCCTGATGGATAAAGTTGATGTACACGTACTGAATACCGAGCAAAATCCAAATGACATACAAAATGTTGCGCTTGGTAATCACACGGCGAAACAGATAAGCAAAAATATAATACTGGCAAATCATAAACACAAAGTACAGATGGTCACCCGTTTTGCCTAAAACAATGTTCGTAAAGTCCTGGGCAGTATGAGGCATCCCTTTTTTCAACAAGTAATGGTACAGGACACCAGATACTAAATAGGGAACAAAAATATACAGAAGTTTCCCTGAAAAAAACTCGCGAGCAGTAGGGCTCTTGGCTTCTAAAGAATAAGCAGTCAAATAACCGGTGGCGATCGTCAACAGGACAGTGCCGTAGCGACTGATCTGATTGAGGGCCACGATCCAAAACGGATCTGTAAAAGAAAGGGCAGAAGCCGTGAAATGACCGACTACAACGAGAAAACTTGAGAAGAGCTGGATGTAAAACAGAGATTTCAAGATTTTTGAATCTGTATACATTTCGATATTCTCCATTTCATCGTTTGTCGGCTGACGTTGTCGCTCAAACAATAAACTGTGAATGGTTTTTATGATAATAAAGTTTTCTTTGATTCGTATTTGGACAGGGGAGGGGAGTTTTTGGAAAGGGAAAAAAGAAAGAAAGCCACACCCGCGCGCGTAGCTTTCGCACGAGTATGGCTTTCATACATTATTTCGGATTCTTTTTCATTTCATCGATGGTCTCACTGACCACAATCGCCAAATCGTCATTGCCAAACAGCGACAATACACCTAGGAGAGTCGCATCAGGAATGTCCTCTGCTTCTTCTTTGGGTACGGTATTGTCCAGCATTTGAGCGAGTAACATATTTTCCCCTTGAGCGGGGTAAGCGCGGCGGTATAATTCGCGTGCATCTAGACCGTGATTCACACACCATTGGGCAAAAACGAGAATCATCATGCCCTCGTCGCGCTGATAGGCTTGAATCACTTGATCTTCCATCTCTTTTCGGTTCATGGGCATACTCCTCTAACATTCGTACGTCATGAATTTATTGTAGAGAAGAGGAAGAATACCCGCAAGAAAAAAGAAAAGAACGACTCAAGAGTTCCGCCTGCTGCTGTGATTGGTTAGGACCGGCAGCATGCGCGTATCTTTTACCATACTAGAATGGCAAAAGGGGCAGCTCGGGCTCTTATCAAAGGAAAAGTTATCTCTCATCCAGCACGTACAGCCCTCATTACTGCACGTCCATACATCTGTTTCCTCTTCTTCGATTGGAACGACTGCTTTTTTTGAGAAATACACATGAACTCCTCCTTTGCAGGGCAAAAGTGCACAAAGTAACCTCTATTAATGTGTGATGGAAAGCGCATGAATATACCAAGATTTTCTTTGCTAGAAGGTAAAAATAAACAGGCCGCGCTTGCATAGCCGCAGCCTCTTTTGTCCATTGCCATCTTTATTGTTCATCGGGAATGAAGATTTGTCCCGTTGCTTCTTGATTCGTGATGGCCAGCAAAATCGCTTTAGACAAGGTATCTGGATGATAAGGCTTGATGAGATAACCGGTTGCTCCCAGATCAAATGCCTTTTTCTTTTCCTCAAAAGCACTGGAGATCACGATCGGAATGGTCCGTAAATCCGGGTTTTTCCGTATTTCCTCAATGACCTTCCAACCACTCTCGCCGTCCTTCAAGATAAGGTCAAGTACGACAGCATCCGGTCGCAGCTCCTCGATTGCAGTTACTGCTTCAGTCGCCGTAGAGAAGGAATTGACACGGAATCCAGAGCTCGTCAACTCATCACGCAACAGCTCGGTTAAGTTCAAATCGTCTTCGATGATCACAACGTTTCCATTGCATTGACTAGTTGGAGAGACTACCTCCTCCGTCCCCGCTAGATAGCTGGGGGACAAATTGTGCTCAGCCAGCGGAAGGGTAACTGTAAATGTACTACCTTTGCCCGATTCGGACGTAACGGCAACTTCACCATGGTGCATATGGACGATCTCCCGAACAATAGCGAGACCCAGTCCTGTACCGCCGATCTCGCGGCGATCGGAATTATCTACACGGTAAAATTTGGTAAACAGGTGAGGGATGGCTTCGGAAGGAATGCCTAGTCCTTCATCCTGGACCACCACGAGCAAGCGATTCCCATCTTGTCGACAGCTCACCCGGACATGGCCACCATGCGGGGAGTATTTGACGGCATTACTGATCAGATTCATAAATACTTGACGCAGCTTGGCTTGGTCTCCATAAACAACGGTTTGCTCCGTTTGCAAATCGAGTTCAAATCGATGGAGAGGGGACTGGACTCGATAAAGTCCGAAAATATCTCGAATCACTTGATCAATCGCAACATTCTCTGGCTCATACGTCTGTTTGCCGGATTCCATGCGTTGCAAATCCAAGAAATCGTTGATGAGCGCAGTCAGGCGAGTCGCTTCTTGATAAATGGTCGCTATGTATCGCTGTTGACGTTCGGGCTTGAGTTCTTTCGTTAACAGTAGCTCCGCAAAGCCGAGCACACTGGCGAGAGGAGTACGCAGCTCATGGCTGACCGTACTGACGAATTCCGATTTCATTTGGTCGATCTCGTATTCCTTGGTGAAGTCACGGTAAACGAGCAAGGTACTCCATTTCTCTTGGTTCCGGTACAGTGGCTCTGCATAGAGCTGAATATAGCGTACTTGCGGTCCGGTTATCTGAAACACAATACTGCCAGAAGGAATAGCACCTTCGTCTAAAACGACAGATCTGACATACTGAATCAGCCGATCAGGCTCATCGGTTCGACTCTGTAGATGGGAAAGGAACTGTTCCAAGTCAAATCCTTGCGAAGCGAGCTGATGGTCGTAACACAAGAGCTCACAAAAATTCCAGTTCACCTGAAGTGTTTCTCCACTCAGATCAATAAGCTGAATGCCTTCTTGAACAGAATCGAGCATATCCTGCGTCATTTTACGCTGCCGCTCTGTCTCCTCATACATCGCGAGCTTGTCGAGTGCCAAGGAAATCTGCTTGGCGATGCCGATGATGACTTGTAGCTCCTGATTCGTGAATTTTCGACCGATACGGGAGCAGATGATACATGCAACGATTGTCTGTTGGGCATCTAGCACTGGGAGGTAAAGCTCAAATGTTTGTGACATTTCTTCCGTGTAGCCGCGCTCAGCGTCAGTGCTTTCACGCATCAGGACATATGGCAGGCCCGTTTCCCTGATTCGTACGAACGGACCATCATCCAATCCATTGCGCAATTGCTCCAGACCATTCTGCGAAACGCCAAAGCTAGCTGCGTCCCTGTCAGTGTTCAACATGACGATAACACCTTTATCGGCATCCATGACTTCAGTTATATTGCGAATGATACTGGACAGTAGCTCGCTTTTATCCAGCGTATTCGACAAAGAGAGGATGAAACGGTTTTTCTTTTCCAAGTACCGTTCGTTTTCCTCCATCTTGCCCAATGCTTCTTGCAACTCTTCTTGCTGCATCATCAGTTCATCCTGCTGGGCTTGCAGCTCTTCGTTTTGCGCCATGAGCACTTCTTCTTTGGCTTGAATTTGCCTGATCAAATAGTCGAGGGAGCGGGAGAGTCTACCGATTTCGTCAATTCTGTTCAAATCCTGCAAAAGAGGTGTACCGCCATTAGCGAACTGTTCAGCATTTTGGGATAGACGAACCAACGGCCTGCCGATATCCCGCGTAGTTTGAATGGTGACTATTACCATGATCACCAGCACCATCAGCGAGTACACGAGAAACCAGGTGCTTAGCTGTGACAACTCTTCGAACAGTAGTTGGTTTTTCGTATATAAAAGCTGATCGTGCTCTTCCTGATACCGCCCGGCGTATTTAAGCAGGTTGTTCACTTCCTGATTCACGCCACTGGCCGAAGCTTTTCGCAGGGATTCAAAGTCTCCGTTCTTTGCATAACTCGAAAAAGTAGGAAACACATTGGCGAAAAAGTTCGTGAAGAAAGATTCGATCGAAGCGACAAGCGCTTGCTCCTCATCATTGAGCGGAAGCTTCTTAAATTTATCCAGCGCTTGTTCCAGCTTCTTTTTCTCAAGAAATAGCTCATTGTACTCAGATGGGCTCAAGAAAGCGTAATAACCCCTTGCGCGAAAAAAGATCTGGTTCGTGTGCTCAGCGATGTCTGCGACCAAATTTTGTTTTTCCTTGGTATTGTATATCTCCGTCTGATAATGGGTTAATGCGTTGCTATTCAAATCTTGAACGATGCCAGCGCCGGCAATCAGCAGTGACAGAAAAAGAAGCATCATCGCCATGAAGCGACGTGTGATGCTTTTTCTGATAAACGCCCAGAACCCCGTCATGCGAGCATTTCCTCCACTTTCCGGACAAGATCCATCGGGCTAAAGGGCTTCGGCATAAAGTCATCGGCACCAGCTGCACGCATTTTCTCCTGTTCGGCATGTTGACTTTTTGCCGAGAGGATCAGGACCTTAACTGCCTTTTTGTCGTCCATCTGTTTGAGCTGCTGCAATACTTCATAGCCTGTCAGCTTAGGCATCATATAATCTAAAATGATCAAGTCGTACTCATTTTGACCGATTTTTTGCAGGGCTTCCTCTCCATCGCAAGCGATATCGAGCTCATGTCCCTCATCCTCGAGCGTGTCGCCAATCAACATACGCAACACGGCCTCGTCTTCGGCCAGCATAATCGTTGCCATCTCACTACCTCCTTACAACATTCGCTTAACCAGTCGCTTGATGCGAGCCTCCAGTTCGCGTGTACGGAATGGCTTGGTCATATAGTCGTCAGCACCGAGCTGAAGGGCACGGACAATGTCTTGCTCTTCTGTACGACCTGTTAGCATAATCACCGTATATTTCTTGGCATTGGGCAAATTCCGGATTTTCTGGAGAACCTCGAGGCCATCCATCTGTGGCATCATCCCGTCTAAAATAACGAGATAGGGTTCGTGTCCCTGATGCCAGGTGGAGTCAAAAAAAGCTGCTCCTTCTTCGTAAGTCTGGATATCGACGTGTATCCAACCGTCAAAACTGGTTTTGATGGAATCGGCAAGCATCACGCGAATCATCGGATCGTCATCAATAATGGCGACCTTCAGTTTTACTTTAGGGGAGTCATGCGTTTCTGTGATTTGAGCGGTTTCAATCCGGCGCCGCCCTGCATTTTTGGCAGCGTACAAAGCAGTGTCCGCAGCTTCTACCCAATACGTATGCGGTTTATGAGGATCTTCTACTTGTACGATTCCACCGGAAAAGCTCAATGAAAACGTTCCTTCAGGAGCTTCGAACGTGAGCGAACAAAAAGCAAAGAGTATCTGCTCTAGGCGCATCTTTCCTGTCTGTACAGTCGTACGCGGCATCAGCAGGATAAATTCCTCTCCGCCGTACCGGAATAATACATCATGTTTTTCGGCGCTCTGCCCGATGAAAGCAGCAAAACGAGTCAGGACCTCGTCGCCAATCAGATGACCGTATGTATCATTGACCCCTTTGAAAAAATCGATATCTAAAAATGCCAGTGAGAAGGGGGTGTTGGTCCGATGGGCATCAGAAAGAAGCCGTTGGTACGTATCAACAAAAGAATTGCGATTGTTGACACCCGTGAGCTCGTCCAAAAACAAGATGCTGTTCATCCAGCGCTTCCGGCGAAGCTGGCGTTCGAGGCGTACGACCAGCTCTTCCATATCAAGCGGTTTGCACATGACGTCATCTGCGCCCAAACGATAGGCGTTCAGACGGGTCTCCCGTTCGCAATCGATGCTGATAATGGTCGTAGGCACGTATTGCTTCTTTATTTTTTCGCTAATTGTCTGCATCACTTGGAAGCCGTCCGTTTCCGGGATGTTCAAATCCAGAATGAAGCAGTCAGGGTTCATGTCGTGAAAATAGTCGAGAGCCTTATGAGGATAGACCGTTGCGATGACAGACCAATTGCGTTTTTCTAAATATTCTTTTAGATACATAAGCAGGGTGACGTCATCATCCAGGATGAGGAGCAAAGGTTGTTGCTCACAAGGGGATTCCCGGTGAAGAGCGGGGTTCTCGATAAAAACTTCCTGTTCGGGTCGCTTCTCGCAGCATAAGGTGATCAGCTCTTGCAAAAACGCTCGCCATTCACTCGTTGGCCAATTCTTGGCAGGCATGTCGTCCATTTGTTCCAAGAGAAGCTGAGACAGATCAGACAAGTCGATCAATCCAATCGTCCCGGCGGTCCCCTTTAACGAATGGAGAAAGCGATACAGATCATCATGAGAGACGGGAACCTCCTGGTCGTACCACGTCTCAATCTGTTTATGGATATTCGTAAGAAGCGTATCTCTGTACTTGATCATGTCGTACCGTCCCCCTGTGTTGGGATGGCGCAAGCAGTCGGTCGCTTGCGCCAGTTTGATCAAAACATCTACAATTTGGTATGGTACATGTAGCAGGGAGAAGGAAGGGCTTATTGTTGCAGGGAAAATCCTTCTTCAATCAGATATTGCTCTGCTTCCACGTACGACTCAAAGGAAGCTTCCAGGTTCATTCCGTGGTATACGTTCCACAGCGCGTCTTCCTGTTGCAGCAAGAGCGTGCGGTTTTGCTTGTCGACCCATGTTTGCTCCAATTGTTCAGCTTCACCAGTAGCTTTTGGCGCTGGTTCACGCTTGATAGAGAGGGATTGGATCGAAGCCTCGACTACCTTGCGCAGCTCGTCCGCCGAGAAATCACGGATGTTGACATAGCCCTTGTCGTCTTTTTGGTAGCCCTTCAAAAACGCGGCAAACACAAACCCGTTGCCGTTCGGATGCAGATGATAGACCACGGTCTTTTTGTCATGAAGGCTTTCCTCATAATGAAAATTAACCCGTTTCAGGGAGACGTCATTCCGAGTCAGTTGTGGAAAAGATTCAATAATCGCTAGTTTTTCTTCAAAAGTAAGCATGGATTCCTCCGGTGAGATGGATTTGTTTGTCGATTATATCATAGGTGGGACATAGAACGAAAAAAGGAGAAGGGAAAAATGAACGGAAAAAACCGAAAAGATATCGCAGCAGGTCTTGAAGTCGAGATTGTATTGAAACAGGACCAACGCACTGGCAAGCGCACCCGTGGGATCGTCAAGGATATCCTGACGAACTCCAGCACACATCCGCATGGAATCAAGGTTCGTTTGACGGATGGACAAGTAGGGAGAGTGCAAGAAATTATCCAAAAAGGAAAGTAATCTTCTTTACGAAAAAACGGACAGGCCACATGGGCAACTGTCCGTTTTGCTTTTCATGAACGGTTCCTGTTCTGCAAATGTTCGATAGCTGGTACGGCGAAGCAAGCCAGATTCGACGGAAGTGCATCGAGCGAAAACCAGCGCATGTCTCCAATAGCCCCGTCTTCCTCTAAATTACGTGCTTCTCCACTCAGGATCGTGACTTCGTAAATGACCGAAACCCAATGCTCGCCATTTTCCGGACGGATGGTTTCTGCGGTGCACAAGAGGGCTTTTACCTCGACATCGAGATTAACTTCTTCTTTGATTTCACGGATGACACTCGTCTCCAGTTGTTCATAGGGATCAACTTTTCCCCCGGGAATGCTCCACGTATTCTTCTCTGGATCTCTGTTTCGTAAAACCAGTAAAATCTCATTCTTGTCATTTAAGATGACAGCTCCTACGCCCAATCTTGGTATAGCGATAGTAGTCGACATGATTTTCTCCTTCACGAACGGCAAATTCGTTTCTTCCATAATAGCATGGACGAATCGTGGGTAAGACAAGGACAAAACAAGAAACCGCCTGAAAAGACGGTTTCGAGAAGTTCAGCAAAACGTTTTATCGGTAAGAATCATGGGTAGGGACGAAGACATCCTCCGTTGATTCCCGTACCAAAATAAATGGCTCAATATTTCCCAATCCATGCAGGCATGTATTGTGATGGGCGATGATCTGTTCCGCAGACAGCACTTTATTGTCCGACGTAGAGTGTCCGTCTTTGACGAGCGTCACATCATAGCCGAGTGTCGTCGCTTTGCGGCAGGCACTGTCGATACAATATTCAGTTTTGCACCCCGTGATGACAAGATGGTTAATCCCGAGTGCTTGTAGTTTTTCGTGCAGATCTGTTCCGTGAAACGAGTCTGTCGCTAGTTTTCGAATCACCGTTTCTGATGGCAGAGGTGCGATCTCAGGGTGGATGGCATTGTCGTCTGAACCGACTTCTCCGACATCATCATCCTGAACGTACAGAACAGGAATATCCTTGCTGTAGGCGTCTTCCCGTACTTTTTTCAATGTTTGGACAAGTGTAGCCGGCTGATAAACAGGACCAAATTGTCCCTCTATAATTCCCACTTGCGCATCAATAATCAGTAGAGCTGTTTTTCGAATCAATCCAATTCCTCCTAGGTGAAAGGGGGTTAGTGTTGGTGTTCCCCTTTTTGGTTGTTTGGTACACGCACAGCTTTATAAGAACGTCGATTCATGTCCTTTTTCATAACTGACCACTCCTTTCATCATAGAAGAGCATGAAAACTGCTCTGGATAATTGTACCACAAAAAAAGACTCATTCCTTACATATCGGCAGGTAAGGAACAAGTCTTTTTCGATTGCGAACTTCTTATGATTCATTTTCCTTTTTCGGTACAAACTGAAAGATATCATGTGATTCGAAGGAGTCGATCAAACGGGACAGCCACAGATAATACTCCAACCCATTTTCAATGCGCTTGATACTAAGGTCAACTTGTTCCTTAACTTCTTCCGTAAGCTCTTCTGATTGCTGGAGAGCGCGAAGCTCAAGGAGCGACTTTTTCAAGGCGTGTACATTATGTTCACAGGCGTGTCGCCACTTCACGGAAAAGAGGTCGATGAAGTTCTGGTACCAATCCAGATTGACCTCGTAATGATCCTTCCGTGTCCCTTTTTTCCATATCTTTTCTACCATATTTAAGTCCATCAATGTGCGGACGCCAGTACTCATGCTGGTTTTGCTCATGCCCAGTGCTTCGCCCATCTCATCGAGTGTCATTGACTTGTCCTGAAAGAGCAACGTGCCATACAGCAGTCCCGTTGACATGGTAATTCCATACAGATCCATGTTGCGAGCTAGCGTTTCAATCACGCGTTCCTGAGCTTTTTCGAGGATTTTTTCTTGATTGGTATCCATTTTGAAAAAAGCAGCTCCTCTAGTCATAGTAACCTGACTAGAATTGTACGTCTCCAAAAGCAAAAAGTAAATGGAGATATTGTACAGTATATACGTGATAAACTGAGAATACAGGAAGTAAAGTACGTAAAGTTTTTTCTGAACGCTGAAAATGCCCGATTATCCTGCCTCATCCAGTTTGAGGTAAAAAAAATGGCTGGTTACAATTGTAAGGGTAAAGAACAGTCCGGATGCCGGGCGTAAAAGTTGGAGGTGACCATATGCCCAAGATCAAAGTAGAGAATTTGACCAAAATCTTTGGACGCCAACCCCAACGCGCATTGTCCCAGGTGAAGCAGGGGAAGACCAAGCAAGAAATCTTGAAGGAAACGGGTCTTACCCTTGGGGTGAATCAAGCGAGTTTTGAGGTGCATGCAGGCGAGATATTCGTCATCATGGGGCTTTCGGGAAGCGGGAAGTCGACCTTGGTTCGATTGTTGAACCGGTTGATTGAGCCAACAGAAGGCAGAATCCTGATTGACGGTACGGATATCGTCAGTATGAACACGGAGCAGTTACAGGAAGTAAGAAGAAAGAAGCTGGGTATGGTATTTCAAAAGTTTGCCTTGTTCCCTCACAGGACGGTGCTTGAAAATGCGGAGTACGGTCTGGAGATTCAAGGGATGCCAAAAGCTGAGAGAGAGGCCAAAGCGAAAAAGTCACTCGAACTCGTCGGACTCGGTGGTTGGGAAGCAAGCTACCCGGATCAGTTGAGTGGCGGGATGCAGCAACGTGTGGGGCTGGCTCGGGCACTCGCGAATGAACCCGATGTGCTGTTGATGGATGAGGCCTTCAGTGCCTTGGACCCGTTGATTCGCAAGGACATGCAGGATGAACTGTTGGAACTGCAAAGCACCATGCAGAAGACCATTATTTTCATTACGCATGATCTGGACGAAGCATTGAAGATCGGGGATCGAATCGCGCTGATGAAAGACGGTGCGATCGTGCAGATCGGCTCGCCGGAAGAAATCATGACCAATCCAGCAAATGAATACGTAGAACGCTTTGTAGAGGATGTAGATCGTTCCAAGGTGTTGTCCGCTGAAAATGTCATGAAGCGTGCGGAAACGATCACACTGGACAAAGGACCTCGCGTCGCATTGCAACTGATGCGAGACCGCGGCGTATCCAGTCTGTACGTGGTGGATAAACGAAAAACATTGCTGGGTGTGCTGACGGCAGACGCAGTAAACGGAGCTAAAGAAGCAGGACAGTCGCTGGAATCCGTGCTGCGAACCGAGGTACCGACTGTCGGACCGCAGACGCTTCTCAATGAGATGTTTGACCTTGTTGCGTTTTCGGATATTCCCGTGGCGGTTATAGGAGAACAAAACCGTCTCCTCGGCGTGATTGTTAAAGGAGCCGTCTTGGGTGGGTTGGCAGGAAAAGTTAATCAACAAGTTCCAGAGCCAACGAATGAAGAGGGGCAGGTGAATCCATCATGAGTCAAAACCAACTTTTTCCGAAGCTGCCGCTCGACAGTTGGGTAGAAACGATTGTGGATGGACTGGAAGAGAATTTGGGTTTCTTGTTCGACTTCATATCAGCTGGAATCGGTGGAACCGTTGACTTGTTTTCGTGGATTCTAACAGGAATCCCGTTTTGGGCCCTAATCATTTTGTTTACGCTGCTGGCGTATCGTGCTGGCAAAGTAGCAATTGCTCTTTTTACCTTCATTGGACTTCTTCTGATTCAGAATCTGGGTTATTGGGAGCATTCAATGGAAACACTTGCACTGGTATTGACGGCAGGGTTGATCTCGGTGATTATCGGGATTCCGGTCGGTGTCTGGTGCGCAAAGAATGATTCGGTGCAAAAGGTCGTTACACCGCTGCTTGATTTCATGCAGACGATGCCGGCGTTTGTGTACTTGATTCCCGCTATCTTTTTCTTCGGACTCGGTAAAGTACCGGGGGTTATCGCTTCTGTCATTTTTGCGATGCCACCGACGATCCGTCTGACCAACCTGGGAATTCGTCAAGTTCCTGCCGATCTGATCGAGGCTTCTGAAGCGTTCGGTTCTACCTACTGGCAAAAACTGACGAAGGTACAGCTGCCGATTGCCAAGACGACAATGATGGCAGGGATTAACCAGAGCATTATGCTTGCACTGTCCATGGTCGTGATTGCCTCCATGATTGGGGCGAAAGGTTTGGGGGCGGACGTGTATCGTGCTGTAACACAGATCAAGATCGGTGAAGGTTTTGAGGCGGGGCTGGCCATCGTTATTTTAGCGATTCTACTGGATCGTCTCACGCAAAGTGTTGGAAAGAGAAAAAACGCGTAGGAGGGGTTTTCATGAAAATGAAAAAAGGCGCCTTGAAAGGGCTGGCAGTCGCACTCGGACTCAGTATGGTGATGGCAGGATGTTCAAACGCGGGAACACCGCAGGGAAATCAGCCTGCCGAGGGTAACACGGGTACGTCTGCACCAAATAGCGTTGGAGCACAAGTGGATCATAAAATTATCGGAATCGATCCTGGCGCTGGTCTGATGAAAGCAACGGAAAAAGCCATGAAAGACTACGATCTGAAAGATTGGGAACTGGTGGAGGGCTCCAGTGCAGCGATGACGGCAGCTCTGACACAAGCCTACAAAGACAAAAAGCCGATTATCGTGACTGGCTGGACACCTCACTGGATGTTCTCCAAGTTTGAGATGAAATACCTCGAAGACCCGAAAGGCACTTTCGGTAAGGATGAACAGATTCATACCATCGTGCGCAAAGGACTGAAGGAGGAGCACCCAAGCGCATATGCATTCCTTGACAAGTTTTCGTGGACACCTGCGGACATGGAAAAAGTGATGCTCGATATCGAGAGCGGCAAAAAGCCGGAAGAGGCAGCAGCCGAATGGGTGAAAAACAATGAAGCTACCGTCAACAAGTGGGTAGAAGGCATTCAGCCTGCTGAAGGCAAAAAATTGACGCTCGCCTACGTCGCGTGGGATTCTGAGATCGCCAGCACGAATGTGGTGAAGACTGTATTAGAGCAAAAGCTGAAATATAAAGTAGAGCTGAGCCAAGTAGAAGCTGGCCCAATGTGGGTCGGTGTATCGAACGGCGATGTGGATGGGATGGTAGCAGCGTGGCTGCCAACCACGCACGCAGACTACATGGAAAAGCTGGGGAAAGACGTGGAGGACCTCGGTCCGAACCTGCAAGGAACCAAGCTCGGATTGGCCGTTCCAGCTTACATGGAGATCAACTCCATTGAAGATTTGAAGAAGTAACAGACTTAATACAGAAGGCACCGCTCACGATGGGGCGGTGCCTTTTTCGTTGTGTTATGGGAGTGGATTGCTTTCCATGACAGCGGGCCAAGCGTGCTGTTTGTCCAGCGTTGCAGGCTCCGGTGCAAATACCCGCAAAACGAGATTGAACTCGCCTTCAGGGAGCGGGAGCCAGTTGCCTTCCTTGCCTTTGGGCGGTTGCTGTTGCAAATACAGATCGAGGGAGCCATCCGGATTGTACGCAAGCGTTCCTGTATTGCTGCGAACGGATGCGCGATCGGCCGCTGTTTTGGCTAAAAACAGTTGGTTGTCATAGACATTGATCGACCAGAATGCAGACGTCTTGGGAAGCTGTTCCTTTGTAAAATGCAGCCTATAGCTTTTGACTCCTGTAAGAGGTTTTCCTGTTCCATCTGTCAATGCACGATAATAGGCTTCCTCGCTCGGCACATTGGCTCCAATACCGGAATAGGCGATAAAGGAACGGGCGAGAAACTGGTTTCCATATGTGCCGATGGGGGAAAAGGAGCCCCATCCATTACGGAAGGTGGCGTAGCCGGGAAAGCCATTTTGCACGATGGACGGAGCATCCTGTAGGGCACGCTGTAGACCCGCAAGTTTGGCTGGACCGAGCGTGGAAGGATCAAAGCCTTTTTGGACATCGATCCCGGCTTGTGTGAATTGATCGAGCAAGACGCGATCACATTCGGGCGGAGGATTGCTCTGGATCCATTTCGTCATGACGTGAAAAAAGGAAAGGGATGACAACACATCAGGGGGAAGCGCTTCGGGAATATGTGCCGTTTGCAATTTTGGGTGGACAGGGGCAATCGCGATTTGTTTTTCAAACGAGACAGCCTGCGGTAAATCAGCTTCACCCTTTACCTCGACACGGCCAATGAGCCAGACGGTATTCGTAGGGGCGTAGATCACAGGTATATGGGCAGGGGTAGGCCCTTTCCATTGTGGGCTTGCAATGATATATTGTCCGGCCTGCTGTTTGGTAGAACGATTGGAGACATTGCGAAACGTATTCGTGTAGGCATCCAGCATTTGCACGGTATAGTAGCGGTTTTGCGGATTGGCGGGGACAGTCAATCGGACGGGCGTCTCTGACAAATCCAGCCATGCGCTCATATACAATGTATCGGAGTTTGGCGTCACGATATCCCGATAAGCTGGGGAAGCGAGTGTGTCCGCATAGTAAAACTGGTTAATCGGCGACCGATTTTTGACCATGGCTTCCATCGTTTTGGCGGACATCACTAATGGATAGCCGTAGATGTATGCTTGTATGCCGAGCGAGTAGGCGAGTCTCTCCTGCGATTGAAGAAATGACTTCGTTTGAAAGAGAGGTGATTGTTGGACGGATGGAGCGGTTGTGGTCTCTTTTGCAAATGACAGGCCAGACAGGTAAAGCGTCAGGCAAAGCAGGGAAACGATCAGTATCAGGCGCTTTTTCAATAATGGAAGCATAAAGCCCCTCCTCATTACCAGAAATGGGGTTCGCACTGGTAGTTTTCTTCATAGGAAAGGGGCTTTATGCAAGTTGGGCTGGAATATTTATTCTCAATGCGGCTCCACAGAAATTTCAGGCGCCCGCCACTCTGGGCAGGTCGCATACAATTTCGACGCTCCCTGTAGCAATTCCCTATCACGCCATCGCTTGCCCACACACTGTATACCAATAGGAAGACCTTGCTCATCAAAACCGATCGGCATCGTCACGACAGGGCTTCCGGTGACATTAAACAGACTCGTATAAAAAGTCGTAGCGGCCCAGTAGTTTTGCGGGTTCTCGTCTACGTACAGTGGTTTGGTGTAAAGAGGCTTGTAACCCCACACTCTCGATTTTGCCATATGGGGAAAAGCTGTCGTGCAGCTAACCGGACACAAGAACAAGTCACAGTCAGCTATGAATTGCTCAAAGCTGCGAATGAGCTGCTCCCGAATGGTTAAGACACGCATGTAGTTTTTGAACGTCAGTGGGATGAGCATAGTAGCGGAGGGAATTTGGCGATAAATCGGCATCGTCATGAGATGAGCCAAACCGCGAAGAATCGAAGGCGTCGTAGAGTTTAACTCCGCGTCGATCATTTTCCCCCATGTTTCCCAAGTCTTGCGTACATCCAAAGGTGGTGCCGTCACTTGTTCTACGCGCATGCCTTGTTGCTCTAACATTTTGACGAAGCGACGCAACTGATCGCGAATGGCTCGACTCGTTGGGTAGCCGGGCAGCTCTTCCATCCAGCGAATGTGCAGGGGCTGCTCCTTGAGGGGAGGGGGCAAGACTTGTGGTCCATGAGGCAAGCCAGCGTTGCCGTTTCCACCACTAATGATGGAAAACGCCACTTCCAGGTCTTCGATCGAACGGGCTACAGGGCCATAACAGGCCAGATGACGAGACGAGGCATAATCAGACATTCCTTCAAAGCCTGGCATGTGTCCTGCTGCCGGAACGGCTCCTTCTGTCGGCTTCAAGCTAAAGACGCCACAGAAATGAGCCGGAACACGCAACGAACCGCCAATGTCACTGCCAATATCCAAATAGGAAAGCCCGGCAGCAACTGCGGCTACCGATCCTCCGCTGCTACCGCCTGTTGTTCTCTCCAGATTCCATGGATTATTCGTCCGACCGTAAATATCATTGTCTGTTTGCATGTCCATCAGAAGAGGAGGGACATTCGTTTTGCCCAGGATGATGGCTCCTGCCTGCTTCAGTCTGCGGACGACTGCCGCGTCGTGTTGCGGAATATAGCCTTTGAGAGGTGTGAAGCCAGAAGTAGTGGCGAGTCCTGCTGTGGCAAAAGAATCTTTGATTGTGATGGGTACCCCGTGAAGAGGTCCGCGATAGATACCTTCCCCTATTTCTTTGTCTGTTTGTTTGGCGGCTTCGATCGCAGACTTTTCGTCAGAAGCGACGATAGCGTTCACTTTGCCATTGAGGAAGTCGATTCGTTTAAAGATATGTCGGGTAGCTTCCTCGGCGCTTATTTTACGCTCGCGAATCCAAGTGCCCATCTCCGTTGCTGTCAAATCGATCAGTTCTTTCATTCGATTCACTCCTTTTCACACGTACAGCGTACGACAGGAAAACGAGGAAAACTTGATCGAAAATGCGAACCGCTACCGACTATTCCCTGGTCAGAACGGGTATATAAATGAAGCAAAGCGAATCAGGATGGTCATATCCGAGAAAGTGGTGATCGTAGTATTCAAAATCGTAGCGGGCATAAAACTGGTCGGATGCGTGTGTCATCCAGCTCCCGTAAATGTATTGATACGTCAGCTTGATATTTTGCACCGGTCCTTTGTGAGGGAACACTAGATAACTAGATGCAGGCAGTGTGAGTGATTCCAGTCCGTCTGTGCCATCATGCTCCGGAGTTTGCATGGCAGCAAAATAAGAAAAGCTCAGCTCCAGTCCAAAAGCATCGGGGTAGCGTAAGACACCATAACGCTTTTGATTTGGCTGCACGCCGATGGTCTGCCCAAATTGGTTCCAGCAATGGACGATATCATGTAACGAACAAGTAGCTGGAGAGTAGCCTACGAGATGCAGTGCTTCGTGGGCAGGGACATAGATGGGCTCAATGGACTGCCGCTGAATATTTTCCAAATACGGTAACTCCATGCGCTCCAACATCATGTATCTCGGCATTTTTCCAGATCGACGAAGAGCAGAAGGAGGCAGACCAAAGCGTTTGGTAAAGGCACGAGTAAAGGCTTCGTGAGAATCAAAGCCGTATGTAAAGGCGACCTCCGTCACGCTCTTTTGTTCGAGCGACAGCGCTTTGGCAGCCTCGGTTAAGCGTCTCTTCGAAATGTACTGGCCGACAGTTTCTCCTGTCACGTGAAAAAACAAGCGTTGAAAATGGTACTTGGAATATCCGGCGGCTGATGCCACTTCATCGAGTGTGACTTTTTCTGTTATCTGCTTTTCGATAAAAGAGAGGGCACATGTTATTTGTTCTATATAGTTCATGACGTCACCTGAAAAAGGAAATAAGATCTTTTTTAGGATACCATATGCCCTGATCTGATTTTTTGTAAAAAAGCCAGAATGTCAAAGAATAGGGAGAGAATACAATGAAGTAGGACAACATTATTGGAGGTAGCCGTGGAGCAGCATCTGGATCTTTTTTTGATGAAATATGGATATGTCGGCATCTTTTTTTCGCTCACACTTGGTGTTGTGGGGCTCCCCATACCCGATGAGGTACTGATGACGTACGCTGGCTATGCGGTTTCCCGCGGTGTTTTGCACATGCCGTTAACGGTGCTGAGCGCCTTTTTGGGAGCGGCAGTAGGGATTTCGATCAGCTATGCGATCGCGTGGAAGTGGGGGCTGCCGTTGCTTATGAAGGTTGGACCGTACATGCATATTACGCCGAAAAAAATAGAGTCAACCCAAAAGCTGTTTGCCAAGTACGGTCCATACCTGTTGCTCATCGGCTATTTTTTGCCTGGCGTTCGTCATGTTACCGCCTATTTGGCAGGAGTCTCCGCAATGGGTTTTCGACGATTCGCTATTTTTGCTTACGCTGGCGCATTTCTTTGGAGTGTCACTTTTTTACTGTTGGGACAGGCGCTTGAGAAAGAGTGGCTCAAAGTCGTCGTCTATATACGTCATTACGGCATCACATTTTTGCTAATCGGTTCGGCGATTGGAATGATGGTTTATATTTGGATGAGGTTCAGGAACAGTACCAGGACATAAGGAAGAAGAGTTAGTTCCGGATAATAGACATGCTATCGCGGACCAAGCTGACAAATTCCAGCTGTTCCTCACCGGTGGCTGTCGATTCGGCTAGCTTGAGTACGTCGGGAAGCGAGCTTCTTTCGGAAAAGGGGCTATCCCGCAATATTTCCGCGTACTCGGCAACGGAAGCCAGGAAAGTCAGCTCAGGTGACAGCGCGCTTTGCACTTGTACGGGCTCGGCAATTTCCTCTACTTTTTGGGAAACGATATTGTGATAGCGAATCCGTACCGTCCCTAGATCTGTTTTTGCTGGGGAAGCAAGCTTGACTTCGTAAAGGGCGGTCACGCTGTGCCCAGCACCGATTTCACCTGCGTCTGTCTTGTCGTTACGAAAATCCTTGTCGCGGACATCGCGGTTCTCATAGCCGATCAAGCGATACGAGTCTACCTTCTTAGGGTCGAATTCTACCTGGATTTTTACGTCACGAGCGATCGTTTGGAGGGTGCCCGTCAATGATTCCGTAAAAATGCGGCGCGCCTCGGAAAACGTATCAATGTAGGCGTAGTTGCCTTCTCCTTTATTCGCAAGCTGCTCCATCAGGACGTCATTATAGTTTCCCATGCCAAAGCCAAATGTGCTCAAGTAAATGTCTTTTCGCGCATAGTCCTCGATCGAACGCAAAATGCCCTCGGCTCCTGTTTCTCCTACGTTGGCCACACCGTCGGAGCAAAGAATTACCCTGTTTATAGCGCCGCGCTTGAGGGATTTAGCCGCCATTTCATAGCCGAGCATGAGCCCTTCTTCCGCGTTGGTGGAGCCTTCGGGTTGGAGTTCAGCGATTGCAGATAATATCGCGTTTTTGTTTTCAGTAGAGGTAGGAGGCAAAAGAACCCGTCCTTCAGATCCATAGACGACGATTCCTACAGAATCTGTGGGTTGTAACTCATCCACGAGGACATTCAGACTTCTTTTTACCAGCTCCAATCGGCTTTCCCTATTCATCGAGCCAGATACGTCAATGACAAAGACGAGGTTTGCAGGCTTTCTGTCTTCGGCTGCAATTTCCTTTCCTTTGATGCCTACGCGAACCAATTGGTTGCCTTTCTGAAAAGGAGAGGGGCCGCCATCCACTTGAACGGCAAATGTTTGATTGGTGGGAGCCGGATAAGCTGCTGGAAAATAGTTGATGAATTCTTCCACCCGAACAGCCTCTGCTGGAGGAAGAGTACCGTCTTGAACAAAACTGCGCATGATCGTGTAGGAGCCGGTATCCACATCTGCGGCAAAGGTAGACAGGCGATCTTTTGCAGTAGAGACAAAAGTATTGGCGCCATAGTCTTTGAAGTACATATCGTTTGCAGGTGGGGCAGATGTCTTTTCCAGGACGTAATCAGCCAAGGCGCTTGAACTACTGCGTGGACTTGAGCTTAGGGTTTCTTTATTCTCGCTTTTCTGGGCAGGTGCTGGTTGCTGGCTCTCACCCGTACCGCTTGTCGCCAATTGACTATTCGAACTACACCCAATCAATGATGCGACCAATAGGGTGATGCCACTTACTTTCACGATTTTTCTCATCTTTAGATATTCCCCCTTTGCCTATGTGACGTGGTAAAAAAAGGAATGTTACATAAGGAGGAGAAGTAGGCTTGTCCGCAGCAAGAGCTTCACTCGCAACGACAGCCAGGATCGAGTCGTAGCTGCGGCTCCGAGTGGCGAAATGATTTATGTTTGGATTAGTCGGCAATCTTCACTAAAGTGAGGAAGCCAGTCACCGTCGTCGTTCCGTCTGCGAAGCTTTGCAAAAACTGGTCTGCGATACCTCCCGTACGGAATATGTCTACGATGTCACCTGCTACTAATCGGGTGAAAGAGGTAACCATGCCGAATGCATTTCCATCCCCTGCACTATCCGCACTGCTTGAAGTTCCGGCAGAAGCTGTAATATTAGCGCCATTCCTTCTGATAATGAAAGACACTTCACTCGCTTGTGCAGTAGTAACACGATAGCTGATGAGATAGATGCCGCTTGTAGGTACGGTCACTTGCCCGCCAGCGAGTAAAAAGCCGAGTGAATTGTCTGCATTCGACACATTCAGCGGGACGATCGTGTTTGGCGAGATATCGATAGCGGAGGATAGCCAGAAGTTGCCGAAAACACTGGAAACAGTTCCTGTCGCGCCTGTTACCCCCGTGGCCCCGGTCAAGCCGACTCCTGTTGCCCCCGTTATTCCTACCCCAGTCGCGCCAGTAGCCCCCGTAGCCCCTGTTGTTCCTGTTCCACCTCCATCTGCTCCGGTGGCTCCTGGTAGACCAGTGACTCCAGTGGCTCCCGTTGGTCCTGTGAGACTAGCGATAAACGATGCTGTTAATACGGAATTCAGCTTGTTGTACAGCAGAATCTCTTTCTTTGTTATCTCTCTGAGCGTATTTACTACACTAGCATTAACGTTCAGCAAATCACTAATGGTTGCAGGGGGACCTGTTAATCCTGGAAGCGTACCAAGGACATATTGAAACTTTTCCGCCTCTGCATTAATGATATGGCTTAACCCTAGCTCTTCCATTGCGATAGATGCCAGTAGCAAGTTTGCGACTTGGCTTTGTGTGATGGTAATGAGCGGGGTAATGTTGGGGATATTTGCTTGTGACAAATGAAACGTCCTCCTTCTTTCTTCACGTCCTTTCATCCTATTCCGATAAGCTGCATAAGGGGATTGGTCGGTTTCATTGTTTTTATTCAGGTACGGTTTACCATGTGATGCCTTTCTTTCTTGCTCCCTATTCAATCTTCTTGTAATATTAGGAAATATTTGTGGTGTGACGGTCGCTCTAGTCAATGGAAATCAATTACGAAAAGAGGTAGATTGCTGCAAAAATCAATCAAACAAGAGAGGTTATAAAATGAATCTAGGAATTCAAGTCACGCAAAATCAACTGATGGATGTGCTGCTAAACGTTGCGGTAGCTCGTCCCGTATTTATTTGGGGCGCACCGGGAATCGGCAAGTCGTCTCTCGTCGAGGCGTTTGCCGAGCAGGTGGGCCTGCCTTGCGTATCGTTATTGGGTAGTCAGCTGGCACCTGAGGATATTATTGGTGTCCCACAGATTGTAGATGGGAAAAGCAGATTTTGCCCACCTGCGCAAATTGCGCGAGAAGAACCGTACTGCTTGTTTCTTGACGAATTGAATGCATGCTCGCAAGAAGTGCAAAAGGCGTTTTACAGTCTGATTCATGAGCGGAGAATCGGGGATTATCATCTGCCAGAAGGGTCCATTGTGATTGGAGCAGGAAACAGAGCGCAGGATAGCGCGATTGTCAAACCGATGTCGTCTGCTCTGATCAACCGGATGTTCCATGTCCAATTGCTAGTCTCGTATGAACAATGGATGAAGTGGGCTTACAGCAACGGCATCCATTCCTACGTGCTGCAATTTTTAGAGGTGCGCCCGGACTATTTGTGGTCGCAGCCACCGAAGAGCGAGGAACCGTTTTCTACTCCGCGTTCCTGGCACATGCTATCTGATGCCCTGAATGAATTCGGTGAGAACTTGACGACAGAGATGGTGGGGGTACTGGCCTACGGTTGCTTGACGCCCCAGCATGCTGCTCAATTTCGGGCTTTTCACAAGAACATTCAAGGCAAATATCAGCTCAACCGTATTTTGGAGGGAGAAGCTTCTTTCCCGACGGCTCCAGAGGATCGGGACGTCCTGTATTTTCTGGCGGATTCTTTCCGTTCGCAGATCAAAAAAGAACTGCCAGCGGATAAAGCCTCTGTTGGGGAGCAGCATAAACGGTTTGCGCACCGAGCGAAAGCTCTCTTGAAGGAGCTCGCTTCCATTTCACTGGAAATGGCACAGATGATAGTGGCGCGGCACGAGGATGGCGACGGATTGCCAGACTGGTTCGTTGTGGAGGTCATTCGTGATTTACCGCGATTGGCCATGGACAGGAAGGGCAAATAGCCAATGGCCCGAGGAGTTAAAAACGACCCGTCGACGCAAAACTACGAGCAGGCCGTACATTTTTTAAGTCATCACCCGATGTTTGGTCCACTGTCCTCGCGAGCGCACTTTATTCGTTCCGAGCGAAGTATTTGTCCAGATAACGGTTGGGTAGTCGTGACCCGGGAAGGCAGCTTGTACGCGCATCCGAAGCGCAGAGGGGAAGTCGGGGAATGGATTTATGTTCTCGCACATGCACTGCTGCATTTGGGCTTCGGACATTTTGTGGAAAAAGGGCAGCCGATTTTGTGGAACATCGCATGCGATTGTTTTATTACGCGTTTTTTGAGAGACATGAAGCTGGGGAAGCCTCCTGCTGAAATGGCCTTTGAGCTGGATAAATCGGGAAAGAGCGAAGAAGAGCTGTATGACTGGTTCGTGGAGCATGGGGTGCCGGAGCATTTGAAGCTGTTTGGAACGGGCGGGGAAAAACAGGCAGATATGCTTTTCTCAGATAAATACGTCCGGTATACCTACAATCGAGATGTGAAGTGGGAGCGGCTCTTGGGGATCGGGCTGGCGCAAGCGGTGCAAAGTGCTGTCAGCGTAGCGGGCGGTTATTCCGATGCTCTTGGGAATGAAGAGAACCAGCTGTCTGAGGCACAAAAGGCCAAACGTTGGTTCATCAATCATTATCCATTGCTGGCTTCCTTAGCGAGTCATTTCACGATTATCGAGGATTCACAGATCTGCCAACGGCTGCAAATCTCGGTGGCAGCTATTGATGTCACATCCAACGAGATCTTCATCAATCCTGCGGCGGGCTTGGATGAAGAGGAATGCAAATTCGTGATGGCACACGAGCTATTACACGCAGGGCTTCGCCACCATGAGCGATGCCAAGGACGCGACCCGTATTACTGGAATGTCAGCTGCGATTACGTGATTAATCAATGGCTGATGGAACTCGGTGTGGGACGTTTTCCGCAAATTGGCGGACTGTACGACCCAGACTTGAAGGGACTCTCGGCAGAGGCGATTTACGATCGAATCGTGACGGACATGCGTACGTATCGCAAGCTTTACACCTTACGAGGAATTGGCATGGGCGATATTCTGGATGGCGACGATCCGCGTTTTTGGGAAAAGGGTCCGGGAACGACGCTGGATGACTTTTATCGCAATGCGATGTCGCAAGGCTTGATCTACCATCAGGAGAAAGGACGAGGGCTTTTGCCTGCGGGTTTGGTAGAAGAGATTCGCGCCTTGGGGCAACCGCCTATTCCGTGGGATGTTCAGCTTGCCCGTTGGTTTGACGAGCATTTTCCTCCGTTGGAAAAGAGTCGCACGTATGCAAGGGCAAGCCGCAGACAGTCCTCTACACCTGACATTGCCCGTCCTGCCTGGAGCTTTCGGGAAACGGATCAGCTGGCACGCACGTTTGGTGTCGTGATTGATACATCCGGCTCGATGGATACCAAGCTGCTCGGCAAAGCATTGGGGGCAATCGCGAGCTACAGTGAAGCACGAGATGTTCCGTATGCACGCGTGGTCTTTTGCGATGCGCAGGCGCATGATGCGGGCTACCTTTCTCCCGAGGACATTGCAGGTCGTGTCAAAGTCAAAGGACGCGGGGGAACGATCCTACAGCCGGGCATTGACATGCTGGAAAAAGCAACCGATTTTCCAAAGGACGGACCGATTTTGATCATTACCGATGGGGAATGTGATCGGATCAAAGTAACTCGTAGTCATGCCATCATGCTGCCGAAGGGGAGTAACCTGCCGTTCGTGGCGAGAGGACCGGTATTTCGAATGGAATAGCAGGGTTTAGGCTCCGTATCGATGATGCGGGGCCTTCTTTATGATCTTTTTACAATGAAAGGGTGGGAAAAGCGATAAAATAGCTTGTATGATGAAGCGGAAATCGGAGAGGTGTACAGCTAAGTGAAAAATAATCTCCTAGAAGAAACCGGGCACAAAAAAAGTAGATGGGAAGCTGTGCTTGAAGTTTTGCTCGTTTCGACCAAGCTGGGATTGACTTCATTCGGCGGTCCCATCGCGCATCTCGGTTATTTTCACAACGAATACATTTGCCGAAGAAAATGGATGGATGAGCAAAGCTACGCGGATTTGGTCGCGCTTTGTCAGTTTCTCCCTGGTCCCGCAAGCAGCCAGGTAGGGATCGGAATCGGAATCATGCGAGCCGGATTGTGGGGAGGGGTTGCTGCATGGATCGGCTTCACTCTGCCTTCGGTATTGGCGCTCCTGATCTTTGCGTTCACTTTACAAGGTGTGGACAGTGGCGGTGCTTCTTGGATTCACGGTCTAAAATTAGTAGCTGTCGCGATTGTTGCTCATGCCGTATGGGGGATGGGACAAAAGCTTGCCCCGGATCGAACACGGGTGACGATTGTGATCATCGCTGCTACCATCACACTGCTGTGGCATTCTTCATGGAGTCAGGTCACAGTCATGATTCTAGCAGGAATAGCAGGGGTGCTTATCTTCCGGCAGCAAAAAGTTTCGGATCTTCATGAATTTCGTGTGCCAATCAGTCGTGCACTAGGCATTGCGTGCTGGATCGTTTTCTTTGGACTTTTGTTGGTGCTACCTATCCTACGAGAGAGCACAGGCTTTTCCTTGCTCGCGTTGTTTGAGAGCTTTTTCCGTGCGGGCTCACTTGTTTTTGGTGGAGGTCACGTTGTATTGCCTTTGCTGGAAAGGGAGGTAATTCCGACAGGCTGGATAACGCAAGAAGCTTTTCTTACCGGCTACGGGGCTACACAAGCAGTACCGGGGCCATTGTTTACGTTTGCCGCTTATTTGGGAGCCATGATTGCAGGAGGAGTCGGTGCAGTAGTGGCTACGATTGCGATTTTTCTACCGGCCTTTTTATTCGTTATCGGCGCATTGCCGTTTTGGAATGCCTTGAGGAGAAATTCGAAAATCCAGGGAATGCTGGTAGGTGTGAATGCTGCAGTCGTCGGGATTTTACTGGCAGCCCTGTACGATCCGATTTGGACGAGTACCATTCTTGCTCCGCTGGATTTTGCGGTAGCGGCTATTTTGTTTATCATGCTGGAGCACTGGAAGCTGCCGCCATGGCTGGTTGTGGTTACCGGGGCTTTGTACGGTCTGTTGCTGTCTTAGACTGCTGTCTTTTTCGATAGGTAGTCATTATCATCCTAAGTTTTAAAAGGTCTCAAATGAACGAATAAAGCTGGTGAGAAGAAAAAGCACAGAGTCGAAGAGACCTGTGCTTTTTCTTCTCCTCCACTATGTTGACCCAAACCAAAATGCCCTTCATAGCTCTGTCTTATCGCATAAGAAGGTTTGCCAAGTATGTTTGTAGCGCTTATAATACTGAATGAAAGTTCAGTATTGCTGGATGGGAAGTTGGTGAAGGAGCATTGAATAAAAAGAAGCAGCAAACGGAGCTGACAAAGAAGAAGATAGCGGATGCATCCAGAATTTTATTTATGCAAAAAGGCTACAAGGCCACATCAATAGAAGATATTGTGAAAGCTACTGGATACAGCGGTGGTAACATTTATTATCATTTCAAGAGCAAGGAAGGGCTGTTTTTACATCTGATTGAAGTTTGGAACAGCGAATGGGAAGAGAAATGGCTGGTAAAGGAACAGCTCTACACGACCTCGATCGATAAATTGTATGGAATAGCTGAACATTTTGCGACCGATTTTATGAACCATCCGTTGACCAAGGCTGCTGATGAATTTTTTGACATATCGGAGAAGCCTTCGGATGTGGAGGATCGTATCAACGAAATGATCCAAGGCTATATTGACTTTAATCAACAGTTGCTCCAAAAGGGGATCGATAACGGCGAATTTGAAATGACGAATGTAACCGGAGTCGCCATTATCCTGGACAGCCTGATGTTTGGTTTAAATCAACACTCGCGACGAATGGAACGAGAGGAAGCGCTGGCGACTTTTCGGTTAGCGATGGATGTGTTTTTATTTGGCATTGTCAAACCGTCCCGCTAGCTTTTTTTACGCGATTATCTAGAATAGATATTCAGTGTTTTGGTGATGGATTGGAGGAATAGTAAATGGCTTTATTATTAAAAAATCAGGGAGCCCTCCTGATTCTGATGTTCAATATTTTCCTTGTCTTTACGGGGATCGGGCTTGTTATACCGATTATGCCAAAGTACATGGAGAGTTTGGGAATTACCGGGGGAACTATCGGCTTGTTAGTGGCAGCTTTTTCGCTGACGCAGCTACTTTTTTCCCCAATTGCCGGGCGATGGGCCGATTCATTCGGAAGAAAAAAGATCATTGTAATCGGCCTGGTCGTATTTGCTATCTCAGAAGGGCTGTTCGGAATAGCGAATTCTCCAGTCCTGCTGTTTGTTTCTAGGTTGTTAGGCGGCATCAGTGCCGCTCTGATTATGCCGGCCGTAATGGCTTACTCAGCAGATATTACAACGAATGAAGAACGAGCGGCCGGGATGGGGTATATTACGGCAGCCATTACGACTGGTTTTATTATCGGTCCAGGCATTGGAGGATACATTGCTGAATTTGGTATTCGTGCACCTTTTTATACCGCAGGAATTGCGGGACTGATTGCTGCATGTATCACGTTGTTAATCCTCAAGGAGTCGAAACCCACGGAAGATTCATTATCTGACTCTCATTCTAGTGAAAAACAACGAAGCAGTCTTCTTTCCCAGTTAATGTACTCCTATCGAGAGCCTTATTTTTTCAGTTTGATCATTGTGTTTGTCATGTCTTTCGGACTGGCTAATTTTGAAACGGTATTTTCCTTGTTTGTCGACCACAAGTTTGGATTTGAGCCGAAAGATATCGCCTTTATCATTACATTCGGGTCAATCGCAGGTGCAGTGGTCCAGCTTACTGCTTTTAGCTGGATCATGAATCGCTTTGGCGAGAAAAGGGTCATTTCAGTCTGTCTGCTCTTTGCTGGTCTGTTTATTGTTCTGACGCTTTTTGTTCACGGATTTTGGATGATTTTTGCCGTTACCTTTATCGTATTTCTGGCAATCGATATTTTGCGACCGGCCATCAGTACCCAAATGTCGATGCTTGCAAAGGATCAACAAGGCTATGTTGCTGGTCTTAACTCGGCCTTTACCAGTCTTGGCAATATTGCAGGTCCTATCGTAGCTGGATTTTTATTCGATGTGGATATCAACTATCCGTATGCGCTAGCATGTATGGTTTTGCTTATCTGTTTCGTCTTATCGCTACGAGTTAAAAACCGCAACCTGAAGGATGCCAATGCGGCTTCCAGTCAAGTATCCATTCATGGATGATGAGGTAAATGGGGTACAATAATTAAATGAAACAGCGGCGAGTCTAAGACTTTATGTTCAGGTCTTAGTTCGCCGCTGTTCCATTATTCGGGTTCGCGTAAATAAATCTTTCATGATTACTTAATAGAGATAGAAACGGAAATTTACATCATTCATTTATAGTGGGAACGGTAGTACATACTGTAAGGAGTGAAGCAAATGATGAAGAAAAAAGTGATGGTAGCAACTGCCGCCCTTATGATGTGTGTAGCACCAGTCGCCTCTGCCGCCGGAAATCCGCACTGGTCAAAAACTTCTCCCAAAGAGTTCGATCTTCAAGCTCATCGCGGAGGACTCGGACTCACGGTAGAGTCCACGTTGGCGTCGTTCTCCCACGCCCTTGAATTAGGAGTGACCACGCTCGAGCTCGACGTGCAAATCACGGAGGACAAGCAGGCAGTGATTACGCATGACCGCAAGATTTCGGGTGCCAAGTGCCGGGATACAGGCCCACTTTTCGCTGGCGATCCTGAGTATCCGTACGTTGGCAAATACATAAAGGACCTGACCCTCGACCAAATACGCACGCTGGACTGTGGCACACAGACATTGCCGCAATACCCAGGGCAACGCCCAAGCCCAGGTGCCGAGATGCCGCTGTTGAGCGATGTATTTGACCTCGTTAAAGACTACAAGGCCAATCATGTGTGGATGAATATCGAGACAAAGGTAGAGGCGGGAGCGCCAGAACAAACCGCTCCGCGTGAAGATTTCGTACAGATCGTTGCTCGCGAAGTCCGGGATGCCGGGATGCTTGATCGGGTATCGATCCAAAGCTTTGACTGGGGGGCGCTCATGCGCATGAAAGAGGTTGAGCCGCGCTTGCCGATTGTGGCACTGACGAACGGTGCGCAATTCCTGCAACCAGGTCAACCAGGAGCTTCACCGTGGCTGGGCGGAATCGACATTGACGACTTTGGAGGAGACCTCGTGGCTGCGGCCCACTCGTTCGGTGCAGACGCGATCTCCCCTGTGCATGGCTCTCCACAGAACGGCAAAGTCACCGACGAGAATTATGTGCCCTATGTCACGAAGAAAATGGTAGAGGACGCGCACAAGGTCGGGATGAAGGTGATTCCGTGGACGGTCAATGACGCACCTACGATGAACAAGCTGATCAACGATGGCGTAGACGGGATCATTACAGATTACCCGGACCGTCTGCGTGAGGTCATGGAGCAGCGTGGTCTGAAGCAACCGAAGAGCTACAAGACTCCCAAAAAAGAGAAGTAAAAAGAAGACCAGTCCATTCGGGCTGGTCTTTTCTCGTATTCACGGAACATAGCCATATCCAGGATATTTGACAACGGGCCATTTATCCTTGCGCAAAGCATCTAATAGTTCAGGACCTACACACAAGTTGGAAGCGACGAGTTCATGTGGGGTGAGCGCCATCCATTGATTCAGCGACACATCGACAAAGCGGTCGCTCTTGAACATTTCCAAAAACCACACTGTTTCCGTCCCGGTATTTTGGATATAATGCCCAGTCGCAAAAGGAACGTAACCGACATCACCTGCTTGGTAGTCAAACGTTCGAGCGTTTCCGTTTCCGATAAAAACCGTCATCCGCGCTTGGCCTGAAATGTAATATTGCCACTCGTCGTTATTGGGATGCCAATGCAACTCTCTCATGGCCCCGGGACGTACTTCTACGAGTGCTGCCGCGATTGTCTTGGAGATTGGGAAGTTGCGGGAATCGACGATGCGCACACTACCACCAGGTGTAATGAGGGGGCGTTGGGCGAGTAAACGGTGGGAAAAAGGGAGGGGGACGGTTCCGTATGGAGATTCCACTTGATCTGCTTCGATGGAACCCGGAACCTCGCTCTGATAAATGTACACTTGCTTGTCAGGAATGTCGGCAAAGGCTGATTCTGGTACACCGAAATTTGCGGATAGCACATCGGTTGGCGTATGCGCAAACCAATCGGAGATCGATAGCGTATTCAGATCGGAAAAATGCCCATCGTCGAAAACGAGCAAAAACTCGCAGCCTTCCTCAAGCCCCTGAATCGAGTGGGGGATGCCGGGAGGGAAATACCAGAGATCGCCTTTGCCGATATCTGCGATAAAATTCCGTCCACGTTGGTCAACAGATGTAATTCGTGCACGGCCGAGCAGCATGTAGGCCCACTCCGCCTGCTGATGCCAGTGCAGCTCGCGCACACCGCCTGGCGTCAGGCTCATGTTTACACCCGCAAGTGTAGTGGCGATTGGCAACTCGCGTATGGTAACTTCACGGGACCAGCCGCCATGATTTAATGTCATCGAGGCATCTGAGAAGGAAAATTTCAGATTGGGCAGCAAGCCCGCATCTGTGACGGGAGGAACTAGCATATTCGGATTTTGCCGATCACGCATGACATTCCGTGGACCGAGATCGACCCATCCAGTCCCGTTACTTCTCATCGGCTGGGGAATTTGATCCCCCTTGGCTGGCGGATTCATTCGGGCAACCTCCTTCATCCTTGGACAGGCATAGGTTTTGTCGTACTTCATCCACTAACCATGCCTATGCATCGGATTGCCCGTTATGCAAACAACGAAGCCGTTCTACCTTTTCTATGGGTGATTTTGTATAATTTTAGGAGTGATTGACAACTTGACAATTTTAGGATGTGTATAAAGATGAATAAGATTCCAAACGATCAATGGCTAGCAAAATATGAACATAAAAAACAGATGTTAGAGCCCCAAGTTGATTTACACACCTATTTCACATCAACGGAGATCAGTGGGAAACCAATTAACTTGCTTTCTTTGGGGGAAATCACGATTCCCACTGGAGACATCATCGTTCGTGATCCGCTTGTGTATCTGGAGAGAAATAGTGTTCCGTATTTTCGAAAAGTCCCTACAGGAACCTTTCCATTAACTGTTTGTGTGGTAACCGTTGAAGAAGACCACTACAGGTATGCAGCTGCTAAGGTGGAGTTCACAGATAAAGCTCCCCAAAAATTTACGGAAGCCCTCATTGGAGACGAGGATTTCGAAAATCTAGCAGAAGGCGAATATTTTGGGTTTAATGTGGACGCAGGCCTTGCTACTGTGGTAGATGTCAAAACAAGAGATGCTTATCTGGATTTTTATGATAGCTGGAAAAAAGACAATCCAGACGGCAATATTTATGACGATTATTTCGCTGGTGTTTTTGCACAAAGTTACAAAGACCATCCAAAATACCAAAGAAGCGCTGGAGATTATATAAACTGGACGATACCAGGCACAGATTTATCCGTTCCGATGATTCAGACGGGATTTGGAGACGGAGCCTATCCAGTCTATTTTGGGTTGGATGAACATGATCAGATATGCCAGCTGGTTATTCAATTTATTTACATCGAACTCGCATTTGGTGAGGATGACAGCGAAGACGAAAGCTAGCCTCTCACCAATCATTTTTAGAAGCAGTATCTCGCTTATCTTTTTTGGGAAATAGAAAATAGCTGGCTGTAATCAACAGATCAATCCCCAGAACAACGGTCCATAGCCGGAGAATATGCCATAAAGAAGCAGTTCGTTCCGCATCATCGATAAAGTAAATGGTCCCCGCTAAGAGAGCCGCCCCAATTACATAGGAGAAGAGATGTCTAAACCAGCTGTTGGCGTAATGCTTGGCATACTCCATGCCGTATAACTTGGGCTTCGCCGTACCTTGCTTGGTGACGTACTGCTGAAATTTTTCATCCGCCCATTGAATCATGCTTTTCCCAAACGCAAGCGATACCCCGATATAAACGGCAGCCAGCGCATGAGGAATCGTAGCGGTAGCCCCACGATACAAATCCACGCTCGTAACGACGAGCAAAACTACATCAACAACAGGCGTCAGGGCGAGAAGAAAGAGCCCGGCCTTTTTTTGTTTGAGCACGTACCTTGTGAAAAGGCCAAGTACAATGACCACCCAAAATGCGATTTCGCATGCGACAATCATCCATGCAACAAAATTCACTAGAATAGGTCCCCTTTTCGGAAATTTTTATAATACAACTGTGCTAATAAAATGAAGTTTATCACCAAACTTTAAATAATACAATTGTATTATCAAAGTTGCTTGTCCCTTGCAAATCTTGTTAAAATACAACTATGCCGAAAATCATCGATCATGAGAAAAGAAGAGAACAAATAGCAGAAGCAACGTGGCGTGTCATTGTTGAGCAAGGAATGGAGGGAGCGACGGTAAGGGGCATAGCAAAAGAAGCAGGACTTTCATTAGGTGCTCTGCGACATTACTTTGCAACACAAGATGAACTGTTGATGTATGCCATGCAGCTCGTAAAAGAGAGGGCGACAGCTCGAATTGCTGAAATCTCCGCCAATGAAAAATGGGCGCCAAAAGAGAGAATCACCAAAATCTTTCTGGAGCTACTCCCTACGAATCAAGAAAAGATGGTCGAAATGGAAGTGTGGTTTGCTTTTACCGTGTACTTCCGACACAAGAAAGAAGGCTTTGATGCACAGCACGACGGGATCTATGCCGCCGTCCGCAAGCTGTTGGACTCTGCTGATCAACTAAATCTATTACGCAAAGAGCTGGACAAAGAGATGGAAGCAGAAAAGCTCTATGCCGTCATCGATGGTCTGGCGCTGCATGCCTATCTTGAACCGCAGCGTGTCAATGGGGAATGGATTACGAAAGTGCTAGAGCATCATCTTGCATCCTTGTTTCATTAACTGACTTTTACACTTCTTTTACGAAAAAGATGGTCCATTCTTCAAACAAGATAAGAAACACATACAAATACGCTCATAAAGAAAAGCAATCGGATCAAGGAAAGGTTGATCTGATTGCTTTTTTTCGTCATGTGCGTTGGTTTACAAAGAACACAATGGGCTTTGATACGCAGTTAACAATGCTGGATTACGATGAATGTACAAATATTTTTGAACAAAAATTTGATTGTTGGTGTGAATATGAAAAAAATAACAATTGTCCAATAAAGATTGAATGATGAAGGGGTTTTCAATATGTCGAGTATTATGCTGAAGTCATTGTCCAAGCAATATACCAACGATAAAAACACCCTGGACGATATCAGTCTGGAAATCAAAGACAAAGAGTTCCTGGTGTTATTGGGACCGTCCGGATGTGGAAAATCTACGCTACTCAGAATGATTGCCGGGATTGAAGAGATCACCCAAGGCGATGTGTACATTGGCGATGTTTGTGTCAATGAAGTGGAGCCAAAGGATCGGGGAGTTGCGATGGTGTTTCAAAACTATGCCCTTTATCCTCATATGACCGTATACGAAAACATGGCATACGGACTGAAAATAAAAAAGATCAAAAAAGCAGAGCGAGAGAAGCGCATCAAGGAAGCAGCGGATATTTTGCAAATTGATCATTTGTTAAAACGGTTCCCCAGCCAATTGTCTGGTGGGCAAAAACAGAGGGTCGCCATCGGGCGGGCCATCGTGAAGGAGCCAAAAGTCTTTTTGATGGACGAGCCGTTGTCCAATCTGGATGCCAAGCTGCGAAATGAAATGAGAATGGAGATCAAAAAACTGCATGAGCGCTTGGATTCGACGTTCATTTACGTGACACATGATCAGGTGGAGGCGGTTACCTTAGGGGATCGAATCGCGATTATGGCGGAAGGCAAGTTCCGACAAATCGGAACGCCGATGGAAATCATCGATTGCCCAGTGGATATGTTCGTTGCCAATTTCATCAGCTCACCCCCCATCAATTATATGGAAGCGAGTTTGATTCAGCGAGATGGCCGGGTCTATGTGGAGGTAGACGGGGTGCTGCTGGAAACCAATCTTCCGCTCAACGTGATGGAAGAAGCTCCTGAGATTGTCGCGGGAGTCAGACCAGAGCATTGCTTTCTCACCGAAAACAGTGACGATGCACTCGCCATGGAGGTACTGCTCACGGAAATTATCGGAACGGATGTGTTGGTCCATCTGACGTATAAAGGGAGCAATTTCATCGTGAAAAAAAGCTTTACCCAGACGTATGCAAAAGGGCAAAAGGTGAACGTAGGGATTAGTGCTGACCATGTCCATGTATTTGACAAGCGTACGCAAAAGAATCTGAGGTGCCGCCGATGAATGTACTCATCTCGTTAGACGGCATCAGCTATCAAAGCTTTGAACCTTACGCGCAGCAGTGGATAGAAAATGGTTACTCCTTCTGCCAAAAACTGATCACGACCTTTCCTTCGGTCACATTTACCGCGCATGCGGCAGCGATGACTGGGAGCCACCCGGGTAAGCATGGTGTCTTTGATAATATCGTAGCTCGCCCGGAAACGATGGAAAGAGTGGCGTTGTATGGCGACCACGAGATTCTTTGCAATGAAGCACTTCATAAGCAGACGATTTTTCATTCGTTGGCGAGACAGGCAGGGACGAGCTGCTGCATTCATTGGCCCATGACGTCCGGAAATCCGTATATTCACCATTTGATTACGGAATCGGGCAGCAAAAAAAAGCTGAAGTCAAAGGTTTCCGTAGAGGAAATCGATCATGTCGCACTGCGTGAAACGATGCGGGCGATCAAAACGGAAGCCTATGATTTTATCGCGGCAAGGTTTGTCGGTTATGATGCGCTGTCGCACCAATATGGGAAAGACTCGGCTGAGGCAATGCGGTGTCTTAAGGAGCTGCTTACGTATCTCGATCAAATCGAGCAAACGTTGAAAAAGACACAAAAACCATTCAACCTGATCATTTTCTCGGATCATGGTCAAAGTGATATTCACTCGTTTTTTTATCCGAATGAGATTTTGGCCAAAAGCCAGTGGAAGCAGCATTTTCGAAACAAACAAATCAAATTCGTCGGGGACGGCAGCGGGGCGTTGTTGTTTTATAGCTCGTTAGATTATCAGCAAAACAAAGAAATCATGGCGTTTTTTGAACAGATGCCAGAAGTGCATCGCTTTTATGAGCTGACAGGGGACACTCCCTCAGCATGCAGTCCATTCGGCATCCTCGATTTGAAGCATACGGTATGCGGCGAAGATATCGCGTTTCCCGAACAACCGAAATACAAGGAGATGAAAAGCCTGCACGGGTATCATCCCGCCAATGTCGATGAAATGAATGGTTTTCTCTTGTGCTTAGGGGATGCATTTACGAAAAGCAAAGTAATTGAAGAAACAAACATCGAAAACATTGCACCCACACTGGCGCAGTTGTTCCGAATTGCTCATCCATGTGACGGGCAACCGATCAAAGACATCTTCAAGGAGTACGAGTAAATGGGCAGACCAATCAGCAAAACGATCAAGGATAACGCATGGTCGCTTGGGTTACTTTTGCCGACACTGATTCCGTTAGTTATTTTTTGGATCTACCCCATGATCAAAACGTTCCAAATCAGTTTTACCGACTGGAATTATATTTCACCTGACTACAACTACGTAGGGCTGGAAAACTACCAAAACTTGATGAGCGATGCTTTCTTCGGGAAGGTGCTGCTGAATACCTTGGTGTTTACCTTTTTTACAGTCGTTCCGCCGATTCTTTTCGGGCTGTTCGTGGCAATCCGGTTAAACAAAATACAGAAGCTTCGCCATTTCTTTGTGGCGAGTGCCTTTTCATCGTGGATCACGCCGACTGTGGTCGTGTCCATGGTATGGGTCAGCATATTCGATACCGATTCGGGGATTGTCAATTATGTCCTGAAAGGTTTCGGTATGGAGCCAGTAAAGTGGCTGGGTGGACAAACGACAGCGATGATTGTCGTCATTATCGTCACCATCTGGCAGTACATGGGGCTGGGGATCTTGCTACTTTCCTCTGCTCTCGCGAAATTGGACCCGGAAGTGGAGAAAGCGAATGATTTGGATGGAGGGAGAGGATTACGAAAATTATTCAGAATCACCTTGCCTGCGATCTCACCAATTCTTGTTTTTCTGTTCGTCTTTTTTACGCTGAATTCTCTCAAAGCCTATGATCAGATTTATATTTTGACGCAGGGTGGACCTTCAGGAGCGACTTCGACCATCTTGTACTACTTCTACGTACTCGCTTTTGAATTTTTTGAAACCGGACCAGCTTCAGCGTTGGCGTTGATTTTCTTAGGTATGTGTCTCTTGATTAGCGCATTGAATTTCTTCTTGTCCAAACTACTGTTTACCAAATGAGGTGGGAGCTGTGTCCTTGGCAAAATTAAAAACAGGCATAAATTATGCAATGTTAATTTTGTTAAGCGTACTGATGGTGTTTCCGTTTCTCTGGATGTTCTTGATTTCGATCAAGCCTAAAAGCGAGGTGTACAGCGGGAGCCTGCTGCCTTCCACCTTTCATTTTGAGAATTACATCCGTGTATTCACGGAAACGAAGATGCTGCTTTATTTGTGGAACAGCATTTCTGTCAGCCTGATCATCATCGTTTTTCAAATTTTCACCGCGATTTTTGCGGCTTATGTTTTCGCGACGGCGCAGAAAAGATGGGTTCGTTACTGCTTCGTGCTTATTTTAGCAACGTACATGCTTCCATCTGCGGTAACGTACATTCCATCCTTTATTTTGCTGTCAAAAGCGAATTTGCTGGATACGCACATTGGTTATGTTCTCAGCGAGCTCATTAGTATCTTCGCTATTTTTTTTCTGAGGCAATCGTTCGCCCAGGTGCCAAAGGATGTGGTGCATGCAGCCAAGCTGGATGGGGCGGGGCATCTACGACTCATTTTCACGGTGTATATCCCGTATTGCAAAAATGCGATTGCTTCGCTTGTGTTGATCACATTTATTTACAGCTACAACAACTATATGTGGCCTTCGCTCTTGATCAAGTCGGAGGAAAACATGTTTGTCACGATTGGTTTGCGGAGGCTGTTCATGAGTCAGGCGGGCTACGGGATGGACTTCCCACTGGCGATGGCAGCGTGTGCGATTTCACTGGCACCTATGCTGATCCTGCTCGCAATCGCAAGCAAAAGAATCATTCATTCCATGGCTAATCTGTATGTCAACAAATAGACCAAAACCGCTATTTATTGGGAGGAGTCATTGTGAAAAATCAGAAGCGAAACACCAAGAGCGTCATTCTTTCCATCCTGAGTTCTGCGCTTATTTTTACCGGAGCCGTCGGTTGTTCGAACAATGCCGCGTCTGACAGCAACGCAAATGCAGCGGCTGGCCCGAACGAGAAAATCAAGCTGGAGTTCTACTACGGACTCGGCGGCAAGCTCGGGGAAACGATGCAAAAAATCGTGCAGGACTTCAACAGCAGCAATGAAAAATACGAAGTCGTTCCGATTGTCCAAGGTGACTACAGCGAGACGTTGCAGGTACTCCAGGCCTCGCTGGCAGCAGGTAAGCCCCCAGCCTTGGCGATCAATGCGTATCCGGAATTTATGAAGCTGGCGAAAAGCGATGCATTGCTGCCATTAGATGAAAGGATCAATCAGCCGGAGTATAAAAAGGACGATGTTCTGCTGCTAGAGCAAGGGAAGTACAACGATGCGATGCTGGGTGTTCCTGCTTATGTCAGTACGCAAATGATGTACTACCGCAAAGATATTTTTGACAAATACAAGATTGACTACAATGCGCTCACGAGCTTCGAGCAATTGGCGGATGCAGCCAAGCTCATCAAAGAAAAAGAGGGAATTAACGGCTGGTCCATCATGTGGTACACGGAGCATATGATCGACTACGCTCGTTCAGCTGGCGGCGATATTGTGAGCGAAGACGGCAAGACTGTCACGATCGACTCGGAAGAATGGGTGTATGCGTGGGACAGCATTCGCAAATACATTCATGAGGACAAAATCATGGATACCGTCTATGGCGGCAATGGCTGGGAATGGTGGTACAAAACCATCGACAACGTGATGAACGGAAAATCCGCAGGCTACACAGGCTCTTCCGGTGACGGGGGCGATCTGGATTTCACCAAGGTAGCAACTGGCATGCAAAAAGGCTTCCATGGACAACCATCTAGACCAGTCGCCATTTCCGTCATGTTCAACCTGTTCAAAGCATCCTCAAAAGAACAGCAAGAGGGCGCGTGGGAATTCGTGAAGTACTTCTCGGAAGCAGAAAAAACAGCGTACTGGGCCGTAAACACAGGCTATATTCCTATTCGCGACAGCGCCGTGAATACAGAGATTTACCAGAATAAATTGAAAGAAAATCCGTACTTCTCGGTACCTTTGGAACAGGCGAAAACGAATGGAATAGCTCCTTTTGTAGACCCGACAGGCGGCAAAATTTATGCGGAAATTGAGTTGGCGAAGGACAAAGTGCTGATCGAAAACGTTCCTGCCGCAGAAGCGCTCAAAGTAGCGAAAGAAAAAGCACAGAAAGAACTCGACAAGGCATTGAATCAATAAAACATAGCGAACAGGAGAGATGGAAAAATGAAAAACGACATCGCATTGGCTGTATTTGATCTGGCAGGAACGTTGGTAGAGGATGATAACGCCGTGAGAGATTGTCTGCATAAAGCGGCTGTGGAATACGGATTAAACGTGACACCCGATGAAATCAGCACGCATATGGGAACGAACAAGATTCATCTCTATCAGTATTTGATTGCGAGAACAAAAGGAAATAGGATCGACTTCAAAAACTTTGAAATTGATATCGACAATTCGTCGTTCGAGGACGCTGTCAAACTGTACGAACGCTATACCGAATACATGATTGCGTTTTATCAGGAAAATTGCCGCGAAATCGAAGGTGCAACCGAAACGCTGAAGTGGTGCCAAGCAAATGGCATTAAAGTAGCGACTGGGACAGGTTTCCATAAAGACATCAACAGCGTCATTATGGAGTCGCTCGGTTGGGTAAAGGATGGCTTGATCGATTATGCAGTAGACCTGGATATGGTACCAGAAGGCAAGGGACGCCCAGCTCCGTTCATGATTTTCAAAGCCATGGAATATTTGAACGTACAAAACGTCAGACAAGTCATCAAGCTCGGCGATACGCCAGCGGATATGCTTGAAGGCTACAACGCAGGTTGCAAAGCGGTCATCGGCGTGATGCAAGGCTCGACCCCCATCGAGGTATGGGGCAAGTACTATCATACACATGTGCTCGACACGGTAAAAGAACTGCCAGAGCTGATTTTGTCCGGTAAAATTGTATGATCTACCCTGTGGAGAAGATGGCGAGTATCGGAATCGTTTTGCCGAAGCTGTTTCCTTTTTCACAAAGCAGGCCTGAACAGATGCTTCCGAGTCTTCTTACGATCCTGGAAGATCCATTCTTTACAGCGGTAGAAGTGTCCTATATCGCGGACAAAGAGACGAGGGAACAAGCGGCAAAGTATATGACGTACAGCGGAGTCGAGGTTATTTTCAATGGTGGAGATGCAGCCAGAGAATTGCAGATTGATCTCAGCTCCTTGGACCCGGTCGTTCGCAACAAGTCTATTCAATCAGGCAAGATGCTGATCGATCACTGCTATGAAATGAACGCAAAAATCATGCATATCGTAACGGGTAAATTTCAAGGCGAGGAAAACAAGTCGAAAAACATCCAGGCGTTTATTGCTTCGGCGATGGAGCTGTGCAAGTACGCAAAAGAAAAAGCCGATACGTACGAGCTGTGCATTTCTTTGGAGATCGGGGATCGATATGTCGACCGCAACTATTTACTCGGACCTACTCATGAGGCGGTGCATGTAGCAAACGTGATCCGCAGTGAGTACGACAATTTTGGTCTCTTGCTGGATCAAAGCCATTTGCCGATTATGGGCGAGGACTCGCACAAATCCTTGTGGTTGGCTAAAGATTATTTAACGCACATTCATCTCGGAAACTGTTACTTGAAAAACAGGCAAGCCAGCTATTTCGGGGATAAGCACCTCCCGTTTCACGTCAAGGATTCAGAGGTTGGTGTGAATGAGCTGACGGCTTTCATCACGACGCTATATGACATTGATTTTTTCAAGAGCCCAAAACCAACTAGGAAGCCAGTCATGACCTTTGAGGTGGGGCGCTTTGAGGATGAATCGCCTATGCTGGTAATCGCCAATGTAAAACGTGCTTTTTACGAAGCATGGGCCAATGCATAAACGAAAAGACTGGGGCTGTGGCAGAAGTGAATGTATTGATTACGGGATACTTTACCGACTATTCCAAGCAACGTGTGACACAAGCGTTTCCGCAGGATTGGCGCATCCAAATTGTGGAGCCTGAGCAGATCGAGTTATTTATCAGCGAAGCAAATGTGTTGATTCCCGAGCATATCCAAGTAAATGAAGAGTTGCTGAACAAAGCGCACAACTTGAAGTTTGTCCAGACGGGTGCGGGCTTTGACAACGTGGATATTGAGGCGTGCACGAAGAAAAACATTTGGGTGAGCAACGCGGCTGGCGTGAATGCAAACGCAGTAGCCGAGCATATTATGGCGCTCATTCTTGGGTATTACAAAAACATCTCTTATCTCGATCAAGCGATGAAAAATCGGGAGGATGAGACCAAGCTCGTCTACGTCGGTGGCGAGCTCGCAGGAAAAACCATCGGAACCATCGGCTTTGGTGCCATCGGCTCTCGTGTAGCGGAGCTGGCAAAAGCCTTCCGAATGAAGGTGCTGGCGTACGACACCAACCCGAACAGGCAGAGCGATGATGCTGAAATGGTTGATCTGGACACGTTGATTGCCCAATCTGACGTCATCACCCTGAACATTTTTCTGAATGAATCCACGAGACATTTAGTGGACAAGCAGTTTTTAGCCAAAATGAAAAGTGATGCACTGCTCGTCAATACAGCGAGAGGGCCGATCATTTGTGAAGAGGACTTGATCGAAGCATTGAAAAACAATGTGATTGGCGGAGCGTGCCTCGATGTGTTCACACGGGAGCCTCTCAGCGTGGACAGTGGGCTGCGTGCTTTGAAAAATGTCGTGTTGACCCCACATACAGCAGGCATGCCTGACGGAACCAAGTTTCACGAGAAAAGGTACCAATTTTTTGTGGAAAACATAGATCGAATCCAACGCAATGAAACACCGCACAATCATTTGAATCAACTTTCCTAAACAAAAAAAGCCGGGATCAGTCATCAGAGACTGGTCCCGGTTCGTTTTAATGCTCCCGTATCTTCGAGAGGTTTCCTCCGAATAGCTCCAGCTCTACGTCCAGACGGGAAATCGTATCGGGACGAAGAGGCAGCTCCCCATTTTTCGTAAGCTTGTGCCATGCCTTGGGATTCTCTCGATATAAAGCATCTGACAATTGAAGAACATCGATTTGTGATTTTTGTCCCAAAAGGTACGTGTGCATGATCTCCTCAGAAATGCTCTTCTCCGCATATTCGCGTAGTTTCTTTTCAGGAATGGCTTTTACCAATTGGGGCATGTTTGCCTTCGTTTTCACCTTGAGCTGAAACGTTACTTTGTCATTTTCCACTTTGGGGGTGATGGACGGTTTGATCTTTTCCATGACAAGCGTTGCGATGGGGTGGCCATCATGATATACCGTAATTCCTGGTCGTTTCGTATCTTTATCCAACCAGCGTAGACCCATGATGTCAGTACGTGGCATGCATTGTTTCAATTTCTTGTTATGCAAAAAGCAGACGCCACTCATGATCAGTTTGGGGTGCTTTTTTTTATCTTCGGTCCACTGAACTTTGTTGATCCCTATTTCGGGCAACTGCATGGTCTGCCCACTTTCTTTCCACTTCCAGATAAACTTGTATAGATACATAGGAGCAATGACCGAGCTTTGTCTGTATACATCCTCCGGGTCGTTCAATTGGGAATACAGGACAGAGATATTCAAAATAGGCTTGGCGTTAAAAATATCTTCGATGGGTTCTTTTGTAGCAAATGTCCAGATTGTATAGCGGAATTCGTAGTAACGGTCGACGACATCCAATAATTGATTGACGACATCCTGTTTCAGGGCAGCTTCGGAAAAAACAATAGCTTTGATATGGCTCCAGGAAAGTCGCTGCTGTGAGGTTGGGTACAGATTGAATATCGCTTCATCCAGCGTTTTCCCTTCTCCCTTACCGATGGAAATGGATTGAGGCAGGCGTTGTCCACCTGCTTCTTGCTTGGCAATATTACCGAAGCTAATGATTTGCGTATAAAACACAAATTTCCCCTTCACATAGTCAACTCCAATAGAATTGACGTAAATCAAATGCTCAATTTCCCTGGCACCCCAACAACCGCTTAACATGGCACAGATCAAAATCGTCGTGAAAAAGCAGCGAAGTTTTTGCATTGCTATTGTTGATTCTCCTCGCTTGATCTGTTTTTCTGTAGCATGTGAGGGACCTTGTACCATTTTCCCCATGGGATCCGAAAGATTACTTTCCACAAATCCTGAAAAATAGGGGGAGAGAGCGGCTCCAAATAATAAACCCCAAATGATCGCAGATTGGTTAGGTACAGCACGATCATCCCAACTGAGATGAAAAAGCCAAACAGCCCGGCCATACCAGAAATGACCAAGATGATGAGTCTGAGCAAGCTAACCGTACCGACGAGGTCTTGATTGACCAGTGAAAAGGTGGAGAGAACGGACATCGCCACAATTACGAGAATCCCGGGAGCTGTTAACCCTGCACTGATGGCGGCTTGACCGATGATCAGACCGCCAACCACGGATAAAGTTTGACCAAAAGCCATGGGAAGACGTATACCGGCTTCACGAAATAATTCAAACAACAGCAGCATGACGATTGCTTCCAACGGGACAGGAATGGGGACGCCCTGTCTGGATAGGACAAGCGTTGCCACCAGTGTGTAAGGAAGCTGATCCTGATGATAAGTAATCAAGGCAATCCAGAAGCCAGGAAGAAACAAGGCCACTAGGAATCCGAACAATCTCATTAAACGGGTAAAAGCGCTATACCAAAAATACGAGTAGATATCTTCCGGTGTATTAAATAAAAAAGTCAAGGTCACAGGAGCGATCGTGGCGATCGGGGAGCCTTCCACAAAAATAAGAAACTTCCCATGCAACAGCGCGTTAACTGCAAAATCAGGCCTGCCTGTATACTCAAACAGAGGAAACAACGGTATGCGGGCGCCTGTTAGCATATCTTCGAGCTGCGTATTGCTGATAATCGCTGTTACTTGCAGTTGTTCAAGCTTGGTTCTGATTTCATTCAATGTTTCCGGGTTTATCTTATTTTTGAGGAACAGCAAATTGACTCTTGTTTGTGTCTCTTCACCTAGTCTGTACTCTTCTACCGCTAACCTATTGGTTTTTAATCTTTTCCGGATCAAGCCGATACTGATGTGCGGCTCTTCGGTAAAGCCATCTCGCGGTCCTTTCACAGAGACCTCTGTAGTTGGTTCTTCCGGAGTGCGCTGCGGCGGGTTGGAGAGCTCCATCCAATAGAGCTTGTTAAACGAAGGAAAGAAGAGGAGGAGTTCCCCTCCGAATACTTTTTTGACAAGGAGGTCCGGATTGCGATCGTCGAGAATCGCTTTCAAAAATAACTCACTGTATTGCTCAAGGCCTGAAGCACTCAGCGGGGAAGTCGTTTGATACATGTGGGATAGCTTCGGAATCACATATTGGTTGATCTGTTTGATATCGCATAGACCCTCCGAATAAATGATGGTAACGTCAGACGAATTCTGCTGATCTTCTGTGGAGGGGAAACGAACCGAATCTATGATGACATCTGCACAAGAGGCAAACAATTGCCGAAAATAATGTTCGGTTAAAGGCTGATCGTTTGGGATGGACGGTGGATGTTCGTTAGGGACGAAGACATCATTCCCTCGGACTCTCCTCATAGATCATACCCCTCCTTCGGCTGGACCAATGTACGAGCACGATGATAATGAACGAGTAGAACAACATCGTATAAAACATAATTGGAACGATATAGACGGTTAGCATGTCCAGAAACGCGTTATCGCTGAAGGGTAGAACGGCAATGGCAATCAATAGGGAATAAAGCAGGACGAGGACAACCAGTTTTTTCGCTTTATTTTCCATTCGAAAGATATCTACGATGAGAAAGATCGTCAAAGACATGCGAATAAAAGCACCTGAAAACCACTGGTAAATACTTAAGAAATCCATATGCTCAATGTAGCGGCCAATATTAACCAAGCGCCATTCTTCGTAAGCAGGATATCTCAGCTTCTCCGACTCGCCAGTGCCGAATTCGGCAATTGCCCCCGTAACAGGTCCAAAGGTCAGTCCTATTAACACGATGGCAAGAATCAAGAGGGGCAGCAGCGAATACTTGGAGCGAATATGCTGTTGCATAAACAGAAGGATGATCAGTTCAATATAACCAGCTCCGACAAAGACCATGCCTTTCCACACAGGAAGCATCCCGAACTCCAGGAATGGTTTCAACAACATATAGCTTTTATGCGCGTAGTTGGAAGACATGACGAAGAAACCGAGAAAGATGACAAGCGGCAGGAAAAGGACCGCTGTGTTTGCGATAGAGCGTATGCCCAAGTATGCATTGCACAAGCAAATGCCAGCTAGCAAAAGGGCAATGAAAAAAGTGGGCATCTTGGGGGAAAAAGCGACGTGTATCCAGGTAACGGTATCTCTCATCGTAATTGCACACATCATGAATAAATAGACACATGCAATGCCTGCCAATATATAGGAAACAACAGGATGGTATGCTTTTTTCAGCAAAAGAAAAAGATGCTGCTGACGAGTTTTGGCAATTGCCGAATACAGAAGGCAGGTCCACACAAGAAAGATGACACCTGCCAAAATAACCGATATCCATGAATCCCGTTTTGCGGCATCTAATAAAATGGGGATGACAATCACATGGTTCATTAGGCCAATGGTGAGCATCAACATACAGACAACTTGAAAAAAAGTCAAAGAACCTTGTTTCATGCACATACCTCTACATACTTGAGTTGATAGTAGTATCTGTTCAAAGTGGATCTTTATTCCATGTTTACATGCCGAACGTCCATTCGTAAAATGGAAGCAAGAAGGTGACGAAAATGAATGTGAAAAAAGATATCGCAGCCATATTGGATCACATAAAAACAGAGGAACGATTTCGCGATAACATTGCGCATTGGAGGGTCATTCCTGCTCGGGAAGCAAAGTCTGTTCCATTTCCAGATGAACTGGACGGACGAATTCGAGATGCCCTGACGAATAGAGGCATTCCCTCCTTATATACGCATCAAGAAACGTCTTTTCGCCATGTGCGCGAAGGTAAACACATCGTCGCGGTTACGCCCACGGCTTCTGGCAAAAGCATGTGCTATCATTTGCCGATCCTCCAGACGTTATCGGAAGACACACAGGCTCGGGCTCTTTACTTGTTCCCAACCAAGGCTTTGGCGCAGGATCAAAAGTCGGAGTTGCACGAACTGATTACGGAAATGGGCCTTTCGATCAAATCCGAAACATATGATGGTGATACACCTGCAAATATCCGGCAGATGGTACGGAAGGCAGGAAATATCGTTATAACCAACCCAGACATGCTGCATTCCGCTATTTTGCCCCATCACACCAAGTGGGTGTCCTTTTTCGAGCATCTCAAATACATCGTGATTGACGAGCTGCATACATATCGCGGCGTTTTTGGCAGCCATGTCGCCAATGTCATTCGGCGGTTGAAGCGCATTTGTGCCTTTTATGGGAGTCACCCGCAATTTATTTGTACGTCGGCTACCATCGCCAACCCGAAGCAATTGGCAGAAGCACTGACAGAAGAAGAGGTAGTGCTGGTCAACAACAATGGTGCTCCGTCTGGCATCAAGCATTTCCTTTTCTACAATCCACCTGTGGTCAATAAGCAGCTCAATATTAGACGCAGTGCCACATTGGAGGCGCGAGACATTACCGAGCAATTTTTGATCAATGGCATACAGACGATTTTGTTTGCGAGAAGCCGTGTACGTGTAGAGATTTTGCTGACGTATTTGCAGGAGCTGATTCGTCGCAAGCTGGGGCCAAAAACGATCCAAGGGTATCGTGGCGGCTATTTGCCGAGCCAGCGCAGAGAGATCGAACGCGGCTTGCGCAATGGTGACATTATGGGCGTAGTCAGCACCAATGCGCTGGAGCTTGGGGTAGATATCGGGCAGCTTCAGGCGTGTGTCATTACTGGCTATCCGGGCTCGGTCGCAAGCACATGGCAGCAAGCAGGACGGGCAGGAAGACGGCAGGGGGAATCCGTCGTCGTGATGGTCGGTAGCTCCACGCCATTGGATCAGTATGTGATCGCCAATCCAGAGTACTTTTTCGACCGCAGTCCTGAGACAGCGCGGATCAATCCCGATAACCTGATCATTTTGGTGGATCATCTCAAATGTGCGGCATACGAGCTGCCGTTTCGTGAGGGTGATACATTCGGTCGCGCGGAAATCGTGGAAATTCTGGAGTTCTTGACCGAGGAGCAGGTGCTTCATTACTCGCGGGGCAAGTGGTTCTGGATGAACGATTCATTCCCGGCCCACAACATCAGTCTGCGGTCAGCCTCGCAGGAAAATGTCGTGATCATCGACATCAGTGAACGGGGAAATGAGCGTGTCATCGGGGAAATGGACCGTTTCAGCTCCATGACGCTCTTGCATGACGAGGCTATCTACCTGCATCAAGGGACGCAATTCCAGGTGGAAAAGCTGGACTATGAGGAAAAGAAGGCGTATGTCCGGGAAGTGCAGGTCGATTATTACACAGATGCAAACTTGGCCGTCTCGCTGAAGGTATTGGAGCAGGATCAGTCCCGTCGTCATGCGCAGAGCACGTTGGCTTATGGCGAAGTAGCTGTGAATGCGATGGCGACGATCTTTAAGAAAATCAAGTTCGAAACGCATGAAAATATCGGTTCGGGACCGATTCATTTACCAGAAGAGGAACTGCATACAAATGCGGCGTGGATCGGTTTTTCCGAAGCGCTACTCGGCGAGATTGGGACAGAGGATGTGGAACGCGGATTGGTTGGTTTGGCGCATGTGTTGCAGCACGTAGCCCCGCTGTTTGTCATGTGCGACCCGATGGACCTGCACGTGATACCGCAACGTAAGGCCGTTCATTCGCAGGAGCCGACGATTTTTCTGTATGACCGTTATCCGGGAGGCATCGGCTTGAGTGAGCAAGTATATAAGGAAATGGAGACGATTTTGACCCAGGCAGAGCGGATGATTGTCTCTTGCCCGTGTGAGTCAGGCTGTCCGTCTTGTGTGGGAGCGACAGATGACGGCAGCAAGGGGCTAGCCATGACCTTGCTGCGTATCGCGCAAGGGGGAAGCACTTATGTCTCTTAAATCCAAGCTGCAACGGATGAAGGGACATCTCTCGCTGGAAACGGACAAATCGGTAGCGCCAGCAGTCGAATCGGAAACGGCCATTCGCCAGAAAGAGCCGGGGGAAGAGCCGAGGGTGGCTGTACCAACGGATAGCAGCGCCGAGTTACAGATACCTTTTGCTGACAAGTGGAAGGAAATGCAGGCATCGCCCTACATCTGGGATGATGATTACGTCATGATTCGAGAAGTTCGCTATCCGATTGATCAGCAGCATGGCGCTTACGCCTTTTCCGAGCTGCGTGAGGCGATCCGTATGTGGGAAGCGGCTGGTCGAGAGCATCCGCTATCCGCTGCGGGCAGGAGGCCAGAAGACTTGCTGTTCTTCGATACGGAGACGACAGGGCTGTCAGGCGGGGCAGGCAATGCGATTTTTCTTTTGGGGTACAGTCGTTTCGAGGGGGAGCACGTCGTGGTGCGTCAGCATTTTCTCCCGGGCCCGCATGCAGAGGTGACCTTGTACCAGTCGTTTTTGGAGCAAGCACAGAAGTCCTCACATCTGGTGACCTTTAACGGAAAGTCCTTTGACTGGCCGCAAGTTCGGACACGGCATACACTGGTGCGCGATCAAGTGCCTGCTTTGCCTACCTTTGGTCATTTTGACCTTTTGCACGGAGCGAGGAGACTGTGGAAGGCGGAGCTAGAATCGTGCCGATTGGGTATCATTGAGCAGGAAAAGCTGGATGTTTTTCGCGAGGATGATTTGCCCGGCTATTTGGCACCGGTGCGGTATTTCGACTTTTTGCATGCTCAGGACCCTGATGTCATCGAAGGCGTACTGCGTCATAACGAGACGGACGTCCTGTCTCTGATCACGATGTACATTCACATGACGCGGCTATTGGTAGGGCAAGGGAGTGCAACGGTATCTATCGAGGAAAGCTACGAAATTGCCAGATGGTACGACGCGCTTGGAGATCAGGAAGCCGCTATGGCAGGCTATCGTCTCGTCGCAGACAGTGAGCATGCGTGGAGTAACCGGGCCAAGCTCGCCATCGGTCATCTGTACAAAAAGCAAAAGGATTGGCAGCAAGCCCTAACCGTTTGGGAGTCGTGCATCCAGTCCACCGGATATGTCCCGGAAGAGGTGTATATTGAGGCTGCCAAGCTGTACGAGCACCAGCTGAAGGATTGGGAGAAGGCTTTGTATTACACGAAGCAAGCGTATGAGCAGTGGAAAAAGCGCGGGAGTCTGTTGCGAAACAGGTCCAAGGCCGACGCAGAGGCGTATTACAAGCGGATGGATCGGTTAGAAGCAAAGCTACGCGGAAATGAAGCGGAAGAAGAGAGCCTGTTGTCCGGATTTTTGGATTGGGCGGATGAGCAAGAGTGATGAGGGACTGTAGATCGAAGACCTATCGATCAGAGGGGGAGTAGGATGAGACAGATTGTCTTGATTCTATTTGCGATGCTACTCATTAGCATTGGCGGTTGCTCTGCGAATGACGACTGGGTTCATACATTTACGGGGGAGAGCGACAATTGGAGCGTGGTCATGGAGATCAGGCCGACTGAGAGTGAACACACACATGTTGTTTATCCATTTTACTTGACGAAGAAAATGGAGAATGACGTCACGAAGCTGCATTTCGAAGCTCATCTAGTTAACGGTAATCCGAGCGGCAATTTCGACCACGATTATTTAAAAAAGTTCAATGATAAGCAATCGTTTCTGCTTTTTAAGGAGTACCCGAACCTTCTCTCGACTGATTTTCCTGCAAAAGATACGCCGAAAGAACAGCTGGAATACTACTTCTCTGAGTTGAAGATGGATATAAAATGGACAGATGATCGGGGAGAGCATCAAGAACAAATCCCCCTGAAGCTGCAAAAAGCCCCCTGACGAAAAATGGGCTTTTACTGCGTGTTCCGAGCAAACGGTCTATGGTGTTCATTCACATCTATTTACGATTGCTTTTGCCAAAACATCTGGAGCCATCACAACTGCGGAATGATCTTGCCCGGCTAGCGTTTGATGTTTAGCCAGAGGCAACAGTTCGGCGAGCGCTTTGGCTGCGTCATCGAAAAACGGCCCGCTGTTTTCCCCTGTTATGATGAATGTTGGGGCGTTCACTTTCCAGCGATCGGCTGTCATTAATGATGAACGGTGGTTCATGCAGAAAGAGTTCTTGAACTTGAGAGCCTAATTGGCTAGCTGCTTCAAGGGCCAGCACGGCGCCGGATGAACTGCCGAACAAATAGGCGCTTCCGCCGGCTTCATGGATCAATGACTCGATATCCTCCACTTCGCGTTCGACGGCATATGGGGCGGTATCAGAGCTATGTCCGCGCCCGCGACGATCGTAGTTGTAGACGGTAAAATGAGCGGCAAGCTGCTTACCTGTCATGGCTTCTCCTTTCGTTTGTAGTCGAGCATATAGTCATCGAAATTGTCGAGCCGTTCTTCCCAAAGAATGCTGAACGAATCGAACCATTCGTCGAGTTCCTGAAAGGGTTTGGCTTTGAGGCTATATATTCGCTGCTGCGCCTTGGTGCGGGAGCGTACCAACCCAGCCTCGCTCAAAATGCGCAGATGGCGAGATACCTGAGGTTGGCCGATGTTGAGGGCTTGAACGATTTCACTGACAGAGTGCGGCCCCTGTTTTAAAAGTTCGATAATGTTAAAACGGTTCGGCTCGGCGATCGTGAGTAATGTGACTTGCATCGGTGTCGTGTTCATGGACTGAATATACATCATTATGTATATATGTATGAATGTATATAAAGTTTTAAAATCCACTCCAAAAGGGGGGCAGCTTGTTTGCGAAGGCAGTTACAGGAGGAGAATTAGGTACAACCGGTGGAGAGATTCAAGAGATCGCATGGAAAACTCGACAAAAGATGTAGAAGAGTAGCTTTGAATGAACGTAAATGGTTGAGATAGCGGGCAGTTTAATCTGATTTAAAGGTATTGAAGCGTAAGGAAAGAGATAGAAGATGAGGACTCAAATCTTATTTCCAATTATTTCATTTGATAATGCGAGCAGATCATGCTATATTGGTATTCCGCCTTTCAAAAAGGGCGGCACAAAACAAAACGAAACACTCCAAAATTACCTGTTGACTTAAAATAAACATACATGGTATATTGTGAGTCCGGTACTTTTGAAGTGCTCGTGAAA